>NZ_JBVJIR010000005.1:209901-426139 GCF_055586185.1 Actinoplanes sp. NPDC051405
ACCAGACACGCCCCAACAGCACCAACCAGCAGCAAACTCACCATGGCTCCTCCCTGAATCCGTTCCCCCCCCCCCCCCCCGCCGGCCCCCCCCTCCCCTCCCCCCCCCCCCCCCCCCCCCCCGGCGCCGCGACAGTCATCGCGGTGGACGTGTCGGAGGCCAAGAAGGCGCTCGCGGAGGCTGCGGGAGCGACCGACTTCGTGGTCTCCTCGGACAATCTGTCCAAGGACATCCGGTCGCGCACGGATCGGCTGGGCGCGGACCACGCCTTCGAATGCGTGGGCCGGGCGGCGACCATCCGGGCGGCGTGGCGGGCGACCCGCCGCGGCGGCCAGGTGACGGTGGTGGGCATGGGCCGCGCGGACGACATGGTGGAGCTGAGCGCGCTGGACATCTTCTCCAGCGCCCGTACGCTGCGGGCCTCGGTCTACGGCTCGTCGGACCCGGACATCGAGGTGCCGGCGCTGGCGCAGGACGTGCTCTCGGGCGCGCTGAAGCTCGACCACCTGATCACCGACCGCATCCCGCTCACCGGCGTTCCGGCGGCCTTCGATCGGATGGCCCGTGGCGAGGGTGCCCGTTCGGTCGTCGTTTTCTAGGACAGCGAGTCGCGGATCCGACGGATGGTGCCGTCCTTCTCGGTCAGGCCCTCAACCGCCGACGGGCCCTGCTGATTGCCTCGATGGCGTGCTTGCCGGAGAGTCCCGAGGTGAGCAGGTCGTCCATGATTCTTCGGAAGATCTCGGTCCTGGCCTTGTCGGTGATCAGGAAGTCGTCTGCCGCGTTTCCGAGGAAAACTACGTCGTTGACCTCGCCGGCGAACTCCAGCAATTCGAACGGTCCGTCCAGACCGCCGTGGGCGCCGAGTTCGAGCGGCACCACGGTTATCTGCACTGACTTGCGCTCGGCCACAGCGAGCAGGTGGTCCAGCTGAGCCGCCATGGTTTCCGGACCGCCGACCGGGCGAAGCAGCGCTGTTTCGTCGATCGCTATGTTGAGCGTCGGGGGCAGGCTGCCGTCGAGCCGGTCGAACAGGGTCTCTTGGCGCTTGCGGCGTACCTCGGTCAGACTCATCCCGGTCGAGTCGGCTACCGTTCCGTCGGTCGCCGCCGAGCTGAGGGCCTTCGCGTACGCCGGGGTCTGCAGCAGGCTCGGAATGAACAGGGCGTAGTAGCCGTACAGGCCGGATGCCTCCCTTTCGAAGGCGACGAAGTCCTTGAACTCCTGCGAGAGGTTCTCCTCGCGCCACCACCGGCGTTCGCGTGAGATCACGGAAAGGGACATCAGCTGCTCGACCTCGGCGGGGTCCCGGACGTCGTAGAACTCCAGGAGCGCCTTGACTTCGATCGGCTGGATCGTCACCACGCCACTTTCGATGCGGTTCAGCTTGCTCTGCGACCACCGCATCTTCTTGGCCACGGCTGACGCCGTGTGGCCTTGCGCCTCCCGGCGCTCGCGCAGATAGGTGTGCAGGCGTAGGCGTGCGGTGGCCGGGCCGATCGGCTCCGTCATGGTCAACTCCGAGGAAGTGTCAACTCCGAGGAATGGTCAACTCCGAGGAATGGTCAACTCCGAGGAGGTCGACGATCGTGTATGTCACTGAGCTAGTGCGAACGACCGGCGGATCGTTTCCGGCATGGCCCGCTGCCTTGGGCGCATGTAGCAGAGCCGGAAGGTGGCCCTCTGGGATGACGAACGGCCCCGGCCCGGTGATGGGCGGGACCGCGTGCCGGGGGCGGCGGGTGGTCATTTGGCGTTGCTGTTCTCGTTTCTGCGCAGGGACTCGTTCACCCGGAGCGCTTCTTCGAGCTGGTCCTGCAGGATGATGATCCGGCACGCCGCCTCCAGGGCCGTGCCTTCGTCCACCATCTCCTTGGCGCGGGCCGCCAGCCTCAGCTGGTAGCGGGAGTAGCGCCGGTGTCCGCCGGGGGAGCGGAACGGGTCGATCAGCTTCGCGTCGCCGAGCCTCCGCAGGAAGTCCTGGGATACGCCGACGATTTCCGCGGCTCGGCCCATCGTGTAGGCGGGGTAGTCCTCGTCACCGAACATGTCGTCGGGTTGGGCCATGTCACCTCCGTGTCGAGGGCCCCGGCGCTGATCGCGCCGGGGCCCAGGGTTATCGGGTTTTAGAACACCATCTGCCGACAGTCGCGTCGGTTTGTCTAATCCGCACCAGCCGTGTGTAACGGTTTCGGGTGCGAGGATCGCGTAAGCGTGACCGGAGACCACCTCTCGTTCGATGGAAACTGCGGTGTCCACTCGACCCGGTAGAGCGGTCGGAGCGGGCGATCCAACGGTGCGTCAACCCTCCCTTTCCTCTGCGTTCCACTTGCTCTGACGTGATGCGTACTGCGCACTTCCCCGCCGGTGGTGGAGCCCCACGCAAACTTCTTGGCCCTGCCACGTGCGACGGATCCGCAGACCCCGCCGCTTAGGCGTGGGTACTGCTTACTTCCTGGTGCTGCGCCCGTCGTGACCTCACGGCCGGGCGGGTACGTCCGCGTCTTGACGTTCTCGTTTCGACAACCAATACGTTAGCCGCCATCGCCCAAGAAATCTAGTTCTCCACGGATAGATTTTCTCGCGTGTCGCCGGGGCCTCTGGTGGCGCGAGGCTGCGGTATCCCGGGGGGACGGGGAATGGGGCGTCGGGTGAGTAGGTGTGGGGAGGTCACAGGAGGTGCGCGGAGGGCTGCGCGGGAGGCTGCGCGGAGGACCGCGCGGGAGGTCGCGGAAGGCGGCGCGGGAGGCGTGGGGAGATCGCAGGGGGTGCGCGGAGGGCCGCGCGGGAGGTGCGCGAAGGCTGCGCGGAGGGCCGCGCGGGAGGTGCGCGAAGGCTGCGCGGAGGGCCGCGCGGGAGGTGCGCGAAGGCTGCGCGGAGGACCGCGCGGGAGGTCGCGGAAGGCGGCGCGGGAGGCGTGGGGAGACCGCAGGGGGTGCGCGGAAGGGTGCGCGGAGGACCGCGCGGGAGGCCGCGGAAGGCGGCGCGGGAGGCCGTGGGGAGACCGCAGGGGGTGCGCGGAAGGGTGCGCGGAGGACCGCGCGGGAGGTCGCGGAAGGCGGCGCGGGAGGTGCGCGGAAGGCTGCGCGGAGGACCGCGCGGGAGGCTGCGGAAGGCGGCGCGGGAGGCGTGGGGGAGACCGCAGGGAGTGCGCGGAGGACCGCGCGGAAGGCTGCGCGGGAGGCGCCTGGGGGATGCGAAAGGCGACGCGGGAGGCGTGGGGAGACCGCAGGGGGTGCGCGGAAGGCTGCGCGGAGGACCGCGCGGGAGGTGCGCGGAAGGCGGCGCGGGAGGCGCGCGGAAGGCGGCGCGGGAGGCGCCTGGGGGATGCGCGGGGTGCCTGGGGGATGCGAAAGGCAGCGCGGGAGGCGCGGGGAGACCGCAGAAGGTGCGCGGAGGGCCGCGGGGAAGCCGGCGCGCAAGGCTGCGGGGGAGACGCGCGGAAGCCGGCGCCGAAGGCAGGGCAGGCCGCGCGAGGCGCGCAGAAGGCGTCGCGGTAGATGCGGGAGGCCCGGGGACGCCACGGGACGGCCGGTGGGACGCCACGGGAAGGCCCGTTGGGAGTCAAGGAAGGAGCCGGAGAACATGGGGAGCGAAGACCGGGACGCTCAGGCGGCAGGGGGAGCCCCGGGTAGGGCGGCAGGAGGTCAGCGGGAAAGCCGGAGAGCGGTCAGGGTCCGGCGATCAAAGGGGAGGGCGCTCACGGAAGGCAGTCAGGGGGCGGTCGACCAAGGGCGGTCATGAGGGCGTCAGGGGACCGACGGTCGGGGTGGCGGGTCGATAGACCGCAGTCAGGGGGCAGCGGTCAGCAGCGCCGTCACTGCGCGGGTCAGGACGAGCCTTGCCGCGTCAGGTTCGAGGCCCAGTGCATCCCGCAGTGTGCCCCAAGTCGGCCACATGCTTGTTGCCGTCAGAGCCGCCAGCAGCGTCTCGTCGCCGTCGATTTCCCGGGCGAACAGGATCTTCAGCTCGGTCCGGACCCGTTCCGTGTGGCTGCGCCGGTAGCTCTGCAGCGCCGGGGAGAACGGCTCTTTCAGCGCCGATGCCTTCGCTGCCGGGGCGATGTGTTCCAGGAGCCGGGCCCGCTGCTGGCAGTACGCCTCGATGCGCGCCGCCAGCGGCAGGTCAGTCGGCACCGCCTGGTGCGCCTCGTCGCGCTGCTCCAGAATCCGCTCGCCGCTGGCTGCGAACAGAGCCTCCATGTCCGCGAAGTGGCTCCACAGCGCCCGCAGGGACACCCCCGCTTGCTTGGCGATGCGGTCCGCGGTCGGGCGCAGATCTCCCCCGAGGATCAGCGCCACGTGAGCCTCCACGATGGCGTTGCGGGTGCGTTCCGAGCGGGCCGTACGGCCGTCGATGCGCTGGGGTGGGCGGGGTGAGGCGGCCGGCATCAGGCGCTCCGATAGCGGTTGAGTTCGCGGCGGGCCAGCGAGCGCTTGTGCACCTCGTCGGGGCCGTCCGCGAGTCGCAGGGTGCGGGACTGCGCCCACAGGCGGGCGAGGGGGGTGTCCTGGCCGACGCCCGCGGCGCCGTGGGCCTGGATGGCCTTGTCGATGATCCATTCGGTGGTGCCGGGCACGATGATTTTGATGGCCTGGATCTCGGTGTGCGCGCCCTTGTTGCCGACCGTGTCCATCAGCCACGCCGCCTTCAGGACCAGCAGCCGGGCCTGCTCGATGCGGACCCGGGATTCCGCGATCCATTCCTGTACGACGCCCTGCTCGGCCAGGGGCTTGCCGAACGGGGTCCGGGTCAGCGCCCGGCGGCACATCAGCTCCAGGGCGCGTTCGGCCATTCCGATCAGGCGCATGCAGTGGTGGATCCGGCCGGGGCCCAGCCGGGCCTGGGAGATGGCGAAGCCCGAGCCTTCTTCGCCGATCAGGTTTTCCGCCGGCACCCGGACGTTGTCGAAGACCATCTCGGCGTGGCCGCCGTGGTCGCCGTCGTCGTAGCCGAAGACCGTCATGCCGCGCTGCACGGTCAGGCCCGGCGTGTCCCGGGGGACCAGGATCATGCTCTGCTGCACGTGCCGGGCGGCCTCGGGGTCGGTCTTGCCCATCACGATGAAGATCTGGCAGTTCGGGTTCATCGCGCCGGAGATGTAGAACTTGCGGCCGTTGATCACGTAGTCGTCGCCGTCGCGGGTGATCCGGGTGCCGATGTTGGTCGCGTCCGAGGAGGCCACCTGCGGCTCGGTCATCGCGAAGGCCGACCGGATGGTGCCGTCCAGCAGCGGGCGCAGCCAGCGTTCCTGCTGGGCCGGGCGGCCGAACTGGGCCAGGACCTCCATGTTGCCGGTGTCCGGGGCGGCGCAGTTGAGCGCGGGCGGGGCGATCGCCGGGCTGCGGCCGGTGAGCTCGGCCAGCGGCGCGTACTGCAGGTTGGTCAGGCCGGCGCCGTGCTCGCCGGGCAGGAAGAGGTTCCACAGGCCGGCCTCGCGGGCCTTGGCCTGCAACCGGGCGATGACCGGCGGCGGGGACCAGTCGCCGGCGTATTCCTCGTCGAAGGTGGCCTCGGCGGGATAGACGTACTCGTCGAGGAAGGCGAGCAGGCGCTTGCGGTAGTCCTCGGTACGGGCATCGAACGCGAAGTCCATCAGTTCCCCTCCAGCGTTCCGTCGAGCGACTCATGACCTTGCGCGACCAGCGGCGCCACGAGCGCGCCGACCGTGTCGAAACCCTCGCCCACCGTCTGGCCCTGAACGTAGCGGTAGTGCACGCCTTCGAGGATGACGGCGAGCTTGAACGCGGCAAAGCCCACATACCAGTGCAGGTCGGAAACGTCCCGGCCGGAGCGTTTGGCATAGTGGTCGGCCATCTCGGCCAGGCTCGGATGCCCCGGTACGGAGATCGACGAGCGGCCACCGAGCAGCAGTGGACGGCCCGCGTAGACCAGCATCAGAGCCACGTCGCTGAGTGGATCACCGAGCGTTGACATCTCCCAGTCGAGCACCGCGTTGATCTCCATCCGCGGGCCGATCAGCACGTTGTCCAGCCGGTAGTCGCCGTGCACCACCGCGCCGGCGCCGTCCGGGATGTCCGCGGCCAGCCGGGCGTGCAGCTCCTCGATGCCCGGCACCTCGCGGCTGCGGGACGCGTCGAGCTGCTTCTTCCACCGGCGGACCTGGCGCTCGTTGAAGCCCTCCGGGCGGCCGAAGTCGGCCAGCCCGATCTCGGCCGGATCCAGGGCGTGCAGGTCGGCGAGCGTGTCCACCAGCGAGAGCACCAGCGTGTGCATCGCCGCCGGGCCCATCGCCTCGAGCGCGTCGACATCGCGGTAGATGGTGCCGTCGACGTGCTGCATCAGGTAGAACGGCGCGCCGATGACGTCCAGGTCTTCGCAGAGCAGCAGGGGGCGGGGTGCCGGGAAGCCGGCCGCCGACAACGCCTGCAGCACGCGGTGCTCCCGGACCATGTCGTGCGCGGTCGGCAGTACGTGGCCCAGCGGCGGACGGCGCAGCACCCAGCGTTCGGTGCCGTCGGTGACCGCGTAGGTGAGGTTGGACCGCCCGCCGGCGAACATCGTGGCGGTCAGCGGGCCGGAGCCGAGGTGGGCTCGGAGCCGGTCCAGGTCGAGTCCGCGGGGGCCGGTCATGCGGTGGCCGCCGTGTCGAAGCCGCGCTGGATCTTGTTCATCCCGGCCAGCCAGCGGTCGGTGTCGGTGGCGCGGCGCCGGTAGTACTCGGCGACCTCGGGGTGGGGCAGCACCAGGAAGCTGTCGCCTTCGAGGGCCTTGGCCACCACGGCAGCGACCTCGGCCGGATCCATGGCGGTCGCCGCGAGCTGGGCCCGGCTGGCACTGTCCGAGCCGCTGCCGAGCATGTCGGTGCGTACGCCCTGCGGGCAGAGTGCCTGGACGGTGATGCCGCGGTGGGCGTACGTGGCGCGCAGCCACTCGGCGAAGCCCAGCGCGGCGTGCTTGGTGACCGAGTACGGCGCACTGCCGAGCAAGGTCAGCAGCCCCGCCGCGGAGACGGTGAACAGCAGCCGCCCGCCACCGTTCTCCAGCCAGCGGGGAAGCACTGCGCGGGCCACGTACACGTGCGACATGACGTTGATCTGCCAGGCTTTCTGCCAGGCGTCGTCGGGCGCCTCGGCCGATCCGGCGGTCAGGATGCCGGCGTTGGCGCAGAACAGGTCCACGCCACCGAGCTCGGCCCACGCCGTGTCGACGAGCCGGCGCACGTCGTCCTCGCTGCCCGCGTCGCCCGGGACGGCCACACCACCGATCTCGGCCGCCACGGCCTCGGCGGCGGCCGGGTCCAGGTCGTTCACGATCACCCGGGCGCCGTCGGCCGCGAACCGGCGGGCCAGGGCCGCGCCGATGCCGCTGCCGGCGCCGGTGACCACCACGCGTCGCAGGCTCACTGCACCGCGCCCGTCAGCGTGACGCCGCCGTCGATGACCACGGTCTGGCCGGTGATCCAGGCGGCGTCGGCCGAGCAGAGGAACGCGACCGTGCCGGCCACGTCCTCGGGCACGCCGAGTCGGCCCAGCGGGTACGTGGCAGCGACCTGTTCCTCGCGCCCCTCGTACAGGGCGGTGGCGAAGCGCGTCTTGATCACGGCCGGGGCGACCGCGTTGACCCGGATCTTCGGGGCCAGCTCCACGGCCAGCTCCTCGGTGAGGTGGATCAGCGCGGCCTTGGTCACCCCGTAGAAGGCGATGCCGGGGGCCGGGCGTACGCCGGAGACCGACGAGATGTTGACGATCGAGCCGCCCTGCTCGGCGAGCCCGCCCCGCAGCGCCTCCTGCACCCAGCCGAGCGTGCCGAGCACGTTGACGTCGATCATCTTGCGGGCCGCCCCCAGGTCGAGGGAGCCCAGCGGCCCGTACGCCGGGTTGATGCCGATGTTGTTGACCAGCACGGTGACCGGCCCGAACGCGCCCAGCACGGTGTCGATGACAGCGGCCCGATGATCGGCGTCGTCGCCCTTGCCGGCGACGCCGATCGCGACGTCCGGCCCGCCGAGGTCCTTCGCCGCGTTCTCCAGGGCGCCGGCGTCGCGGCCGGTGATGCACACCTTGGCGCCCTCGGCGACGAAGCGCTGGGCGATGGCGAACCCGATTCCACGGCTGGCCCCGGTCACGACGGCCACGGCGCCGTTGAGCTTCGTCATCCGGTCAGAACCTCCTACTTATGAGTAACCTTCTCGCCGCCCACCCTGCATGGGTCGGCGGCGAGTCGCAACCGGTCCGGTACAGGCAGGCTAGGAGGCCGCCGGGATCCCGTTCGCGGGCGGGGCGGCCGGGGGTGTCGTGTACGGAGCCACCGGCCCGTCCCCCTCGTCAGTCTCCAACGGCTCGCCGAAGTAGGTCTGCTTGCCGCCTTCGACCTTGGAGAGCCGCATGCCGCCGTACCCGGAATGGTCGTCGGCCGAGAAGCGCAGCGGCGCGAGGCCCGGTCCCTGGAAGCCGTTCTTCTCGATCGCCGAGATCAGCCCCTCGCGCGTCAGGTCCTTGCCCGCGGCCTGCAGGCTCTGCACGAAGAGGTAGCCGACGGACATGCCGTAGACGACGTTGTTGTCGAACTCGGCGTTGCCGTTGTGGGCCGCGTTGACCTTCTTGTAGAGCTGGATCCACGGGTTGGCTTCGTCGTTGCTCAGCGGCAGGTAGTTGTCCGAGATCAGGCCCTCGGTCAGCGGCGCCGCCGCGCCCAGCTGCTTGCTCAGGGTGCCGAGATCGGCGCCGACCTGGGAGACCACGAACTGCGGCTTGAAGGCGATCTTGGCCGCGGTGCCGAGGCTGAGGGCGGTGAAGCCGGGCACGGTGGCCAGCATCACGACCTGGCAGCCGGCCTGCTTGAGCGCGCCCATCTGCGGGCCGACGTTCGGGTTGCTGGTCACGTACGACTGCTTGGCGGCCACCGGGCCGAGGATCTTCTCGATGCCGGCCAGCGCGTCCCGGCCGAAGTCGTCGTCCTGGCCCAGGAAGCAGACCTTCTTGCCGGCCTGGGTCGCCTTGACGTGGGTGGCCAGGATCTTGCCCTCGACGGTGTAGTCGACGTTGAAGCCGAAGGTGCCCGGATACTTGTCGGGCTGGTCCCAGCTGCGGCTGCCGGAGGCCACGAACAGGTCGGGGACCCGGTTGGTCTTGAGGAAGTCCAGCACGCCGGTGTGCGTGGGGGTGCCCAGCCCGTTCAGGATCGCGAAGACCTTGTCCTGCAGCACCAGCTCGCGGACCACCTGCTGGGTCGTCGCCGGGTTGTAGGTGTCGTCCATGATCTTGTACGTGATCTTGCGGCCGTGCACGCCGCCGCTCGCGTTCACGTAGTCGAAGTAGGCCTTGGTGGCCGGGGCGATCTTGGAATAGCCGGCCGCGGCCGGGCCGGTCAGCGGCATGTGCGTGCCGACCAGGATCTCGGTGGCGGTGACGCCGGGAACGCTGCCGCCCCCGCTGCTGCCTCCGCCCCCGTCGTCACCGCTGCAACCGGCGGCGGCGGCGACCAGGGCCGTCACGGCGAGCGCGGACCATATACGTCTCATGCCTTTCTCCTTCTGAATCGTAGTGAGGCGATACCGCCGGGTGCGGCGAGCATGACGACGATCAACGTGACGCCGAACAGCGCCAGCGGCAGGTTTCCCTCCAGCCGCTGGGCGACCGCGGGCGACACGTCGATCAGTTCGGTGAGTGAGTGGGTGAGGGCGGGCAGGGCCACCAGCAGGACCGCGCCCCAGACCGCGCCGGCCAGGCTGCCCAGGCCGCCGATCACGATCGCCATCACCAGGAACAGCGACAGCGAGATCGGGAAGGCGCCGGGGGAGACGCTCTGGGCGAGCACGGCGAACAGCCCGCCGCCGAGGCCGGCGCAGGCCGCGCTGACCACAAAAGCCAGGACCTGGGTACGGGCGACGTTCACTCCGGCGATGCGGGCGGCGGCCTCGTCATCGCGTACGGCGCGCAGCGCCCGGCCGAACCGCCCCCGGACCAGTGTCGCCAGCAGGAACACGGTGAGCAGCGCGCCGGCCCACGCCAGCCACGCCTGCCAGCGCTCGTACGGGAACGTCGCGCCCAGCGCCAGCGGCGGCGGATCGACGTACACGGACAGGCCCTGGTCGCTGTTGAAGGTCTTGTCGAAGGTGCTGGCGATCGCCGGCACCACCACAGCGACCGCGAGCGTGAGCCCGGCCAGATAGGGTCCGCGCAACCGGGCCGCGGCCAGCCCGACGATGCCGCCGGCCACCGTGGCCACGGCGATCCCGGCGAGTACGGCGATCAGCAGCGTCCACTGACCTTGGCCGGCCAGCTTCTCCTGGACCATCGCCACCGTGTAGGCGCCGGTGGCCATCAGCGCGCCGTGCCCGAGCGAGAGCTGCCCGTTGAGCCCGGTGAGAACGGTCAGCCCGGCCGTGACGCACAGGTATGCCCCGACCGTCGCGAGCTGATAGTTGCGGAACGGCGGCAGCACATAGGTCAGCGCCAGGATCAGCACGGCCGCGGCCACCGTCCACAACAGATGGCGATGCTTGCGGGGCACGGTGCGGACGCGGGTGGTCGCGTCCACCTTCGGAGCCAGCGTGACGCTCATACGGCTCTCGCCGCCGATCGGGAGAACAGTCCGCCGGGCCGGCCCAGCAGCACCACGACCAGCAGGACCAGCACGGCGATCGGGGCCACGGTGGCGCCCAGGTAGCCGCTGACGTAGGAGAGCAGCAACCCGACGATCAGCCCGCCGGCCACCGCGCCGATCGTGCTGTCCAGGCCGCCGACCACCGCCGCGGTGAAGGACGACACGAAGACGATGTCCATCGCGTTCGGGTGCAGGCCCAGCTCGGTCGGCAGCACCAGCATGCCGGCCAGCGATCCGACCGCCGCGGCCAGCGCCCAGCCCAGCGTCAGCATGCCGCCGACGTTCACCCCGAGCAGCCGGGACACGTCGGGTGCGAACGCCGAGGCGCGCATCCGCAGGCCCACGGACGTACGGGTGAACAGCAGCGCCAGCAGGGCCACCACGACCAGGACGGCGCCGAAGACGAACAGGTCGAAGCGCGACAGCAGCGCGATCCCGCCCACGGTGAAGGCCTCGCGGCTGAACGGCGCCTCGGCCGGCCGGAACTCGTTGCCGTAGATCATGCCGAGCACGCCCTGGATGACCAGCACCAGGCCGAGCGCCACGACCACCCCGTTGAGGTGCGACGAGTGGTCGACGAAGCGCATCACCACCCGCTCGGTCGCGGCACCCAGCAGCAGCCCGCCCAGCACCGCCACGACGAACCCGAGCCAGTACGAGCCGGTCGCCGCCGACACCGAATAGCCCACGTACGCCGTCGCGACCGCCATCGCGCCCTGGGCGAAGTTGACGATCCGGGTGGCTCGCCAGATCAGGACCAGGGCCAGGGCGAACGCGGCGTACACCGCACCCCGGCTCAGGCCGTCGAACGTGAGGAACACGAACCGGTCCATCGCCCTCCTGTCTTGATCAGAAACCGAGGTATGCGTGCCGCATGTCCTCGTCGTCGCGCAGGGTGGCGGCGTCCGCGTTGGCGACGACCCGGCCCAGCGACATCACGATTCCCGTGTCGGCGACCGACAGGGCACTGCGCACGTTCTGCTCGACGAGCAGCACGGTCAGCCCGGTGCGCTCCCGCAGGGTGCGCAGCAGGCCCATGATCTGGGCGGTCACCTTGGGCGCCAGCCCCAGCGACGGCTCGTCCAGCAGCAGCAGGCGCGGCCGGCCGACCAGGGCCCGGCCGAGCGCGAGCATCTGCCGCTCCCCGCCGGAGAGCTGGTGGCCGGGGAAGCGGCGGCGGCGGGCCAGCGGCTCGAACAGTTCGTACACCTCGTCCAGGGCGCGCTTGGCGTCCACCCGGTCGCGGCGCCACAGACCGCCGAGCCGCAGATTTTCGTCCACGGTCAGCTCGGTCACCACGCCGCGGCCCTCGGGCACATGGGCCACGCCCCGGCGCACCATCTGCTCGACCTTCACCCCGCGCAGGTCCTGCCCGTCGAGCACGATCCGGCCGGTGGCCGGCCGGAGCAGACCCGACAGCGTACGCAGCAGCGTCGTCTTGCCGGCGCCGTTGGCCCCGAGGACGGCGGTGATGGAACCCGCGGCCACCGTCAGGTCCACATTGTGCAGAACCGGCGCGGCGCCGTACCCGACGGTGAGCTGCTCGGCCTCCAGCAGCGCGGTCATGCCGTGCCTCCTTTGGCATGCCCTCGTGGCCCTTGCTTCGCCGCGGTGCAGTCGGTCATGCCGCAGCCCCGAGGTAGGCGTCCACGACCGCCTCGTCGGTGCGGATCTCGGCCGGCGTCCCGTGCGCGACCGGTTTGCCGAAGTCCAGCACCAGGATCTCGTCGCAGACCGCCATGACCAGGTCCATGTGGTGCTCGACCAGCAGCACCGCGCAGGACAGGCCGGTGATCAGCTCCGCCAGCTCGGCGATCTCGTCGGCGCCGAGTCCGCCGGCCGGCTCGTCCAGCAGCAGCAGGCGCGGCTGGGCGACGAGGGCGCGGGCCAGAGCGACACGCTTGCGGACCGCGTACGGCAGGCCGCCGGGGAGTGCGTGCGCCTGCGGGGCGACACCGCAGCGCTCGAGCGCTTCCCACGCGCTTTCGGGTCTCTGGCCCGCGTGTTCGGCGCCGACCATGACGTTCTCGAGGACCGTCAGGCCGGCGAAGAGGCCGACACCCTGCAGCGTGCGCGCGATGCCGAGCCGCGCCAGCCGGTGCGGGCGGGGCCGCAGCGGACGGCCGTCGAGCGAGATGGTGCCGGAGGTCGGGGCGACAAAACCGCAGACCACGTTGAAGAGAGTGGTCTTGCCCGCGCCGTTGGGCCCGATGACGCCGACCGTGCGGCCGGGTGGCACCCGCAGGGAGACGTCGTCGAGAGCGACCAGGCCGCCGAACCGGACGCCGATCTGGTGCAGGGAGAGGCCTTGGGAATCGGGGTCGGTGGCGGGCGCGGGTCGGGTCATCGTCACCTCGGCACTGAGGTTCGCCGCACCGTCCTCGATGGAGGATCATGCGGTCGGAGGTTATTACACTTGGAGTGTAAGTTCTTGAGACGCCATGTCAATGCCCTGGAAACATTACCGAAAGTCGATGTGCCGGCGACGATCCGTGGCCGGTCTGTGACTAAGCCACGTTGATCGGGCGGAACTGGACGCTGACCCGGGGACCCACCGGCTTCGCAGTCTTCGGGATCGCGTGCTCCCAGGTGCGCTGGCAGGAGCCGCCCATCACGATCAGGTCACCGTGGCCCAGCGGGAAACGCAGCGACTCCGCGCCGCCCGCACGGGGGCGCAGCATCAGGTTGCGCGGCGAGCCGAACGACACGATCGCCACCATCGTGTCCTCCCGCGAGGAGCGGCCCAGGGTGTCGCCGTGCCAGGCGACGCTGTCGCGGCCGTCGCGGTAGAGGCACATGCCCGCTGTCACGAAACCCTCGCCCAGCTCGGGCTCGTAGTGCGCGGAGAGCTGGTCGCGGGCCTGCGTCAGGAGCGGGTGCGGGAGCGTTTCGCCGCGGCCGTACCAGCGCAGGAGGCGGGGGACGTCGACCACGCCGTCGTACATCGGGCGGCGCTCGGCGCGCCAGTCGACCTCGGTCAGCAGGGTCTCGAAGACCGCGTCGGAGGCCTGCACCCAGCCGGGGAACACGTCGACCCAGGCGCCGGCGGTCAGCTTGTGCCGGACCAGCCGGCCGGGCAGGGCCCCGAGGGACGCGGACGGGCCGGCCATGAGGTCGAGCATCGACGGCTGGTAAGCGCTCACGCCGCCACTCTACCGCGAGTTCGTACGTGCGTACTAAATCGCTTCCGGGAGGTGGACAGCGCTGCCAGGCTGCGCGCCATGCCCACCTTCTCGGCGCCGGACGGCACCAGGCTCGCGTACCGCACGGCCGGGGAAGGTGACCCGCTCGTCTGCCTGCCCGGTCCGATGGCGGACGCCGCGTACCTGGGTGATCTCGGCGGCCTGGACCGGCACCGCCGGCTGGTGCTGCTCGATCCGCGCGGCACCGGGGAGTCCGCGACCCCGGCGGACGCCGGGTCGTACCGCTGCGACCGTCAGGTCGGCGACGTCGAGGCCCTGCGCGACCACCTCGGCCTGAGCGCGATGGACCTGCTCGGCCACTCCGCCGGCACCAACGTGGCAGTGCAGTACGCGACCCGCCACCCGGCCGCGGTCAGCAAGCTGGTCCTGATCACCCCCAGCCTCATCGGCGTCGGCATCCCGGTTCCCGCCGAGATGCGCCGCGCGACCGCCCAGCTCCGCAAGGACGAGCCGTGGTACCCGGCCGCCGCCGCGGCCCTGGCCGCGATCGGGGCGGGCCGGGCCACGGACGCCGACTGGGAAGCCCTCACCCCGCTGCGGTACGGCCGCTGGGACGCGGCGGCGCGGCAGCATCACGCGGAGTTGAGCAAGCGGACGAACCTGACCATCGCCGAGGCTTTCGCGGCGGACGGCGCGTTCACGCCGGAGGCGACCCGGGCGGCCCTGGCGACCTTCGCGGCACCGGTGCTGCTGCTGGCCGGCGAGGTCGACCTGAACAGCCCGCCGCCCGCGGTGGCCGAATATGCCGCGCTCTTCCCGGACGCCACCCTGGTCGTGCAGCCCGGAGCGGGCCACCAGCCGTGGCTGGACGACCCCGAGCGGTTCGCGGGGCTCGTCACGGCGTTTCTGGGGCCGCCCTCATGAGGAGATCGGCCCAAGCGGCTGCTCCCCGGTCAACGGCTGCCCATCGCCCGGCGCCGGCTCCTTGAGCGCGGACGCCCCGCAAGATCCGGTTGCCCGGCTCGACCTGACCATGGCCGGGTTCGCGCGCATCGTCCTCGAATGGGAGCCGCAACTCCGTGCGGCGCTGCGGCTGTCGCTGACCGCCCCGGCTGAGGGCGACGGGCCCGCGCTCCGGCAGGGCCGGGCCATCGGCTGGATCAAGGACGCGCTGGTCCCGCTGCGCGACACCTACCCGGGCCTGGACGTTTCCCGGCTGGCCGTCGCCATCAGGGCGGCTACCGGGATCGAGTCGCTCGTCTGGCTCACCGACGTCGCCGGGGTGCCCCGATCGGAGATTCCCGGACGGATGAGCTGGACCGCGCGGGCGTTGTTGTCGGCCGCCCTCGCCGACGCGGCGGACGAGGGTGGACAAGCAGAACGGCCCGCCGGGGAGGCGGGCCGTTCGTGACGCTGCTCAGCTCTTGCCCTGCTCCGGATGCCGGTAGGTGATGCCGTCCTCGCGCAGCGGGAACTCCTGGTCGTCGCCGAACGGCGACGGTCCGCCGGCCTGGTGCGACAACAGCTCGGCCACGTCCAGCCGGCCGTCGGCGTTCACCGCCGGTCCCTCCGGCAGGCGCGCGGCGGAGGGGCCGAGCCCGGACGCCACCCCGGTGACACCCTCGGTGTTGCTCGGTGCCATCGAGTCGCCACCAGAACTGCCCGAGCCGCCGGCACCGCGGCCGCCGCCGGCGTGGGCCGGGGTGTTCTCGAGCTGGTCCCGGCGGAAGATCTTGCGGCCCAGCCAGACGAGCGGGTCGTAGCGGTTGTCCACGACCCGTTCCTTCATCGGGATGATCGCGTTGTCCGTGATCTTGATGTGCTCCGGGCAGACCTCGGTGCAGCACTTGGTGATGTTGCAGTAGCCCAGGCCCTGGTGCTCCTGGGAGTAGTTCTTCCGGTCCGTCCGGTCGTCGAGCGGGTGCATGTCCAGCTCGGCGGCGCGGATGAAGTAGCGCGGACCCGAGAACGCCGGCTTGTTCTCCTCGTGGTCGCGGACCACGTGGCAGGTGTTCTGGCACAGGAAGCACTCGATGCACTTGCGGAACTCCTGCGAGCGTTCCACGTCGATCTGCTTCATCCGGTAGTCGCCCGGCTTGACCCCGGGCGGCGGCGCGAACGCCGGCGTCTCGCGGGCCTTCTCGTAGTTGAACGAGACGTCGGTGACCAGGTCCCGAATGATCGGGAACGTGCGCAGCGGCGTGATCGTGACGGTCTCGTCCTCCTCGAAGGTGGACATCCGTGTCATGCAGCCCAGCCGGGGCTTGCCGTTGATCTCCATCGAGCAGGACCCGCACTTGCCGGCCTTGCAGTTCCAGCGGCAGGCCAGGTCCGGCGTCTCGGTGGCCTGGAGCCGGTGGATGACGTCGAGGACGACCTCGCCCTCGTTCACCTCGACGTCGAACTCCTGGAGGTCACCGCCCGACGCGTCGCCCCGCCACACCCGAAAGTGACGCTTCATCACTCCACCTCCGTGAGCTCTTCGTCGGTCATGTACTTGCTCAGCTCGCTGCGCTCGAAGAGCTGGATCAGCTCCGTGCGCATCGCCGGCACCGGCTTGCGTTCCAGGTGCACGTCGCCTCCCTCGTCGAGGGAGCAGACCAGGTTGATGAGCCGCCACTGCGGGCTCATCTTCGGGAAGTCCTCCCGGGTGTGCCCGCCACGCGACTCCTCACGCTCCAGCGCCGCCTTCGCGGTGCACTCGGAGACGATGAGCATGTTGCGCAGGTCCAGCGCGAGGTGCCAGCCCGGGTTGTACTTGCGACCGCCGGCCGCGCTGACGTTGGCCACCCGCAGCTTCAGCTCCTGGAGCCGCTTGAGCGCGTCGGTCAGCTCACCCTCGCGGCGGATGATGCCGACCAGGTCGCCCATCACGGCCTGCAGGTCCTGCTGCAACGTGTACGGGTTCTCGCCGTTCTCCCGGCTCAGCGGGGCCAGCGCGGCGTCCACGGCCTTCTCCACGTCACCGGTGGTGACCTTGGGCCGCTTGGCCAGCGCGTCGGCGTACGCGGCCGCGTGCTCACCGGCGCGCTTGCCGAACACCAGCAGGTCGGAGAGCGAGTTGCCGCCGAGCCGGTTGGAGCCGTGCATGCCGCCGGAGACCTCACCCGCCGCGAACAGGCCCTCGACCCGGCCGAACGCCGCCGCCGAGTCGGGGTCGACCTCGACGCCACCCATCACGTAGTGACAGGTCGGTCCGACCTCCATCGGCTCCTTGGTGATGTCGACGTCCGCCAGCTCCTTGAACTGGTGGTACATCGACGGCAGCCGCCGCTGGACCTCCTCGGCGGGGAGCCGGCTGGCGATGTCGAGCAGGACGCCGCCGGCCTTCGTACCCCGGCCGGCCTTGACCTCGCTGTTGATCGCCCGGGCGACCTCGTCGCGGGGCAGCAGCTCGGGCGGGCGCCGGTTGTTGTCCGGGTCCTTGTACCAGCGGTCCGCCTCCTCCTCGGTCTCCGCGTACTGCTTGCGGAAGACGTCGGGGACGTAGTTGAACATGAACCGCTTGCCGTCGGTGTTCTTGAGCACGCCGCCGTCACCGCGGACCGACTCGGTGACCAGGATGCCCTTGACGCTGGGCGGCCACACCATGCCGGTCGGGTGGAACTGCAGGAACTCCATGTTGATCAGCGTGGCGCCGGACCGCAGGGCCAGCGCGTGCCCGTCCCCGGTGTACTCCCACGAGTTCGAGGTCACCTTGTACGAGCGGCCGACGCCGCCGGTGGCCAGCACGACCGCGGGCGCCTCGAGCAGGATGAACTCGCCGGACTCGCGGTAGTAGCCGAACGCCCCGGCGATCCGGTCGCCCTCGAGCAGCAGCTCGGTGATCGTGGTCTCGGAGAAGACCCGGATCTTGGCATCGTAGTTGCCGGTCTCCGCGAAGTCCTCCTGCTGCAGCGAGACGATCTTCTGCTGCAGGGTGCGGATCAGCTCCAGGCCGGTCCGGTCGCCGACGTGCGCGAGCCGCGGGTACTCGTGGCCGCCGAAGTTGCGCTGGGAGATCTTGCCGTCCTTGGTGCGGTCGAACAGCGCACCGTAGGTCTCCAGCTCCCAGATCCGCTCCGGCGCTTCCTTGGCGTGCAGCTCGGCCATCCGGAAGTTGTTCAGGAACTTGCCGCCGCGCATGGTGTCGCGGAAGTGCACCATCCAGTTGTCGCGGCTGTTCACGTTGCCCATGGCCGCGGCCGCGCCACCCTCGGCCATGACCGTGTGCGCCTTGCCGAACAGCGACTTGCTGATGATCGCGGTGCGCTTGCCGGCGAGCCGGGCCTCGATGGCCGCCCGCAGCCCGGCGCCGCCGGCGCCGATCACGACGACGTCGTAGTGGTGTCGTTCGATTCGGGTTGTCATGGGGGGCCCTCTAGTTGATGAAGCGCAGGTCGGGCCACCAGCCGGCCGCGAGCGCCATGATGTAGAAGTCGGTCAGGGCGAGGGTGCCCAGCGTGATCCACGCGAGCATCATGTGCCGGGCGTTGAGCTTCGACACGAAGGTCCAGAAGCGGTACCGCACCGGGTGCTTGGAGAAGTGCTTCAACCGGCCGCCGGCGATGTGCCGGCAGGAGTGACAGGACAACGTGTACGCCCACAGCATCACCACGTTGCCGACCAGGATCACGTTGCCCAGCCCGAAGCCGAACTCGTCACCGGACCGGAAGGCGATGACCGCGTCCCAGGTGTTGATGACGGAGATGATGGCGGCGGCGTAGAACGCGTACCGGTGCAGGTTCTGGAAGACCAGCGGGAACCGCGTCTCACCGGTGTACTTCTCGTGCGCGTCCGGGACGGCACAGGCCGGCGGCGACAACCAGAAGGCCCGGTAGTAGGCCTTGCGGTAGTAGTAGCAGGTGAGGCGGAAGAGCAGCAGGAACGGCAGAGTGAGCGCCGCTTCCGGCAGGAGCCAGAAGCTGGGCAGCGGGGTGCCGAACAAGGCCGACCCCTCGACGCACCGATCGGTCAGACACGGTGAGTAGAACGGGGTGAGGTAGTGGTGCTCCTCGATGAAGTACCACTTGTGCATGAACACGCGGACGGTGGCGTAGATCACCCACGCCGACAACCCCACGAAGGTGATCAGCGGTGGGAACCACCACCGGTCCGTACGCAACGTCTTCGCCGCGATCGCAGCGCGTGAGCGCCCCGGATCCGACCTCGTTGCCGTCGTCGTCATTGACGTCTCCCTGACGGTGCTGACAGTGGCCTGCATCTGCCGGCGGGCGCGCCTGTTTGGGGTGTGCGTCCGCAATGTGTGGCACACGTTACAACGAAGGTCAGCTTCCTGCCGTGTAAGGGAAGGCTTACCACGGGCTACAGGTCGGGCGCGGCAAGCCGGCGGATCGGCCCGGCGCAGGCGGCGGGCGACCACCGCGCCAGCTGATCGGTCAGCGAGACCCCGTCGCGGGGCGCGGGAGCGACAAAAAACGCGGGGGTACGGGACTTGACCTGCGCATCAAGCGCCTCGGCGAAGGCGGTACGCGCATCGAGCAGCTCCCGCCAGCTGTCCTCGACCCGCTGATCGTCCAACCGCCCGACGTAGATCCGGGTGGCGGCGTTCTCATCCCGGACCGCGACGGCCCGCGTCTGCGGGGTGGTGGTGGCGCCGGGCGGAACGAGCCGGTTGAGCCGGCCTTCGAGCTCTAGGCAGGCGCCGTCGCGGAGCCGCCGATCCTCCCGGGCATCAGCGGCATCGTCCCGGAAGCCGGAAACGGCCCGCAGCACGGCAAGGCCGCCGGCGCAGAGCACGATGACGATGACGGCGGCGGCCACGGCGATCCCGGCCACGAACAGCCGGCGCCGGCGCCGCTTCTTGGTCTCGGCCTCAGCCTTGGCCTCAGCCTCGGTCGGCTGCCCGGCGCTGAGGCGGCTGCCCGACGTCCTCGCCCGGGGCCTGGTCCCGGCGGTGGGCCGGCTGTCCCGTCCAGCCGACGCAACGCCTGGGCCGGCGTCCGCACCGGAATCGGATGGCTCGGCCCCGCTCGTCCCAGTCCCGCTCCCGGTGCCGCTTGCGCTCCCGGTGTCGCTCCTGCTCCCAGCTCCGCTCCCGGTCCCAGCTCCGCTGGCGCTGCCAGCGCGGCCCCCGGTCCCAGCTCCGCTGGCGCTGCCAGCGCGGCCCCCGGTCCCAGCTCCGCTGGCGCTGCCAGCGCCGCTCCCGGTCCCAGCTCCGCCGGCGCTGCCAGTGCCGCTCCCGGTCCCAGCTCCGCTCCCGGTCCCAGCTCCGCTCCCGGTCCCAGCGCTGCTCCCGGTCCCGGCTCCGCCGGCGCTCCCGGCTCGGGGCACGGCCTGGGTCTCCGACGTCGTGTCGGCGTCGAAGGCGGACGCGGACACAGCACCGGCGGGCGGGCCGGTGGTCGGCTCGTCGGCCGTGCGGTAGCCGTCGGACTCCTGGTCACGCGGCCCGTCACTCATCGATCCAGCGCTCACCGGCCCAGTGAAACACGCCGGTCAATGCCCCGCCCAGCAGCGCGACGTGGACCCTCGGCTCAGGGCGGGCCCGGATGGCCCGCCGACGCTCCATCCTCGAACGGCGCGGCCACCACGGCCGGGCAGCCCGGCAGGTCTTCGGCGGCGCCGAGCCGGTGGAGCTTCCGGGCGCGGGTCCATCCGCGAGCGAGACGGCGGGACTTCGCGGTGCGGCGTCCCGCCGCGGGTTCCAGCGGCGTCGGGAACCGCGCCGGAGCCCGTCGGCCGGAGCCCGTCGGCCGGAGCCCGTCGGCCGGAGCCCGTCAGCCGGAGCCCGTCGGCCGGAGCCGGTCAGCCGGAGGCGTTGCCGGTCAGGTTCCAGGACTGCAGGTGCAGGGCCGGTGCCGTGTAACGAACCCCGGACCACCGATCGGGCAGCGCCACCCCCTCGGCCCCCACTCCCAGCACCGCTCCCGGCCCCAGCGCCTGCGGATAGGACTGGGTGAACCGCATGTTCCCCACCGCCGCCGTCACCTCGCCGTCTTGCACCAGCCAGACGCCGTTGCGGGTCAGGCCGGTGATGACCAGGCTCTTCTGGTCCAGCACCCGGGTGTACCAGAAGTCGGTGATCAGCAGACCCCGCCGCATGCCGCTGACCAGGGCGCGAGCCGAAGCCGCCGTCGGGCCTTCGCCGGTCTCCGGGGAGGAGGCGGCACCGCCCGGCCCGGAGGCCAGGCGCAGGTTGGAGGCGATCGGGCCCCAGGAGCGGGATGCCGCACCGGCGTGACCGGTGGAGGTCGAACCGGCCTCGGCCGCTGACGTGCGGTCGTGGCTGACCGCCGTGGTGGTGCCCTCGTCGACCAGGATCAGGGTGTCGCGCGGCGTGCCTTCCTGGTCGAACGGCAGGGTCGCGCCCAGTGGCTCGTCGAGGATGGTCACCGCCTGGTCGAACTGCTGGGCGCCCAGCTCCGCGAAGGACTGGTGCTGCGCGAACGACTTGCCGTTGAAGCCGAAGGTGGCCAGGTTGTCGAGGATGTCGGCCACCGCGGTCGGCTCCAGGACGACCTCGTAGCGGCCCGGGGGCAGCTCGATCGGGCGGCCGCCCGCGCGGGCCTTCGCCGCTGCACGGGTGCCCAGCGCGGTGCCGTCCAGGTCGGTCAGGCGGCTGCTCGCGCGGCGGGCCACGCCGTCCGCTCCGGCGAGGCGAGCGATGCCGTCCATCGCCGCCTCGGCGGCCCGGCCCTCGACAGCTTGGCCGGCGGTGTTGGCGAAACCACCCGAGGCATACGTCGTGCGGCAGAAGCCGGCCGTCTCCAGCCCGTCAGCGGCCCGGACGAAGTCGCGGACGCGGGCGGCGCGCTCGTGCGGGCCCGCGGCGGCGGTGGCCTCGTCGAAGGCGGGAGACTCCCGCAGCGGCGTGGGCGGGGTGAGACCGGTCCAGGCCTGGTCGGGCGGGGACAGACGGGAAGCGGCGATCGTGCGTTCGACCAGCGACTGCAGGCCCTCGGCGTCGGTCACCGTCGTGGAGCCGCCGGCTGTGCGGCCGTCGAGGTGCAGGCGCAGGCGCACGGTTGTGGTGGCGTCGGCGACGTTCTGGTGGATCGCCGAGTTCGCGAAGCGGGTCAGGGCCTCGGCGGAGTGGGCCGCGACCACCTCGGCCTCGGCGCCGGGGCCGGCCAGCCGCCGGGTCAGCTCGACGACCCGGGCCGCGAGATCAAGCTCGGCACTCATCCCCGCACCCCCACGCGCACGCCGGTGAAGCGGGCCGGGGCGGCCGGGTGGCCGGTGTGCCCGATCTGACCGGGCTGGCCCTTGCCGCAGTTCGGCGTGCCCCAGGCGACCGACTCGGAGGACAGCATGTCCATCGACTGCCAGAACTTCGGGCCGATCCCCGTGTACGTCGGGTTGCGCAGCATCCGCCCGCGCTTGCCGTTCTTCACCTCGTACCCGATCTCGCAGCCGAACTGGAAGTTGAGCCGGCGGTCGTCGATCGACCAGGACCGGTTGATGTCCATCAGCACGCCGTCGTCGGTCGCCGCGATGATCTCGTCGAGGGTGTGCGGGCCCGGCTCCAGGCCGACGTTGGTCATCCGCACCATCGGCAGCCGCGCCCAGCCGTCGGAGCGGACGCTGCCGGCGTAGTCCAGCCCGGCCATCGCGGCGGAGTCGCGTCCGGCCAGCACGCCCACCCAGCGGCCGTTGCGGACGGCGTCGCGCTTGACCGCGGGTGAGCCCTCGTCGTCGTAGCCGAAGCTGCCCAGCGCGCCCGGGATCGTCGGGTCGATGGTGATGTTCATCAGGTCGGAGCCGTACCGCAGGGTGCCGAGCTGGTCCAGGTCGAGCCAGGAGGTGCCGGCGAAAGCCGCCTCCCAGCCGAGGATGCGGTCGAGCTCGATGGCGTGCCCCACCGACTCGTGGATCTGCAGGGCGAGCTGCTCGCCGCCGAGGATCAGGGTGGTCTCGCCGGACGGGCAGAGCGGGGCGGTCAGCAGCGCCCGCGCCTCATCGGCCATCCGGGCGGCGTTGTCGGTCAGGGCCAGCTCGTCGACCAGCTCCCAGCCGCGGGTGCCGTACTGCCCGCGGTGCGAGGGCCAGGACCGGCGCTGGATCTCGCCGTCGCCGTACGCGCTCGCGGTGATGCCCGCGCCGCACTCGCGGATGTGCTGGTCGATGCGGTGACCGTCGCTGGAGGCGAACCACTTGCGGGTGTCCCAGATCTGGTAGATGCCCTCAGCCAGGTCGGCGCCCGCGTCACGGGCCGCCGCGGTGGCCGCGACGAGCAGGTCACCCTTGACCGACAGCGGCACCGAGAGCGGGTCGATCTCGCACTGGCTGGCCCAGCTGGCCGTGCCGGCGCCGGTCGGGACCAGGTCGATCGCCGGGCCGGGCACCAGAGCACTGGCGGCGGCGATCTCGGCGGCCCGGCGGCCGGCCGCGCGGGCGGCGGCGTCGGACAGGTCGGGTACGGCGTAGAAGCCCCAGCTCGACCCGACCAGCGCCCGCACGCCGATGCCCGCGCTCTCGTCGGAGCTGAGGTCCTCGACGTCGCCGTCACGGGCGCTCATGGTCTCGGTGCGCCGCAGCATCACCCGTGCGTCCGCGTATCGGGCGCCGGCGTCGAGAGCGGCCTGGACCGCCGTGCCGGCCTCGTCGAAGTGATCCACGCTCATGCCCGAGACCCTAGGCGAACCCTCCGACATTCTCTGCCCGGCCCGGCGCGGACCCCTCACATCGGGGGCGGATCGGCCGACCATAGGGCCATGGGGAACGGGGAACGACGATGAACCGCCTGCCGGTGCTGGTCTCGCCGTACGGTCCCTTCGCCGGCCTCGCCCTGCACGTGCACGACCTGACCATCCGGGGCCACCACACGGAGACTTTGCTGGCCGCCGACGAGGCGGAAGCGGTCACGCTGCTGCTCGGCGACCGCCGCACCTACCGGGTCAGCCGGCTGGGCCGGATGTACGCCCTGAGCGCCCTCGGCCGCCTCGACGAGGCCCTGGCCATCGCCGAGGAGCTGGTCAGCGATCCGGCCGAGCTGAGTGGCCCGCGGGCCACCGACGCCAAGATCATGGCCGACACCGCCGAGGTGCTGATCCACGCCCGGGGCGCGGAGCTCTTCGAGCTGGCGGACCACGCCATGCGCCTGTGCGTGGAGTCGTTCGAGTCGCCGGACGACCTGTACCGGTCCGCCGCCGAGCTGACCCACGCCGAGACATGGCTGGAGTGGGCGCTGCGGCTGGAGCAGGTGGGCCGGACCGAGGAGTCGGCCGCGCTGGTCGACAAGAGCGGGGCCGTGCTGCAGTACTGGGTCGGCCAGGGCATCGACTCGCCGGTCGGGGCGGCCTTGCTCGCGGTCTGTCACGCCAAGAGCGGCCGGATCGCGGAAGCGTTCGCGCTGGTCGACGAGCTGCTGCTGGAGATGCGGGAGGCCGGGCAGCAGCACGAGGCCCGCCTGCTGCACCTCGCGCACGGGCTGGCTCTGCGGGCCACCGGTCAGTGGCGGGCCGCCCGCCGCGAGTTCCGGGCAGCCCTGGAACTGTCCGTCCTGCGATCGCAGCGATTGCTGTTCCAGTACGAGCTGGCCATCACTGCCGTGCAGGAGTTCCCCGGCGACGCGACGCAGGCGGCGCTCGAGTCGTTGCGCAGCCACGTCGAGGCGCTGTGGCAGCTGCGGCTGGACCGGCGCACGATGCTGCGGCAGGCGTACCGCCGGGTGGAGCTGGAGGCGGCGCGCACGACCGCCGACCTGGCCGCCACCTCCGATGCGCTGACCGGGCTGGGCAACCGCCGGATGTTCGACCGCCGGATCGACACGGCCGCGGACGGCGGCTCCCTGCTGCTGATCGACGTGGACCGCTTCAAGGACATCAACGACCGGTTCTCGCACGGCGTCGGTGACCGGGTGCTGGGCGAGATCGCGGCGGTGCTGCGCGCCCACTGCCGGCACGACGAGGTGGCCATCCGCTTCGGCGGGGACGAGTTCGCCATGTTCCTGACCACCGGTGAGGACGAGGCCCGGCAGATCGCCGAACGCATCCGCCGGGTGATCCTGGCCCGGGACTGGAGCACGATCGCGCCCGGCCTGACGGTGACGCTGAGCATGGGCCTGGCCGCCTGCCACAGCGGCGAACGCGGCCGCGACCTCTACGACCGCGCGGACGCCCACCTCTACACGGCCAAACGGGCCGGCCGGAACCAGCTCGCCGCCGCCTGAGCCGCCCCGGCGCCGCGGTGCCGGGTGCAGAATCGGTCCGTGCGTGCTGCCCGGCTGATCAACCTCGTGCTGCTGCTGCAGTCGCGCGGCATGCTGACCGCGGCCGAGTTGGCCGCCGAGCTGGAGGTCTCGGAGCGGACCGTGTACCGCGACGTGCTGGCGTTGTCGGCGGCCGGCGTGCCGGTCTACGCCGAGCAGGGCCGCACCGGCGGATACCGCCTGGTCGGCGGCTACCGCACCCGGCTGACCGGGCTGAGCCCGGCCGAGGCCGAGGCATTGTTCCTGGCCGGGCTTCCCGGTCCGGCGCGGGACATGGGCCTGGCCGAGCCGGTCCGGACGGTACGGCGCAAAGTGCTCGCCGCCCTGCCGCCGGTGCTGCGGGACGCCTCGCAGAGCGCCGGCCAGCGGTTCCACCTGGACGCACCGGGCTGGTTCGGCGACACCGATCCGCCGCCGCTGCTGGCCGACCTGGCCCGGGCGGTCTGGCACGACCAGGTCCTGACCCTGCGGTACCGCAGCCGTGACGAGGTGACCCGTACCGTCGCGCCGTACGGTCTGGTCCTTAAGAACGGCGTCTGGTACCTCGTCGGAAAGGTCGGCGCCGACCTGCGGGTCTACCGCGCCGACCGGGTCGTCGCGGCGGAGCCGGCCGGGGACACCTTCGAGCGGGATCCGGACTTCGACCTGCCGTCGTTCTGGGCGGACCGGGCCGCGGACTTCGTCCGGCAGATGCTGCGCGAGACCATCACGGTCCGGCTCAGCCCGCACGGCCGGCGGCTGCTGCGGTACGTGGTCGAGCCCATCGCCCGCCAGGAGGCCGAGCAGGCAGCCGGCGAGCCGGACCCGGACGGCTGGGTCAGGACCCGGTTGCCGGTCGAGTCGCCGGACGTGGCTTACACGTACGTTTTGAGCCTCGGCCCGGAGGTGGAAGTGATCGACCCGCCGGAGCTGCGCTCCCGGGTAGCCGCGGCCGCGGAGCGGACGCGCTCGCTCTACCGGTAGCCGGTCACGTCGGCGGGCTTGCCGGGATCCTGCACCTCGACCAGGTAACGCCACGCGTCCGGCCGGCTGCCGTCGAGGTCGGTGAAGCCGTACACCTGGGCCAGCTCGCCGCTGGACACCGAACGGCCGTTCCACCGGGCCCGGTCCTCGTCGGCGGCCAGCGCCACAACCGCGCGCCCGACAAAGGCCGGGGTTTCCGAGATGGCGAAGTGCGGCTCACGCTGGGTGGCCTCGTGCCAGTTCTCCTCGGTGACGCCGTAGATGTCGAGCATCATCTCCGACCGCAGCCAGCCCGGGGTCAGCGCCACCGCGGTCGCGCCGTGCTCGGCCAGCTCCTGCGACCAGGCGAAAGCGAGCCGGTTCACCGACCACTTGGCCAGGTCGTAGAAGACCGACAACCGGTAGTTCACCGTGTTGTAGGCGGTGGTGCCGTCACCCATCTCCACGACCAGGCCGCCCGGCGTACGGATCAGCAGTGGTAGCGCGAAGTGGCTGGTGATGATGTGCGTGTCGACCGCCAGCCGGAGCAGCCGCAGCCCCGGGTCCAGCGGCTGCTCCCAGACCGGCTTGTGCCAGGTGGCCAGCGGATCGCCGCCCCACACGTCGTTGACCAGCACATCCAGCCGGCCCTGCTCGGTGTCGATGCGTTGTACGAGGGCCTCGACCTGCTCCGGGACCAGATGGTCGACGGGCACCGCGATACCGGTGCCGCCGGCGGCCGTGACAAGCTCGGCGGTCTCCTCGATGGTCTCGGGCCGGTTCATCTCGGACCGCTGGGTGCGCGTACTGCGGCCGGTGGCGTAGACCGTGGCGCCGGCGGCGCCGAGCTGAACGGCGATCTGCCGCCCGGCACCCCGGGTGGCGCCGGCCACGAGAGCGACCTTTCCGGTCAGTGATTGCTTCGTCATACCGCCGAGGCTGTCGGCAAAACCTGACAACCCTTGTCCGGCTTTAAGAACGGCGGCGTGGCAGCAGATCTTCAGGCGCGATGGTCGCCACGACCGGGTCGGTCAGGTGCAGGACATCGCCGGGCTTGGTCACGGAATGTTCCCGATAGTTGCCGCCGGCCAGCTCGTAGAGGTGAAGAGCCTGCGTCTCCTGCTCGACGAGCAGGTACCAGGGAATTCCCGCAGCCGCGTAGTAGTGCATCTTCAGCACCTTGTCGGCCGAGGCGTTGGACGGCGAAACGATCTCGCAGACCAGCAGAACGTCCTCAGCGTCGACGATCAACACATCCAAGTCGACCTCGGCCGTGACGACAACGTCGGGAATTGGGATTCGACCTGGTTGCAGCCGCACATTGACCGCTTCCATCACGGTCAAGTTCGCGTCCAGGGCTCCTTGATCCAGCAGATTGGCCAGCCTGCGGGAGATCACCTGGTGCCGGGGAGTCGGGGCGGGGGTCACGAACAAGCTCCCGTCGAAGAGTTCAATGCGCTTGGATGTCTCACCGAGCGCGAAGAACTCCTCCTCTGTCACCGGCGTTCCCTGGCCCATGATGGCGGACGTCATGGCCTGAGTTTCCCACATCGGGCCCATGATCAGACCGGTCAGAGATCGAGGCCGGTGACGCGGACAAGCTGCATCACCGACTGTTCCACGTAGCCCTGGGCCGACAGCATGTTGCTGTGCAGCAGCCCGCGTTCCGGCTCGGCCACCAGGTAGCACGGGATCCGGGCCTGGGCGTACGCGTGCATCTTGAGCGTCCAGTCCACCGTCGCGCTCGCCGGGGAGGTGATCTCGCAGACCAGGCGGACCGACTGGGCCTCCACCAGCGGCTGGTCCAGGTCGATCGTGCCCGCGATGATCAGGTCCGGGACCGCGATCCGGCCCGGGCCCAGGCGCACCGGTACGCCGGAGATCACGTTCAGGTCCGTGCGGTTCGCCCGCAACGCGTTGGCCAGGGCGTTCAGGATCAGCTGGTGTCGCGGCGTGTCTCTGGGACACGTCAGCACGCCGCCGTCCCACAGCTCCGTGCGCGCCGACGTCTCGCCGAGCTGGAGGTAGTCGGACTCGGTCGTCGCCAGGGCTTCCATGGGCAGGCTGCGGCCGATCAGGGCTGACGTCATGCACACTCCCGGGTCACGAATGCGAGTTCTGCGGACAGGTCCCCGTCGGGGGAGATCAGGAGCGTCGCCGGCGGGGTGACGCTGTGGTGGTCGTAGACATCGGAGTTGTCGGTGCGGCTGCCCAGGTAGCGCTCGGCGTACGCGGGCGGCAGTGCGGTCCAGTCGGTGACCGGGTCGCGGGCGACGCCGCAGCGGAACAGGTCGGGCCGGCGGGTCAGGGCCAGCGCCGCGAGCCAGCCGCCGAGGCCGGTGCCGCGGACCGCTACCCGGGTCAGGTCGAGGTCGGGGTGTTTGCCGGTGAGGGCGTGCAGCGCGTCGATCTGGTCGGTGAGGGCCACGTCGGCGAGCCGCCGGTAGACCACCTTCTCGAAGCTGGGCGCCACTCCGGGCGTACCCCGGGAGTCGACGCTGACCACGACGAAGCCGGCGTCGGCCCACCACTGCCGGTCCTGCCAGGCGGCCGCGTCGGCCACGACGTGCTGGTGGCCCGGTCCCGCGCCCAGGTCGAGCAGGACCGGCAGGCGGGTTCCGGTGACGTGGCCGGTGGGATACAGCACCGCGGCCGGCAGCCGGCGGTCGGTCACCCGCTGCAGGAGCGGCTCCGGGTGGTACGGCAGCGGTTCGGCCAGCGACGGCAGTGTCGCCACGTCCGCGGCGCCGCGGACGACCGTCAGGTCCAGGACCAGCACGTCGCCGCCGACCGCGGCGGTGTGCCAGCCGGGGGTGGTGCTGAGCCGGCGGGCGCTCGCGCTGCCGCCGCCCAGCGCGGTGCGGACCGCGAAGACGTGCTGCTCGGAGGGCTCGCCGTCGGTGCCCTCGATGATCAGCTCGGGGCCGCCGGCGGGGCGCGGCAGCACCCCGGCGACCCGCCGGACGTAGAGGCCGGGCGGGGTGATCAGGCTGCCGTCGGCGAACAGGCAGCGGGCGTCGAAGCCGTCGTGCGCCAGCTCACCGCCGACCAGGACCCGGCCGTCGGGCAGCTGCCGGGGAGTTCCGGGTACGGGCTCCACCCACCGCGCGTCCGCCAGCTCGGCGTGCACCTGGGTCTCCCCGGTGCGCGGATCGACGGACAGCACCAGGCCGTGCTGCTGGGTTCGGCGCAGCACGGTGATCAGCGCGTTGCCGGGGCCGTGCCAGTGCACGTCGACCAGGTACGGGTACGTCTCGCGGTCCCAGTGCACGTCGACCCAGCCGCCGTACAGGTCGAGCAGGTGCAGGCTGTTCGACGGGCCGGCGCCGCGTACGGCCAGGATCCGGGTCCCGTCCGGGGCCCACCACCAGCCACGGTCGCGCCCGAACTCCTTGGCCACCGGCCCGGCCACGCCCCAGGTCACGCCGCTGCCGGGCTCCCCGGCCAGCAGTTCGTCGTTGCCGTCCGTGACCACGCGCAGGCTGCCGTCCGTCGTCACGTACCCGATGTGCTGCCCGGTCGGGTCCGGCCGCGGGTCGTGCACCGCGGCGGCGGTGGCGATCGGGCCCGCGGTGCTGGAGGACAGCTGCCCGTCGTGGGCCCAGGCCAGCATGTCGAGCGATGCCGACCCGGCGTACGAGTCGACCGGCCCCGGCGTCACCTCGGTGAGGGCGGCGGTGGCCACGTTGAGCACCCACAACGCCGGCGCGGGGTCGTACGGGCCGGCGGAGCGCAGGAAGGCCACCCGCGCGCCGTCGTCACCGACCGTCAAGGCGTGCGGGGCGCCGAAGCGGAACCGGCCGGTGCGGTCCGCGAGTTCGGGATACTCCACGCTGACCAGCATCGCTGATCACCCGCCCCTCGCGCCCGGCAAACCGCACACGCGAGGCCGCCGGGCGCTCGCGCGTAGAGTGGCGCGCGTGACGAACGCGCTGCCCGCACGCCGCCTGATGCTCGTGCATGCCCATCCCGACGACGAGGTCACCGGCACCGGCGCCACCATGGCCCGGTATGCCGCCGAGGGCGCCCAGGTGACCCTGGTGACCTGCACGCTGGGTGAGGAGGGCGAGATCCACGTGCCCGCGCTGGCGCAGCTGGAGGCGCGCCAGGCCGACCAGCTCGGTGGCTGGCGCATCGTCGAGCTGGAACGGGCCTGTGCCGCCCTCGGCGTCACCGACCACCGCTTCCTCGGCGGCGCGGGCCGCTACCGCGACTCCGGGATGATGGGGCTGGAGACCAACAACCATCCCCGGGCGTTCTGGCAGGCCGACCTGGAGGAGGCGGCCCGGCAGTGCCTGGAGGTCATGCGGGAGGTACGCCCGCAGGTGCTGATCACCTACGACGAGAACGGCTTCTACGGCCACCCGGACCACATCCAGGCCCACCGGGTCGCGATGCGGGCCGCCGAGCTGGCCGAGGCCGAAGGTTTCGCCCCGGAGAAGATCTACTGGACCGCCATGCCCCGCAGCGTGCTCGAGGGCGGCATGGAGGCGTTCAAGGGGATGGACGACAACCCGTTCGCCGACGTGGAGAACGTCGAGGACTTCCCGTTCGGCCATCCGGACGACGAGATCGCCGCCCGGATCGACGGCACCGACTTCTACGAGCAGAAGGTGGCCGCGATGCGCGCGCACGCCACCCAGATCCCGGACAACTCCTGGCTGTACGGCATCGCCGGCGACTTCGGCGGCGAGTTCATGGGCGTGGAGTACTTCACCCTGGTCAAGGGCGAGCGTGGCGAGGTGAGTGGCCCGCACAAGTGGGAGGACGACCTTTTCAGCAACGTGGTGGGGCGATGACGCTCGAAGCGCCCTCGGTCTCCCCGACAGCCGACCCGCCGCCGCCCGCTCCGCCCGGTAGGGCGCTGGAGCTGACCTTCCGGATCGCCGGAGTGCTCCTCGCTGTGCTGGCCACCGTGCTGACCGCGGCGCTGGAGATCTTCCTGTCGCCGTTGCGGCTCGGTGGGGTGCCGATCGGTGTCGCCGTCCCGGCGGCCGTGCTGGCCAATCTGGCGCTCTGCTGGTTCGCCGTGACCACGGTGGGCCGGCGCTGGGCGCTGGCGGTGCCGTGGGCGGTCTGGACACTGATCATGTTCTTCGCGGCGGGCATGCGGACCACCGAGGGCGACTATCTGATCAGTGGCGAGGACTGGGTCGCGCTGGTGATGATCCTGGTCGGCAGCCTGACCTTCGCGGTCTACACGTACCGTTTGATCTTGAAGAGGCCGCCTGTCACAAAGCAGTGACGACCACTCGTGTTGGTTGTCGGTGCCGGCCCGCGGCCTGCACACTTGCGCCGTGTTCGCCTCTGAGACCCCCACCGGTCAGGCCTCCGCGACGGTGTCCCCGCCGGCCGCGCCACCGGCGGACGGCCCGGTCAACCGCAAGCGGATCGTCGCGGTCGGCACCGTGGCCGCCGTGCTCATCGCCGCGGCCGGCGCGGCCGCCTGGGTGTACGGCGGTGACGTCCCCCGGGGCACCGAGATCCTCGGTGTCGAGCTCGGCGGCAAGTCCCGCACCGAGGCCGAACGGGCGCTGACTGACGCGGTGGCCCCGCGCATCGGTGCCCCCGTCGCGATCGACCTGGCCGGGGAGCGGTTCTCGCTGGCGGCCGCCGACCTCGCGCTGCGGCTGAACGTCGACCTGAGCGTCGGCAAGGCGATCAAGGGCAGTCCCCGGCTGACCGGCACCCGCAGCGTGCCGCCGGTGATCGAGCTGGACGAGGCGAAGCTGGAGAAGGCGCTGCGCGAGCGCCTCGACCCGAAGAAGATCACCGGAAAGAAACCCGGCATCACGTACGCGGGACTGGTCCCGAAGCCCACCTACCCGGCTGCCGGGCAGGGCCTGGACGTGGCGGCCGCCGCGGCCGCGGTCCGGCAGTCCTGGCTGGTCGGCGGCATCGCCACGATCACGCTCGTGCCCCGGCCGCCGGCGACCACCCGGGAGCAGGTCGACGCGCTGGTCGCGGACCTGGCCGTCCCGGCCGTCGCCGCGCCGGTCACCGTGACGGTGGGGGACAAGTCGCTGACGCTGAGCCCGAAGGCGATCGCCAAGGGCCTGGTCTTCCGGGCCGACGACGACGGCCGGCTGACCCCGGCGATCGACGGCCCCAAGCTGCACGCCGCGGCGGCGAAGGCGTTCGCGGCGGTCGAGCGGGAGCCGGAGCAGGCGACGATCACCGTCGCCGGCGGCAAGCCGAAGATCGTCGCTGGTACGCCCGGCGACCTGGTCGACCTGGCCAAGCTCGGGCCGGCCGTGCTCGCTGTGCTGCCCGACCCGGCGCCCCGCACTGTCGAGGCTGAGCTGTCCCGGCAGGAGGGCGCCACCACCGAGAGCGACCTGGCCCAGCTCGGCGTCAAGGAGAAGGTCTCGACCTTCACCACCTACTTCACCGGTGGCCGCAAGTCCCCGCGCAGCCAGAACATCATGACGATCGCCCGGGCCGTCGACGGCGCCGTGGTCCAGCCGGGCGAGACCTTCTCACTGAACAAGCACACCGGCGAGCGGACGTACGCGGCCGGCTACAAGGACGCACCGGTCATCGTGGGCGGCAAGCTGGAGCCCGGGGTCGGCGGCGGGGCCTCGCAGTTCACCACCACGTTGTTCAACGCCGCCTACTACGCGGGGCTCGAGGACGTCGAGCACAAGCCGCACTCGTTCTACTTCTCCCGCTATCCCGCGGTGATCGAGTCGACGATCTTCTATCCGACCCTCGATCTGAAGTTCAAGAACACCACGCCGTACGGGATCCTGATCGACACCTCGTACACCAGCAAGTCGGTGACGGTGTCGATGTGGAGCACCAAGGTCTACGACAGCGTCAAGACCGTACGCAGCCCGCGCCGCAACATCACCTCGCCGCCCACCGTCTACCGCGAGCCGGGCCCGAAGTGCATCGCTTCCAGCGGACTCCCAGGTTTCACCCAGGACGCATGGCGCGTCATCCGCAAGGATGGCCGAGAGGTCGAGCGCGAGAAGTTCACCTGGCGCTACGATCCCGAGCCTAGATTCATCTGCGGCGCGAAGCCGTAGCACGTCCGGGGAGGACGCAATGAGGCAGCGTTGGGTGCAGATCGCTTCGTTGGCCGCGGCTCTGTTCGCGATCAACGTGATCGCGCGAGTGGTGATCCGCATCGGGTTCAACGAGGACGACACGGCTCAGAACAGGGTCTCCATCGTCATGTTCGCCGTGATCGGGCTGGTGCTGGCGACCGTCACCTTCTTCCGGTCGCAGCGGGTGCCACCGAGCAGCTGGCTGCCCGAGCTGGCGGCCGCGGCGATCGGCGGCATGCTGCTGACCATCCTGGTCGGCCCGTTCGTCAGCGGCGACAGCCCGTTCTCCGGGGGCGCCGGGAACTTCTTCTCGCAGGTCTGGCTCTACAGCGGCTTCGCCATCGTGGGCACCCTGCTCGGCTACTGGCTCGCCACGATGCTGGGCCGCGACTACCGCTCGAAGTCGCTGGCGGCCTTCGCCAAGGCCAAGCTGACCAAGCCGCGCCGGGTGGTCCGCCGCTAGGAGGCACCCCCTATAGCGGAGCCTCGCGGGTCAGGTAGGTGTGGTGGGTGCTGAAGCCCAGCCCCTGATAGAGCGCCACCGCCGCCGTGTTGCGCTCCTCCACCTGGAGGTAGGCGCGCACGGCGCCGCGCTGGGTCGCCCACTGCGCCACCGCGCGCATCACGTGCCGGCCCAGGCCGCGCCGGCGGGCCGCGGGTGCCGTCTGCACCAGCGAGACGCCGAGCCAGCGGCCCGGGCCGGGACCGGTCACCGCGCCGCGCGCGACCCCGAGCAGGGTGCCGTCCTCGTCCTGCACGGAGGCGAAGACGACTTCCTCCACGGCGGTGAGAATGTGCCGGGCCGCAGCGGGTAGGCGGCCCTTGTGCGCCGAGACCATCGCCAGCCAGGCGTCCGTGGGGGAGTCGGCCAGCTCGACCGGAGGCAGGTCCCGCCGGGCCTCGACATCGCTGATCAGCGACTGCACCGCGCTCGTCTGCACCAGCACCAGCGGGCGGGAGGTCCAGCCGCGGGCGTCCAGGGCGGCGTTGACCGGGGCGGCCAGCGGCATCGGTGTGTTGATCATGGGCTGCTGGCCCTTGGCCGCGTACCACTGCTCCACCGCGTCGATGGCGGCCTCCAGCGTGCGGTCCGGGTCGCCGATCGGCAGGGCCGCGTTGGCCCGGCCGGTCCAGTTGTCCGCCGCGCGCAGGATCCAGCTGCCCAGCCGGGCCTGGGTCGGCGCCGGCCAGGCGTCGTTGGCCGCCAGCTCGAGGGCGATCACGTCGGCGGCGGGCGGCCGGCGGGCGGCGGGCACCCGCTTGGCGCGGTGCACCTCCCGCAGCGGTACGCGCAGAGTGCCCTGGGCGGTGGCCAGAGTGAGTTCCGTCTCGGTCAATTCGACCAGCTCGCCGAGCGCGTCCGTGAAAAGTGGGCGATCCTGGGAAACGCCTACAATTCGGCGGACCACCACCCGGTGTCCCACATCCTGCCGTCGGAGCACGTGCCACCTCCTCCCGGCGAGATACTAGGCTCTGCCCGTAACGCCGCGGTGTCCCGCGGCGTGGCTCTGGAAGGGAAAGATCCGTGACCTACATCATCGCTGAGCCCTGCGTCGATGTGCTCGACAAGGCATGCATCGAAGAGTGCCCGGTCGACTGCATCTACGAGGGCAATCGGATGCTCTACATCCACCCCGATGAGTGTGTCGACTGCGGAGCCTGCGAGCCGGTCTGCCCGGTGGAGGCCATCTTCTACGAGGATGACGTGCCGGAGCAGTGGAAGGACTACACGAACGCGAACTACGAGTTCTTCGAGGATCTCGGCTCGCCGGGTGGCGCCTCCAAGGTTGGCAAGATCGACAAGGACACCCCGTTCGTGACGGCGCAGCCGCCGCGCGGGGACGCGCACTGACCGTGCTGTCGGCCTCGCTGCCCGATTTCCCCTGGGACCTGCTGCAGCCCGCCAAGCAGGTTGCGGCGGGCCACCCGGACGGCATCGTGGACCTGTCGATCGGCACCCCGGTCGACCCGGTCCCGCCGCTGATCCGGGCGGCGCTGACCGAGGCCGCCGACGCGCCGGGCTACCCGCTCACGGCCGGCACCCCGGCGCTGCGCACGGCCATGGCCGACTGGCTGGCCCGCACCTGCGGCGCCACCGGCCGGCTCGGCGTGCTGCCCACGATCGGCTCCAAGGAGCTGGTGGCGTGGCTGCCGACGCTGCTCGGGATCGGCCGCGGCGACGTCGTGGTGATCCCCCAGGTCTGCTACCCGACGTACGAGGTCGGGGTGCGCCTGGCCGGCGCCGAGGTGGTCCGCTCCGACTCCACGCTCGCCCTGGGGCCCGACCCCCGGGTGAAGATGGTCTGGATCAACTCGCCGTCGAACCCGACCGGCCGCGTGCTCCCGGCCGACCACCTGCGCAAGGTGGTCGACTGGGCGCGCGAGCGCGGTGCTGTCGTGGTGAGCGACGAGTGCTACCTGACGCTGGGCTGGGACGAGCAGCCCGTGTCGGTGCTCTCGGACGAGGTCTGCGGCGGCGACTACACCGGCGTCATCTCCGTGCACTCACTGTCCAAACGGTCGAACCTGGCCGGCTACCGGGCCGGCTTCCTCGGCGGCGACCCGGCGCTGATCGCCGAGCTGCTGGCGGTCCGCAAGCACGCCGGCATGATCGTGCCCGCCCCGGTGCAGGCGGCGATGGTGGCCGCCCTCGGCGACGAGTCGCACGTGACGGCCCAGCGGGCGCTCTACGCCGCCCGCCGGGAGTCGCTACGGGAGGCGCTGCTCAAGGCGGGCTTCGAGATCGAGCACTCGGCCGCCGGGCTCTACCTCTGGTCGACCCGCGGCGAGGACTGCTGGGCGACAGTGGACTGGCTCGCCCAACGCGGCATCCTGGCGGCACCCGGCGCGTTCTACGGCCCGGCCGCGGCCCGGCACGTGCGGATCGCCCTGACCGCCACCGACGAACGTGTCGCCGCGGCCGTCACCCGCCTCACCGCCGGCTGACCCCGCGCGGGGGTTCGGGGTACCCGCGCATCGCTCGCGGTCGCTACTCTCATGGCGTTGTGACGACGGGGCTACGGGGAGGCGTCGTGGGCGATCCTGGCATCAATGTGGAGACGGGCGGGCTCACCAAGTTCGCCACCGACGTACGGGCGGACGTCGACAACATCACCGAGCCGGCGGTGGGCCGGGCGACCCTTCCGCTCGACGGCGTGCCGTTCGGCGCGCAGAACGCCAGCGGCGGCGTCCACGCCGCCAAGCAGCGGTACGCCCGCAGCCTGAGCGCGTCCACCGAAAATCTCAGCAACTTCCTGGCCGCAGCCCGCCTGCTCGCCGCCGCGGCGGAGAAGGTGGCCGCCGAGTTCGACGCCACCGACGCCCGCTCGGCCGAGGGCACCAAGCGCGTCGAGCAGGCCCTGTTCAGCGCCGCCGAGGAGGCCCGCCGCGCCCGCATCGCCGCCGAGCAGGCCGCCCATCCGCGCTACCCGAACGGCAAGGCGGTGGCGCTGTGACCGAGCCGGTGCTGAACAGCAGCTGGTGCACGGCCTGGGGGTCGTACAACACGCCCCGGCTGTGGGCGATGGTCAAGGACGAGGACGACCCGGAGGCCTGGCGCCAGGTGTCCGCCTGGGGCGAGATCTCGGGTGCCATGAAGGACCAGCGGGCTCTGCTGCTCAAGGCCCGCGAGGCACTGGTGAGCGCCTGGCCGCCGGAGCAGAACAACTCGGCGGCGGCGTTCGTGGCCGAGGTCGACAAGCTGATCGGCCGGATGGACGCGGCCAAGACCGAGGCCGACGACACGGCCACCGGGCTGGCGAACATCCTGGAGGCCCTGCGCCAGGCGAAGAAGAACATCGAGCCGCTCTGGGAGCAGTACAAGCAGAAGAGCGACGACCTGGTCCCGGCGTGGTGGGACAACGCCGAGGAGGAGCTGGACAAGCAGGCCCAGGCTCACATGATCACGGCCGAGCAGGTCGTGCAGGACAACGTGGCCCGGTTGCGCGTTCCGGACCCGTACGTGCTGGACCCGGTCGATCCCCGCTATGAGGGGGAGACGCTCCCGGACGACGATCGCTCGGGCAGCGGCTCGCCGGGCGCCGTTGGCGCGACCGGATCGTCCGGAGGACGGGGTGGTGGCGGCACGGTGAGCGTGCCGGTGCCGCATGATCCGGTGCCGCCGCTGCCCGGTCGCGATCCGATCGTCCCGGAGGGACCGGCCGGCGGCGGTAGCGGTCCTGGGCTTGCGGAGGTCATCAACCCGCCGGTGGTCAATCCGGGTCCGGTGAATCCGCCTGGAGTGCTTCCGCCCGGCGGCAGCGGCCCGGGCCTCGTGCCGCCGGTGGGTCCGATCGTCGGCCCAGGGGTCGGCGGCGTGGGGCCGCTGGGCACGGGCGGAACGCCGGGCCGTGGACCGGCCGGCGTGCGCGGTACGGGTGTGGGCGGCATCGAACCCGGCGTGCGTGCCACAGGCACCGGCACCGGCGGAGGCGCGGGCGGACTGGGCACCGGTGGATCGGGCGCCGGCGGCCTCGGCCCGGGCGGAATCGGCCGGGGAGCTCGACCGGGTGCCCGTCCGGGAGCTGCCGGGCGTCAGGCGCTGCCCTCGGGTGCGGTCATCGGCGAGACGGTGGCCGGCGAGGGCCGGGGCGCCGGCGGCGGGGCCGGGCGAGGCGGCGCGGGTCTGGGCGGCGCGGGCCTGGGCGGGACCGGGCGAGGCGGTGCGGGCCTGGGCGGGGTCGGTGGACCTGGCGGTGCTGCCCGAGGCGCGGCCGGACGTGCTCCCGGCCAGCGGCGTGGGGCCGAGCCGGTGCGGCCGCCCCGACCGTCCTGGCTGCCGGACGAGCCCGTGGGCACGGCCCGTACGACCGGGACGAGCGGCCTGCCGGGAATGCCGGGCGGCGCCCGTGGCGGTCGTCGGGCGGGCGACGGTGAGCAGCCGCCGTTCGACCCGGACAACCCGTGGGGCGTGGCCGAGGGCGTGGACCCGGTGATCGCACCCGGCTCGGACACCGCGCGGCACGACCCGGGCCCGAACGTCATCGGACGGCACGGGTGACGCTGGCCGGTGGCCGTACCGTGCAGGGCATCCTGGCCGGTCTCGCGGCTCTTGCGGTCGTGTCCGGCTCGGCGGTCCCGGCCTCGGCCGACCCGGCCCGGGCCAAGCAGTGGTTCTTCGCGCCGCTCAAGGTCGCGCAGGCCCAGCAGATCAGCAAGGGCGACGGCGTCGTCGTCGCGGTGCTCGACAGCGGGGTGGACGGCACCCATCAGGACCTCGGCGGTGCCGTACTGCCCGGCCGGCAGGTCGTGCAGAACAAGCCGGTGGGCGACCTGGACACCAACGGGCACGGCACCGGGATGGCCGGCATCATCGCCGGACGCGGGCACGGCGACGACGAGGGCGTGCTGGGCATCGCGCCGCGGGCGAAGATCATGCCGATCTCCCCGGCCAACGACACGTTCTTCGTCGGGCAGGGCATCCGCTGGGCCGCCGACCACGGCGCCAAGGTGATCGTCATGGCCTTCGACATCGCCGACGGGGAAAGCCTGCGGGCGGCGGTGAGTGAGGCCGCGGCGGCGGACGTGGTGCTGGTCGGTACGTCCGGCAACACCGGCGACAAGGGCAACGAGATGGAGTTCCCGGGCGCGTACCCGGAGGTGCTGACGGTCGGCGCGGTGGACCGGGCGAACAAGGTGGCGAAGTTCTCCAACCACGGGCCCCAGGTCGATCTGGTGGCTCCCGGCGTTGACATCCCGGCGCCTGCCCCCGACGACAAGTACGTGACCGGCACGGGCACCAGCGGCGCGGCTGCGATCGTCGCCGGTGCGGCGGCGCTGATCCGTTCGAAGTATCCCGACCTGTCGGCTGCGGACGTCGTGCAGCGCCTCACGGCAACGGCGATCGACCGGGGGGACAAGGGCCGGGACGATTACTACGGCGCTGGGCAGCTGGATCTGCTGGCTGCGTTGACGGCCTCGCAGCCTGGCGCCGCGGCCAGCACGCCGCCGGTGGCCGGGGCTCCTGTGGCGGTCTCGGATGCCGGACCGACCGATGAGGACGGTGGTATCCCGCCGTTCGTGTTCGTGGCCGCGGGGGTGGTGCTGCTTCTGGCTGCGGTGGGAGCGGGGGTCGTGTTCGCCCGATCCCGCCGGACTGCTGGGTAGGCACCGGCTGGCGGCCGATCAGGTCGGGCTCGCATCCGGCCGGGTTTGTCGGACCCGGCGGGTAGCGTCGGGGCATGGCCGAGCAACCGATGATCGTCGTCCGTGGTGAAGCGACCCGGGAGGTCCCGCCCGAGCTGGCGATCTTCTCCGTGACCGTCTCCGCGCGGGACAAGGACCGGCAGACCGCGCTGACCCGGCTCACCGAGCGGGCCGCCGAGCTGCGCACCCACCTCGACGATTTTCCCGAGGCGATCGAGCGCCGCGAGACCTCCGGCGTGCAGGTCCACCCCGAGCTCAAGCGGGGCGGCGAGCGCATCTCGGCGTACACCGGCAGCGTCACCACGACCGTGACGGTGACTGACTTCGCTGTGCTGGGTGAGCTGCTGCTGCGCCTGGCCGACCGGGATCAGACCTCGTTGTCCGGGCCCTGGTGGCAGCTGCGGCCGGGCAGCCGGGCCGGGGCGGAGGTGCGCCGGGCCGCCATCGCCGACGCGATCGGCCGCGCCCGGGAGTATGCCGAGGCGGTCGGCGCGCAGGTGGACCGGCTGGTCGAGATCGCCGATGAGAACGCCGGCGGGGGCGGGCAGCCGATGATGCGGATGGCCGCGTTCGGTGGGGCCCCGGAGGCCGACCTGGCGCTCGAGGTCGACCCGCAGGTGCAGACCGTGCACGCGTCGGTGCTGGTCCGCGTGACCATCACCGAGCCCACCGCCCTGAAGTAGCCGCCGGGGCATGACGATCCACACCGCGGCGTCGCCGCGGCTCAGCCGGGCGGTCACCGTGGTGCTGGCGGCCGCCTGTGGGCTGACCGTCGCCAACCTGTACTACTCGCAGCCGCTGCTCGACCTGATCGCGACGTCGTTCGGGGTCAGCCGCAGCGCGGCGGCGGTCGTCGTCACGCTGACCCAGGCCGGTTACGCGCTCGGCCTGCTGTTCGTGCTGCCCCTGGGCGATCTGCTGGAAAACCGGACGCTGGCCAGCCGCACCTTGCTCGGCACTGCGGCGGCCCTGCTGCTCGCCGCGTTCTCGCCGGTCTTCGCCGTGTTCCTGGTCGTGTCGGTGTTGGTCGGCGTCACCTCGGTGGTCGCTCAGGTGCTGGTGCCGCTGGCCACCCACCTCGCTCCGCCCGAGGACCGGGGCAAGGTGGTCGGCCAGGTGATGAGCGGCCTGCTGCTCGGCATCCTGCTCGCCCGCACGGTGTCCAGCCTGGTCGCCGAGCTGTGGGGCTGGCGCGCCATCTACGTCATCTCGGCAGTCCTGATGCTCGGGCTAGCCCTCGTGTTGCGCCGGGTGCTGCCGCTGCGCCGCCCTGATCATCCGGCCGGCTACCGGTCGCTGCTGGCCAGCCTCGGTGAGCTGGTCCGACACGAGCCCGTGCTGCGGCGACGGGCACTCTGCCAGGCGACGATGTTCGGGGCGTTCAGCGCCTTCTGGACCGCGATCGCCTACCAGCTCATCGCCGAGCACGGCTTCGGTCAGGGGCAGATCGCGGTCTTCGCGCTGGTCGGCGCGGGCGGCGCGGCGGCGGCCCCGATCGCGGGCCGGCTCGCCGACCGGGGGTACGGCCGCAGCGCGAGCGGCGCCGCCCTGCTGCTCGCCGCCCTGTCCTTCGGGCTGGCCCTGGCCGGGCAGCGGGGTGTTGTGCTGCTCGCGACCGCCGCCGTGCTGCTGGACTTCGCCGTGCAGTGTCACCAGGTGCTGAGCCAGCACGAGGTCTACGCGTTGCGCGCAGACGCCCGTGCCCGGCTCAACACCGTCTTCGTCAGCACGATCTTCGTCGGGGGCGCGATCTCGTCGGCGGTCACCGGCGTGCTCTACGGCGCGTACGGGTGGACCGGCGTCTGCGCTCTCGGCGTACTCCTGCCGCTTGTGGGTCTGGGCATCTGGGCCCACGGCCTGGGCCGGACCCGCCCGGCCCAGGTCCGGTCCTAGCTTTCCGGCACCCAGTTCATGGTGTCGGGGTTGGCGCCGGTGCGGCCGCGCTCGCCGCGGTCGAGCGCCGTGATGGTGCCCATCGCGCCGCCGTCGAGCTCGAAGTCGAAGATCTCGAAGTTCTCCCGGACCCGCTCGGCGGTGTTCGACTTCGGGAAGATGATGTCCCCGCGCTGGATGTGCCAGCGCAGCACCACCTGCGCCGGGGTCTTGCCGGCCTCGTTGGCGATGGTCACGATCGCCGGGTCGTCGAGCACCGCGCCCTGGGCGATCGGCGAGTACGCCTCGTTCGCGATCTCGTGGTCGGTGTTGAAGGCGCGCAGCGCGTCGTTGGTCAGGTACGGGTGGATCTCGATCTGGTTCACCGCCGGCCGCACCGTGGTCTCGGCGAACAGCCGGCCCAGGTGGTGCTGGGTGAAGTTGGAGACGCCGATCGAGCGGGCCCGCCCGTCGCGGTAGAACTCCTCCAGCGTGCGCCAGGTCTGGCTGAAGTCGCCGTCGTAGCGGCCCGGCAGCGGCCAGTGGATCAGGAAGAGGTCGACGTAGTCGGTGCCCAGCGCCTTGAGCGAGGCGTCGAACTCGCGCCGGGCGTCGTCCGGCAGGTGCGCGCCGTTGTTGAGCTTGGTGGTCACGAAGAACTCGTCGCGGCTCAGCCCGGACGCGGCGAGGGCCGCGCCGACGCCGTGCTCGTTGCCGTACATCTGGGCGGTGTCGATGTGCCGGTAGCCGATCTCGATGGCCGTCTCGACGGCCGCCTGGGTCTCGGCCTGCGGCACCTGGAAGACGCCGAAGCCCAGCTGGGGAATGGTACGGCCGTCGTTGAGAGTGATGTCTGGCACTGCGGAAGCCATGCTGCTCCTCGGGAGGGTCGGCCGTTGCGTACTACCAGGTTTACCCCCGGCCCGCCGCGATCCACCCGTTTCGGCCCGCGCGCCACTGTGATCGGCGAGACTCGGCTCTATGCGTCGTCGCTTGCTGCTCCGGATCGCCAACGTGAACCCGGACAGCGTGACGACCCATTCCGACCGGGTGCTGTACAGCTCGATCGGCGTCTTCATCGTGCTCTACTTCGTGTACGCGACCGTGGGCGGTGCCGCCTTCGTCGACGCCAGCGCGAACTACACCCATCCCTGGTGGCAGTGGCTGGTCGGGCCGCTGGTGGCGACCGGGGTGGTGGCGTACGACCGGGCGGTGGTCGGCCGGGTGGCGATCAACTATGAGCGCCTGGACTCGCCCGACCCCAAGGACCTGCTCCGCCGCCCGACCTTCGGCCTGTACGCGGGCCGGATCACGCTGGCACTGCTGTTCGCCGTGATCATCACCGAGCCGTTGATGCTGGCGCGCTATCAGGGCGAGATCGACAACCGGCTCAACGACGTGCACAACCAGCAGATCAGCGTGATCGAGGTCGGTGGGGCGATCGCCGCGTACGACGCCCGGCTGCAGGAGCTGAAGAAGCAGACGGTGGCCGAGGACCGGGCCGTGCAGGCGCTGAACACCCGGGCCGCGGAGAAGCGCCGCGATGCCCGCAAGCTCTACCAGCAGGCCATCGCCGACTCCGAGGGCGACGGCGTCTCCCGCAAGGCGGGCTGCCCGGTGGGCGGCTACTGCGACACGCTGGTCAAGCGTTCGCGCGGGCTGGACGACCAGGCCGCCCGGCTGGACGCGCAGGCCGCCCGGCTGCAGGACACCCAGAAGGCCGCCCGGACCGCGCGCGCCGCGGAACAGGCCGATCTCACGGCCAAGATCGCCGAGCAGCGTACGGTCAACGCGGAGGCGATCCGGGCCGACGCCGGCTTCGGTGCCCGCACCAAGGCGATGTGGTACCTGGTGACCAGCGACTTCTGGGGCATCGGCGTGTTCTACCTGGGCATCGCGCTGCTGCTGGTGGCCCTGGACTGCGCGGCGGTGGGGCTCAAGTTCGTCTCGCACGGCAACGCGTACGAGCGCGAGGAGGCCCGCCAGGCCCGCGGCCACGAGCACGAGGCGGCGATCGGCTACGAGCAGGGCCTCAAGGACATGCGCCGGTACGCGGAGGCCACCTCACGGGTGATGGCCGAGGGCATCGGCAAGGCCTCCCGCGACGAGCAGCTCACCGACGTGGCGATCGAACGCGCCCGCGCGCACCTCTACGACTCGGTCACCGGTAGCGCCCTGCCGCCGCTGCCCCCGGTCCCGCTGATCGAGCGGCACCCGGCGGCCCCGCGCACGCTGCGCAACGTGGACCGGCTACGGGCGTAGTGCAAGTTGCAGATCGGCGCTATTATTTCACTCCGGCGTACCGCCTGCCCACGCTCTGTTACCGGCGGCGCGCCGACCGGGCCTCGGCCCGGGTGTCATCAGGTGCGGCGGAGGCGGCGGGTTGATCGCCGCCGCCGCCGTGACACCGTGGCTTGATGCACACGGTCGAGCTCACCCTGGATCCCGCCCTCGACGGCCAGGTCCGTTCGGTCTGGCAGCGCCTGCACGCAGCGGGTCTGCCCAGCCTGGCCACCCACCGGCACCCCACCAACCGGCCGCACCTGACGCTGGCCGCGGCCGACCGGCTGACGCCCGAGGTCACCACCGCGCTCGCCGGGCTGCCGGTCGAGGCGGTGCTCGACGGCCTGATCTTCTTCGAACGCGCGGTGGTCTGGCGAGTGGCGGCGACGGACGCGCTACGTGACCTCCAGGCCGAGGTGTGGCGGGCGCTGACGGGCACGGATCGTCATCCGCAACATGCGCCGGGCGCCTGGACGCCGCACATCAGCCTGGTCCTGCGGGCCAAGGACCATTCCCGCTACGCGGCCGAGCTGCGGGACCTGCCGGTCGCCCGGGGACGCTTCGTGCAGGCCCGGGCCTACGACAGTGCGACGCGTACGGTCACCGCGCTCAGCTGACGCCAGCAACCCCGCTGACCAGCACCGGAACGGTGAAGACGGCACCTTCGCAGGCCGGGTTGGAGGTCGCGGCCATCGCCAGCCCGTCCGGCACGATGAACGCGCCGACATGGTTGCGCTCGACGTCCCAGCGCACTGCGACGGCATCCTGCGCGACCGTGACCCCGTGGTCCACGCAGCCGTTCTCCCGGTGCTCGTCGTCGGCCATGATCGTGCCGGGTGCGGGCGCGACCGAGGTGATCCGGATCGGGAAGTCGTTGTCGTTGGTCAGCGTCACCGTCAGGTTGCCGGTGCTGCCCGGGGTGAGCGGCTTGTTCAGATCGGACCGGCCCCGCAGGTTCAGCTCGACAACCGCGCCGGCGTTCGCCCGGCCCGTCTCCGACCCGGTGATCTGCCAGTAGGCCCAGACCGCGCCGGCGTTGACCAGCACGGCGGCAACCGCGGCGGCGGAGAGGATCGACCGGGTACGCGCGTCGAGCCGGCTCAGGAACCCCGGCGGCCGGGCGGCGGCGACCACGTCACCGGCGGGCTCGTCATCGAAGGCCCGCATTGCCTCGACGGCCCGCATTTCCTCGACGGTGGAGCTTTCCACCGGCACCACGTCCGGCGGCCGGACCTCGTCCTCGCGCCGGTGCAGAACCTCGCGCCTGGTCAGCCCATCACGGATCACAGCGCCACCTCGCCGGCGCCGAACCTGCGAACAGCGGCGATCGGAGCGGCGGCGAACCGTCTGCTGAGCTTGCGCATACGGAGCATCCTCCTGCGATGGTGCGAGAGCCTCAATTGCAGTTACCACGTTCCCGCAAATACCGGTGCGCTGTGATCGGTGATCCGTCCGCCGTTCCCGGCGCATAAATCGGGCAGGAGAGTCTGTCCGGCTTAACCCGCAGGGGGTACGCCGGAACGCGAAACCGCCCGCCCTCCCGATTCATGTAACGATCGGTAAACGCGCAGGTCAGGCACTATGCCCCACTAGCACCGGAAGCGCGCCACAGCAAACCGCCGACCGTCACTGTTTCCGCCGGATGCCGGAAAGCCGTTCATATCTGCCCGTCCACCATGCCGCAGAAGGCGGGCGTCGGGGAATGGGACAACTGTCCACCGCCGCAGGGGAATGGGCCTAACCCGTCCGTGTCGGGACCGGAAAACGCACGTAGCCCCCGACGCCATGGAGGACGCCGAGGGCCACGGGAACTCATGAACTACTTCCTGTCGTCCGTCGGAGTGACCGACGGGGCCGGATCGACCGGACTGCTCTCCTCCGCGGCCGGCGGCGGAGCGTCGGGTTCCTCAGGCTCAGGGTCGATGACTGCGGGTGGCTTGGCAGCGGTGGTCGTTGATGCCGGTGGCGACGTCACCGCTTTGGCGTCATCGCCGGCGGCGGTCCCGGCGGTGGGTGCACCGGGGGTCGCGGCGGGTGCGGCCGACGAGGTGGAGCTGACCAGCTCAGCGGCAGTGGGTGGCGGCCCACTAAAGGTGAGCGTGACGCTGTCAGCGCTGTGGTCACCGATCCAGGTCTCGAATACCGGCTGCACCCGCCAGGTCCAGGTGCCGCCCGGAACAAGTTTGTCTTTGCAGGAAGTGGCGGTTACTCGATCACACACCACGACCGGATTACCGGCGCCGAACCGCGTGACGACGTAGCTTTGCACCTCGACACCCGGAGCGATCTTGTTGCCAACCCACTCGATGTCCGCTCGTTTTCCGCTTTTCGCCACACTCGGCGCATGTCCCGCGGGCATCGCGACCGTTTTGACCGTGATCACACTAGGGGTGATGGCGACCGCCCAGTCCGCGAAGGCGTAGACCGACCCGCCGAACACGATTGCGGCTGCGCCGACAGCGACCAGCGTGGACTTCGCGATGGACCTCATCGGCTCACCTTCGTCGCTGTGCCGTTCAGCTGGATCGTGAAGGACGTCCTCTGGCAAGCCTGTGGTGCATCCGCGGGCATTGCGATCGGGATGGCGCCCACTTCCCTCTTGGAGCGGGCAGGGATTACCACCGGCAACTTCGCGGTGTAGGGCCGCGTCACGACGGTCCCCGGCCCTGGACGGCAGCGAGAGCGGGAGGATGAGGCGATGACGGCACGTAATTTGTTGACCTTGAGATCGAACGGATAAGGGTTGGCGAGCAGCAGCGTCATGTTCTTGGTGACGCCGGGGTAGAGTCCGCGCACTTTGCCGCCCTTGACCGAGATAGCGAAGGGCTTGTCCCCGTGACCTGCCGCGCTGCCCCGACTGGAAGTGACCACCATCTCGCCGTCGCTCGAGGTGGCGGGTCCGGCTGAGGCCGCGGCGATAGAGATGCCAGCCGCCGCTATGCCGGCCGCGACTAGGTTGCCGATCCGACGCAAAATTCTCCCCTCACGGGACGGCAGGCGGCATGTCAAGAGCCGCCTACCGTCTTTGCCGATCGCCAGGCCTCGCTCAGCCCTTTTCGACCGTGCTCGTGCCGGAGAAGGTGAAGTACATCTTGAAGGTCGTGCTCGCACACTCCAGCGGCAGCTTCTCGGAGACCGTCACCTCGATGTCGTCAAGCACGGTGTCCTGGGTGTTCGCCTTGACCGGCAGTTTGCTCACGCCCGGCTTGACGGCGAAGGGCGCCTCGCCGATCGTGCCGAGCTTGGTCAGGCATGCCGTGTTGCTGACTCCGTTCTTCGTCGCCTCGATCTTCGGCTTGCCGTTCTCGACGGTCATGGCGACCTTGTCGATGATCACTGGGAACTCGTTGTTGTTGTCGACGTAGGCCTTGGCGGTCGTCTTGAGGCCCGGGTAGGCCTTCCCGTTGAGGAAGGCATCGGCAAACATCTCCTTGACCTCGGAGGTCTCTGCCTGGGCGGTGCCCTTACCCTCCACCAGCCAGCCGCTCGCCATCGCGACGCCGCCGAGTGCTCCCACCCCCACGATCGAGGCGGTGATGATGGCAGCGGAACGCTTGGTGATCTTGCGCATGGGGAGTTCCTCCTGGAACGGCTGGTCGTGCGACTTCCGCAACGTCGCGGAAAGTCGACGTCCGGTGCACTTGTCGATTGTTTGTGGCGCCGCGGGGGCGTTCCGGCGCTGCGACAAAGATGGCCGATTCTGGGCAGCGCGGCGATAGTGCTTCCGTTTGTCCTATCCGAGACGGCGATACCGCTGGTTCGCGCCGTCCGGGCTAATCCCGACGGCTGACCGCAATGTGAAAGATCAAGCCGCTTCATGACTGCCTTCACCTGCGGCTGGGCGGCTTACCTGGGAACCTGCTGTGGCTATCAGGCGTTGCCGTTGATCACAACTCGGCCGGACGGCCGGGCCGCCGCCAAGGGGCTGTATCGGTAATTTTTCCCGGACTACTCAGGCGCCTTGGCGCAGCATTCTCGCGTGCTTTTTCACCAACGGATTAGCCTGATTGACCGGGTCGTCACCTGAAAGAGGTGTCACGTGGACGCTTCTGTTGGTGAGAGGGGCCGGGACGGTACACCGGCGGGGAGACCTGGCTCAACGATAGCGGCCGGTCCGGCGGAGCGGCCGTCCGGCGCCGGCCGCGCGCATGGTGAAAGATGTCGGCGCTGCTACGGCTCCGGCTGTCAACCGGTACCAGATCTTGACGCACGCCCAGCTCAGGGCCTGTTTACCGGCCTGATTCCGCCATGTTAAGGGCCGAAACACTCATTGCGCTCTGGTAAAACTCTCGCGTCGGCATTGACCACTGTGGGCCGACCCCTCAATCCTATGGCGGCGGTTCGGCGGTTGTGCCGTATCTCAGCCGTCGATACAGGTGGATCCGTGATCCACTGCGAGCGAGCGGCAGGAGCAGGGCACTGGAGACCTCGGCACCACAGGATTTCGACGTGGTCGTTGTCGGCGGCGGTACGGCCGGCGCGGTCGTCGCGTCGCGGCTGTCGGCCGACCCGGGGATGCGGGTGTGCCTGGTCGAGGGTGGCCCGTCGGACGTCGGTGACGACCGGGTGCTGCAGCTCAAGAACTGGCTGAGCCTGCTGGAGTCGGAGTACGACTACGACTATCCGACGGTCGAGCAGCCCCGCGGCAACTCCTACATCCGGCACTCGCGGGCCAAAGTGCTCGGCGGATGTTCCTCGCACAACACGATGATCAGTTTCCTGCCGCCACCCGAGGACTTCCGCGACTGGGTCGACGCCGGGGCGCAGGGGTGGTCGTACGAGGAGATGTTGCCGCTGTGGAAGCGGCTGCTCATCCAGGTCCAGCCGGTCGCGCCCAAGGACCGGAACGCGTTGACCGAGGCTTTTGTCGCCTCCTGTCACACCGCGCTGGGCGTGCCGGTCCACGACGATTTCAACGCCGAGCCGTTCGCCGACGGCACCGGCTTCTTTCCGGTGGCTTATTACCCCGAGACGGGGGTGCGGTCGTCCTCGTCGGTGGCTTACCTGCACCCGTACCTGGATCGCCCGAATTTGACTGTCCTCACCGACACCTGGGCCTATCACCTCGACACCGACGGCGGCCGGGTCACCGGCGTGCGGGTCCGCGACAAGGACGGCGTCGAGAGCACCCTGACGGCTGCCCACGAGTACGTGCTGTCGGCGGGCGCGATCGACACCCCGCGGCTGCTGCTGCTCTCCGGGATCGGGCCGGCCGAGCAGCTCAGCTCGCTCGGCATCGACGTCGCGCTGGACCTGCCGGGAGTGGGTGAGCACCTGCTGGACCATCCCGAGTCGCTGATCCTGTGGGAGGCCGCCCGGCCGGTGCCGCTGGAGACCGCCATGGACTCCGATGCCGGTCTCTTCGTCCGCCGCGACGAGAGCGATCCGCGGCCCGATCTGATGTTCCACCTCTACCAGATCCCGTTCACCACCAACACCGAGCGGCTCGGCTACGACGTGCCCGCGCACGGCTTCGGGATGACGCCCAACATCCCGCGCCCGCGCAGTCACGGCCGGCTGTGGCTGACCAGCGCCGATCCCCAGGTCAAGCCGGCGCTGGACTTCGGCTACTTCACCGACCCGGACGGCTACGACGAGCAGACCATCATTGCTGGATTGCGGATCGCCCGGCAGGTCGCGGCCACCGAGCCGTTCAAGTCGTGGATCGCCCGGGAGATCGCGCCGGGCCCCGAGCTGCAGACCGACGCGGAGCTCTCGGCGTACGGGCGGGCCGCGCACCACACCGTCTACCATCCGGCCGGCACGTGCCGGATGGGCGCCGCCGACGATCCGGCCGCCGTCGTGGACCCGCAGCTGCGGGTGCGCGGCCTGGCCAACGTACGGATCGCCGACGCGTCCGTCTTCCCGGCCATGACCTCGGTGAACCCGGTCGTGACCGTGCTGATGATCGGCGAACGCGCCGCCGACCTCATCGCCGAATCCTCTAGTTGAACAGCGAGGCCCGCCATGCCGCCCACCATTGCTGTCGACCACTTGTGGAAAGTCTTCGGCCCCAAGGCCGACAAGGTCGTCGGCACGCCACTGGCGGAGCTGTCCCGGGCCGAGCTGCGGGCGAAGACCGGCTGCCTGGCCGCCGTCCGGGACGTGAGCTTCGCGGTCGAGCCCGGCGAGGTCTTCGTCGTGATGGGACTGTCCGGCAGCGGCAAGTCCACGCTGGTGCGGTGCCTGACCCGGCTGATCGAGCCGACCGCCGGCGAGGTGCACATCGACGGTGAGGCGGTACGGGCGATGAGCCCCAAACGCCTGCGCGAGCTGCGCCGGCACGGGGTCGCGATGGTGTTCCAGCACTTCGGGCTGCTCCCGCACCGGCAGGTGGTCGACAACATCGCGTACGGGCTGGAGATCCAGGGTGTCGGCAAGGCGGAACGGCACCGCCGGGCCGCCGAGGTCCTGACCCTGGTGGGCCTCGACGGTCACGAGAATCAGTACCCCGACCAGCTGTCCGGCGGCATGCAGCAGCGGGTCGGCCTGGCCCGGGCGCTGGCCACGGACCCGGCGGTGCTGCTGTTCGACGAGCCGTTCAGCGCGCTGGACCCGTTGATCCGCCGGGACATGCAGGCCGAGGTGCGGCGCCTGCACGCCGAGGTCGGCAAGACGCTGGTCTTCATCACCCACGACCTGGCCGAGGCGCTGAGTCTCGGCGACCGCATCGCGGTCATGCGCGACGGCGCACTCGTGCAGGTCGGCACTCCGGAGGAGCTGGTCGGTGCGCCCGCCGACGACTACGTGGCCGACTTCGTCCGCGAGGTGCCCCGCGCCGACGTGCTGACCCTGCGCTGGATCACCCGGGCCGCCGCACCGGACGAGGTGCTCGAGGACGAGCCGTTGCCGGCCGGCACGGTCATCCGCGACACCATCGAGCGGGTGCTGCGGGCCCCCCATCCGATCCCGGTCGTCGACGGCGAGGAGCGGATCGGGGTGGTCGACGCCGAGCAGCTGCTGCCCGCGTTGATCGGGCACCGTCCGCCGGTGCCGGCATGAGCGAGCTTGCGAGCGAATCATCAACGCAGCGCCCGACGGATGTCATCACCGGAGCGCCAGCGGAGGTGATGGCATGAGCACCGTTGTCACGGACGTTCCCGTTCCGGCTGAGGCGGCCGACCCGGCACCGGACGACGCCGCCCGCGGGCCGCGACGGAAGTTGCCCGGCCGCCGGATGCTGGTTCTGCTGCTGGCCCTGGCCACCGCGGCCGTGTATCTGTTCGTGCGGACCTCGGCCCCGGCCGACGACGACAACGCCTGGGCATTCCGGTTCTTCGGCGAGCTGCGCGACTGGGTCGACGCCAACCGGGACACCAGCCCGCTGTTCCTGTACGGCTTCAACTACCTCCGCCTCGGCGTCTCCCTGCTGGTCGACACCGTGCACGCCGCGCTGTACGGGCTCGGCTGGGCCGGACTCGTGGCGGCCGCCGGTGCGCTCGCCGCGGTGGTGGCCGGTTGGCGGATCGCGCTGCTGGCCGTCGCCGGGTTCCTCAGCTTCGGTGTGCTCGGGCTGTGGGAGGAGAGCGTCGACACGTTGGTGCTGACGCTGTCCGCCGTGCTGCTGGCGGTACTGATCGGCGTACCGCTCGGGGTGCTCGCCGCCCGGGTGCCGGCGATCGGCGCGGCGCTGCGGCCGGTGCTCGACGTCATGCAGATCATGCCGACGTTCGCCTACCTGGCCCCGATGACGCTGCTCTTCCTGATCGGCTCGCCCGCGGCCACCATCGCCACCTTGATCTACGCCATCCCGCCGGCGATCCGGATCACCGCGCTGGGCATCACCGAGGTGTCGAAGTCCACCGTGGAGGCGGCGACCGCGCTCGGCTCCACCCGCTGGCAGCTGCTGGGCAAGGTGCGCCTGCCGCTGGCCCGGCCGACCATCGTGCTGGCCGTCAACCAGGCGATCATGATGGCGCTGTCGATGGTGGTGATCACCGCGCTGATCGACGCGCCCGGCCTGGGGCAGACCATCGTGCAGGCGCTGGAACGGGTCAACGTGGGCGCGGCTTTCGACGCCGGCCTGGCCATCGTCGTGCTCGCCGTCGTGCTCGACCGGATCACCACCCACGCCGCGCAGCGGGCCGTACCGACCAACCACCGGTCCGCCCGGCTGCGGGCGGCCGGGCCGCTGGTGGCCGTCGTCGCGGTCGTGGCGGTGACGGTGCTGGGCCGGATGTCGTCGTGGGGCGCTGAGTTCCCGGCCGGCTGGCGGGCCTCGTTCGCCGTCCCGGTCAACGAGGCGACGCGGTGGGTCGAGTTCCACTGGTACGACGCGACCGAAGGCCTGAAGAACGTCGTCAGCGCCGTCCTGCTCGACCCGATCGAGACCGTGCTGACCACGACGCCGTGGTGGCTGTTCCTGGTGGCCGTACTGATCTTCGGCACGCTGAGTAGCGGCCCGCGGGCTGCCGCGATCGCCGCCGTGGCCGTGGCCGGGCTGGTGGGTCTGGGTCTGTGGCAGCACGCGATGCAGACGCTGGCCACCGTCCTGGTCGCCACCGTCGCCACGATGGCGTTCGGCGTCGTCTTCGGCGTGCTCGGTGCGCGGCACGACCGTTTCGCACTGGTCATGCGTCCCGTCCTGGACGCGGCGCAGACCATGCCGTCGTTTGTCTACCTGCTGCCCGCGGTGGCGCTGTTCGGGGCCAGCCGCTTCACGGCCATCGTGGCGGCGGTGATCTACGCGGTGCCGCCGGTGGTGCGCCTGGTCGAGCGCGGCGTGCGCGACGTGCCGGCCACGGTGGTCGAGGCAGCCGTGTCGTCGGGGTCGACCCCGCGCCAGCTGCTGTGGAAGGTGCAACTGCCGATGGCCCGGCGCGGCCTGCTGCTGGCCGCGAACCAGGGCATCGTGATGGTCCTGGCGATGGTGGTCGTCGGCGGCCTGGTCGGTGCCGGCGCCCTGGGCTACGACGTCGTCGCCGGGTTCGCCCAGCGCGAGGACTTCGGCAAGGGCCTGGCCGCCGGTTTCGCGATCGTGCTGCTCGGCATCCTGCTCGACCGGCTCACCCAGGGCGCGGGCCGCCGCGCCGACGACAACCGCCTGCGCCGGCCGGCGACCTGAGTTTCTGCTCTCCCCTCTGCCGCCGTCCGGCGGTAAGCACCATCCGGAAGGAAATCCTGATGAGACACCTGAAATTGATCCGGCTCACCGCGGTGGCCGCGGCATTGAGCATGGCCGTGGCCGGATGTGGCGGTGCCAAGTCCGACGCCGGTTCCTCGGACGCGCCGGCGGCCGGTTCGAAGGGCACGGTCAAGCTCGCCATCAACCCGTGGGTGGGTTACGAGGCGAATGCCGCGGTGCTCGGTCATCTGCTGGAGAAGAAGCTGGGTTACACCGTGGACAAGAAGAACCTCAAGGAGGAGATCTCCTGGCAGGGCTTCGAGACCGGTGAGGTCGACGCGATCGTGGAGAACTGGGGCCACGACGACTTGAAGAAGACCTACATCACCGACAAGAAGGTGGCCGTCGACCTCGGGCCGACCGGCAACAAAGGCGTGATCGGCTGGTACGTGCCGCAGTGGATGGTGGACAAGTATCCGGACATCACCGACGGCGCGAATCTGAACAAGTACGCGGATCTGTTCAAGACCTCCGAGTCGGGCGACAAGGGCCAGTTCCTCGCGGGCGACCCGTCGTTCGTCACCAATGACGTCGCCCTGGTGGCGAATCTGAAGCTGAACTACAAGGTCGTCTACTCCGGCAGCGAGGCCGCCATCATCAAGGCCGCCCAGCAGGCCACGGCCCAGAAGAAGCCGCTGCTGTTCTACTTCTACGAGCCGCAGTGGCTGTTCGCCAAGGAGAAGTACGCCCGGGTGAAGCTGCCCGCGTACACCCCCGGTTGTGACGCCGACCCGAAGAAGGTCGCCTGTGACTACCCGGACTACGTCCTGGACAAGATCGTGAGCAAGAAGTTCGCCGACACCAACAGCACGGCGTTCCAGCTCATCAAGAACTTCAAGTGGACCAATGAGGACCAGAACCTGGTCTCGGACTACATCACCAACCAGGGCATGACCGCCGAAGCCGCCGGCGAGAAATGGGTCAACGAGCACGAGGCCACCTGGAAGCCGTGGATTCCGGCGACCAGCTGACAGACGCACTGTCCGACGGGGGCCGCGAGTGCTGTGCTGTGCTCACTCGCGACCCCCGAGGGGCCCCGCCGGAGTGACGATGTGGCTTTGCTTCGTGATCGAAATCTGATTGCAACCTTCCGGCAGGACCCTGATGCCCTTCATCAATGATCCGATCTACCCACCGGTCCTCAAGCTGATCTTGCGCCGGTACGAATGCGGTAATCCCGCATTCCACGGCGGTACATAGTGGACTTACGACTCAGCTCATCGCTACGGTTCCCCCCATCGCGGCAGACAGATACCGCCGCCACCCGACGAAGGAGAAATCGCGTGTCCGCACGGAGTCGTCCGGTCGTAGACCTCACCGCCGGCCGCGTTGCTCCTGGAACGGATCGTCGATGAAGATCCCCCGCCCGCGCCAGGCCCACCACGACGCCGACACTGTCGCGCCGGTGACCGGGGGAGAGGCCGGCGCTCCGGCCCCCCGGCCGGCCCGCTCCGGCGGCACGATCCGCCGCCGCGTCGTCCGTACGCTGACCCTGCCCGTCGTCGCGGTCCTCGTGCTGCTGGGCGTCATCACCGTCACCGAGGTCGACAACTACCGAACGGCTGCTGCCTCCGCGCGCGCCGTCACCCTCGTCCTCGCGGTGCAGGACCTCGTGCAGGAGCTGCAGACCGAGCGCGGTCTCACCGCCGGTCTGCTCGGTGGCAACGTCGGCTTCCGCGCCGAGCTGGCCCCGGCCCGCAAGCGCGTCGACGACCAGCGCGCCAAGGTCGAGGATCTGATCTCCGAAGGTGGCGTCGCCCAGGACCGGGTCGCCACCGCAGTCCGTGAGCTGGACGGCCTCGCGGGCGTCCGGGCCGGCACCGACGCCGGAGCCGCCGACCGCGCCCCGACGTTCACCTTCTACACAGGTCGCATCGCCGAGCTGAGCAACGTCGACTACGGCCTGGACAGCTCCGCCGACCCCGCCCTGCGCCGCGGTGTCTCCGCGCTGGAGGCCCTCGGTGACGCCAAGGAGAGCACCGCCCAGGAGCGGGCCTTCCTCAACGGTGTGTTCTCGGCCAGCGGTTTCAACCGCGGTGAGTTCCTGCAGTTCGTCACCATGCGCTCGGCCAAGGACGCGGCGCTGGCCACGTTCACCCGCTACGCGGACGACACCCAGCGCAAGGCCAAGGACTACGTGCTCGGCACCGGCGCCGCGCAGACCGCCACCTACTTCGAGCAGGTGGCGCTGAACGCCGGCGACGGCCGCAACCTCCAGGTCAACCCGCAGTCCTGGTGGTCGTCGCAGACCACCGTGCTGGACGACATGCTCCAGCTGCAGCAGCACGTCGGCTCGGTCATCCGGGCCCGGGCCGCCACGCTGCAGGACGACGCCACGCAGCGGATGGGCCTGCTGCTCGGCGCCGTGATCATCTGCTTCATCGGCTCGGTGTACCTGGCCACCATCGCGTCGCGCTCGATCGCCGCGCCGCTGGCCACCCTGGCCGACGAGGCCAACCGGCTGGCCGGTGAGCGGCTGCCCGAGGCGGTCCGCAAGGCGACCTCCGGCGATGACGACGCGCCGCCGCTGACCGTCGCGGTGCCCGCGGGCGCCAGCGACGAGGTCCGGCTCGTCGCCGACGCGCTGGACCGGGTGCAGGCCACCGCGTACTCGCTGGCCACCGAGCAGGCGATGCTGCGGCGCAGCACCACCGAGTCGCTGGCCAACCTCGGCCGCCGCAACCAGAACCTGCTGCGCCGCCAGCTGGGCTTCATCACCAGCCTGGAACGCGAGGAGTCCGACCCGACCGGACTGGCCAACCTCTTCGAGCTCGACCACCTGGCCACCCGCATGCGCCGTAACGCGGAAAGCCTGCTGGTTCTCGTCGGCGCGGCCAGCCCCCGGCAGTGGTCCGAGCCGCTGCCCATCGCCGATGTCATCCGCGCCGCCGTCTCGGAGGTCGAGGAGTACCGCCGGGTCGCCCTGCGCCGCGTCGACGACGCGCTCGTGGCCGGCGCGGTCGTCAGCGGTGTCGCCCATATGCTCGCCGAGCTGGTCGAGAACGGGCTCGCCTTCTCCCCGCCGGACGCCGACGTGGAGATCCAGGGCCGCCGGATCGGCGACAGCTACCTGATCGCCATCACCGACCAGGGCATCGGCATGAGCCGCGCCGACCTGGACCTGGCCAACCAGCGACTGCGCGGCGAGGGCGACTTCATCACCGCGCCGACCCGCTTCCTCGGCCACTACGTGGTCGGCCGGCTCGCCACCGACATGGACATCGACGTGCAGCTGGCGCCGTCCCCGGTGACCGGCGTGACGGCGCGGATCGTGCTGCCGCCGTCCATCGTGGCCGGTGTCCAGGCCGTCAGCGCCCCGGCGCCCCAGCCCCGGCTGACCCCGGAGGAGCGCCGGCCGCTGGAGGCCCCGCGGGCGCTGGAAGCGTCGGACCCGGCGGCGACCCAGGTCCTCACCCTGCCGCCGGCCGCGCCGCCGCCGCCCGCGACGGACGGCCGGATCCGGCCCGGCAAGATCGAGTACGTCACCGTGCCCGGCAGCCCAGCCGTACGGCGTCAGCCGCCGTCTCCCGCCGAGCAGCAGCAGCCGGCCACCGCGGGCTCGCCGACCGCGCGCTACGAAGAGGCGATGACCGCCTCGACGCTCGGGATGGACATGTACTCCTTCGCGCCACCGCCGGACCAGGCCGACCGCACCCCGAACGGCCTGAAGAAGCGAGCACCGCGGGCCCGCAAGGCGACGTCGGCACCCGCCCAGCCCGCCGGCGCGGTCCCCACCCGGACGGCCGAGCGACCCGCGCCCGTCAGCGACTCGCCGGACGAGGTGCGCGCCCGGCTCACCGCCTTCCGCAGCGGCATGCAGCGCGGCAGCAACGACGCCACCGACCGACCATGACCGCCGCCCCTCCCCACCCCCGCGACGAGGCCGAAAGAAGTTCCCATGAGCGTTGACACGTCTGCCGACCGGCACCAGTTCAACTGGCTGCTGGGCAACTTCGTCCACCAGACCGACGGGGTCCGCGACGCGGTCGCGGTGTCCTCCGACGGCCTGCTGATCGCCAGCTCCGACGGGCTGAGCCGGGCCGAGGCCGACCATCTGGCGGCGATCGTGTCGAGCCTGGCCAGCGTCGCGCGCAGCGCCTCCCGGCGCTACGACTTCGACGGGCTCAAGCTCATCATGATCGAGATGCGGCGGGGCTTCCTGCTGGTGTCGGTCATCGCCGGCGGCAGCTGTCTGGGTGTCGTCGCGGGCGGCGACAGCGACGTGGGTCTCGTCGGCTACGAGATATCCCTGTTGGCGGAGAGGTTCGGCGCCCTGCTCACCCCGGCGCTGATCTCCGAATCCCGGCAGTACCTGCCGCGATGAGTCACAGGGGGGAGTGGGGGCCGGACCCTCGCATGATCCCGTACGCGGAGCCGGTCGTGCCCTCCCGGCGGGAGCCCCCGCCCGCGCCGGCCCACGCGGCCGCGGAACCGGGTGACGACCTGGTCGTCCGCCCCTTCATGCTGACCGGCGGGCGCACCCGCCCGCTGCACGACGGGCTGCGGATCGAGACCCTGCTGCACGCGGCCCCGGCCGCGTTGTCGGCTCCGCTGCGTTTCGAATCGCGGCGCATCGTCGAATTGTGTCAGGCACCGATGTCCATCGCGGACCTCTCGGTGGCTCTGCGGGTGCCGCTCGGCGTGGTCCGGGTCATCGTCGCCGACCTGGTGACGGACGGCTACCTGCGGATCGAGGAGCAGCTCGGGGAGCTCCCCATCGCATTGATCGAGAGGATCAGGGATCGTGTTCGGGCGCTCTAGTGAGCCGGCGCCGCTGCCGCCGGTGGCGGTCAAGATCGTCATCAGTGGCGGCTTCGGTGTCGGCAAGACCACCTTCGTCGGTGCCATCTCGGAGATCGAGCCGCTGGTCACCGAGGCCGAGATGACCGAGCGGTCGATCGGCATCGACGACACCTCGGCGGTGTCGGGCAAGACCACCACCACGGTGGCCCTCGACTTCGGCCGCATCACGCTCGACGACGCGCTGCTGCTCTACCTGTTCGGCACGCCCGGGCAGGACCGGTTCGCCTTCCTCTGGGACGACCTGGTCGACGGCGCGCTGGGCGCGATCGTGCTGCTGGACACCCGGCGCATCGAGGACTGCTTCCCGGCGATCGACTACTTCGAGGAGCATGACATCCCCTTCCTGATCGGGGTCAACACCTTCGACCAGTCCCAGCGCTTCGACCTCGAGGAGGTCCGCGACGCGCTGGGCATCGACCCGAGCGTGCCGGTGCTGGAGTGCGACGCGCGCTATCGCGAGTCGGTGAAGCACATCCTGGTCGCCCTGACCGAGGAGGTCCTGGCCAAGCGGCTGAGCCGGGAACGGCCGGTGCCGACGTGGTGAAGCCGCTCATGACTGTGAAACGGAGAACGATGCGCGCACGCACCGCGGCCGCCCTGGTGAGCGTGCTGGCCCTGACCGCCTGCGGCAACTCGTCCGAGGCGATCGTCGCCCCGCCCGGCGTCGAGCGCACCTCCTGCGGCACCGTGTCGATCGCGGTGAACCCCTGGGTCGGGTACGCCGCCAACGTCGCGGTGGTCAGCTACCTGCTCAAGCAGGAACTGGGCTGCACGGTGGTGGAGAAGGACCTCACCGAGGACGCCTCGTGGGAGGGCCTGGCCAGCGGCGAGGTCGACGCCATCCTGGAGAACTGGGGTCACGACGACCTCAAGAAGACCTACATCGACGACAAGAAGGTCGCGGTCGAGCAGGGTCTCACCGGCAACAAGGGCGTCATCGGCTGGTACGTGCCGCCGTGGATGGCCAAGGAGTACCCGGACATCACGAAGTGGAAGAACCTCAACAAGTACGCCGACGAGTTCAAGACGAACAAGTCCGACGGCAAGGGTCAGCTGCTCGGCGGTGACCCGTCGTTCGTCACCAACGACGCCGCGCTGATCAAGAACCTGAAGCTGGACTTCACGGTGGTCTACGCGGGCAGCGAGGACGCGCTCATCGCGGAGTTCCAGCGGGCCGAGAAGGACAAGAAGCCGCTGATCGGCTACTTCTACACGCCGCAGTGGCTGCTGTCGGAGATCAAGCTGGTGCACATCCCGCTGCCGATCTACAAGCCCGGCTGTGACTCCGACCCCAAGACGGTGGCGTGCGACTACCAGCCGTACGACCTCGACAAGATCGCCCGCAAGGCGTTCGTCGACTCGGGCAGCCCGGCGGCCGACCTGATCAAGAACTTCCGGTGGACCAACGACGACCAGAACCAGGTCGCCCGGGACATCACCGTCAAGAAGCTGTCCCGCGACGACGCGGCCAAGCGCTGGCTGGACGCGAACCGTGCCACCTGGCAGGAGTGGCTGCCGGCCCGCTGAGCACCGATCGGCTGAGGGGCGGGATCAGGTGGTGGCCCGGCCGAGGACCAGGACCGTGTGGACGCCGGTGAACAGGCCGCTGTCGTCGGGGTCGGCGCGCGCCCAGTCCACCGGGCGGTCGTCGACGGTCTGAGCGGGATCGACGGCTTGCATGATGCGGTCGATGGCCTGCTGCTGCGGCGGTTCGGCGTACCCGTGGCGGTTGTGGAAGATCGCCAGCGTGCCGCGCGGCACCAGGGCCGCGTGCACCCGCCGGCCGCGGGTCGCCGGACGTCGTCGTACAGGGCAGCGACCTCACCGAAGACTCGCGACATGCCGCCACCCTAGTTGTGCGCCGGTCACCACTGGCCGGGCTCAGGGTGAGGGGCTCGGGGCCGGCCTGGGGGAACCCGGCCGGTCGCAGGCCACGCCGACGGCGAGCAGACCGAGCAGGCTGGTGAGCAGCAGGACAGCGACGGCGAGCTCCACCTTGTCGCGCCGCCGGACGTGGTGTCGCGGCCGGACGGGCTCGGGGTCGTACCATGAGGATTCCGACACCGGTCCAGTCTCGTGGCCGCCGTCGCCGAGGTCGATCGGTGAAAGAACCAAAAAGATCTGACCTCTTTCGGCGCCACTCGGGCGGCCGTTCGCTCGTTGTGCTCTGGTTCCATGGTCGGATGGATCAGACGGCCCTGCTCGCGGCCGCCCGCTCGGGCGACGCCGACGCCTTCGGCAGACTCGTCGGCGGGCACCGCGCCGAGCTGCTCGCGCACTGCTACCGGATGCTCGGCTCGCTGCACGACGCCGAGGACGTCCTGCAGGAGTCGCTCGTGCGGGCGTGGCGCGGGCTGTCCACGTTCCGGGCCGGCGCCCTGCGGCCGTGGCTCTTCCGGATCGCCACCAACCGTTGTCTCACCCTCATCGAGCAGCGGGCCCGCAGAGAACTGCCCGCCGATCTCGGGCCGGGGGCGCCGCTCACCGAGGTGGCCTGGCTGGAGCCGTACCCGGACCGGCGGCTCGGCCCGGCGGCGACCGCCGAGCAGCGGGAGAGCATCGGGCTGGCGTTCGTCGCCGCGCTGCAGCACCTCTCCGGGTCGCAGCGGGCCGCGTTGCTGCTGCGTGAGGTGCTCGGCTTCTCCGCCGCCGAGGTCGCGGCCCAGCTCGGCACGACCGTGGCGGCCGTCAACAGCAGCCTGCAGCGCGCCCGCGCCGCCCTGGCCGAGCGGCGGCCCGCGCCCGGCGATCCGGTCCCGGCCGAGGCCGACATCAAAGACCTGGCTGACCGGTACGCGTCCGCGTGGCAAGCCGCGGACGTCGACACGATCGTGGCCCTGCTGACCGACGACGCCACGTACTCGATGCCGCCGCTGCCCGAGTGGTACCGCGGGCGGGCCGCCATCCGCGAGTTCCTGCTGGCCGGCCCTTTGCAACATCGGTGGCTCTTCCGGCCCGCGCATGCCAACGGTCAGCTCGCCTTCGGCACGTACCTGTGGGACGAGAAACGGCAGGCGTACGTCTGGGCCGGGCTCGATGTGCTGCGCCTCGACGGGACGGGCATCGCCGAGGTGGTCTCGTTCCTCACCGACGGGTTGCACCGCGAATTCGGTCTGCCCGATGAGTTCGCGGCCCAGCCCGGGTTGTAGAGGGGAGAGAGAGAAGGAGACGACACATGATGCTCGACGGCAGAACGGCAATCATCTACGGCGGCGGCGGATCCATCGGTGGCGCGATCGCCCGGGCGTACGCGGCCCAGGGCGCCCGGGTCTTCCTCGCCGGCCGGACCCGCGCCACCCTGGCCGCGGTGGCCGAACCGATCGGTGCGCAGATCGCCGAGGTCGACGCCCTGGACGAGCGAGCGGTCGACGCGCACGCCGACGAGGTGGCGGCGGCCACCGGCGGCATCGACATCTCGGTCAACGTGATCGGCGACAGCGACGTGCAGGGTACGGCCATGGTCGACATGCCGGTCGAGGATTATCTGAGCCCGGTCGTCACCTCCGTACGCTCGAAGTTCCTGACCGCCCGGGCCGCCGCCCGGCACATGAAGCCCCGGCGATCCGGGGTGATCCTGACCTTCGGTGGCTCCGGCGACCGCACCGCGGCGGGCCGGTATCTGCTCGGCGGCCTGGTCACCGGCTTCGAGGCGATCGAGGCGATGCGCCGGCAGCTCGCCACCGAGCTGGGCCCGTACGGGATCCGGGTGCTCACCCTGCAGACCGGCGGCGTGCCGGAGGCGATCCCGGCCGCCTTCGAGGGTCGCGCGGCGATCGAGGCGGAGCTGACGGGGCAGACTCTGCTCGGCCGCACGGCGACCCTCACCGACGTCGGACATGTGGCGGTCTTCGCCGCCTCGGACCGGGCCCGCACGATCACCGGCGCCGCCCTCAACATGACCTGCGGCGCCGTCCTGGATTAGGCCGCCTGGATCAGGGACACCGCGAAGAGGTTCGCCGGGTCGGTCCAGAAATGGCGCAGCGCGAAGCCCGCCGCGGCCAGCTCGGCGGAGAGCCCGTCCCGGCGGAACTTCGCCGAGATCTCGGTGCGCAGTTCCTCGCCGGCGGCGAAGTCCACGGTCAGGTCCAGATCGCGGATGTGTACGCGCTGGGCCGAGCCGGCCCGCAGCCGCATCTCGATCCACTCCTGCTCGGCGTTCCAGAGCGCGACGTGGGCGAACGCGTCCACGTCGAAGTCGGCGCCCAGCCGGTGGTTGACCACCCGCAGCACGTTGCGGTTGAACTCGGCGGTGACCCCGGCCGCGTCGTCGTACGCGGGCACGACGATCGCCGGGTCCTTGACCAGGTCGGTGCCGAGCAGCAGCCATTCCCCGGGTTGCAGCACGGCCCGCAGCCGGGACAGGAACTCGGCACGTTCGGCCGGGACCAGGTTGCCGATGGTGCCGCCGAGGAACGCCACCATCCGGTTGTCGCCGTCCGGGATGTGCGCCAGGTGCCGGGTCAGGTCGCCGACGACACCGCGGACCGCCAGCCCGGGGTAGCGCACGGCGAGCCGGTCGACGGCCTCGCCCAGCGCGGAGGCCGACACGTCGAGCGGGACGAAGGCGCCCAGCGTGCCGTGCGCGAGCAGCGCGTCCAGCAGCAGCACCGTCTTCTCCGAGGAACCCGAGCCCAGCTCGACCAGGGTCTTCGCCTCGGTGATGCGGGCGATCGCGGCGGCGTGCTCGGTGAGGATCGCACGTTCCGTACGAGTCGGGTAGTACTCGGGCAGCCGGGTGATGTCCTCGAACAGCTCGCTGCCCCGGGCGTCGTAGAACCATTTCGGGGGCAGCCACTTCGGGGTCGCGGTCAGCCCGGCGGCCACGTCGCCGCGCAGCGTACGGTCGAGGTCCTGATCGTCGAGATGGATCTCCAGCGCGCTCATGATCTCCCTAAGACGGTGATGTCCAGACCGGACGGGGTGGCGACGAGCAGACTGCCGTCCGGCACGGCTCGCCAGGCCGGGCCGGGATCAAGGGGTTCGGAGCTGACCAGCACGGACGCGGGGCCGGTGCGCACGGACAGGGCGTGGCCGGCGGTGCTGGCGATGATCTGCTGCCCGTCGGTGAGCAGCAGGTTGAGCCGGGAGCCGGGCGCGGCCGCCGAGACCTCCACGACCGTCTCGGCCACCGCCCGCGCGGCCGGCACCCCGGCCCGCAGCCGGTCGCGGACCAGCGCCCAGAGCAGCGCCGCGTCGGTCGGGGCGTCGAGGGTCAGCAGGTCGCGCACCGGCAGCCGGGCGGCCGGCCCGGCCACCGAGTCGGGCCAGCCCCGCACGACACCGTTGTGGCTGAACAACCACGGTCCTTCGGCGAACGGCGCGGCCGCCGTCTCGACCACCGGCATGCCGAGGGTGGCCGAGCGGACCGCCGCCAGCACCCCGCCCGCCACGGTGTGGGCGGCGAGCGCCGGCAGGGCGGCGTCCGACCAGAGCGGGGCCGCGCTGCGGTAGCGCACCGGATCGGCGTTACCGCCCGGATACCAGGCCACGCCGAAGCCGTCGGCGTTGATGGTGCCGCCGCCGCGCATGTCCTGCGGCGCCCACGCCTGCCGGGCGAGGGCGTGCGGCGCCTCGAACAGCAGCTCCGCCAGCGGTACGGGTGATCCGAGATAGGCCAGGTGCCGGCACATCAGTGGGTGCCGGGTCCGGCATCGCGGGCACAGCGGAAGCCGCTGAAGATCTGCCGCCGGATCGGGTGGTCCCAGTTGCGGAAGGTGCCCCGGCAGGCGGCCCGGTCGGTGCCGAACGAGCCACCGCGCAGCACCTGGTAGTCGCCGCCGAAGAACACCTGCGAATACTCCTCGTACGGGAACACAGCGAACCCCGGGTACGGGTGGAAGCCGGAACTCGTCCACTCCCACACGTCGCCGACGAGCTGGTGCACGCCCAGCGGCGAGGCACCGTCCGGATAGGCACCGACGGGCGCGGGCGACAGGTGGCGCTGGCCGAGGTTGGCGTGCCGAGCCTCCGGCGCCTCGTCGCCCCACGGGAATCGCCGGGAGCGGCCGGTCGCCGGGTCGTGCCGGGCCGCCTTCTCCCACTCGGCCTCGGTGGGCAGCCGGCGCCCGGCCCACGCCGCGTACGCCTCCGCCTCGAAGAAGCACACGTGCACGACCGGCTCGTCCGGCACGATCCGCTCGGTACGCCCGAACGCCGTGGCCGCCCAGCCGTCCCCGTCCCGCCGCCAGTGCAGCGGCGCGGTCAGCCCGGCGGTCTGCCGGTGCGCCCAGCCCCGCTCGCTCCACCATTGCGGATCGTCGTAGCCGCCCGCGTTGATGAACTCCGCGTACCGGCCGTTGGTCACCGGGGCCGCGTCGATGAAGAAGGCGGGCACGTCCACGGTGTGCGCGGGCCGTTCGTTGTCCAGCGCCCACGGCTCGGTGTCGGTGCCCATGGCGAACGGGCCGCCCGGGATCAGCACCTCGCCGGCGACGGGCACCCGGGCCGGTGGCGGTGGATCGGCCGTCAGCACCGGCGCGCCGGCCCGCAGCTGGTGGGTGGCCAGCATGGTCTCGTCGTGCTGCTGCTCGTGCTGCACGATCATGCCGAAGGCGAACCCGTCGGCCAGCAACGGCCGGCTCTCGTCCAGCCGGACCCGGTCCAGCACGTCGAGGGCCTTGTCGCGCACCTGCTCCACGTAGGCGCGGGCCTCGGCCGGACCGAGCAGCGGCAACGCGGGCCGGTCGCTGCGCGGGTGCTTGAACGCGTCGTAGAGCTCGTCGATGTCGCGGCGTACCGGCTCGCGGCCGCCGACGTCGCGGACCAGCCAGAGCTCTTCCTGGTTGCCGACGTGGGCCAGGTCCCAGACCAGCGGCGACATGATCGGTGAGTGCTGCCGGACGAGGTCGGCGTCGTCCACGGCGTCGGTCAGCAGCGCCGTGCGGGCGCGGGCGCGCTCCAGCTCGGCGGCGACGGCGAGGCGCAGGTCCTGAGTCATCGGTGCGCGTCCTTCCGGGTGCCGGCGCGGTGCAGGCGCCGGTCGACGATGTCGGTGACCACGTCCCGCAGCGCGGGCGGTAGGCCGGTGCTGTCGAGGTTGCGGCAGGCAAGATCCAGCAGGTCCGTCGCGGTGCGCCGGATGTCGGGGTCGGCCAGCCCGGCGCGGGCGGCGGTCACCCACTGGCCGGCGGTGGCGGCCACGACGGCCCGGGCCGCGTCGGTGGTGGCGTCGTCGGCGAGCAGGGCCGCCACGACCGCGGCCGGGGCGATCCACTCCGTGCCGGGCTGGGTGTCGAGGTAGCGGACCTCGAGATAGCCGCGCGGGCGGACCGGCGGGAACAGCGTGCTGAGGTGATAGTCGAGGTCGTCCACCCGGGGCGGGCCGGGCAGCGCGCCGTCGATCCAGTCGGCGAAGGTCACCCTCGCCGGCACGTCCCACGACTGCTCGCCGCGGCGCACACACAGCACGGGTGCGGCCAGGGCGTAGTCGGCCCAGCCGGTGGCCAGATCGCCGGGGGTGCTGACCGGTCTGGTGCGGCGCGGGTCGATGCCGTACCAGGTGGCCATCCGGGCCGAGGCCCAGCCGGTGTCGCGGCCCGCGTGCCGGCCCGAGGTGGCGAAGGCGGCCAGCAACGCCGGCCCCGCTTCGTGCAGGGCTCCCCAGCGGTGCGGTAGCTGCTGCTCGGTGCCGGCGTCGAGACAGATCTGCAGGCCGGCGGTGCTGCACATCATGGTCCGGCCGTGCCGGCCGCGGGCGTCGAAGCTGCGCTGCATGGCGGCGTACCGCGGGGTCTGCAGCATGCGCCGGGGCGCCCGGTGCGGATCGAGGCCGGTCTCGCCCAGGACCAGGCCCGAACGGGCCAGCAGGGCGGTGAGGTGCGCCTGATCGGCGCTGAGGGATTCGTACAACTCGGTGAGGGAGCCGGCCGGTGCCGAGGAGATCTCGAGCTGGCCGCCGGGCTCGACGGTCACCGCGCCACCGCCGGGTAACAGTGCGCCGGGGTGGGGATTGCCGAGTGCGGTTGGTGCGTACTTGCCTAGGGCTGTGCGGAGGTCCGCGGCTTCCAGATAGGCCGCCGGGGCGTCCGAGCGATGAACGGTCCATTCCAACTCGACGCCGATGCGCCGAGGTGGGCCGGTCTTGAAGCAGATGCCGGAGATGTGATCGGCGGCCTGGGCGAGCTGCCGCAGGACGCCTTCGGACAACGGGCGCTTCGCACTGAAGGTAGCCATGCCCCTCCCCGGAGTAGTCAGTCCATCCGGACATTACCCACAACGGATCAGTCCGGACAGGTGGGCTGCGCCACTTTCACCGATTGTTCAGGGGCGGCCGGCCTGCACCAGGAACCGGTGCGCGGCGGCCGTGTAGTGGCCGTGTGTGCGGATCAGCGCGTCTATCCGGCGCAGGGCCCGCTCGTACCGCTGGGGAGTGAAATCGCGGATCTGCCACGGCACCGCGCGCAGCTGATAGACCAGCGCGCCGACGTCGTGGAAGGTCAGCGGCGGGCGTTCCTCGCGGACGTCGGTCACGATCAGTCCGGCCGCCTCCAGCGCCGCGACCGCCTCCGTCGCCGTCCAGCTCGTCGCGTACGGCGGCGGGGCGCCCAGCTCGGCGTTCAGGTCCCGCAGGTCGTCGCTGCCGACCTGCTGGCTCAGCAGCGTCCCACCGGGCTTGAGCAGGCGGGCGATGTCCTCGGCGGGCAACCGGCCGTGCCGGCTCAGCACCACGTCGAACTCGTTCTCCCCGCCCGGCAGCTCGGTGAGCACCGACACCCCGAACGGCGCCAGCCGGTCCCGCGCGACCGGCACATTCGGCGCCCAGCCCTCCACCGCGACGGTGTGCGGGGGCAGCGGCGCCAGCTCCACGAGCAGCTCACCGCCGCCGGTGTCCAGGTCCAGCAAGCTGCTCGCCTGCCGCAGCAGAGGACGGGCCAATTCGGGGTAGGACCAGGACGGATCCGAGCCGACCGCGCGGCCGTCGAGCCAAGCGAACTCCCACCCGGTGATCGGCACCCCGGCGGCCTCGCCGACGAGGTTGTCGTACTCCGCAGAAGAACGCATGCCCGACGGTAACCGGGTGGCTCCGGCCCGCGCGACCGGGATACGCCCGGTCTACGATCCGGACATGGTGCGCCTCGGCGGTCGGACGGAAGTTGCAGCGATCGATGCGCGACCGTTCCTCGCCGCCCTGCCCGAGCTGCTGGCCGGGTGGCGCGCACTGGTCTTCGTCGACGGCGTGGTCCGGCATCCGGTCACCGAGCGGGCCCACGGCGGGCTGCGGGTGATCGACGGCCGGCATCCGTACCCGGGCGTGGCCTACCGGCTGGTGCTGCGCGAGGACGCGGTGCCGGCACCGACGGCGGAGGAGGCGGCGGTCGCGGCCCGGCTGGTGCACGCCGATGCGATGGCCGCGACCGAGTGGGAGCGCGGGCGGATCGCGGCGGCCCGGGCCACCGGGCGGGTGGCGACAACCTGGCACACGTACGCGATCACGCTCGAAGCCGACGAGCGGGAACGGACATGCTTCACGGTGCACCACACCGACACGGACACCCGGGCGCGGGTCGAGCTGTCCCCCGGGCCGGTCGGCCTGGTGCTGGAGGTGCCGGACTGGCTCGGGGTCCGGGGGCTGCTCAGTGGGGTGGTGACCGTGCGGATGTCGGTCGATGCGAGCCGGCTGCCGCCGTACGGGAAGGAAGAGCCGCAGCTGGTCGCGACGGTGACCCACCCGCGGGCGCTGGCGACCGGGGAGCTGACGGTGGCCGCGGCCTCGCCGGGCCGCTGGTCGGTGACCACCCGGGCGAGTGCTCGCGGGGTGGGGTGGCTGCGGCCGCTCGTCGGGCTGATCGCGCCGCTGGTGAAGGGGCCGGTGCAGCGCGGGCTGGACGATTTTCTGGCGGCGTTGCCGGGGCGGTTCGAGGCTTTGAACAGGGAGATCACGGCGCGCTATCCGACGCCGCCGGATCCGCGGACGCTGGCCGGACAGGTGCTGGCCGACCTCGTCTCCGCTGTCCCGACAACCGTCCCCGCCCCGGCTTGACTCGCCCGCCGCGCCGGCTGACCCGGCCGCGCCAGCTTGACCGCCTGGCCTGATTGCGGCGGCTCAGGTCAGGGCGGGCTCGATTCGGCGGAGCAGGCCCGGCCAGCCGCTGCCCATGCCCTTCAGCGAGATGCTGCCCGGGACAAACCCGGCATGCCGCAGGAACAGCCGGGTCCCGGAGCCCTCGGGTTCGAGCCGCCACGTGATCGTGGTGTCGAGGCTGCCCTCGGCGAACGTGTACACCAGCAGCCGCTCCGGGTCGACCTCCAGCACCTCGCACGGCTGCTGCCCCCAGCTGCCCATGTCCATGGTGAAGCGGTGGCCCACGATCGGCTTGATGTCGCCCGCGGCCCACCACCGGGCCAGCAGCTCCGGCTCGGTCAGCGCACGCCAGACGGCGGCGGGCTCCCGGGCGATGAACTGGTCCAGTTCGATGTCGGTCTTGTCGGTCACCGGTCGTCTCCCTCTTCCTCGACGAGATCACGCAGCGCGACCAGCCGGTCCCGCCAGTAGCGCTCGAACGGGTGCAGCCATTCCTGGACGTCGGCGAGCGGCTCGGCGGCCAGGTGGTAGTAGCGGTGCCGGCCGCGCGGCTCCTCGCGGACGAGGCCGGCGTGGCGCAGGACCGCGAGGTGCTCGGAGACGGCGGGGCGGCTCAGCTCGAAGTGCCCGGCCAGCTCCCCGGCGGCGCGAGGACCGTCCCGGAGGGCGACCAGCAGCCGGCGCCGGACCGGATTGGCCAGCGCCGCGAACACATCACCGTCAGGCATGCCGCCCATGATGCGTCGGAGATCCCCGACATGTCAACAATCCCCGACGCATTTGGGTCGGGGTATGGATCGGGTTTTCGTGCACGGCTCCTGCGTCGAGGACGGCGAGCTGACCGAGGAGCTGTTCCTGCAGGACTGCGACCCCGCGGCCATCGAGGGCCCAGGCCCGGCTGACCCGTCAGTCGGCGGTGGCCACCCCCGTGGCAAGCCATCCCGAGCACCTACCCGGTGTGCGCCGAGGACCGCGCGACCCCGCCGGAGCCGCAGCGCACCCAGGCCGCCCGGGCCCGCCGTACGGTGGAACTGCCCACCGGCCACCACCCGATGCTGTCGCACCCGGACCTGGTGGCGGCCGAGATCCGCACCGCCGCGGGGGTCACTCGCTGATCGTGTCCAGGATCTTGCGGGCGTCGTCGTCCAGGTGGACCCGGCGGGCCGTCATGTTGTCGATCAAGTGGCCCAGCGACGAGGTGCCGGGGATGAGCAGCACGTTCGGGGCCAGCTCGAGCAGCCAGGCCAGCGCCACCTGGGAGGGCTGGGCGTCCAGCCGTTCGGCGACGGCGATCAGGTCCGGGTGGGTGAGCAGCCGGTTGACCCCGCCGAAGGCCGAGCCGAGCGGGAAGAACGGGACGAACGCGATGCCGAGCTCCTGGCACTCGCGCAGCAGCGGCAGCGACTCCCGGGCGAGCAGGTTCAGCGAGTTCTGCACGCACACGATCTCCGTGCGCTGGACCGCGTGCACGAGCTGCTCGCGGGTCACGTTGCTCAGCCCGATGCCGGCGATCAGACCCTCGTCCCGCAGGGCGATCATCGCGTCGAGCTGCTCGTCGAACGCGCCGCCGCCGTCCATCAGCCGCAGGTTGACCGCGTCGAGCCGGTCGACCCCCAGCGAGCGCAGGTTGTCCAGCACGCCGGCCCGCAGCTGCTCCGGCTCCATCGCGGGCAGCCAGCGCCCGGTGCTGTCGCGGGCCGCGCCGACCTTGCTGACCAGGACCAGATCCTCCGGGTACGGCCGCAGCGCCTCCCGGATCAGGTCGTTGACCACGTCCGGCCCGTAGTACTGCGCGGTGTCGATGTGGTTGGCGCCCAGCTCCACAGCCTTGCGGAGGACGTCGAGGGCGGTGTCGCGGTCACGCGGTGGCCCGAAAGCCCCGGGCCCGGCGAGCTGCATCGCGCCGAAGCCGATCCGTCGCACCGAACGGTCGCCGAGCGGAAAGGTGTCGTCAGTCACGACCCTCACTCTACGATTCCCACCCGATTCCGCCAGGCGACGCCGAAATGCCCGACCCCGGCGTCAGCCGCCGAGGCTGACCGGCCGCGACCGCGGAGGTCGACCGGCCGCAACCGCGGGAGCCGGGCCCGGCGTCAGCCGCAGAGGCCGGCCAGGATCTCCGTGATCGTCTCGGGCTTGTGCCGAAGGGTCGCCCGCCCGACGGGCAGCTCGCAGCGCACCACCTCCGGGTCACCGGTCTCGACCGCGTTCGGCCACACCCACAGCCCGGTCTCCTCGGAGATCCGCTTGGCCTTCATCCGGAAACGTTCTGCCGTGGTCGCGAACAGCAGATGCATCATCGGCGTCTGCGGCGGGTCCGGCACGACCCGCACCTCGGGCACCCCGGCCAGCGCCGCCGCGATGGCCCGGGCGTGCGCCAGCCGGGCCGGCATCTCGGCCAGTGTCGCGTCGAGCAGCCCGAGAGCCGACGACGCCGCCGGCCACATCGCGAACAGCGTGCCGCCCAGCCGCCCACGCCACTCGCGCACCTGGGCGATGTCCTCCTCCGGCCCGGCGACGCAGCAGCCCGGCAGCGCCCCGACGCCCTTGTAGAACGAGACGTACACGGTGTCGAACAGCTCGGCGATCTCGGCGGGTGACCGTTCGTAGCCGGCGGCGGCCTCCCAGAGCCGGGCGCCGTCGAGGTGCACGGCCGCGCCCCGGTCGCGGGCCCACGAGGTCTGCGCGACCAGGTCGTCCCACGGTGGCAGCGTCCCGCCGAGATCCCGCTGCGGCAACTCCAGCACGAGCGCCGCCACCGGCTCGGCCACGCTCCGCAGGTCGGTACGCCGGATCAGCCGTTCGAAGTCGCCGACCGGCCGCCCGACGAGCTGGTGCAGCCGCGCATAGGCCTGGCCCTCGTGCCGTTCGAGGTGCGAGTACGGATGCCAGACGACCGTGCGGCTGGTGCGCTGATCGGCGTGCACCCGCAGGACGGCGCCCTGGGCCATCGTGCCGCTGGGCAGGAACACGGCGGCCGGCTTGCCCAGCAGTGCGGCGACATGCTCCTCCAGCTCGGCCACCACGCCACCCTCGCCATACAGGTCCGGGCGGGCGTCGGGGTCGATCGAGGCGAGCAGCTCCGGCGGCCGCACCAGCCCGTTGCCGAGCAGGGAGTCGGTGCAGGCGGCCCGCCTTGCGCTGATGTCGTCATCCACCGGGCCAGTGTGTCGTGTTCCCGTGCTCGTGTCAGGCTGGTTAGCGGCGCACCGGCATGAGGATCGAGAACGTGCCGCTACCGCGCACGGCCAGGGGTTTGATCGGTCCGTCCAGCTCGAGGACGAGCTGGCCCGCGCCGCCGGCGTCGAGGGCCTGGAGCAGGAACTCGCGGTTGACCGCCACGTGCGCCTCCTCGTCGGCGGCCCACTCCGCCTCGGCCGCCACCCGCAGCGAACCGGCCGGGTCCACCGCCAGGACGGTCAGGTCGAACGGCTTGCCGTTGTGCTCACGCGACACGGCCGGCACTTCCTCGACCGCCGCGCGCAGGGCCGCCACGTCGACCGTCACCTGGCGGCTGCCGGCCGCGCCGAGGTCGACCAGCCGGTGGTGGTCGGGGAAGCCCACGTCCAACGGCTTGCCCTCGATGCGCCGGCCGCCGACCTCGGCCCCGAGCAGCTCGGGGGTCAGCAACAGCACCACCTCGTCGTCGCGGGTGAGCAGCCGGCGCAGCTCGTCGACGAACGGAAGGGGAGCGACGAGCCTGGCCGGTGGCCCCGAGACGGCGGCGGCAGCCTCGGCGACGGCCAGCCGGTAGCGGTCCGTCGTCACCACGGTCAGCGCGGCGGGCTCGGTCTCGAACAGCACGCCGCCGAGGATGGGCAGCTCGGGGTCGGTGCAGGCGGCGAAGCGGACCGCGTCGAGCGCGGCGGCCAGGGCGGCGGCAGGCAGGGTGATCCGGGTCATGGTGGTCTCCTCGGGATCCAGCAGGGCGTGGACGCGGGAGAGCTCACGACGGGCATCGGCCAGGCCATCCTCCAGCCGGTGCAGGTGCTCGTCGAGCAGCTTGCGGACCGCCGGGGGATTGCTCAGCTCGGCGACCGCGCGGGTGATCCCGGCGACCGGCATCCCCACCCGGCGCAGGCCGGCCACCAGGCGGGCGGCCCGCAGCTGCTCGTCGCTGTAGCGGCGGTAGCCGGTCAGGGCGTCGACCTCGGCCGGCACCAGGACGCCGGCGCCGTCGTAGAACCGCAGCGCGCTGATGCTCAGCCCGCTGGCCCGCGAGATCTCCCCGATGCCGTACATGTCGTCGCTCTCCACACCTGGAACCCTGCTGCCTCGACCTGCTCGAGGGTCAAGTGCCTGTGCGATCGTGCAGGCATGGCACGTGACGTGGTGATGGTGAACGGTCTGCCGGGATCGGGCAAGAGCAGCCTGGCACCCCGGCTCGCGGCCGCGCTCGACGCCGCCTGCCTCGGCAAGGACCGGATCAAGGAAGCCCTGGCCGACGCGGTGGTGACCGAGGTGCCGCAGCTCGGCGCGGTGGCGATGGACACGGTGTGGACCCTGGCCGCGGCGGTGAGCGGCATGGTGGTCGTGGACTCGTGGTGGTTCCGGCCGCGCGACCTCGAGCAGGCCCGCGCCGGCCTGGCCCGAACGGGAGCGAAGGCGACCGTCGAGATCTGGTGCGACGTGCCCGCCGAGCTGGCCCGTTCCCGCTACATCTCGCGCAAGCGGCACGCGGTGCACGCCGACGCGGAGAAGCTGGCCACCGAGTGGACCGGCTGGGCGGCGGCCGCCGTGCCCCTGGCCCTGGGCCCGGTCATCCGGGTCGACACCGCTCGTACGGTGGACATCCGCGCCCTCGCCGACGACGTACGGGCGGCCTTGTGGACGAGCTGAGCCGCCTGCGCCGCGCCCGCGACCGGATGGACCGTGACTTCGCCCAGCCGCTCGACGTCGCTGCCCTGGCGCGTACGGCACACATGTCACCGAGCCACTTCAGCCGCCGGTTCCGGGCCGCGTACGGCGAGTCCCCGTACGGTTATCTGATGACCCGCCGCATCGAGCGGGCCAAGGCGCTGTTGCGCCGCGGTGACGTCAGCGTCACCGACGCCTGCGTCCGGGTGGGTTGCACCTCGCTGGGCTCCTTCAGTGCCAGCTTCACCGCCCTGGTCGGGGAGACGCCGTCCGCCTACCGAGCCCGCGAGCACCGGGCCGCCGCCGTCATCCCCGGTTGCGTGCTCAAGCGGCTGGGGCAACCTGGTCGGTTTCGAGAAGCGGCCGGTTCGCGATCCTCCTAGCGTGGTCGGCATGACTCTCTCGCTGTCGCACTGCTTCCTCGTCGTGCACGACTACGACGCGGCACTCGCCTTCTATCGCGACGTCGTGGGCCTCGAGGTGCGCAACGACGTGACCTTCGAGGACAACCGCTGGCTCACGCTGGGCGCGCCCGGGCAGCCCGTCGAGATCGGGCTGGAGATCCCGGGCTACTTCCCGCACACCTCCCCGGAGGACCGGCAGGCGACGGCCGATCTGCTGGCCAAGGGGCTGCTACCCGGCATCATCTTCCGTACCGGCAACTGCGACGAGACCTTCGAGAAGGTCCGGGCGGCGGGCGCGGACGTGATCCAGGAGCCGATCGACCAGCCGTACGGGGTCCGCGACTGTGCCTTCCGCGACCCCTCGGGGAACATGGTCAGGTTCTCCGAGGGGTAGCGGAACCAGCGTCAGTCGGTGACTGTTCCGGTCACCGTGCCCAGCTCGGGCGCTTCCTCTTCCCAGCCGAACACCTGCGGGTGGAGCTGCACCACCTCGTCCGGCTCGGCCGCGGAGTCGGTGACGGTCGGGACGGTCAGGTCGGCGGTCAGCTCACCGGCCTGCACCCCGGTCCACGGCATCAGATAGGTCTCCGACAGCGGCCGCGACGGCAGCGGGTCCTCACCCGAGTTGTCGGTGAACCAGGTCGGGTCGACGTCCGTGGTGGACAGCTCGGTCCCGGTGGCCGGCGGCTCGACGTCGCCCTCGACCCAGATCGGGGTCTCGGCCACGGTGGAGAGCCGGATCCGCCAGGTGAGCGTGCCGCCCTCGGCGACCCGGTCGGCGACCGGCTCGACGGTGATCTTCGGCGCGGGGTCGTCGTTGGCGGCGAAGACCGCGCCCTGGTAGTCGCCGATCACCGTGCCGCGGACGGCCTTGGCGTTGAGGGTGGAGGCCTCGCCGGCGCCGAAGAGCGTGTCCCCCGTGACCTTGACCGGGACCTGGATCGTGCTGCTGCCGGGCCGGACCGTGGCCAGCCAGGACTTCGTCTCGAACGTGGCCGAGTCGGTGAGGAACAGCCGCACCTGACCGCTGCCACGCCCGGTCACCTTGACCGGCACCTGGTACGTGCGGCTGCCCGAGTCGCCCTCGACGACGTTCAGCTCGCCGATGTCGATGCGGGGCAGGGCGACGGGCCGCGCCGCCGGAGTGCCCGGCCGCCAGCCCCACGCGTCGATCAGCCAGGCCTCGCCGGTGGCGCTGCGCGGGATCAGCTCCAGCTTCGCCACCTTGCCGCGGACCTGCTTGAGCGGCACCCGTACCTCCTGACCCCAGTACGAGGTCGTGTTCTGGCTGCCGGGCAGGCCGTCGAGGCGTACCTCACCGAGTGCGGTGCGGCGGCCTGCGGTGTCGGTGACGGCCACGCCGAACCGGTTGCCGGTCGTGTTGGGCGGCACCACGAGCCGCATGGCCAGCTCACGTGCGCCGGAGACGCTGACCGGCCGGCTGGGCCGCAGTGTGACCGCCTGGCCCGGGGCGGACCACTTCAGGTCGACGGCGTAGCGGCCCGGCTCACGGGCGAAGCCGAACGGGACGAAGTGCGGCGACGGGCTGAACCAGCTCTCCGTGGTCAGGCACGCCTTGGTGGCGTCGTCGGTGACCTGCTCGCAGAGCCGGCCGCCGGTGACCTTGACGGACTCGTCGGGGATCAGCGCCGCCGTACGTCCGGCGCCGATGGCGTGGCTGAGCACCCGGGCGGGGCCGGCCGACGGGCCGCGTACGCCGGTGCCGTCCAGCAGCGGCCGGACCCGGTCGTCGCCGCCGACGAAGAGCCGCGCGGCAGCCGCGATGTACGTCGCACCGACCGTCTGCTCCTGCTGGGCCGTGAGCCGCGTCGCGGTGCCCGGCGAGCACACCGGATCGGGCTCGTCGCCGGTGAAGAAGTCGTCGAAGGACGGTGCCTGCGACTGTCCCGGCGTCCACTCGGTGTTGAAGAAGTTGTGGTTGGCGCCGATCGCGTACAGGGAGCTGTGCAGTGCCTTGCCTCGGCTGACGCCGCGGGTGGCGTCGACGAAGATCTGTCCCTGCAGGTCGGAGACGTCGCCGTCGCAGCCGGGCAGGATCGTCGCGGACGGCACGTCCGGCACCGGGTTCTGGCCGAAGATGGTCGGGCCGATCAACAGCATGCCGCGGATCGTCCAGCGGACCTTGCCGTGGTAACCGTCGGCGGCTGCCGGCGGCGGGGTCAGGCTGTCCATCGCAGCGCGGCTGACGCCCTCGCCGCCGCGGGAGTGACCCATCAGAAACACCTTGGACAGGTCGGCCCGCGGCGCGGACTTCACGACGGCGGGGGCGTTCGCCCGTCCGGCGCCGGCCCAGTCGGCCCAGCGGGCGAGGTGCTGGCGGACCAGCGAGGAGCGGGCCTGGGCGCCGCCGTCGGGGGCGGCGAAGTCCTGGCCGTTGATGCCGTTCGCCGAGATCGAGACGGTGACGTAGCCCTGCGAGGCCAGCAGCTCCTGGGCCTGGAGGTAGCCGCGGTGGCTGGGCACCGGCTCGGTGCCCGCGCCGCACGGCCAGTCGCCGGTCAACGCTTCCTCGTCGGCGCCCTTGAAGCAGGTGTAGTGCCGTCCGTGCAGGAACAACGCGAGCGGACGGTTGCCGGGCGCTCCCTGCGGGGCGACCACGACACCCTGCATCTCCACGGGCTCCGGGAAGTCCGGCAGCTTGACCCCGGCCAGCGAGTACTCGCCGGTGACAGTCCGGTACGGCCCCTTGACGCCGGGATCGACCTTGTTCGCGGGCAGCGTCCGGGGTGCCGGCACCGCGGCCGCCCGCTTGCGCGCCGCTGCCGGGGCATCGGCGTCGAGCCGCTTGCCACCCGCGCGTACCTGGAGGTCACGCAGGTCCTCGGCGTGCTCCAGCGGCAACCGGAACGTGCGGTCGTCGGCCGCCGCGCGCGGCCGGCCCAGCAGCCGGTCGCCGGCGTAGAACTCGACCGCCGCGTCGCCCATCGGGATCCGTTCACCGGACCGCCAGGTCAGCTGGCCGTCGGTCACGGACCAGCCGTCGCCGGCTGCCGGAGCGGGTGGCGCGGCCCAGGCCTGCCCCGCCCCGCTCACCAGTAGTGCCGCGGCCAGCGCCGCCGATACGAGGAGTCTTCGCATGCGCCGTGTATACCGAATACCTGCAAATGGTTCGATTGATGGCTAAACAAGCAGAGTGGTGGCGACGCCGGCCATCACCACGGCGATCAGGCCGTCCAGCACCCGCCAGGCCGCCGGCCGGGACAGCACGGGGGCCAGCCGGTGCGCACCCAGGCCCAGCGCGGCGAACCACACGCCGCTCGCCACCGCGGCGCCGATCCCGAACAGCCACCGGTGCGGGTGCTGCTGGGCCACCGAGCCGAGCAGCAGCACGGTGTCGAGGTAGACGTGCGGGTTGAGGTAGGTCAGAGCGAGGCAGGTCAGCAGGGTCGCGCGCAGGGTGGCCGGGGCCTGATCGGTCGGCTTCAGTGTGCCGGGCCGCCACGCCCGCTTCGCGGCCAGCGCGGCGTAGGTGAACAGGAACGCGGCGCCGGCCCAGCGGATGACGGTCACGGCCGTCGGCCGCGCGGTCACCACCGCGCCGAGCCCGGCGATCCCGGCCGCGATCAACATCAGGTCCGAGACGGCACAGGTCAAGACCACCGGGAGTACGTGCTCCCGGCGCAGACCCTGGCGCAGGACAAAAGCGTTCTGGGCGCCGATGGCGACGATGAGCACGAGGGAGGCAGCGAAGCCGGCGACGGTGGAGGTGAGCACGCCATCGACGCTAGGGCGGATACGTGATGTACTCCAGCTAAAGATTCTTCACGAACATTAGGGAATGTGTACGTGGACGCGGTGCAGCTGGCGACGTTCCAGGCGGTGATCGAGGGCGGCAGCTTCGAGGCCGCCGCTCGTACGCTGCACGTCACCCCGTCCGCGGTGAGCCAGCGGATCAAGGCCCTCGAGCAGGACGTCGGGCAGGTCCTGGTCCGCCGGGCCAAACCCTGCGAGGCCACCGAGGCGGGGCAGGCGCTGGTCCGGCTGGCCGGCCAGATCGCGCTCCTCGAACGCGAGGCGCTGGCGGCGGCCCGGGGCGTGCCCGGCGGCGACGGCCGGACCCGGATCTCGGTGGTGGTCAACGCCGACTCGCTGCACACCTGGTTCCTGCCCGCGCTGGCCGCGCTGCCGGCCGAGCCGGCGCTGAGCTTCGAACTGCATCAGGACGACCAGGACCACACCGCGGAGCTGCTGCGCGCGGGTACGGCGATGGCCGCCGTGACCGCACAACACGTGGCCGTACAGGGTTGCCGGGTGGAGAAGCTCGGCGCGATGCGCTACCTGGCGGTGGCCGCGCCCGGCCACTTCACCGGTTTCGCCACCACGCCGATGCTCGTCTTCAACCGCAAGGACCGTCTCCAGCACCGCTTCCTGGAGGCGCTGGGCAGCGGCGACCTGGAACCGCCGATCACCTACATCCCGGCGGCGCACGCCTTCGTCGAGGCGATCCGGCTGGGCCTGGGCTGGGGCATGATCCCCGAGCAGACCGCCCGCGAGGACATCGCCGCGGGCCGGGGTGTGGATCTGGCGCCGGGCCGGCACCTGGACATCCCGCTCTACTGGCAGTACTGGCGGATGGAGTCGACGGTGCTGACGGCCCTGACCAACGCGGTCAAGGCCGTCGCGGCCGGGGCGCTGCGTTAGTCGTTGGCGTGCAGGGCGGCGTTGAGCTCGATGCCCGTACCCTTGCGCGGCCGGGCCTCCAGGGCGCCGGTCACCGAGTTGCGCCAGAAGAGCAGGCCGTTGACGCCCGACAGCTCGCGGGCCTTGACCACCCGGCCGTCCGGCAGCGTCAGCTTCGACCCCGCGGTGATGTAGCAACCGGCCTCGACCACGCAGTCGTCACCGAGCGAGATGCCGATGCCGGCGTTGGCCCCGAGCAGGCTGCGCTCACCGATGGACACCTTGTCCTTGCCGCCGCCGGAGAGCGTCCCCATGATCGAGGAGCCGGCACCGACGTCGGAACTGTCACCGACGACGACACCCTGCACGATGCGCCCCTCGACCATCGAGGTGCCGAGCGTGCCGGCGTTGAAGTTGCAGAAGCCCTCGTGCATGACGGTGGTGCCGCTGGCCAGGTGTGCACCGAGGCGCACCCGGTCGGCGTCGGCGATCCGCACCCCGGAAGGTGTCACGTAGTCGGTCATCCGCGGGAACTTGTCGACCCCGTAGACGGCGAGATGCCGGCCGGCGGCGCGCTCGATGAAGCGCAGCTCGTCCACCCGGTCCGGCGGGCACGGCCCGGCCGACGTCCAGGCGACGTTGGCCAGCATGCCGAAGATGCCGTCGAGATTCTGCTCGTTCGGCCGCACCAGCCGGTGCGACAACAGGTGCAACCGCAGGTACGCGTCCGAGGCGTCCTTGATCGGGTCGGCGAGCGAACCCACCTCCACCCGCACCTCGACCGTGGCCAGTCCGGCCAGCGCCTTCGGCCCCGTGAGACCGGCGGGCAGCGTGGGCGCCGCCTCCGGAACGGTGCCGAGACCGAGGAAACCGCTCGGGAACCAGGTGTCGAGCACCTGACCCTCGGCGGCGACGGTGGCGAGGCCGATGCCCCAGGCAGGCGAGGTCGAAATCGCGGTACTCACGCAGCGAACCCTACTAGGACGGGACAGCGCCCGTGGCGCCGGTTCAGTAGGGTCCGGCCGGTGAGAAGGGTGTTGTCGTGGTCGCTCGCCGTAGCGATCCTGCTGGCGGGCGGCACCTGGGCCGCCGTCGCCCTGCAGGAGCGCGCGACCTTCGGCACCAAGATCACTGAAGACGACCTGACCGTCGAGGTCGACGAGGGCGACCGCTTCTCCCTGGCCGTCCCGGACCGCGGCGCCTCCGTCGGCGACAGCTGGACCGCCACCGTCGCGCCCGCCGGCAAGCTGGAGCCGGTGGCGGAGCGCAAGGTGCCGGAAAGCTGGTGGACCCGCCTGGTCGGTCGCGACGGCGACGTGGCCGGCGGTGGCGGCGGCACCACCTACTTCGTCTACGAGGCGAAGGAGTCCGGCACGGCGGTCGTCACGGTCGCCAATTGCTTCCAGGGCTGCGACCAGCAGTCACCGCTGTCGCGCACGGTGATCTGGCAGGTCAGCGTTCGCTGAGGCGGGCGTCGACGATCGCCGCCACGGCGTCGAGCCAGCGTGCGAAGCACCGGTCGGCATCGCCCGCTGCAGCGCGGGCCAGCCATGGCCGGATCAGTGCCGACTGCTCCGCCGTGGGGAGCGGCGAAGGAAGCTGGACCGCGTAGTCGCTGCCGCCGCGGCGGACTATCTCCGCCAGATAACTCAACGAGCGGGGCAGAATGCCCGCCTGATCCGCCTGGATCGCTGCCGGGACCGCGCAGACCGTCATGAGATGTCGTGCGGGATCGGGGCTCCGCAGGGCCTCGGCGATCGCGGTCGCCACGTCCACCGACACCAGCTCTTCGTCGGTGCGCACACCCGGTCTGCTCATCGACCCACCTTCTCCGGCAACCGGACCGTGCTCGGTGTGGAGGGGATCTCGGCGTCGATGCCGTCCACGTGACCGTCGATGAACTCGCGCTCGGTGATCCAGTAGGTGTAGCCCCACGGGTTGTACACCTGCAGCTGATACTCGGAGTGGCCGATCACCATCAGCTGATGGGTCTCACCGTTCTCATGGGTGAAGAAGGGGACCGGATAACCCTCGTCGACCGCTCGCTCGATCGACGCGACCGTGGCCTCCCGGGCCGCGCGATCCTCCAGCCTGACGTTGCTGTACTCAGCTCCGGTCCGGGCGGCGATCTCTTCGTTGGCCACGGTCGCCGACTGCTCGGACGTCATCCCGTCGTCGCCGAAGTGGTCCTGGAACCACGTGCGGCCGCCGTCGTAGACCTGTTCCTGCTCGTCCCGCAGCCGGTGCGCGAACGCCTCCGGATTGTCGAACTCCGGATCCCCGGGATGGCCACCTGTCGTGAGCTGCAGCGCATAGAGCGGGTCGACCGCGGCGCGCGCGGTGACCGTCGACGCGGCCACGCAGGTGGGGCGGTTTCCCTGTTCCCACCGGGCGGACTCGAACGCGTTGTGGTCCTTGCCGGGCGTGGGGTTCTCCACGTCCAGGGACAGCGGACTCAGATGCTCCCGCAGCCACCCCGGATCGTCACCGTGCCCGGCGATCAGCTGGTCGAACCCCGCCACCTCACCCACCGCATACCCCGCCGCCAACGTCTTCAGCAGGTACGCCCGATGCTCCGGCGAGTAAGCCGTCGCCAGCAGCCCGGTCATCCGTTCCCGGTCCTCGTCGTTCAGGGCCGCCAGCGCCTCGGCCGCCCGCTGGTCCATCGCCGGGGTCAGCACCGGCGTCAGCGGCACCATGGTCCGGGTCCAGCCGGCGCCCGCGATCACCACCTCGTCGACCGCCGACAGCGGGGAGTCGCTGAGCCGGCCGGTGCGGGCCTGCGTCTCGATCTCGTGCATGGCCGTGGCGAAGTCCTCCGCGGCGTTGCGCATCGAGATGTGCTTGTCGACGCGGCCGTCGATGTGTGCGATCGCCTGCGCGTGCTGGTCGCGCATGACCTCGCCCTCGTACTCGAGGTTGGGCACCGGGCCCCAGCTCATCGCCCCGACCGTGGTGGCGATCTCGGCCAGCGCGGCCGCGTTGCCGCGGTCGCCGGGCTCCTGCTGAACCAGGTCGGCGTGCTGCCGTACCTGGTCGCTGATCTGCCGGAACGCCGTCAGCGCGCGGAACATGTCGTCGGCGAGCGCCCGCAGCGCGTCGTTCGCGGTGACGTGGGTGTCGCCGGCCCACACGTCGCTGATGCCCTGCTCGCGCAGCACGTCGGCGGCGTCCAGGGCCTTCTCCACCGACTGCGCCACCGTCCGGCAGTCGTCCGCGATCAGGCGCAGCGCGTCCGCGTCACCACCGAAGGCCGGCACGGCCGCGGCGGCGGCGCAGGCCTCCGCGAGCTCGTTCGCGCCCCACACGCCGTGCGCGTCGTGGATGTCGTCCTGCAGGTCCTGCAGCCGGTCCAGTTCGTCGCTCATCGGCTGCCGGCCAGCCGCCCGGCGCCGCGGGCGTCCGACGCGTCGTAGTCGGCGGCGGCCGCGTCGAGCGCGTCGGCCAGCTGCCGGGCCGCCTCGGCCAGGACTTCCGTCTCCTTCTCCCAGGCGGCGATCGCCGACCGGTACGGGCCCGCCGTCGTGTACGTGTCGAAGGCCCCGGCGACCCGGAAGTCCCGTTCGGGCCCGCCGGCCTGGATCCCGGCCCGGCGCAGGTGCTCGGCCACCTCGTCCCGCAGCTTCGTCGCGGCTGCCCGTAGCTGTGTCGTGTCGACCTGCATCGTCCGTGCGCCTCCCCAGGTTCCGGACCCGAAAGCCTAGTGGGAAAACACCGCCCGTGTCGGTCCGGTCTCGCTCCGCGCATCGGCGTACGGCTTCATGTCCGGGCGGTAATGTGCCGCTCATGGCGAACCCGCTTACCCCTGACGTGCTCGTCGACCCCGTCGTGCTCACCCGCACCCTGGTCGACATCGAGTCCGTCTCCCGCGACGAGAAGGTCATCGCCGACTGCGTCGAGGACGTCCTGCGGCAGTCGCCGCACCTGCACACCGAGCGGTACGGCAACACGGTCATGGCCCGCACCGAGCTGGGCCGCGAGCAGCGGGTCATCCTCGCCGGCCACCTGGACACCGTGCCGATCAACGGCAACTTCCCGTCCACCGTGGTCGACGACCTGATCTACGGCTGCGGCACCTCCGACATGAAGTCCGGCGTGGCCCTGGCCCTGCACCTGGCGGCGACCCTGTCCGAGCCCGGCTACGACGTCACCTACCTCTTCTACGAGGCGGAGGAGATCGAGTCGCAGTTCAACGGCCTGCACCTGGTCTCGCAGGAGCATCCGGAGTGGCTGCGGGCCGACTTCGCGGTGCTGCTGGAGCCCACGTACGGCGTGGTCGAGGCGGGCTGCCAGGGCACGTTGCGGGCGCGGATCCGCACCCACGGGCGGCGGGCGCACACCGCGCGGGCGTGGCGCGGAGTGAACGCGATCCACGCGGCCGGGGAGGTGCTGCGCCGGCTCGACGACTACCGGCCGCGCACGGTGACCATCGATGGGTGCACATACCGTGAGGGGCTGAACGCCGTACGGATCTCCGGTGGCGTGGCCGGCAACGTGGTCCCGGACGAGTGTGAGGTCGAGGTCAATCTGCGCTTCGCCCCGGACCGTTCCGAGAAGCAGGCGCTCGATCACGTGCACGAGGTCTTCGCGGATTTCGACATCGAGGTGACCGACTCGGCGCCCGGGGCACTGCCGGGGCTCGGTGCGGCCGCGGCGCGGGAATTCCTCACCGCCGTCGGTGCGGAGCCGGCCGCGAAGCTGGGCTGGACCGACGTGTCGCGGTTCGCGGCGCTGGGCATCCCGGCGCTCAACTACGGGCCCGGTGACCCGGCGCTGGCGCATGCGCCGGACGAGCATGTCGAGATCGGCAAGATCCGCGACGGTGCGGCCACGCTGCACCGATGGCTGACCGCGTACGAGTAGGGGTCAGGCCGGGTCGGCAGCGGGCCGGGGTATCTCCACGGTGGTCTCCGGGTCGAAGGCCGGGTCCGCCCCCGGCGGGGGCAGGGCGAGAGCCATCCGGCGTTCCTCGACCACCAGCCGGATGCGCCGCTGCATGCGGCGCTGCATCTTCATACGCTCGTAACGGGTCATCACGGTGGCTCCTCTGCCCAGATGCCCGGCGGTCAGCCGGGCGCCGTGCCTGCGCCGTGCGGGGTTCGGTAACTGTACAGACGCTCCAGAGCTACCGTCCGTTGCTTCAATCTGGCAAAAAGGCCGCCCCGTCGCAATCCTCTTGCCGAAACCCAACCGGTTATTCACCGGTTACGGACCGTCCGCACTACCGTGGTTGCCATGACGGACAGCACCAACGGTCGCAGGCGCGTACCCCCGGAGCGTCATCGCGGCGCCGTCACGCTCCGGCGTGAATCGATGCCCTTGAGCACCGCCGACGAGAAACTGCTCGACTCGCACCATCGCGGTGAGTGGAAGACCAAGGACGCGTGGCGGGCGCTGCGCATCCTGTCGGAGTTCGTCGAGGGCTTCGACACCCTCGCCGACCTGCCGCCGGCGGTGAGCGTCTTCGGCTCGGCCCGCAGCACCCCGGACAGCCCCGAGTGTGAGCTGGCCGCGGACCTGGGCGCGGCCCTGGCCGAGGCGGGTTATGCGGTGATCACCGGCGGCGGACCGGGCGTGATGGAGGCGGCGAACCGCGGCGCGACCGAGGCCGGTGGCATGTCGGTCGGGCTGGGCATCGAGCTGCCGTTCGAGCAGGGCCTCAACGACTGGGTCGACATCGGCATCGATTTCCGCTACTTCTTCGTGCGCAAGACGATGTTTGTCAAGTACGCGCAGGCGTTCGTCGTGCTGCCCGGCGGCTTCGGCACTCTCGACGAGCTGTTCGAGGCGATCACGCTGGTGCAGACCAAGAAGGTCACCCGCTTCCCGGTGATCCTGATCGGCACCGAGTACTGGGGCGGCCTGCTCGACTGGATCAAGAGCCGGCTGCTCGTCGACGGCAAGGTCAGCCCGGAGGACATGGACCTGCTCATCCTGACCGACGACGTGGAGGAGGCCGTGCAGTTCATCGTGGACGCGGACGCCGCACTGGCCGAGAACGGGACCAGGTGACGTGGCGGCGATCTGCGTCTTCTGCGCCTCGTCCAGCACCCTCGACCAGCAGTGGCTCGACCTCGCGACCCAGCTCGGCAAGTCCCTCGGCCCCCGCGGTCACAGCCTGGTCTCCGGCGGTGGCTGCGTCGGCATGATGGGCGCCGTCGCCGACGGCGCCCGGGCCGGCGGAGCCCACACGCTGGGGGTGATCCCGCAGACGCTGGTCGACCTGGAGGTCGCGGACACCCGGTCGGACGAGCTCGTCGTCACCACGGACATGGGCGCCCGCAAGAACATCATGATCGAACGGTCGGACGCGTTCATCACCCTGCCCGGTGGCCTGGGCACGCTCGACGAGCTCTTCGAGGTCTGGACGACCGCGACCCTCGACCTGCACCGCAAACCGATCGTCCTGCTCGACCCGACGGGCTTCTACGACGGCCTGTGGAGCTGGCTGTCCGGCCTGGCCGACACGGAGTTCGTCCGCCGCCCGGCGCTGGCCCAGGTGACCGTGGTGAGCTCGATCGAAGCCGCGCTGGACACGATCGAGGCAGCCGCCCGGCCGTGACCGGCGGATCGGTGAGACGTCACGCCGGGGCAGGAAGACCCGCCCCGGCGTGACCAGGACCTCGGCAGCCCGCCGGGCGACTCGGGGGCACGCCGAGGCACGCCGCTCGCGCGCGGCGCCCGCGCATCGCCCCGGGGTCCGCGCGGCGACTTCGATGCTGCCGAGGCAGGACCGGTGTTGCCGGGCCCTGCCGGACCGGTGCGACACGGGCTGCCGGTCCGGCAGGGGGCTCCGAGTGGAACCAGCTGCTAGATGGGTTTAGCGTGACGTTGCTCCTCCCGCCGCCGCCCGTCAAGGGTCCCGATTTCGCCAAAGGCGCGCATCGGCGGCCGTCAGTTGGCCGGCGCGTGGAAGACTTCGGTCATGCCGCCGCAACGGGTGACCCTGCTGCAGGTCGCACAACGGGCCGGCGTGTCCCGCAGCACGGCGTCGTTCGTCCTCGCCGGACGCCACGTGGACATGCGCATCTCCGAGGACGCCCGGCAACGGGTGCTGCGGGCAGCCCAGGAGCTGGACTACCGGCCCAACCTGATGGCCCGCAGCCTGCGCACCAAGGTCACCAGGACCATCGCGCTGGTCTCCGACACGCTCGCCTCCGACCCGTACGCCGGCCGGGCCATCCACGGCGCCCTGGCCGCCGCCGTCGCCCACGGCCACCTGCTGTTCATCGGCGAGACCGAGGGCGAGTCCATGATCGAGGAGAGGCTGATCTCCGACTTCCTGGACCGGCAGGTCGACGCCTTCGTGTACGCGAGCATGTTCACCCGCTACGTGCGCGTGCCCAAGCTGCTCAAGGGCCGGCCGGTGGTGCTGCTCAACTGCCTGACCCGGGCCGCGAAACCGGCTCACCACTCGATCATCCCGGACGAGGTCGGGGCCGGCTGGAGTGCTGCCAAGGTGGTCATCGAGTCCGGGCACCGCGAGGGCATCCACCTGGTCGGCAACCTGGCCCACCACGTCTTCGCCGGCCGTGAGCGCCTGGCCGGCATCCGCGAGGGCTTCGGCGCGGCCGGCATCAAGCTGGCCGGGACCATCGACTGCGAGTGGTGGCCGGACTCGGCGTACGAGGCGGTCAGCGCGGCGCTGGCCGGAGGATCGCGGCCGAAGGTGCTGATCTGCCTCAACGACCGGGTGGCGCTGGGTGCGTACCAGGCGCTGCGCGAAGCGGGGCTGAGCATCCCCGGCGACGTCTCGGTGCTCTCCTTCGACGACTCCGACCTGGCCGCCTGGCTGCGTCCCCAGCTGACCAGCATCTCGCTGCCGCACTATCAGCTGGGCTGGCAGGCGGTGGAGACACTGCTGGACGCGGCGGGCCGGACCGAGCCGGAGGTGCGCCGGGTGCCGATGCCGGTCCGGTTCCGGGCGTCGATGGGTCAGCCCTGAGGGGATTCCGTCGTACCCCCGTGGTCTCATTGGTGCCGTGACCTCGACCCCCGCGGCGGTGCGCCGGCCGGCGTACCGGCTCGTCCGCCGGGCCGCCACCCCGGCGGACACGCTGCGCGACGACCCGCTGCAGCGGTATGTCGTCGGCCATACCGACGGCCCGCTGCTGGTGGTCGGCGGCCCCGGCACGGGCAAGACAACAGTGCTGGTCGAGGCGGTCGCGGCCCGCATCGCCGAGGGCGTCGACCCGGAACGCATCCTGGTGCTGACCTTCGGCCGCCGCGGCGCGGGCGCGCTCCGGGACCGGATCGAGGCCCGCATCGCGGGCCCGACCTACCACGAGCCACTGGTACGCACATTCCACGCGTACGCCTTCGGTCTGCTCCGCCGCGCCGCCGCCGACCGCGGAGAACCGTCACCACGCCTGCTCACCGGCCCCGAGCAGGACCTCATCATCCGCGAGCTGCTCGCCGTGGTCGGCGAGGCGGACGCCGAGGACACGGTCCGCTGGCCCGACGCGCTGCGCCCGGCGCTGCCCACCCGCGCCTTCGCCCAGCAGCTCCGCGACCTGATGCAACGCGCGGCGGAACGCGGCGTCGGCCCGGTCGAGCTCGCCCGCCTGGGTGAACGCCTCGGCCGCGACGACTGGCCGGCCGCGGCCCGGTTCATCCGGGAGTACGTCGCGGTGCTGGCCCTGCGCGACGCGACCACCCGCGGCTCGACGGCCTACGACCCGGCGGAGCTGGTCCGGGCCGCATCCGGCCTGCTGACCGAAGACCCGCAGCTATTGGCCGCTGAACGTCGCCGCCTGGCCTACGTGTACGTGGACGAGCTGGCCGACACCGACCCGGCCCAGATAGAACTGCTGTCTCTGGTCGCGGGCGGCGGCACTCCGCTGGTGGCGTTCGGCGACCCGGACTCGTCGGTGTACGGCTTCCGCGGCGCCGACCCGGAGGCGGTGAGCTCCTTCCCGCAGCGCTTCCGGACGGCCTCGGGTGCGTTGGCGGAGGTCATCACGCTGCACACGAGCTACCGGGCCGAGGCGCCGGTGCTGGCGGCGACGGCCCGGGTCTCGCGGCGCATGCGGGGTGCGTCCCGCCATCGCTTCCTGCACCCGCCGCCCCCTGCCGCGCCGGCCCAGCTCGATCCGGGCCGGCTTGGCCCCACTCACGTGGACTCGCCTCCCGGCGACGTGGCCGGCATCGGGCCGGCTGGGTCAGGCGCTGTGCTGCTGCCGCCCGACCCGGGCCGGCACGAGGCCGGGTCGGCCCGCCCCGGTTCGGCCGGCGAGGCCATGGCCGGGGCCGGGGCGGACAGCAAGGGCACGGATCGAGGAGAACCGGCCGACCATGGTTCTGCCGAGACAGGGCCGACCGGAATCGAGCCGACCGGCGTGGACGGTCCCGGGTCGACCGGCGCCGGCGAGGGGGGAGTCGGGCCCGTCGGTGCCGAGCCGGCCGATCGTGAAGCGGCCAACTCCGAGCTCAGCGATTCCCTGGCCGGGAGCGAGAAGGCGGACTCGGCCGATGATCGGGAGCCGAGCAGCGACGACGGTCCGGAGGAGGCCGACGCCGGGCGGCTCATCGAGGGTGCTGTCGTGCGGACGTTCCGGTCGCCGACCAGCGAGACCGCCTACGTCGCCCATGCCCTGCGAGAGGCGCACCTCCTGCACGGTGTGCCCTGGTCCCGGATGGCCGTCGTGTTGCGTTCGACGACCTTGCAGCTGCCGTCCGTCCAGCGCGCCCTCGCCGCCTCCGGCGTGCCGACCGTCACCCATTCTGAAGATCTTCCGCTGCACCTCCAGCCCGCCGTCGCGCCGTTCCTCCTGCTCCTGCGCTGTGCACTCGAGCCCGACGTCCTCGACGAGGAAGCAGCCGTCGCGCTGCTGCACTCGCCGCTCGGTGGCGCCGATCCGCTCGCCGAACGCCGGTTGCGGCAGGGCCTGCGGGCGCTGGCTCTCGCCGCCGGTGACCGCCGGCCGTCCGGTGAGCTGCTGGTCGACGCGCTGCGCGACCAGGCCGGGCTGGACGTCGTGGAACGCCGCTGGGCCGTACCCGCGCAGACCGTGGCCCGGCTGATCGCCGTCGCCCGGGAGGCCGCGGCCGCGCCGGGCGCCACCGCCGAGCAGGTGCTGTGGGCGGTCTGGCGAGCGAGCGGCCTCGCCGAACGCTGGTACGCACTGAGCACCCGCGGCGCCCCGGTGGAGCCTGGCGGCGAGGGCGGCCGGGCCCGGCAGTGGCGCGCGGAAGCCGCCGACCGTGACCTGGACGCGATCGTGGTCCTCTTCGACGCGGCGGCCCGGTTCGTCGACCGGCTGCCCGGCGCCCGCACCGAGGTCTTCCTGGACCACGTCCTCGGCCAGGACCTGCCCGCCGACTCGATCGCCCCGAGCGCCGACCGCGGCGAGGCGGTACGGCTGCTCACCGCCCACGCGGCCAAGGGCCTGGAGTGGGACGTGGTCGTACTGGCCGGCGTCCAGGAAGGCATCTGGCCCGACCTGCGGCTCCGGGGCAGCCTGCTCGGTTCGGAACGACTGGTGGACTTCCTGGCCGGCCGCGCCGCCTCGGGCGCGGCGGCCGTCGTCGGCCAGACCTCGGCCCTGCTCGACGAGGAACGCCGGCTGTTCTATGTGGCTGCCACCCGGGCCCGGCGGCAACTGATCGTGACGGCAGTGGCCTCGGCCAGCGTCGGCGGTTCGGACGGCGAGGAGCAACCGAGCCGATTCCTGGCCGAACTGGCCCTGCCGGACCGCCGCAGCGGCCCCGACCCCGACCAGCCCCCGGATCCCGGCCCGACCGACCCCGACGACCCGGGCCCCGAAGACCCCGGTCCGGACGATCCGGGCCCGGCCGACTTCGACCCGGACGATCCGGGCCCGGCTGGCTTCGGCCCGGATGACGCCGGCCCAGCTGATCCCGGCCCGGCTGACTTCGGCCCGGACGGTAACGGTCGGGGCAGCGGAAACCTGGACGGTGACGGCCGGGACCACGGAGGCCCGGACGGCGACAGCCGAGCCGGCGCCGGCGCCGACATCAGCGGCCGGGCAGACGCCGGCCCGGACAGCCCGGGCCCCGATGATCTCGGCCCGAACGATCCCGGCGGGGGCGACACACCGACGGACAACACCGAGCTCGTAGCCGACGAGCCCGACGTCGAGGTCCCGGTAGGCCGCCCGCCCCGCGCCCTCACCCTGTCCGCGCTCGTCGCTGAGCTCCGTACCGCCGTCGTCGCCCCCGACGCCTCCCCGGCCCGGCGGCATGCCGCCGCGGCCGAGCTCGCCCGCCTCGCCGCCGCCGGCGTCCCCGGCGCCCATCCCGACGAGTGGTGGGGTCTCCGCTCGCTCTCCGACGACCGGCCGCTGGTCGACGAGGGCGAACCGGTCAAGGTCACCCCGTCCTCGATGGAGAGCGCCCTGCGCTGCAGCCTGCGCTGGCTGCTGGAACGCCACGGCGGCGCGGCCCCGGCCGGTCCCGCCCAGCGTGTCGGCAATCTGGTGCACGCCGCCGCCATGCTCGCCGAGGACGCCAACGCCGACCGGGAGCGGCTGGTCGAGTACGTCTCGGCCCGCTTCGACGCGATCGAGCTGGCCGCCCGCTGGCTGGCCGGCCCCGAGCAGGAACGCGCCCAGGGCATGGTGGACAAGCTGCTGCGCTGGCTGGCCAAGAACCCGCGCCGGTTGCTCGCCATCGAGCACGAGTTCACCGTGCGGCTGGACGATCCGAGCCGGCCGATCCAGCTCACCGGGCGGGTCGACCGGCTGGAGGTCGACGAGCAGGGCCGGCTGGTCGTCATCGACCTCAAGACCGGCAAGAGCACCACCGTCACCACCGGCGATGTCGAGGAGCACGCCCAGCTCGCCGGCTATCAGGCCGCCGTCGACGCCGGCGCTTTCGACCAGTTCGGTGATGAGAGCGGCGGGGCTGCCCTGGTCCAGCTCGGCCCGACCAAGGAGGCCCGCGAGCAGATGCAGCTGCCGCTGGCCGAGGCCACCGATCCGAACTGGGCGTACGCGATGGTCCGGCGCACCGCCGACACCATGGCCGCCTCCACCTTCTCGGCCGTGGCCAACAACAAGTGCCGGGTCTGCCCGGTCAAGACCAGTTGTCCCATCTCCGGTCAGGGCCGGCAGGTCGTCGAGCCGTGACCCAGCCCAGCCTCTTCACCGACCTCCCCGCCCGGCCGCGCCGCCGGGCTGATTCCGGGCCGCGTTACACCCCGGTCGAGCTGGCGAAACTCCTGCGGCTGCATGCGCCGACGCCGGAGCAGGCCGCGATCATCGCGGCGCCGGTCGAGCCGGTCCTGGTCGTCGCCGGCGCCGGTTCCGGCAAGACCGAGACGATGGCGTCGCGGGTGGTCTGGCTGGTCGCCAACGGGTACGCCCACCCGGACGAGATCCTCGGCCTCACCTTCACCCGCAAAGCCGCCGGTGAGCTGGCGCACCGCGTCCGCACCCGGCTCGGGCAACTGGTCCGGCGCCTCGGTCAGCAGGATTCCCTGGCCGGCGAGCCGACCGTCTCGACCTACCACTCGTACGCGGCCCGCGTGGTCACCGAGCACGGCCTACGCGCCGGGTACGAGCCGTCGGCCCGGCTGCTCACCGAGGCCGCCCGCTGGCAGATCGTGGATTCGCTGGTGCGGTCGTACACGGGGGAGATGACCGGGCTGAACCGCGCGCCCGGCACCGTCACCGATGACGTGCTGGCGCTCTCCGGTGAGCTGGCCGAGCATCTGGTCACGCCGGATGATCTCGCCGCGTGGACCGGCCGGTTCTTCGCCGAGGTGCAGTCGCTGCCCGGCCGGGTCTACAAGGACGTCAACGACATGCTGCTGCGCCAGCGGCACCGGCTCACCCTGCTGCCCCTGGTACGCCTCTACGACCAGCGCAAACTCGACATCGAGGCGATGGACTTCGGCGATCAGATGGCCCGCGCGGCCCGGGTCGCCCGGGATCATCCCGAGGTCGGGGCGATCGAGCGCGGCCGGTTCAAGATCGTGCTGCTGGACGAGTACCAGGACACCAGCCACGCCCAGGTGGTGCTGCTCAACGCGCTCTTCGGCGGCGGTCACCCGGTCACCGCGGTGGGCGACCCGTGCCAGTCGATCTACGGCTGGCGGGGCGCCTCGGCCGGCACGCTGGACAGGTTCCCCACCGAGTTCACCGGCCCGGGCGGGCGCGAGGCGTGGGTGCTCAACCTGACCCGCAGCTGGCGCAACCGCCCCGAGATCCTCCAGGTCGCGAACGCGTTGTCCCGGCCGCTGCGGGCCGCCGGCGCCCGGGTCGCCGAGCTGATCCCGGCGCAGCGGGTGGCCGACCGGGTGGGTGGGCGCACGGTCGCGTGTGCACTGCTGCCCACGTACGCGGAGGAGGCCGCCTGGATCGCCGACTCCATGCTGGCCGCCTGGCGGGCCGCGGCCCGGCTGCCGGACGCCCTGCCCGGTGACATCCCGCTGGAGAAACGCCCGACCAGCGCGGTGCTGGTCCGGGTCCGCAGCCAGATCGCCGCGATCGAGGAGGCGCTGCGCGCCCGCGGCCTGCCGGTCGAGGTGGTCGGCCTGGGCGGCCTGCTGGACACCCCGGAGGTACGCGACGTCGTCTGCACGCTGCGGGTGCTCGCCGACCCGACGGACGGTGCCGCCCTGTTGCGCCTGCTGACCGGGGCCCGCTGGCGGATCGGCCCGCGTGACCTGGTGGCGTTGCATCGCCGCGCCCGGGCCATCGCCGCTGCCCGGGTGTCCGCGACGACCGGAGACGAGCCCGAGGACATCGTCGCGGACCGGCTCGACGACGCCACCCTGGTCGAGGCGATGGCGGACCTCGGCGCGCCCCAGCAGTACTCGCAGGAGGGATATGCACGGCTGCGGGCGTACAGCAGGGAAATGGCCGAGTTGCGGCACCGCCTGGACCAGCCGCTGCCGGACCTGGTCGCCGACATCGAACGCACCATCGGCCTCGACGTCGAGGTGGCCGTCCGCGGCTGGGGCGCGGGCGACGCGGGCCTGGCCCGCGGCCACCTGGACGCCCTCGGTGACGTGGCAGCCCGGTATGCGGGGGACACGGACGGCGGCACGCTCGCGGGCTTCCTGGCCTTCCTGGCCGCGGCCGAGGAGGAGGAACGCGGGCTCACCCCGGGCCAGGTCGACGTGGTCGAGGGCGCGGTGCAGATCCTGACCGCGCACGCGGCGAAGGGCCTGGAGTGGGACGTGGTGGCGGTCGCGGGCCTGACCAAAGGCGTGTGGCCGGGGATGACCCGAGGCTCCGACCACTTCCTGATGGGCATCGGGGTGCTGCCGTTCCCGCTGCGGGGTGACGCCGACGGCCTGCCGGCGCTGGACCTCTCCGCGGCGGCGGATCAGAAGGACGTGGCCGGGGCGCTGACGACGTTCAGCAAGGCCTGGCGGGAGCACGACGAGCGGGAGGAGCGCCGGCTGGCCTACGTGGCGGTGACCCGGCCCCGGCGGTTGCTGCTCTGCTCCGGCTACTGGTGGGGCGACGGTGTGAAGAAGCCGCGCGGTCCGTCCGTCTTCCTCCAGGAGATCCGGGCGACCTGCCTCGACGGTGCCGGGGTGGTCGAGCAGTGGACCCCGGAGCCGGCGGCCGACGCGACCAACCCGAGCGCTGAGCTGGTGGCCACCGCGGAGTGGCCGTCGGATCCGCTGGGTGCCCGCCGGCCGGCGATGGCAGCGGCCGCGGATCTGATCCGCCGGATGATGGTGAGCCCGGACCCGGCGGCGGCCGAGGCCTTCGTGGAGCTGGCCGAGGGTGACCCGGAGATCGCCGCACGAGCCGGCCTGGCCGCCGACCTGATCGGCCTCCCGGCCCCCGGCGCTCTGCCGGAGGCCGCCGGCCAGGCCTCGGCGGAGGCCGTACCGACCGGCGAGGAAGGCGGCTCGGAGGCGGACAATCCGGACATCGTCCGCTGGCGGCGTGAGGCCAGGATCCTGCTCGCCGAACGCGACGAGCGGGCCCGCCACGACGGTCCGCTCGAGGTCGCCCTGCCGCCGCACATCTCGGTCTCCCAGCTGGTCGTGCTGCGCCGCGACCCGCAGGCCCTGGCGCGGTCGCTGCGGCGCCCGTTGCCGCAACGCCCCACCCCCTACGCCCGGCGGGGCACCGCCTTCCACGCCTGGCTCGAGCAGCGGTTCGGCTCGGCCCGCCTGCTGGACGTGGATGAACTGCCCGGCGCGGCGGACGACGACGCGGCCGCCGACGAGGAGCTCACCGCGTTGCAGGAGGCGTTCCTGGCCGGGGAGTGGGCCGAGCGCACCCCGGTCGAGGTCGAGGTGCCGTTCGCGACCACGGTCGCCGGGGTGGTGGTGCGGGGGCGGATGGACGCGGTCTTCGCCGACCCGGGCGGCCGGTTCGACGTCATCGACTGGAAGACCGGTCGCCGGCCCACTGCCGCGGACGCTGCGGCCGCGGCGGTGCAGCTCGCGGCGTACCGGATCGCCTGGGCCGCCCTGGCCGGGGTGCCGGTGTCGCGGGTCCGGGCCGGCTTCCACTACGTCCGCGACGGGGTGACGGTCCGGCCGGTCGACCTGCTGGACGCGGAGGGCCTGGCCGCGTTGATCGAAGAGGTGCCTGAGCAGGACAGCTGAACGGAGGTTCAGGTCGTGGCGGCGGCCAGCAGGTGCAGCAGAGCGGCCGCATAGGCCTCCTCCGGCGTGGGCGCGGTGAACGTACGGTCCTCGCCCAGCAGGGTGATGTCCACGTTCCAGCCGCGGTCCGTACGGCGCAGGGCCCGCAGCGTCCCGCCGAGCAGCTCCCGGAGCTGGTCCTCGCGGGGCAGCCACAGTGCCTCGTCCAGCTCCACGTCGTCCATCGCCCACTCCGTGGTGCCGTTGAAACCGATCACCCGGCCCTCCGGCAGCGAGTACACCTCGATGGTCATGTTGCTCAGCACGAACACGTCTTCGTCCAGGTCACGGTCGGGGATCGCGAAGCGGTCACCCGGCCCCGGCTTCCAGATCAGACCGGCTTCCCTGAGCTCCTGTGCTACTTGCACGCCGATCACCGGTGCGCTCCCTTCGTCGTGCTAGGCTCCATCGCGTTGTCAGTTTGGTTCCCAAGTACCTAGGAGCGCCTGTGGGGATTCTGCCCCAGGCGCTCTTTGTCGTAACCCGGGTTTCTCCGGTACGGGCGATCAGTACGGCGACACGAGTCCCGCGAAGTGCGGGTCTTACTACCTCGTTCCTGGCCATAATGGACGGGAACGATCGACCGTCGAGGAGACGAGCATGGTTACCGGCGTAGTGAAGTGGTTTAACGCGGACAAGGGCTTCGGGTTCATCACCCCGGACGACGGCGGTGCCGACGTCTTCGCCCACTTCTCCGCCATCCAGACTTCCGGCTACCGCAGCCTGGACGAGAACCAGCGGGTTGAGTTCGAGGTGACCCAGGGCCAGAAGGGCCCGCAGGCCGCGAACATCCGCCCGCTCTGATCTCAGCCACACGCTGACCACCGGCGCCGGTCCCCTCGGGGGTCGGCGCCGGTGACGTTTCCGCCCCGGCGCGGTGGGCTTCAGGCCCCCGCCGGGGTCGCGTCACCGACGCCCTCGGGCCGTGGTGCGGTGCCACCCAGGTGGGCCGGCAGCCACCAGCGGTCGTCCGGCCCGGACGGCTGCTCCGGGTATTCCCGCTGGGCCGCGTCCAGCAGCGCGCTCAGCCGCTGCCGCAGGACCACCGTCGTGGCCTCGGCGGTGGCGCCGACCGCCGCCCGGATCGGCTCACCGATCTTGATGATCACCGGCACGTGCCGCTTGGTCAGATCTTTCGGGTGGCCCTTGGTCCACAGCCGGTGTGGTCCCCACACCGCCATCGGGATCAGCGGCACACCGGCCGCCTGGGCCAGCCGGGCCGCGCCCGACTTGAGCGCCTTCACCGTGAACGACTCGCTGATCGTGGCCTCCGGGAAGACGCCGACCACCTCGCCGTTCTTGAGGGCCTTTTCCGCCTCGTTGAAGGCAGCGGTGCCCGCCCGGCGGTCCACCGGGATGTGGTGCATGCCGCGCATCAGCGGCCCACTGACCTTGTGGGTGAAGACCGACTTCTTGGCCATGAACCGGACCAGCCGCTTGGCCGGCTGGGCGCCGAGGCCGCAGAAGATGAAATCGAGGTAACTGGCATGGTTGCTCGCCAGCACCGCCCCGCCCTTGGCGGGGATGTGCTCCGCCCCTTCGATCTGAATCCGCAGGTCAAGGACACGGAACATCGTCTTGGCGAAGCCGATGACGGGGGGATAAACGATTTCCATCCGATTACGGTACCGGGGTGGGGTGAAGGTTGCCTGGCAGGAATGCAACCGATCCGGCCCCAGCGGCGTCTTAGAGATGACTGTGCCGGATCCCGGGAGGGGTCCGACTTCGCTGGGGAGGCTTTCGCATGCAGACCGTGTCCGCCCGCCGGGAGCTGGGCCTCGTGCTGGCGTTGGCCGTCCTCGGGCTCGCTCTGGTGCTCGTCGTCGCATTCGCCCCGTGGTACGGACCGGTCGTGCCGGGTGATGCCGGGGCCTCCGTGGTGCAGACCCTGCCGCCGGAGGCCGCTGCCGCGCTCGGCCGGTAACCCATGACGCGTCCCGGTGGTGTTCACTGGGATGATGTCCGAGAGCACACAGACCCCCGCCGTCTGGTCGCGGCCGGGTGGTGCGTGGGGTTCGGGCACCGTGACCAGTCCGGGCGTACCCCCGCTGGTGCCGCCGCCAGCCCCGCCGGAGTCGCCGCCCGCCGATGGGCCGCAGCGGCGCCGGCGCCAGATGTTGATCTTCGGCGGCATCGCCGGCGCGATCCTCGCGGTCGGCCTGGCGGTGATCCTGATCGTGGCCCTGAGCTCGGAGGGCAACCCGTTCGACCGGAAAGCCTCCGCCCCCACCGACCTGCGGCCGCCGCTGGCGCAGATGTGTCCCGCGCCGACCGTGGCGCCCAGCGTGGACCCGACCGGGCGGCCCAGTGCCCCGCCGCCGGCGGCTCCCGGGGAACGGACGACCGACCCCGACGCGGGCATCTCCTACAAGAAGTACGGCGCACCGTGGGTCCCGTGGGACACGACCTGGCGGGCCGGCACGCTCGAGGTGCCCTACCGGGTCGGCCAGCACTTCGTGACGGAGCAGTACAGCGGCGGCTCGTACCACGCCTCGATCCTGTCGGCGGCGGTCCCGGCGGCCGACAACGACGCGGTGACGGTTGATCTCAAGTGCGTCGGCCGGCAGGTCGCCGCGGACGTGCGCGCGGAGTACTACCCGCAGCCGAACACGGTCGAGCCGTTGCGGGACGAGATGACCACGCTGGGCGGGCGGCCGGCCTGGGTCAGCGAGTTCCGTCTGCACTTCAAGGCGGCCGGGCTGACCGCCACCGACGAGCTGTCGGCGGTGGCGGTCATCGACGTCGGCAAGCCCACCGCGGCCGTGCTGTACGTCTCGATCCCCGGCACGCACAAGCAGTTCGACTCGGTGATAGACGACGTGCTCGAGTCGGTGCGGCCGCTCTAACTGCCGGTCAGGCCCCAGCGCTTGCGCAGCGCGTTGTCGGCGGCGTTGAAGAGCACGTCGATCAGGATGCCGATCACCAGCACCACGATGATGAACGAGATGACCAGGCTGGACTCGCTGAGGTCGCGCGCCTGCTGCATCCGTACGCCGATGGACAGCGCGCCGGGCACGATCACCAGCAGCTCACCCGCCATCAGGCTGCGCCAGGAGAACGCCCAGCCCTGCTTGAGCCCGGAGATGAACGAGGGCAGCGACGCCGGCAGGATCAGGTGGCGGTACTTGGCGAAGCCCTTCATGCCGAGCACCTGGCCGACCCGCAGCCACGTACGCGGGACGTAGTCGATGCCGCTGATCAGGCCGTTCGCCACCGAGGGGGCGGCGCCGATGATGACCACGAACATGATGGCGCTCTCGCTGATCTGGAACAGCAGGATGGCCAGCGGGAACCACATGATCGACGGCATCGTCTGCAGGCCGGTGATCAGCGAGCCGATGGCCGCCCGCAGCGGCGCGAAGCGCGACACCGCGGCGCCGACGATGGTGCCGATCAGCACGGCCAGCGCGAAGCCGGTCACCGCCCGCAGCATGGTCAGCCGGACGCCGTCCCAGAAGTCGCCGGTGGTGATCAGCGTGCCCAGGTCGCTGAAGACGGTGGCCGGGCCGGGCAGCACGTACTCGGGCTTCCACTGCGCCCAGACGACGATCTGCCAGGCCAGGATGACGATCGCGATGGCCAGCAGCTTGGGCCAGGCGCTGCGCCAGATGCGGCCGCCGAGGGCCGCCTTGCTGCGTCTGGGGCCCAGCTCGAGCGCGTCGAGCCCGGTGAGCCGGTCCGCGGCCGCGGAGTCCGAGGCAGTGCGGTTGTCCTGAACGGGGACCTCAGCTTGCATGGCGGGCGACCTCCGCGCGGAGCCGGTCGGTGATCTCGGCGGCCTGGCCGGAGACCTCGGGGGAGTCGATGCGCCGGGGGCGCTCGTGGGTGATCGGGTAGTCCTCGATGACCCGGCCCGGGCGGCTGCTCAGCAACACGACCCGGTCGCCGAGGCGGACGGCCTCGCGCACGTTGTGGGTCACGAAGAGCACGGTCAGGTTCTGCTCGCGCCAGATCCGCTCCAGCTCGTCGTGCAGGATGTCGCGGGTCATCGCGTCCAGGGCGCCGAACGGCTCGTCCATCAGCAGGACGTCGGCGTTCTGGGCCAGCGACCGGGCGAGGGCCACGCGCTGGCGCATGCCGCCGGAGAGCTCGTGCGGGCGCTTGTGGCCGAAGCCGCCGAGCCGGACGACCTCGAGCAGCTCCTCGGCCCGTTGCCGGCGCTCGGCGCGGCCCATGCCGCGCAGGCGCATGGGCAGCTCCACGTTGCCCAGGACTGACAGCCACGGGAACAGGGCCGCCTCCTGGAACATCAGGGAGACGTGCCGGCCGCCGATGTCGAGAGTGCCGCCGCTGATCTCGTCCAGCCCGGCGACCAGCGAGAGCAGGGTGCTCTTGCCGCAGCCGGACGCGCCCAGCAGACACACGAATTCGCCCTTCGCCACGGTCAGGGAGACCCGGTCGAGGGCGAGCAGGGTGTTGCTGCCGGAGCCGTACTGCTTGGAGACGCTGTCCAGGCGGACCACCACGTCGCGGTCGGTCCGGGTTTCCGTGGCTTGCAGGATGCTCATGGGAACTCCCAGGTCGAGCCGGCCGGGCCCGCGTCGGCGGACCCGGCCGGAGGCGGATCAGGAGGCTGCGGCGTCACTGACCGCGGGCTGGCCGTCGGCCTTGAGCAGCTCGTTGAGCGGGCCGAGGTCGTAGATGCCCTTGAGGTCGACCGGCTTGAGCAGACCGACGTCCTGGGCGTGCTGCGCACTGGTGTAGAGCGACGAGGCGACCGGGTCGTTGGTGAACGTCAGGTTCTTGAACGCCGAGGCCAGGATCTCGTCCTTGAGCGGCTTGCCGGACAGGGCGCCGAGCTGCTCGTTGGCCGCCTTCTGGGCGCCGGCGTTGTCGGTCGCGATGAGCTTCTCCGCGGCGAGGTGACCCTGCAGCAGCTTCTTGACCGTCTCCGGGTACTTCTTCAGGAACTCCTGCTTGACGATCAGGTGGGTGGTCACGAACTGCCCGTTCGGCCACAGATCCTTCTCGTTGACCAGCAGCTTGCCCTTGGACTCCAGGATCATCCGGCTCAGGTTGGGCTCGGGCACCCAGGCGCCGTCGATCGCGCCCTGGGCGAAGGCCTGCAGGGCCGTCGCGTTGTCCTGCGGGAGCACGGAGACGTCGCCGCCGCCCTGCTGGTCGGCGTTGAGCCCGTTGGACTTCAGCCAGGCGCGCAGCGCGACGTCCTGGGTGTTGCCCAGCTGCGGGGTGGCGATCTTCTTGCCCTTGAGGTCGGCCGGGGCGTTGATGCCCTCCTTGACCACCAGGCCGGCGCCGCCCGAGGTGCTGCCCGCGATGATCTTGATCGCGGTGCCCTTGGAGGTGGCCCAGGCGTTGATGGCCGGGTTCGGGCCGATGTAGGTGGCGTCGATCGCCCCGGAGAACAGCGCCTCGACCGCGGCCGGGCCGGCGTTGAAGGTCTTCGATTCCAGCTTCGTGCTGCCCAACGACTGCTGGAACAGCCCGTTCTTCACCCCGATCAGGGCGGGCGCGTGGGTGATGTTCGGGAAGTACCCGAGCCGCAGCGCCGGGGCCTCGCCCGACGCGGAGGCGGCGTCGTCACTCTTGCCGCAGGCGGCCAGGGCGGTGGCGGACAACAGGGCGGTGGCGGCCAGGGCAAGCGCACGGACTGTGCGGGAGCTCATGCTCACTCCTAGTTCGTTCTCAAGGTGGTGGGAATCGCGGAAACAGTGAGTTCGGCGAGCGTGCGGTGGTTCACGACACCCTCGATGGCTTCTTCCACCGCGAGCCAGACGTCTTTGAGCCCGGTGGCGACACCGTGGTACGTCGTGGTCGTGGTGGGCAGGCCGCGCACCGTGGTGAGGGCGCCGCCGACGGAGCGGACCACGTCCCCGACCGTGATGTCCTCGGCCGGGCGGGCCAGGGAATAGCCGCCGTCGACACCGCGGTGGCTGTGCAGCAGGCCGGCGCGGCGCAGGTCGAGCAGGATGCCCTGGAGAAAGCTGAGCGGGATGTCCTGAGCCGCGGCCAGCGCGGCGGCCTTGACCAGGTGGGGGTGGTCGGCGGCGATCGCCAGCATGGCCCGGACGGCGTAGTCGGTGCGTGCCGAGACGTACACGGGGCATGTCCTCTCGGTCCGGCGGAGCGCAAACTCTGCTTTCTCTATCTGATGGATGGGAATAGTGGACGAGGTAGGGGACGGTCGTCAAGCCCCATCCGGATGGTGAGAAGCCGGTGACCGGGTATCGTCCCGGCCGTGGGTGACCAACCGACGACGGCGATCCGGATCGGGCTGCACGAGGTGGCTGGTCTGCGCTGGCCGCAGCAGGTGCTCGCCGGCGACGGCCGGCGGCAGACGGCCGCCGTCCCGCTGCCCCGGTTGCCCTGGTCGAAAGCCGCGATCGAGGTGCCGATGGGCGAGAGCGCGGCGCGGGCGGTCGCCCGGGTGACCCGGCTGCGCAAGATCTTCGGGTACGGCGTGGCGCCGACCGTGATCCTGCTCTTCCTGATCGCCGACGGTCTGCTGCTGTGGGGCCGGTTCGGCGACCTCAAGCCGCCCACGGTGGTCTTCGCGGTGCTGGGTGTGGTCGGCCTCCTGCTGATCCTGAGCGGCTTCGTGCCCGACGCGGTCTCCCGGGCCACCGGTGCGCCGTACGTGGCGCGGGACCAGTTGCGCTTTCCGAAGGCACGCCCGGAGGCGGTGGCCCAGCTGGTCAAGCTGAACTCGAAGGTGACGATCGACCGGGTGCCGGCCGCCCGGTAGCAGCTCGGCACTGCGCGCCGACGTGACGGTGCGGCGAAACATGAACGACTACTGAGTGTGGCAATATCGCCCCGTGTTCGTCCTGTCCGAGCGCCGCCGAACGTCCACGACCGTCCGCCTGGCGCCCGGCGTACGGGTGCGGGACTCCATCGCGTACGTCCCCCGCCGCGACCATTTCTTCGCGCTCGACCCGGCCCATCTGCATGCCCTGCGCCGGGTCCGGGCCGGCCGGGCCGGCGGCGACGCCGAGACCCGGGCGCTGGCCGAGCTGGGCATCTGCGAGACCGACCCGGACACCCCGCGCCGCGCGTTCTTCGGCCGGTCGGTGGTCGGGCAGCTCGACGTCCTCCCGCGGATCACCGCGCCGCTGGTGGTGAACTGCTTCGCCACCGCCCACTGCCCGCTGCGCTGCCTCTACTGCCACGCCGACGACCTCATGACCGGCTACCGCGAGCAGGAGAACGAGGCCTGGTTCGCCCGGGTGCTGCGCGCTGCCGCGGCGACCCCGGCGATGGTCGGGGTGGTCACCGGCGGGGAGCCGCTGGCCCGGGTCGAGCGGGCCGAGCGGCTCATCGCCCGGCTGGCCGAGACCGGCAAGGCGGTGGTGCTGGACACCTCCGGCGTGGGCGACTTCAGCCGGCTGGTGCCCACCCTCCGGCGCCACCAGGTGCACGTCCGGGTGTCACTGGACAGCGCCGACCCGGCCGGCAACGACGCGCTGCGCCCGGCCAACCGGCAGCACCTGCCCCCGGGCGCCAGCTCGGCGGTCTACGCCGTGGACGCGATCCGGCGCGCGGTCCGCGCGGACGTGCCGTGCAGCGTCCAGACGGTCGTCACTGCGCGCAACGGCAATCTCCCGACGTTGCTTGCGCTGCGTGATCAACTCGTGGGTCTCGGGGTCACCACCTGGGTGCTGCACGTCGTCGTGCCGGTCGGCAAGGCTGCGCACCCGCAACGGGCCGCGCTGCTCGCACCGGCCGGCGTCCAGGACGTCCTGGACGACCTGGTCCGGCGGACCGCGGCGGAGGGTGTGGCGATCGACATCCGGCTGACCAGCACCCACCGGGCGCCGAACTCGACGCTGCTGATCAGCGCCAAGGGCGAACTCGCGGTGGAGAACGTGGCGGACGGCGGGAAGAGTCTCTTCGCGTTGCCCCGGATCGGGGTCCGCGGTGCCGTGCTCAAGCACTTCCGGGCCCACGTGGACCTGGCCGGGCACGCCGGCCGCTACCTCAACGGATCACAGGCGCCGTGGGCCGAGGCGATCGGCGCTACTCTGCCGCGGGCGTGAGGGCCCAGATGGCGGCCGCTTCGAGCAGCGACTTCACACTCGCCTCGTCGCCCTCGGAGATCCTCAGCACCCGGGCCGGGACGTACCCGGTCGGATCCAGCTCGCGCAACCAGGCCGCGGCCAGCGCGCTCTGGTTGGCGGCCTCGAAGACGTTGACCAGCTCGGCCGCGGCGGCCAGCCGGCGCCGGACCGGCCAGGCCGGGCGCTGACCACGGGCGAACCAGGACTCGAACTCCGCGACGGAGGCCGCTCCGGCCACGTACGCCGTCAGCTCCACGCCCAGAGCGGTGACGCACAGTGCGGCGTCGTCCTCGACGGACGAGGGGACGGAGGTGTGCCCGACGCGCTCCACAACTGTGGCAGTCATACCTGAGACGCTAACTCGGCCGCGCCAAGACCGCGACCTCCGAACGGGCAACCGTGCTCATGGCCGCAGAAACAGCTCGGTCACCCGGGCCGCCAGCAGGTCCAGCACCGGGCGCCCGTCCTCGATCGCCGCGACGAACGCCGCCCACGAGTCCAGCGGGAAGTCCTCGGTCTCCGGCACCGGCTCGTTGTTGAGGTAGCCGGGCAGCAGCAACGCGTTCTGGAACAGCCACGGCACATAACTGCCCTCCGCGTCCCAGCCCGGCAGCTCCCGGGTCCGGAGCAGGTGCCGGCGCAGCTCCTCCTCGGACGACCAGCGCAGCATGTGCGCGTCGTGCTTCAGGCTCTTGATGTACGGGTTGTAGAGATGCCCCGGCCCGAAGCCGAACGTCTGCCGCCACTGTGCCCACAGGATCGCCTCGTCGCGCCCGCCGAGCGTCATGACGTCGTTGGTCGCGCTCTCCAGCAGCATGCTGTTCAGGTACGGCCACAGCGTCAACGGCGTGAGCAGCCTGTTCGCGTCAGTCCGCAGCACCGACTGCACGATCGGCCAGGCGTTCTTCTCCAGCTCGTCCCACGAGGTCAGGTTGGGCACCGCCTTGACCGCCGCGAGCAGGCTGTACAGCGACGGGTTGTGCTCGCCGTAGAAGGTGCGCGCCACCGACCAGGGGTCCGTCGGGCGCAACAGGGACTCCGGCGAGGTGTCCGCCGGCTGCCGCTGCACCTGGTCGAGGAACTCCGACAGGCTGACGAACTCGCGGACCGCGCCGTGCCCGGTGTGGTCGATCCAGCGGTCCAGGTCGGCCCGGAACGCGGCCGCCGCGTCGATGTCCCGCGAGCCCACGTCGTCGATGCAGACCCGGACCTCGACACCGAGCCGGGCCAGCGCGCCCGCCACGAACGCCTGGACCATGTGGATCACCGAGGCGCGCGGGCGCAGCCGGACCGGCCAGAGCAGCCGGATCGGGCCGACCGTGCCGCGCTGCTGGTTGATCCAGCCGAACCGGCGTTCGAGCTGCAGCAGCAGGCCGGGCACGTCGCGCGGGGGCTGGGTGCCGGGCTGGGAGACGAGCTGGCGTTCCCAGCTGTGGTGCCGTACCCGGTGCCGCAGGCCGGTCGCCCGCGGCGGCACGGGAACCTGCGCGCGTTCGGCCAGGGCCGGGAACAGCCGCTCGGAGTCGACGCCGGGGAAGCACTCGACCGGCAGGCCGGTCGCCTCGCGCAGGCGCTCGGCGGTGCTCAGCGCGCCGGCCGCGTCGGGGTCGTTGAGGGCCCAGAGCACGCGTACGGGCCGGGTGCGGGCGGCCGCGGCGATGGCGGCGGTCAGCGTGCCGGACCAGTCGCTGCTGCCGATCACGCAGACGGTGTCGCCGCGGATCAGGTCGGCGGTCGCGGCGATGAGCAGCTTGTTCTCCGCGATGCGGGCCGGGTCGTGCAGCAGTTGCGGGCCCCGGACGTGCAGCGTCGGGCGCCAGAAGCCGTGCAGGTGGAAGACCCGGACAGCGCCGTCGGCACCGCGGGTCGTCCCGGTCGTGCCGCGCTGGTCCAGCGGCAGGCTCACCGCGCGGCCGCCCGCCGAGCGGATCGCGATCTCCAGCAGCGGGTCGAAGTTCGTGGTCAGCACCCGGTGATCGAAGGCCTCCGGGACCTGAGCGAGCAGGTGCCCGAGCGCCTCCACGCCGCGGGGCAGCTGCCACGAGAACCGGTCGTTCTCCACGCCCTCGCCGACGCCGCGTTCCAGCCGCTGGCCCAGGCCGTGGGTGGCCAGCGGGGACTCCATCGGGTCCGGGGCCGCGTACGCCTTCAGCACCGCCTGCTGCGCGATCACGTCGAACGCCCCAGCCGACACCCAGTCGGTGAACACCCGCCGGTAGGCGCGGTACACGTCGATCGGGCGCGCCCCGACCAGCTCCGAGCGCGCCTGCTCCAGGGCCCGTTCCAGGGCGCCGTCGTCGTTGCGCCCGGCCGCGAAGCTGTCCGCGATGTCCAGGACGCCCTGCACCCGCGGGATGACGCCGGCCGTCACGCCGGAGCCGAGCAGCAGGGTGATCTGGTCGACGTCCCGCAGCCCGGCGGTGAGCCGGTCCAGCAGCAGCACCTCACCCGCGCTGAGTCCTTCGCCCGGGTCGGTCATCGGGCCGCCTGCAGGGACTGCCACAGCTCGCCGGGTCGTTCGGTGAAGACCTGCCGGGCGGTGTGCCGGCTGGCGATCAGCGCCCCGCGGTCGAGGAACTCCTCCAGCTCGCCGGCGCGCCAGCCGAGGTAGCCGACGAAGACGCGCATCGTGTCGACCGTGTCGGCGACGTCCTCCGGCACCGCCGACAACGCCAGGGTGCCGAGCCGCTCGCGGATCGGGGTGAACCGCAGGGGCTTGGGTGCGCCGGCCCGCAGCAGTGTCACCACGATGTAGCCGTCGCGGGCCACCGGACCGCCGTGGAACAGCATCGCCGGGTTGCGCAGCAGCGGGCGCCAGGCGTCCGGGAACTCGTCCGGGATGTCACCGGCGGGCTGGGTGATGCACACGCCGAGGGCGCCGGTCTGGTTGTGCCGCAGCACCAGGATCGCGCGCTGGCCGAGGTCCTCGTCGACGAACCAGGGCGCCGCGTAGAGCACACTGCCGGCCAGGTTGTGCCGGGGCGCGGCCGGGTTGTGCACCAGGGCGATCTCGCCGCCGGAGTCCCGGGCCCGCAGCTCGGGACGCTCGAAGCCGCGGCGGAGCATCGCCCGGCGGATCGTGCGCCAGACGGTGTGGACAGTCAGCGTGGCCGGCACCGCCTCGGGCGGCGGAGGCCGCAGACCGTCGCGCAGCAGCCGGATCAGCTCGCCGGTGAACGCGGTGTGCACCTCGCCGCGCGGCGCCATGGCCGGGCGGTTGGCCGGCGCGGAGACCAGCAGGCAGGTGCCCTCGGTCTCGGCCTTGTCGGCGACCGCGTCCGTGCCGCTGCCGTCGCCGCCGAGCTCGGACCCGGCCCGGCCCGAGTAGCAGCAGTCGAGGATCACGATCCGGCGGCGGGCCCGGGTGTCGGCGACGGCCCGGCGGATCCAGTCGTACGGGACGCCCCGCTCGTAGGGCGCCTCGGGGTCACAGCCGGGCAGCCCGAGGATCAGGTTGTCGTCGTCCACGTCGACCAGCCCGTGGCCGGCGAAGTAGACCAGCAGCAGCCCGTTGCTGCCGGCCGCCGCCGCGGCCCGCCGGATCGCGCGGCTCACCTCGGCCGGGGACTCCGGGTCGAGCAGCACGTGACAGTTCTCCGGCGGCACTCCCCACAGATCCTCGTGCTGGAAGAGGTCGCGCAGATCCGTCACGTTGCGCCGGGCGGCGGGCAGCTCGAAGAGCCGCCGGTAGGCCGAGACCCCGATGAGGACGAGCTGGGCCGCGGCCGGGTCTGTGACGTCAGTCATGCGACTACTTCTGCTCGCGCTGCTCGAGCTCGGTCAGCGCGATCGCCAGCGACGTGCGGTCGGCCACGTCGATCCGGGTGACCGTGCCGTCGGCCGCGGTGTGGGTGATCGTCACCTTGGGCGCCGGCCGGCGGGAGTCGCGCCAGCTGGCCACGGCCAGGGCCAGCTGGCCGGCGGACAGCCCGCTGCCGATGATCAGGGTCAGCACGTCGAGCAGCGTGCCCATCAGCTCGGGATCGTCGCCGCCGCCCAGTGCCAGCCCGCCGTCGACGCGGACCGCCTGCTCCCGGCGCAACCAACGATGCAGCGACTCCGCGTCGGCGGTCGAATCGCACTCCAGGCGCAGCCGTACCGGCACTGGTCTGTCTCCCCGTCGTGGTGGTGGATCGGACGCGACAGGATATCGAAGCATTTACCTCGCGTCACGGACTCACTACGCGAAAGCTAGCACCGCCGATCGAGGGCGCCGGACCACGGATCGGACACGCGCCGCTCCGGGGGGTTAGATTCTCTGGTGTGGCGCGCAAAATGAAGATTCCCGCGACGAAGTATCCGGTGGAACGCTTCACCCTCGACAACGGTCTGCGGGTGGTCCTCACACCCGACCGCAGCGCCCCGGTGGTCGGTGTGGCGGTCGTCTACGACGTCGGTATCCGCTCCGAACCGGAGGGACGCACCGGCTTCGCCCATCTCTTCGAGCACCTGATGTTCCAGGGCTCGGAGAATTTGGAGAAGCTGGCGCACTTCCGGCACGTGCAGGGAGCCGGCGGCAGCTTCAACGGCTCGACCCACCTCGACTACACCGACTACTTCGAGGTGCTGCCCTCCGGCGCCCTCGAACGGGCGCTGTTCCTGGAGGCCGACCGCATGCGCGGCCCCCGCCTGACCGAGGAGAACCTGCGCAACCAGGTCGACGTGGTCAAGGAGGAGATCCGGGTCAACGTCATGAACCGGCCGTACGGCGGTTTCCCGTGGCTACGGCTGCCTCCGGTGATGTTCTCCACATTCGCCAACGCGCACGACGGCTACGGCTCGTTCGGCGACCTGGACCACGCGACCGTGGCCGACGCCGAGGAGTTCTTCGACAAGTACTACGCCAGCGGCAACGCGGTGCTCGCGGTCGCCGGTGACTTCGACGTGGCCCAGGCGACCACGCTGATCGAGCGGCACTTCGGCGACGTGCCGGCCCGGGGCAAGCCCGACCTGCCCGACTTCGCCGAGCCCGACATCGACGGCGAGCGCCGGGAGGCTTACACCGACCGGCTCGCCCCGCTGCCGGCGGTGGCCAGCGGCTGGCGGCTGCCGGACCCGATCGCCGAGTTCGAGGCCTACCTGCCGTACGTGGTGCTGGCCGAGGTGCTGACCGACGGCGACGCGTCCCGGCTGGTCGAGCGGCTGGTGCAGCGCGACCGTACGGTCACCAGCGTCGGCGGCTACATCGGCTTCATGGGCGACGAGTACCAGGTCCGCAACCCCACCGCGATGCTGCTGCAGGCGCACATGCCTCCCGGCGGCGACGCGGACAAGGTGCTGCGCACGATCGACGAGGAGCTGGACCGGCTCGCCACCGGCGGCATGGCCCCCGGCGAGCTGGCCCGCACCCAGGCCCGGATGGCCACCCACCTGCTGCGCGACACCGACGCCGTGCTCGGCCGGGCGCTGCCGATGGCCGTCCTGGAGACCCAGCGCGGCCGCCCGCAGCTGCTCAACGAGCTGCCCCGGCTGGTCGGTGAGGTCACCGAGGCGCAGATCGTCGCCGCCGCGGCCACCCTGCGGCCGGAGCGCCGTTCCACCATCGAGGTCCTCCCGGGAGCCAACCAGTGACTGCGCGAGAACTGCCGGAGCTGATTCCGGACACCAAGCTCAAGCTGCCCAAGCAGGCCGAACGCAGGCTCAGCAGCGGCCTGACGGTCATCGCGATCCGGCGCCAGGCGGTGCCGCTGATCGAGATGCGGCTGCGAGTGCCGTTCGGCCGGGCGCCGCTGGCCCGCGCCACCCTGCTGTCCCAGGCGCTGTTCACCGGCACGGCCACGATGTCCAGCATCGACATCGCCGCCGAGCTCCAGGCCGTCGGCGGCGGACTGTCGGCCGGACTGGACCCGGACCGGCTGCTGGTCACCGGCAACTCGCTGGCCGCCGGTCTCGACCGGATGCTGGAGATCCTGGCGGCGGTGCTGACCGACCCGACGTACCCGGCCGAGGAGGTGGCCACCGAGCGGGACCGCCTGGTCGACCACATCCAGGTCGCCCAGAGCCAGCCGGCCCACCTGGCCCGTACGGCGCTGCTGCACCGGATGTACGGCCGGCACCCGTACGCGGTGCAGACGCCGGAGCCGGAGCAGGTCAAGGGTGTCCGCCCGGCGCAGCTGCGGGCCCTGCACGCCGACCGGGTCCGCCCGGACGGCGCGGTGCTGGTGCTGGTCGGCGACCTCAACCCGGAGAAGGCGATCGACGCCGCCGAGAAGGCGCTGGGCGGCTGGATCGGCCCGAGCCGCGACGGCAACGTGCCGCCTACGCCCGAGCTGGAGCCCGGCCCGCTGCTGCTGGTCGACCGGCCCGGCGCGGTGCAGTCGTCGCTGCGGATGGCCCTGCCGGCGGTGTCCCGCACCGACCCGGAGTATGCGGCGCTGCAGCTGGCGAACATGGTTTTCGGCGGCTACTTCTCGTCGCGCTGGGTGGAGAACATCCGCGAGGACAAGGGCTACACGTACGGTCCGCACAGCTCGATCGAGCACTTCGTCGCCGGCTCCGCGCTGGTGGTGGCGGCCGAGGTGGCCACCGAGGTGACCGGCCCGGCGATGCTCGAGACCCTGTACGAGCTGGGCCGGGTGGCCAGCCTGCCACCGGGCGAGGAGGAGCTGGAGCAGGCCCGCCGCTATGCCCTGGGCACCCTGCGGCTGGGCATGTCCACCCAGGCCGGCCTGGCCGGGCTGGCCAGCATCTACGCGAGTTTCGGACTGCGGCTGGACTACCTGAGCGAGCATTCGGCGGCGCTGGCCGCGGCCACCCGTGAGCAGGTCACCGAGGCGGCGGCCAAGTATCTGGCGCCCTCGCAGGCCGTCACGGTGGTGCTCGGCGACGCCGACAAGGTCGAGGCACCGCTGGCCGCCCTGACCCCGGTGGAACGCGGGGCCGCGTGAGCGAGCCCGTGGCAGCGTCCGGCACCGGTGAGCAACCCGACGTGGGGGAGCAGCCGGGGCCGGCCGTCCCGCCGCTCGCCCGGACCAGCCTGGACCGGGCGGCGCACCACCGCACCGACGACGACTGGCTGGCCGAGGCCTGGAAGACCGGGCTGGTGCTGGTCATCGACATCGCCAAGGGCGGCCGGGCGCTGATCACCGAGCGCCCGGACGGCACCCCGACGCTGGTGCTCGTCGGCGCCGACGCGTCGCCCGAGGGCGAGCGCCTGTTCCTCGGGGTGGATCCGGCCGGCGTGCCGATCTTCGCGATCGACGCCCCGTTGCCCGCGGCCGACGACGCCGAGGCGCGCACCCTGCGCGACATCGGTGACCGCCTCGACCCGCGGGACGCCGGCATCCTGACCACCGCCGCGGCCCTGGGCAACTGGCATGCCAGCCACCGTTTCTCGCCGCGCAACGGCCAGCCCACCACGGTCATCGAGGCGGGCTGGTCCCGGGTGGACGCCGAGGGCCGGGCCATGTGGCCGCGTACCGACCCGGCGATGATCGTGCTGGTGCACGACGGTGTGCCGGGAGCGCAGGGCCGCTGCCTGCTGGGCCACAACGCGGCCTGGCCCGAGACCGGGGGCGTCCGCCGGTTCTCCTGCCTGGCCGGTTACGTCGAGCCGGGCGAGTCCGCGGAGGCCGCCGTGGTGCGGGAGGTCCAGGAGGAGGTCGGCGTCCGGCTGCGGTCCTGGCAGTACGAGGGCAGCCAGTCCTGGCCGTACCCGGGTTCGTTGATGCTGGGCTACACCGCGGTGGCGGACCGGGAGCAGCCCATCACGGTCGATCCCGAGGAGATCGACGAGGCGCGCTGGTTCACCCGCGAGGACATCACCCGGATGATCGCCGGCGACTACGTGGAGCCGGAGAGCGGCGTACGGATGAATCTGCCCATGCGGTCGTCGATAGCGTTTTATCTCGTTGAGCGATGGTTGGGCGATTTCCCCCGTTAAGGGATTCACGTTTCTCTAATCAAAGAATTCTTCACACTCACTTAGCAACGGGCGGGGGACACTCCAGCGTCTGGTAAAGCAGACACACGGAGGAAGAGGTAGATAGATGTCCCTGCTTGCTGAGCAGACCTGGACGCCCATGACGGCCGAGGAACGTGCGCGCTTCGACCGCGACGGTTTCCTGGTCATCCCGGCGGTGCTGACCGAGGACGAGGTCGCGATCGCGCGGACCGCGATCCTGCGGACCAAGGAGAAGGTGGCCCGCGAGGGCGGCCTCGGCGCGAACGGCGCGCTGCACCAGCTCTCCGCGGTGACCAACAACCCGGAGCTGGCGTTCCTGCTGGATCACCCCAAGGCGTTCAAGTACATCTGGTCGATCCTCGGCTGGAACGTGCACGTCTACCACTCGCACGTCGATGTGCACCCGCAGATCCACGAGCAGCAGAAGGAATGGTGGCACTGGCACCAGGACGGCGGCCGGCAGAACCGTGAGCTGGAGACCGACCCACGCCCGCGGATGTCGGTGAAGCTGGCCTACTGGCTGTCCGACGTGAGCGAGACCGGCCGGGGCAACTTCACCGTCCTGCCGGGCAGCCACCTGACCAACTGGCTGCCGGGCCCGCCGTCGCGCGGCGTCCCGTGGCCGCAGCCCGAGGGCGCGCTGCAGATCACCGCCAACCCGGGCGACCTGGTCGTCTTCGACCGGCGGCTGTGGCACGCGCGCTCGGACAACTACTCGCCGATCACCCGGGTGGGCGCCTTCTTCGGCTACACCTACCGCTGGGTGGCCGGCCGCGACGAGGTCGCGGACCTGCCCGACACGCCCGAGTGGGCGTCGTTCACGCCGGTGCAGAAGCAGCTGCTCGGCGGGGCCGGCGACGGCAGTGGCGACCACGCCTGGGGCCACTACCCCGAGACCACCCCGTTGTACGGCGAGCTCAAGCGCCAGGGCCTTCTCGACTCGAGCATCCCCGCGCTGATCCCGTGACGCGGACGGGGCCGGCCGCGCTGCGACCGGCCCCCGCTGTGCCCCGGCTCCGCTAGGCGGAGATGGCGGCCAGGTGCTCCTTGACCTGCACGATCGACGGGTTCGTCAACGCGGACCCGTCATCGAAGCGCAGGGTCGGCACGGTCTGGTTGCCGCCGTTGACGCCCATCACGAACTCGGCCGAGGCCGGGTCCTGCTCGATGTCGATGACGTCGTACTGGATGCCCTCCCGGTCGAGCTGCGACTTGAGCCGGTGACAGTAGCCACACCAGGACGTCGAGTACATGGTCAACATCGCGCGGGATCCTTTCGGAGACATCACATGGCGGTACGCCATCCCGTGAAACGTCGGACCGGGGTGCCATGATTCCCGGTTGTGACAGCCGAACGCGTGCTTGCCGGGCTCGACCCCGATCAGCGGCGGGCCGTGACCGCCCCCGCCGGGCCGGTCTGCATCCTCGCCGGGGCCGGCACGGGTAAGACCCGGGCCATCACCCACCGGATCGCCTACCGCACCCTCAAGGGCGAGATCAGCCCGCGGCACATCCTCGCTGTCACGTTCACCGCCCGGGCCGCCGCCGAGATGCGCGCCCGGCTCACCGCTCTGGGCGCCGGCCGGGTGCAGGCCCGCACGTTCCACGCGGCGGCGCTGCGCCAGGTGCGCTACTTCGCCCCCCGGCTGCTCGAGGGCCGGGCGATGCCCGAGCTGGTCGAGAGCAAGGCCCGTCTCGTCGCGCTCGCGGCCAACCGGGTGGGCATCCGCGCCGACCGCACGGCGGCCCGGGACCTGGCCGGCGAGATCGAGTGGGCCAAGTCGTCCCTGGTCGAGCCGGGGGAATACGTGGTCGCCGCGGCCAAGGCGCTGCGCGAGCCGCCGTACGAGGCCGCCAAGGTCGCCGAGGTGTTCGGCGCGTACGAATCGCTCAAGCGCCGTCAGGGCGTCATCGACTTCGAGGACATGCTGCGCGCTGCCGTCTGGGGCATCGAGGAGCACTCCGACGTCGCCGAGCAGGTCCGCTCGCAGTACCGGCACTTCGTCGTCGACGAGTACCAGGACGTCAATCCGCTCCAGCAGCGGCTGCTCGACGCGTGGCTGGGTGGCCGCGACGACATCACCGTGGTCGGCGACGCCAGCCAGACCATCTACTCGTTCACCGGCGCCACCTCGGCGTACCTGGTGGACTTCCCCCGCCAGCGCCGCGACGCGGTGGTCGTCCGCCTGGTCCGCGACTACCGCTCGACCCCCCAGGTCGTCGGCCTGGCCAACGCGGTGATCAAGCAGGCCCGCGGCACCGAGGCCAAGCTGCGCCTCGAGCTGGTCGGCCAGCGCCCGCCCGGTGCCGAGCCGGACCTCAAGATCTTCCCGGACGAGCCGGCCGAGGCCGTCGCGGTCGCCCGCCGCTGCCGCGACCTCATCGGCGCGGGCACCCCGGCCAGCGAGATCGCGGTGCTGTTCCGCACCAACGCGCAGTCCGAGGCGTACGAGAAGGCGCTCGCCGAGCTGGAGGTGCCCTACGTCGTGCGCGGCGCCGAGCGCTTCTTCGAGCGCACCGAGGTGCGCCAGGCGATGATCGCGCTGCGCTCGGCCGTGCGGTCCACACCGGGGGAGACCCCGCTGGTCCAGGCCGTCGTCGAGGCGCTCTCGGCGACCGGCTGGGCCCCCGACCAGCCCCCGCCGGGCGGGGCGCAGCGTGAGCAGTGGGAGGCCCTGGCGGCGCTGGTCGCCCTGGCCGAGGAGTACGCCCGCACGCCCGACCTGCTGCCGCTGGGCCAGGCCGGCGCGGTGCAGCACGACGTGTCCCTGTCGGCGTTCTGCGCGGAGCTGGCCCACCGCGCCGAGCAGCAGCACGCCCCCACGGTCGAGGGCGTCACGCTGGCCTCGCTGCATTCCGCCAAGGGCCTGGAGTGGGACGCCGTGTTCCTCGTCGGGCTGGCGGAGGGGACGTTGCCGACGACGTACGCGAAAACCCCCGAGCAGCTCGAGGAAGAACGCCGCCTGCTCTATGTCGGGGTGACCCGGGCCCGGCAGTGGCTCTGGCTGTCCTACGGGCAGAGCCGGTCGCCGGGCGGCCGCGCGCGGCGACCGTGCCGGTTTCTGCCGCAGCTGGGCAGCACCCGCACCGGGCTGGAAAAGGCAAGCGTCGCGGGCGGCAGTCGGAAACCCGTCAATCGCCGCAGCACGGTGGTCTCCTGCCGGATCTGCGGGGCGACGCTGATGGCCGGCGCCGACCGCAAGCTGGGCCGCTGCCCGACCTGCCCGTCGGACCTCGACGAGGAGCTGTACGAGCGTCTCCTGGCCTGGCGCGCGAGCACCGCCGCGGAGCAGAAAGTTCCTGCTTACGTGGTGTTCACGGATGCCACGATCGTGGCGATCGCCGAGCGCAAGCCGGCCACCCCGCCGGAGCTGCTGGCCATCGCCGGAATCGGCCCCCGCAAGCTGGGCCAGTACGGCGCCGCGGTGTTCGCTCTGGTGGGCGGCGAGAGCCTCGCGGAGCCGGCGGCAGAAAACTTTGAAAACTAGTCCGTTAATTCGTTTGCCCTCGCCCCGTGGCCGGGCTTAGCCTCAGTTCACACCTTGACGAGCACGGGTTACAACCATGCTCATCAAGGGTCTGAAGAGCACGACTCGAGCGCAAGGCGATGGAGGAGGTGGCACCGGTGAAGCTCAACTACACGATCGAGCGACCGTCGACGCTGCTTGCTGCTGTCTGCGCTCCGTCCGTCTCGTGGCTGCCGGCATCCGCCCCCGTGGCGCTGCTGACCGCTGAGCGGGCTCCCGTTTCGCAGGCGCACCAGGTCCAGATCCAGGCCGAGCTGGTCCGGATCCTGGTTGATGTCGACGGAAGCAACGGGACCACTGGGTTCGTGGGCAGCAACGGCGTCGCCAAGCGCATGACGGCTGGTGCCAGCGGTGTCCCGCCTCGAGGAAGGCCGGTCTGAAAAGACCATCCGGCTCACCTCGAGGCCGCGGAACCCGTAACCGGGATCCGCGGCCTACTTTTTTGCCGGCTCACCGGCCGGTGCACGACCTGTATCGCGATCCAGAAGATCGAGAAGAAGAGAGAGGTGACCGGGCTTTATGAGTCTGGCGCTGGCCCCACTCGACGTGAGCGTCGAGCTCGAGGCAAACCTGCCCTGTCGGAAGTTCGACCCGGACCTTTGGTTCTCGGACTCCCCGGCCCAGCTGGAACTGGCCAAGTCGCTCTGCGGGGACTGCCCGCTGCGCGTCGAGTGCCTCGCCGGCGCGGTCGAGCGGAACGAGCCCTGGGGTGTCTGGGGCGGCGAGATCTTTGAGCGTGGCGCCGTCGTGCCGCGCAAGCGGCCCCGTGGCCGTCCCCGCAAGGTCGACGTCGCCCGCGACGCCGAGCTCCAGGTCGAGGTCGACGAGCGGCTCGCCGCGAACGGCCTCGAGTCCCGCAACTCGGTCCGCCTCGCGGCCTGAGACTTCCACCCACCAATTCCTGACCAGAGACGGAAAACACAGTCGTGAACACGAATGGACACTCGAAGGTGAAACTCATCCACGAAGCGCTCTCACGCGCACGAATGCGTCGGCCTCAGGCCGACCTTCACCCTGAGGCACACCGACCCGCCCGTCAGATCGCGATGGAGGCCCGGCACCGGGCTGCCCGTGAACTGGGTGGACGCCTCTGAGCAATGAACCCGATGGGCCCGTCCGCGCAACCCGCGGGCGGGCCCCCTTTCTTTTGCTCGCTCTCAGATCAAGATCTTCATTGCCACGGTCCCTCGGGGTTCGGGCCGTCGCTCCCGCGGGGACCGGTCGCTTCGCTCCCTGCCAGGTGCTTGCATGGTCGCGCTCGCCGGGCTGCGCCCGGCACCCCTTACCGAAGCCTGCGGCGTAGTCGTCCACGATGACGCCCGCGGCGACGAACAGCAGCCGGCCAGAACGACGCGGCGGCGGGCCCGCTTCGGGGCTGGTTCCGCTGGTGCCGGCGCGGTTTCGAGGAGGTCCTCATCGCCGCCGTCATCGACGCACCCACCGGCCGCCCGCCGCAGCACGTGCGGAGCCAGCCCCAGCTTGGTCGATGAGCTTGCCGTGCCCTGAGTCGGTGCCGGATCGTGGCTCGTTCGGCCGGATGGGTCGCGTAGTGGCGGACGGCCGCCGCGGCGAATACCGGTTGGATGCCCTCGAAGGCGATCCGGTTCGGGCGCCGGATCAGACCGGTGCGGGGTCACCAGGCCATCGCGGCGGCCAACCTCATGATCACGGGTGGGGCGTCAGGAGCTGGAACATGGCGTGGTCCTGCCATTCACCGGCGATCTTCAGGTATTTCGGGGCTGTGCCGAAGCGGATGAAGCCGTTGCGGGCGAGAACCTTCTGCGAGGCCGCGTTGTGCAACAGGGTGCCCGCTTCGATGCGGTGCAGCTTCAGGTCCGCGAAGGCAAGGCGGGCGATTTCGCGTACGGCGGCGGTCGCCAAGCCGCGGCCGTTCGCGGCCGCGACCACCCAGTAGCCCAGGTCGGCCGACTGGAACGGGCCGCGGACGATGCCGGTGAGCGTGATCCGGCCGACCACCTGACGCCCGTCGAGAATGACGTGCGGCAGGGTCGTGCCCTCGGCGAAGCCGCGCAGCATGTTGGTGATCACCTCTCGCTGACCCGTCTCGGTGAAGTAGCTCTCATCGCGCACCGGCTCCCACGGAGCGAGGAAGTCCCGGTTGTCCCGCAGGGCAGCGCTCAGCGCGGGCGCGTCCTCGAGGTGGATCAGCCGCGTGGTCACCGCAACGCGTCACGCGACCGGCGCGAAGCCCGGCAGCCACTTCTGCAGGATCGACCTGTACGGCGCCTGCGCCTCCAGCTGGCACAGCACGCCGATCGAGCCCAGCGTCACCCGGTGGATCAGCAGGTACGACGGCGGGAGGTTCAGTTTGCGGCTGAGCTGGAAGGCCGGTGACTTGGGGCTGGACAGCCGGGTCGCCTCGCCGCGGATCCAGGCGCGGGTGAAGCGGAACTCGTCGACCGCGACCGGCTCGATCATCGGGCGCAGGAAGGCGAGCACCGCCTCGGCGTCCAGCTCGTCGTCCGGCTTGATGAAGCCCTCGTCCCGCAGCCCTTCGGCCACCCCGTGGGCGTCGCCGTCGAGGGCGAGCCGGACCAGGCGGCCGATCGGTTCCGGGTGACCGCCGGGGAGCCGGGCCACCGCGCCGAAGTCGATGACGCCGAGCCGGCCGTCGGGCAGGATCCGGAAGTTGCCGGGGTGCGGGTCGGCGTGCAGCAGACCGGTCCGGGCCGGCGCCGAGAAGTGCAGCGTCGCCATCAGCCGGCCGGCTTCGTCGCGTTCCTCCTGGGTGCCCTCGCTGATCACCTTCGACAGCGGGATGCCCTCGACCCACTGGGTCACCAGCACCCGGGGCGCCGAGGCGACCACCCGCGGCACGAAGATCTCCGGATCGTCGGCGTAGCCGGCGGCGAAAGCGGTCTGGGCCTCCGCCTCCAGGGCGTAGTCGAGCTCCTCGGTGATCCGGTCGCGCAGCTCGGCGAGCAGCGGCTTCATGTCCATGCCGGGCTGAATGATCTTGAACATGCCGGCCAGCCGGCTGAGCTGCTTGAGATCGGCCAGCAGCGCCTCGCCGGCGCCCGGATATTGCACCTTGACCGCGACGTCGAGCGTCTTGGGCTTGGCGCCCTTGCGGCTGGGCGGCAGCTTCCACACCGCCCGGTGCACCTGGCCGATGCTGGCCGCGGCGGCCGGGCTGTCGTCGAACTCGGCGAACTTGTCCCGCCAGTCGGCACCGAGCTGCTCGGCGAGCGCCTTGTGCACGTTGGCCACCGGCATCGGCGGGGCGGCTTCCTGCAGCTTGGTGAGCGCCTGCCGATAGGGCCCGGCCATCTCCTCGGGCATCGCGGCCTCGAAGACCGACAGCGCCTGCCCGAACTTCATCGCCCCGCCCTTGAGCTGACCGAGGACGCTGAACAGCTGCTCGGCGGTGCGCTGCTGGATGTCGGCGGAGATCACGTCCGTCGCGATGCCCGTCACCCGCTTGCCGAGGCCGAGCACGGTGCGCCCGGCGAAGCCGAGGGGCAGCGCGGCGAGCTTGGCGGTGCGGGACGCTGCACGACGCGGGATGTCGGTCACCAGATCATTGTGACCGACGCGGCGCGGATCAACCGCTCCCGCGGCTGTTGTTCGAGCCGGGACGTGCCAAAAGTCCGATCACTGCCCATCAATGACGTCCCGCTGTGACCCACGCCTCCTCTCCGGCGATGGCCGGGCGGCGGAAGGGGTCCGGGTCAGCGGGGGCGGCTGCATCGGCAGGACGGGTGGGGTGGCCAGGTGCGGCGGCGGAGGTGGCCCGGGGCGGTGATGGCCACCTCCGCGCCGAGGGTCTGCGGGGTGCCTTCGTCGAGGTGGGTCAGGGCTTCCGCGGTGAGGTAGCCGACCGCCGCGAGCAGGGTGGCGACGCTGCACGGCTCAACGGTGACCGGTATCGGATCGGGGGCGGTCCGTGGCCAGGTGGAGTCGCGGTCGGCGCGGTGCAGGGCGATGCAGGCCGGGCACGGTGTGGCCGCGGGCAGAAGCAGCGGGCCGACGATCACCATGCCTTCGCGGATCGTCGCCGTGAGGTGGGGGCGGTTGCGGTGGGCGCTGGTGACGAGCGGCCGGGTGGCGGGGTGGTCGTGGGCCAGCTGGATCACCAGTGACGCTGCTCCCCGGCGTACCGGACGGGTCCGGGTTTGGGGCGCCGCGCGCTCGACGGCGGCCGCCACGGCCTCGGCCCGGGGTCGGCCGACGTCGGCCTCGGTGAGCGGGCCACCCGGGAGATCGTGGCTGGTCACCGTGCCGGACAGATCGGGGTGGACGTGGTTGACGCCGGCGGCGGCCAGGGCGACCGCGACGCCGGCGGCGAGACGGCCGGGGCCGGTGACGACGACCCGGGCCGCGGCGCGGCGGCGCAGCGTGCGGGCCGGTGAGGTGGTCGCTCCGGAGAAAGCCAGTGCGGCGGCCTCAGCGGTCAGCCGGGCCGGCATCGCCGGCGGGAACAGGCTCTGGGCGGGCACCACGAGCCCGGCCGCGTGCAGGGTGTCGAGCAGGGCGGCGGCCTCGTCGGGAGGCAGGCCGAGAGCGCCGGCCCGGGCCACGGCGAGCCGCTCGGAGCGGGAGCCGTCGAGCAGGTCGAGCAGGCGGGCCGCTCTCGGCTCCGGCAGATCGAGGAGTACGGCGTGAGCCGGATCGAGGCCCAGCTGGAGGGTGTGCGGGGTGCGCCAGATGCGGGGGAGCCCCGGCAGCAGGGTGGGCCGGGGTAGCGGCGTACGGCTCATGACATGACACGGTGTCACGACCTCGGCGCACAGCGGATTGGTTGTCCACAGGGTCCTACCGCCTGAGGGCAGGGTTATCCACAGGATTCTGCGAGTTATCCACAGGCGGGTGGGGGAGCGGCTCAATCACTTAACGTGTTGAGGCGGTAACTGGTTACGGACCCGTACGGGTGACAAGGGGTGTGAAAGCCGACGGGGGCGACCGAAATGGTCGCCCCCGTCCTTGCTTGTCAGGCGCGGTCAGGCCTTGGCCTTGCCCAGGATCCGGTTGACCGTCGTGCCACAGACCGGGCACTTGCCCTTGGCCATGTTCATGCCGGTCTTCGAGACCTCGACGGTGCCCTGGAAGTCGCGCTTCTCCTTGCACTTCACGCAGTAGCCGTTGTACGTGTTGTCGGCCACGATTCCTCCTCGTCATGTTGTCAGCCGGGTCGGCCCGGTGCCTGGCTCGCGGCGTCAGGCCGCGATCTGTGTTCGGCGCTGGACCGCTCCGCGACCACGTGAATGTGGCCACCCGCTCGGGGCGGTCACTACCCAGGTCGGGGCCTTTCCATGTCAGCGCAGCGTCGACTGTGTCGTCGACGGCCTGAGTGTGCCGGGCGAGATGATCCTTTTTAGGCACATACGGGTAGACACGCCGACGATTTACTCCAGGTCGCCTGAAACGGGACGTTTAACGCGGTCGGAGTATGGTCGTTTCTTCGGATACCGTGGGCCTTTCCGGCGGCCCCGGCGCGCGCGGAGAAATATTTTTCGGATTTACTGGGGCGTAGGTCACATTTTGGGAGCGTGTCGTTTCCCGTACCCTTGCGCTGACCTGGCCCTGACACATTAACGTCGCAATGTGAACCCCAAGCTGGGCCGCGCGAGCCGGTAATGGCCAGGACGCGCAAGCCTGTCGTCGAAGTGCGGCGCAGCCAGCGCCGGCGTCGCACGGTGTCCGCGTACCGGGAGGGCGAGCGCGTTGTCGTCCTGATTCCCGACCGGTTCTCCCGTGCCGAGGAGACCGAGTGGGTGGCGCGCATGCTCGAGCGCCTGGCCGCCCGCGAGGAACGCATCCGGCGTACGGACAGCGAACTGCTGATGCGGGCCCGCCGCCTGATCTCGCGCTACCTGCCGGACCACGCCGAGGACATCGTGCCCGCGAGCGTCCGCTGGGTGACCAACCAGAACGGCCGCTGGGGCTCCTGCACCCCGGACGACGCCACGATCCGCATCTCGCACCGGATCCAGGAGATGCCGGACTGGGTGATCGACTACGTGCTCCTGCACGAGCTGGCCCACCTGGTCGTCCCCAGCCACAACGCGCAGTTCTGGGAGCTGGTCAACCGCTACCCGAAGGCAGAACGCGCCCGCGGCTACCTGGAGGGCATCTCCGCCGCAACTGGTCTCGTCCTGGCCGACGACTGACCGGCAGGCGACCGCTGCGCCGCGGGGCTTGGGTCGCCGCCGGGCTTGCGCCGGGCCTCGGGGCTTGGGTCGGGCCGCCGGGCTTGGGTCGGGCCGCCGGGTTTGCGTCGGGCCACTGGGGTTGGGTCGGGCTGCTGGGCATGGGCCGGGCCACGGGCCGCCGGTCCACGGGCGTGCCGGGGCCGAGGTGTGCCGGGCTAGCCTTCGAGTCGTGACCAAACGTGTCGTGGTGGCGCTGCTGAATCCGGTGACCTGGAGCCCGCCCGGAACCGGGCTCGAGCAATGGCGCGCCGCCCTGGCCGAAGACGTCGTCGACCTCCTGGCCCGGCTGGCCCAGGCCGAGCCGGCGATCGCCGCCACCGCCGAGGACCTGGAGCTGGCCCGCGAGATCGCCTGGCCGGGCATGCCGATCTACGAGGTGCCCACGGCCACCGTGCTGCCCGTGCTCAAAGCGGCCGAGAAGGACGGCTACGACCAGGCCGCAGTCCTCGCCGCAGACGCCGCTGACGTCCCCGGCATGATTCTGGGCAAGCTCCTACGCCCCCTGAGCAGCAAACCCGTGGCAGTCGCCCCCACCGGCCAGGAGAGCGGCCTGCTGGCCCTCGCCACCAACCTCCCGGTCCCGGAATGGCTCACGGACACCGACCTGGACACGGCAACACCGATGACAGTGCGCAGAACCGCACCCCAACCGAGCCTCGTCGAGTCGACCGCGGAGTGGCGCCGGCTGCGGGGACCCTACGACCTGGCCACCCTGGACCCAGCCCTCGAAGGCTGGGAAAACACCAGAGCCATCCTGGGCGGCTGAGCAGGCGACCGAGAAAGACAGCACCGACCAAGCCGGACCACAACAGGGCTTGGGGGCAGACAGCAGAAAGCCGGATGGAAGCCATGCAACCACCCGGCAATCGGCGGGAGCGACGGTCAGTGCCATGCAACCAGGCACGACCTCCTGCTTTTGCTTGTTATTCGTTCTTGTCGGCACCCGAGCCGGTCTCGTCCGTCCCGCCCAGGTTGTCCAGCTCGGAGATGTCCCAATCAAGCTGAGCCCGAGCGAACTTCTGCGGATCGGCGAAGTCCTCGTCCGTCGGCAGCAGATCGGGGTGATCCCACAGCGCATCCCGCCCCGCGACCCCGCGGTGCTCGGTGACGGCAGCCCAGAGCGCCCCGGCCTCGCGCAGCCGCCGCGGCCGCAGCTCCAGGCCGACCAGCGCCGCGAAGGTCTGCTCCGCCGGTCCGCCGGCCGCGCGCCGGCGCCGGAACGCCTCGCCCAGCGCGGCCACCGACGGCAGCCGGTCGCCCGCCGCGCTGTCCACGACGTGGCCCACCCAGCCCTCGATCAGCGCGAGCGCCGTCTCCAGCCGGGCCAGGGAGGCCTTCTGCTGGGGCGTGTCCTCGGGCGTGAAGATGCCCTCGAGCGCCATCTGCTGCATCGACTCGGGGTCGGACGGGTCGACGCGGCTCATCGCCTCTTCGATCGCCTCCCGGTTGACCGTGATGCCGTTCGCATAGGTCTCGACCGCGTTCAGCACGTGCGCGCGCAACCACGGGACGTGCTGGAACAGCCGCTGGTGGGCTGCCTCGCGCAGCGCCACGTACAGCCGGACCTGGTCCTCCGGCAGCTCCAGGCCGTCGCCGTAGGTCTTGATGTTGGCCGGGACCAGCGCCGCGGTGCCGGCCGGGCCGAGCGGCAGGCCGATGTCGCCGGCCGAGAGGACCTCGGCCGCGAGCTGGCCGAGCGCCTGGCCGAGCTGGCCGCCGAAGAGGGCGCCACCGAGGGTGGCCACCATCGACTGCATCGGGCCCAGCTGGGCGCGGGCCTCCTCGGGCACCAGGTCACCCATGGCGCCCACCATGCGGCCCGCGATCGGGTCGCACAGCTTCTTCCACACTTCGAGGGTGTTGTAGACCCACTCGTTTCTGTTCCACGCGGTGGCGTCGCGGATGCCGGAGGGCAGCGCGGATGCGGGGTCGAGCCACAGGTCGGCGAGGCGCAGGGCCTCGGAGACCGCGTTGTGCTCGTACATGTTCACCGCGGGATCGCCGGTGGCGCTCAGCTGGCTGGCCGCCACTTGGCGGGCCAGATCCCAGTTGACCGGGCCACTGCCGGGCGCGGCGAACATCTGCTGCAGCTGATTCATGAACTGCTGCATCTGCTGCGGGTCGGAGGGGTCGGGCGGCTGGGCGCCCGGCAGGCTGAAGCCGAACGGGATATCAGGCACACCCCAACCGTACGCGCGTCAGGGCCCCTGGTGAGCAATGCCGGTGTCAGCTCAGAGAGAACTCAGGGTCGGTTGGTACGGTCACGCGCATGAGACGTCGCGGTGTCACGGTCATCCTCGGCGCCCTGATCACCGCACTGCTGGCAGTTGGTGTCATGGCCTTTCCCCTGCCCTACGTCGTGCTGAAGCCGGGGCCGACCGTCAACACGCTCGGTTCGGACAACGGCAAAGAGGTCATCCAGGTGACGAAGGCGGACACCTCGACCTCTGCGGGTCAGCTCCGGCTGACCACCGTAGGGGTCCAGCCGAGCGTGGAGCTGGTCTGGGCGATCCGCGGCTGGTTCAGCGACGAGCAGGCGGTCGTGCCGCGGGACCTGATCTACCCGCCGGACCGGAGTGAGCAGCAGGTCGAGGAGCAGAACGCCGAGGAGTTCAAGTCGTCGCAGTACAGCGCGGTGACCGTGGCGCTGCGTGAGCTCGGCTACCCGGTGCAGACCTTCGTCACCGAGGTGACCAAGGACGGCCCGTCGGTCGGCGTGTTGCAGAAGGACGACGTCATCACGACTGTCGACGGCACCCCCGTGACCAGCCCCGACAAGCTGACCCAGCTGGTGCAGGCCAAGCCCGCCGGCACGGCGCTGACGGTCGGCTACACCCGCGCCGGCAAGGCCGCCACCGCGGCCATCAAGACCAGGGCCGCCGAGGGCAGCAACACCCCGCGCATCGGCGTGGCCATCGACAAGAAGCAGCCGCACCCGTTCACCGTCGAGATCGACCTGGACGAGATCGGCGGGCCCAGCGCCGGGCTCATGTTCACTCTGGGCATCATCGACAAGCTACGGCCGGCCGATCTGACCGGCGGCAAGATCATCGCGGGTACGGGCACCATCGACGACGAGGGCAACGTGGGCCCGATCGGCGGCATCCCGCAGAAGCTGGTCGGCGCGAAGGACGCGGGCGCCAAGCTCTTCCTGGTGCCCGCCGACAACTGCGCCGAGGCGATGCGCAACGCTGTGCCCGGTCTGACCATGGCGGAGGTGGCCACGGTGGACGACGCGTTGACCGCCTTGCAGACCTTCACCTCTGGCGGCGCGCCGAAACCCTGCCCCGTGAAGTAACAATCGGCGCACCTGCCCCGGACGGAACAACGCAACACCGTAATGTGAAATACCGGTCCGACTTTGTGGGGTTCACGTTGGTCATGCGTAACAGTCCTCTACCGAGGATGAGCCGGCGCGGTCGCGTGACCGTCGGCGTCCTCGTCGGGGTCTTCCTTCTTTTCACGCTGCTCGGCTGGGGCATCGACGCGTACACCGATTACCTGTGGTACGACGAGGTCGACTTCACAGGTGTGTTCACCGGCGTACTGGTGACCCGGCTGCTGCTCTTCCTGGCCATCGGACTGCTGATGGCCCTGGTGATCGCAGCGAACCTGTATCTCGCCTACCGGCTCCGGCCGCTGCTGCGGCCGCACTCGGCCGAGCAGGCCACCCTCGAGCGCTACCGGATGGTGATCCAGCCGCGGCTCGGCACCTGGATCACGATCATCGCGGTGGTGATCGGCTTCTTCGCCGGCCTGTCCGCGCAGAGCCGCTGGAAGGACTGGATGCTCTTCCAGAACTCCCAGCCGTTCGGCGTCCGGGACCCCGAGCACAACGTGGACGTCGGCTTCTACATCTTCGAGTACCCGCTCTGGCGGTACGTGCTCGGCGTCGGCTTCACCACGATCGTGCTGTCGGTGCTGGGCGCGCTGGCCGTGCACTACATCTTCGGCGGTGTGCGCCTGCAGGGCGTCGGCGACCGGATGACCGCGGCCGCGCGGGCCCACCTGACTACCCTGGTGGCGTTCTTCGTGCTGCTCAAGGCGGTCGCGTACATCCTGGACCAGCGGGCGCTGCTGCTGGAGCAGCACGTCTCGCCCGGCCTGTACGGCGCCGGCTACACCGACGTCAACGCGTTGCTGCCGGCCAAGGAGATCCTGGCCTACATCTCGATCGTGGTGGCCATCGCGATCGTCGTGTTCTCCAACGCGGTGATGCGAAATCTGGTGTGGCCGGGCGTCTCGCTGGCCCTGCTGGCCATCTCCGCGGTCGCGATCGGCGGCATCTACCCGCTGGCGGTCCAGAACTTCCAGGTCAAGCCGAGCCTGGCGGACAAGGAGGCGCCGTACATCGCCCGGTCGATCGAGGCCACCAGGGCGGCGTTCGGGATCGCCGACACGGAGATCCGGCCGTACGCGGCGTCCACTACGGTGCCACCGGCGACGATGGCGTCCGACACCAGCGCCCAGAACGTACGGCTGATCGACCCGCAGCTGGTCTCCGAGGCCTACACCCAGCAGCAGCAGGTCCGGGGTTTCTACGACTTCGGTCCCAAGCTGGACGTGGACCGCTACACGCTGACCAACAACAAGCCGCAGGACTACGTGGTCGGCGTCCGCGAGATCAACGACAACGCGCTGACCACCCAGCAGCAGAACTGGCTGAACCGGCACACGGTCTTCACCCACGGGTACGGCATGGTGGCGGCTCCCGCCAACCAGGTCGTCTGCGGTGGCCTGCCGTACTTCGTCTCCGGCTTCCTCGGCGACGACCAGCAGCCGGGCTGCGCCTCGGGCTCCGAGGAGATCAAGGTCGACCAGCCCCGGGTGTACTTCGGCGAGCAGTCGACCGAGTACGCCATCGTCGGGCAGGCGGACGCGAACAAGAAGACCGAGTTCGACCGTCCGCAGCCCGACAACAACAACGCCGAGGAGCGCTACACCTACGAGGGCACCGGCGGCGTGCCGATCGGGTCGTTCCTCCGCCGGCTGGTCTTCGCGATCAAGAACACCGAGAGCAACTTCCTGCTCTCCGACGCGGTCAACAAGGACTCGCGGCTGATGTACGTGCGTGACCCGCGCTCCCGGGTGGAGAAGGTCGCGCCGTTCCTGACCATCGACGGCGATCCGTACCCGGCTGTGGTCGACGGGCGGATCAAGTGGATCCTCGACGGGTACACGACCGCGGCGACGTACCCGTACGCGCAGCGGATCAACCTGCAGGAGGAGACGACCGACGAGCTCACCAACCGGGGCACGGTCGCGCTCGCCCGGGACAACATCAACTACATGCGCAACTCGGTGAAGGCGACCGTCGACGCGTACGACGGCACGGTCACCCTGTACGAGTTCGACGAGCAGGACCCCGTCCTCAAGGCCTGGAACAAGGCGTTCGGCGGCAAGCTGATCACCCCCAAGGCCCAGACGCCGGCCTCGCTCGCCGCGCACTTCCGCTACCCGGCGGACATGTTCAAGGTGCAGCGCAACCTGCTGGCCCGGTTCCACGTCACGCAGCCGGCCGAGTACTTCAGTGGCCAGGACTTCTGGCAGGTACCGAACGTGCCCGACGACCCGGACAGCGGCGTCAAGCAGCCGCCGTTCTACCTGAACGTGCAACTGCCCGGGCAGGACAGCACCCGCTTCCAGCTCACCTCGGCGGTCACCCCGAACAACCGCGACAACCTGGCGGCGCTGATCTCCGGGTCGTACGTCGACAACAAGCCCCGGCTGGAAGTCCTGGAGCTGCCGGACCAGACAGCGATCCAGGGCCCGGTCCAGGTGCACCAGCGCATGACCAACAACGCGACGGTGCGTTCGGAACTGACCCTGCTGTCCAACAGCAACCAGTCCCAGGTGCTGTTCGGCAACCTGATCTCGCTACCGGTCGGCGACGGCATGCTGTACGTCGAGCCGGTGTACGTCAAGAGCGGGCAACAGGACGCCGTACCGCTGCTCCAGAAGGTCCTGATGTCCTACGGCGACGGCGGCACGTACGTGGTGCTGGCCAACAACCTCAAGGACGGCCTGGACAAGCTGGTTGCCCAGGGCAAGAGCAACCAGCCCCCGACGAACACGCCACCGGCGAACACGCCGCCGGCCAACACGCCCCCGAACACGGGCAACGGGCAGCCCCCGCTGAGCGGCCAGCTGGCCCAGGCGGCGGCGGCCCTGGACAAGGCCATCGCGGACGTCAAGACGGCCCAGGCATCCGGCGACTTCGTCCGGTACGGCCAGGCCCTGCAAGCCCTGGACACGGCGATGACCAACTTCCAGAACGCGCAGAAGGCGGCGGGCACGACGCCGACAACGGGACCCTCGGTCCCGCCGTCGACACCACCGTCCGGCGCACCATCGGCGCCGGCCCCGACACCAAGCGGCTGACCAGGTGACATGGTGCGCGGCCCGCCGGGTTACCGGCGGGCCGCGCGCATGTGTGGGGCAGGTTACGGGGGGTCGTTTTGCATGCGGAGCGGCCCGCAGGCTAGGGTTGAGCTACCGACGCGGGGTGGAGCAGCTCGGTAGCTCGCTGGGCTCATAACCCAGAGGTCGCAGGTTCAAATCCTGTCCCCGCTACGAGTCTGGGAGTCCCTCATCCGCATACAGCGCGGATGGGGGACTCTTTCGCATGTCTGCCTGGGGGGCCGAGCCCCCCAGACCCCACGGTGCGGTTGTTGCGCCTGCTGCGCCGGTTGCTTGTTGCTGCGGCGGTTGCTGGCGGGGCTCCGGTCATGTTGACCAGAGTTCTATTTCGCGCTGGAGCGTCTGCAGGTCTTGGGCGGTGTACGTGGGGCCGCTGGTCAGCTGTGTTACGTCTTCGAGCAGCTCGCGCATGAGACGGGCGGCGTCGGCTGGGCGGTCCAGGCGGGCGTGCAGATCCGCGAAGTCGAAACGGGATTCGAGCGTTTCCCGGTGGTCCGGTCCGAGGACGCGCGTCTGCACAGTGATGAGCTGCTGGTACCGCGAGAGTGCTTCATCGGCTGCGCCGGTTTCTGCGAGATTGTTGATCAGGGACGTCTCCACTTCCCAGGTGCGGTCATGGTCTGTGCCGAACACTCTGAGGTAGTCGCTGAGCAGGGCGCGGAGATCATCTGTGGCATCGGGCGGCGCCGCGTTGCTCGCCAGATTCGCCAGTGCCAGCCGGGTGTTCAGGGTGTCCTGGTGGTCCGCACCGAAGAGATCCAGATAACTGTTCTTCAGATCGTCCAGCATCGAGACCGCCGCCTCGGTCTCTCCCAACGCGCTTCGCCAGATGGCGATGCCGTGTCTGGTTGCGAGGGTGTTCAGGTCTTCCGGGCCCAGCACCCGGTGCCGAATTTCCAGCAGGCTGACAAGGTCGGCCAACGCACCCTCGGCGTTCCCGGCGCGACCGCGCGACCACGCGAGGTTGTTGCGAACCGTCAGGGTGTCGGGGTGTTCCGCGCCGAGTCGTTGCTCCGCCTCGCCAAGCAGCTCACTCCAGTAGTCGACGGCCTCGGCGAAGAGGCCGTCGCGCGTGAGGCTGTTACCCGCGCGGAACACCACCTGATGCAGATTGTCGCCCCAAACCGCGCTCTCTGTCCCTTGCCGCACTGCGGCGACGTTCTCCCGCAAAAGTTGGATCAGCGGACGGTCGTGCTCGTCCTCCGGCCAGTTCTGCTCGAGCGCGTCGACGGCTGCCGTGGCCGCGTCCAGACACCGCGAGGGATGAGCCTCGCGCACCGCCCGCTGGAGCAACTGGTGCACGCGCACGACGCGCCGCGGTTCCTCGTCGATTCTGGCCAGGCTGAACCGTTCCAGGCCGGAGAGCCCGTCCAGGACGTCGTCGGCGGGGGTTTCCCGGCCGCGGCGCTGAGCGACCAGCGCCCGGACGGGGTCACTGGTGAAGATGTCCACCGGAATGCCGTTGGGGTACAGCACGGCAGCCACTTCGAGCAGCGGCCCGGCGACCCCGGAGGGCTCGTGATGATTCGCATCTCGCGCCGACATCGCCCACAGCGAGGTCACGCCGGTGCGTGACGGATCATCGGGATCGAGCACCTCGAGCCGGCGGGCGTGCAGCCGGCCGAGGAACTGTTCGCCGTCCAGATGTAAATCGATCATGTACGCGGCGGCCAGATCCAGGGCTAGGGGCAGATAGCCGAGCGCGGCCGCGACCCGGTCCGGGTCGTCGGCCGCCTCGGTACCGAGCCTCTCGACGAGGAAGCGTCGTGCCTCGGCCGGAGCGAATTCCTCGACCCGCACCGTGATGCGGCCGTTGTTCCTCAGGATGGAGTCCACGCGTCGGGTAGTCACCAGAACGTTGCCGTTGCCGGCGGGAGGCCAGAGGCCGCTGATGTCCGCCGGGTCCTGCAGGTCGTCAAAGATGATCAGCCATCGCGGGCAACTGGGCTCGGCCAGCTTGGCCAGGATCCGGACGGGACTTGCACTCGGCTCCAGGCCGAGGGCGTCCGCCAGGTCGGCATACGCACTGACTATCGCGGTTCGCGAGGTTGCCGTCAGCCACAGCACAACGTCCGCTGCCTTCGCGCGCCATGCGTCATCGACGAGCTTGGCGGCGATCTGGGTCTTACCGACACCGCCGGTTCCCTGGATCACGAACGTGCGGCCGGTGTCGTTGATGACGTCCACCCTGGTGGTGGCCGCCCGGCGCTGGTAGGCGTCGGCAGGCGGCACGATCGGCCCCAGCCACGTCGGCGACAGCTCGATCAGCTCGATGTTTCGTAGCATCCGGTCGTAGTGGCGGCGCCAGTCGTCCAGATCCAGTTCGAGGTGCTCCGCGGACTGATGGATGGCCCTGACCACACTTTCTCGATGAAATCCCAATTGAGAGCATGGCCGTTGGCAAGCCGGTCGTGAATGGTCGAGTGGGGTATGTGGGTCGTCCGGGCGAGGTCTCTAAAGGATGGATTGCCGCACTGACTCCGCCACAGGCGAAGTCGCGCGGCGTAGCCTTTTCGGGGATCGGCGGGCCGGGGAGACATCTCTCTATGTAACCGCCTGGCTCCTCTGTGTGTCGACCCGTGGTCCCGTCCGGGTTTGTCCAGTGCGATCGCGGACACGAGTACGTCCATCAACCTGAATGAGTCTCAGGTCATTTCATGTCATTCAGGTTGATCTCCAGGAGTTCCTCATGTGGATGCCCGACCCGGTCACCGCACTCGATCTAGCCGCGGCTCTGCTCAGCGCCATCGCAGCCGCCCTCTCCATCGCCCGACTGGTCCGGCCGAAGGGCCGTCAGGACGACCGTTCCGACGACGATGACCCGGCGTAGGTGCCCGACCCGGTCAGGTGAGGCTTTTGCGGATGTGCCCGGCGATCGCTTCGCGGCCCTGCTTGGCTTCCGGTACGGGCAGCAGCGGGTAGACGTGGATGGCCCCTGGCTCCTCGTGGTACGTGAGCGGGGTTCCGGGGGCTGTACGGTCCCTCAGTGCTCGGCAGTCGGGCAGGGTTATGTCCCGGGTGCCCACGAGGACCTGGATCGGTGGTAGGTCGTCCAGGCGGCCGTACAGGGGGCTCAGACGGGGGTCGGTCAGGGGGACGTCGCCGGCCCAGGAGGCGGCGATCGGGTGCAGGCCGGCTCGGGTCAGCCAGGGGTCGGTGCGTTCCACCGCCGGGATGTCCGGGTTGGACATGGTCAGGTCCAGCCAGGGGGCGATCGTGGTCAGGCCTGCCACCGGGCGGTGCGGGTCGTCGGCGAATGCCTGGGCTGCCAGCAGGGCCAGGCCGCCGCCGGCTGAGTCGCCGGCCAGGTAGCAGCGGCGGTCGTGCGGGGACAGGTCCTTGATCAGCGTGGTGACCAGGTCCAGGGCTTCCAGGGCGTGGTGCTGCGGGGCCAGGCCGTAGATCGGGACGTGGACGTCGTAGCCGGTCTGTTCGGCCAGGTGGGCCACCAGCGCCCAGTGCTCGCGGACGATCTCGCTGGTGTACGCGCCGCCGTGCAGGTAGATGACGGCGTGCTCCGATGGGCCGGTGGCGGCTCGGCGGGAGCGCACCACGTACACGTCGTGGTTGTTGACCGTGCGGTGGGCCACGACGCAGCGCTTGCGGATCGTCGGCGGTGGGGCCGACGGGCCCTTCTTCTTGGCCAGCACCGCGCGGCCGGCGGCCTCGGTGGCGAATCTGCGCTTGTAGGCGACACGGACGAATGCCGCTACGCCCTTCATCTGCCAACTCGACAAACCGACTCCCAAAGGCTCTCATGCGAAACGGCCCGCCAGATGATCTCTGACGGGCCGTTCTGCTTTGTAGCGGGGACAGGATTTGAACCTGCGACCTCTGGGTTATGAGCCCAGCGAGCTACCGAGCTGCTCCACCCCGCGTCGGCTTCATAAAGCTAGCACGAGGCCGGCCGTCAGCCTTTCTCGGGGCGGACCGAGCGCCACACGTGCTGGGCCCAGGGCAGGTCGGCCGGGTCGTCGTAGACGCAGACCAGGTGCAGGACGTCGCCTGGGATCGCGACGTAGCCGTGCAGGTTGTGCAGGATGCGGCCGTCGCCCAGGGCGGGGCGCCAGAAGGCGTACCGGAGGGTCTCGTCCGTGGTCTCGGTGAGCTCGCCGTCGCGGTCCCGTGGCGCGTCCGCGGTGAGGTCGCGGATCACGTCGGCCGGCGGCGAGCCGGCGGGCGGGCCCAGCGGGTCGAGGTGCACCGTGCGGCCGGGGCCGGTGAAGTAGATCCGGTCCTCGTGCCGGCGCAGCTCCAAGCCCGCTGAGCGGTCCAGCGACCAGCGTGTGGTGATCCGCTGCCGGACCGGGGTCGGCAGGGCGTACGTGAGCCGGCTCAGCACGTCGTCGCGGTCCCACTCGTCGTGCAGAATCCGGTGCATCAGGGTGCCCTCGTCGGCGACCAGGTACGGGATCGAATCCGCCTCGCGGACCTCGGCCCGGGCCGGCGCGCCCAGCATCTCCGCCCACGGCTGTACGGCGTTCGCCACCGTTCCCTCGAGGCGCAGGTCCGCGTATTCCTGGGCCTCCCAGATCTCGCTCGCGTGCCGCAGCATCGGCGCGGGGACCCGCAGCCACACCGAGTATTCGAGGGTGCCGCCGCCGGTCAGGCGGACCGGCATCAGGCAGCGGACGAACGCGCCGATGCCCTCGGCCGCCCGCAGGTGTTCGTTGCCCCAGGTCGCCTCGCGTTCCGGCGGGGTGAGCGCGAGCATCGGGTCCGGCCAGGTGGAGCGGACCGCGAAGTCGACCGGGGACAGGGCTCCCCCGCAGCAGGAGCAGTCGGGCAGATGATCAGGCACTCGGGCACCCTACCCAGCACGACGGCCCTCCGGCGGGGAAGCCGGAGGGCCGTCAGCGCGTACGGGGGCTCAGCAGTAGGTCTGGTTCTTGTTGCTGGTCCACCGGCAGGAGTCGATCGACTTGCCGCTGGGGCTGCGCAGGTACGCCGTGTCGCCGGAGTTGTTCCAGACGTAGCTGGTCCGGTTCCAGTAGCGGTGGCCGCTGTCCGGCCGGCCCTTGGTGCCCTTGCCGCTGTGCACGTAGACGGTCTTGCCGGCGCCGAGCTTGTGGTCGGTCGAGACGGTGTAGACGTGCCCGGCGGCGTCGCGGATCGTCCAGCCCTTGAGGTTGACCGTCTTGCCGGTGCGGTTGGTCAGCCGGACGTACTCCGCGTTGAGGCTGGTGTTGCTGCCGTTGTCGGTGCCCGGCGAGTTGTAGACGATCTTGGTGAACTGCACGTCGCCGGCCTTGGGTGCGGGCGTCGTGGGCGTGCCCGGGGTGGTGGGCGTCGGGGTCGGCGTGGTGGGAGTCGGGGTCGGCGTGGTCGGGGTGGACCCGCCGCCGCTGCCGCTTCCGCTGCCGACGTTCAGCGTCACCGTCTCGGTGCGCCCGGCCAGCAGGTTGTTGTCGGGCTCGGCGTCGATCACCGCGCGGTACGACTTCGTCCCGGTGCCCTGACCGGTCAGCGTCGTCGTGTAGACCGAGGCGTCGCCGACGGTCTGGCCGCCCGCGATGTCCGTCCAGGTGCCGTCGTTGTTGCGCTGGATGTGCACCGCCAGACCCGGCTGGGTCGGGTTGGCCGACACGGTGACGTCGACGGTGCCGTTCGAGGCGCTCATCGTCATGGTCGGCACGATGCCCATCGCCACCGAGATGCGGCTGGACGCGACGCCGTTGGCCACGACGTAGAAGCGGAAGCCGGAGTCCAGGATGCGGCTCAGCTGGTACGTGCCCGAGCCGGAGGCGATCGTCGACACGTAACCGCCGTGGTCGTAGTCCGGCGACTTGTAGAAGTCGTTGAAGACGTACGCCGATTCGTAGAGCTCCACCGTCGAGCCCGCGGGGGCCGTACCGGTGATGGTGATCGGGCCGTAGCCGTTGCGGCTGGCCGGTGCCGAGATCGTCGGCGCCGCGTCGGCGGCGCTCGCGGGGGCGGCCAGGCCGAGGGCGGCGACGCAGCCGATCGCGGTCAGGACCGCCGTCTTCCGTGCACGCATCAGCAAGTTCTCCTCGTAGCTGTGGGGATTTACGCAGCGTAGTGAAGATGACAAAGCGTAGTCACCCGTACGGACGGACCCGGTTATCACCTGGACGGATGAGTGGGGTGGCAACTCTGAGTTACTTTCGGTCAAGTGGCGCAGTGACGGCAGGTAACCGCCATGTCGGACTCGGCGGCCGAAAGACGGCTCGGTATACGGTCGGAGCCGTGTTGACCTCCGAGCAGCTGCGGGCGGACTGCGGGCGGTGCGCCGGCCTGTGCTGCGTCGCGCCGGCCTTCGCCAAGTCGTCCGACTTCGCCATCGACAAGCCGGCCGGCAAGCCGTGCCCGAATCTGGCCGACGACTTCCGCTGCGGCATCCACGACCGGCTCCACGAGCGCGGCTTCCCCGGCTGCGTCGTCTTCGACTGCTTCGGCGCCGGGCAGCAGGTCACCCAGGTGACCTTCGGCGGCCGCGAGTGGCGCGGCACGCCCGGCATCGCCGGGCAGATGTTCGCGGTGCTGCCGGTGATGCGCCAGCTGCACGAGCTGCTCTGGTACGTGACCAAGGCGCTGGAGCTGACAGCGGCGCGCCGGCTGCACCCGAAACTGCGCACGGCTCTCGACGAGACCACGGCACTCACCACCGGCACGCCACAGGAGCTGCTCGCCCTGGACGTCGACGCCCACCGGCGGCGGGTCAACCCGCTGTTGCAGCAGGCCAGTGAGCTGGCCCGGGCCGGGGTCGGCGGGCGCCGCCCGGACCACCGCGGCGCCAACCTCATCGGTCGCCGGCTCAGGGGCGCCGATCTGCGCGGCGCGAGCCTTCGCGGAGCTCTGCTGATCGGTGCGGACCTGCGCGGATCCGATCTGCGCTCGGCCGACGTCACCGGCGCCGACCTGCGCGGGGCGGACCTGCGCGGCGCCGACCTGACCGGGACGCTGTTCCTCACCGAGGCCCAGCTGAAAGCCGCCGTGACGGACGCCACGACCAAGGTCCGGTGACGCCGGTCGTCCCCCTAGGATGATGGATCTCGCCGATCGACCGAGACTCCGTGGAGCGTGGTGGCATGCAGGTGTCCGGCCTGGTCTGGACCTTGACCGTGGTGGGGATCCTCGGGCTCGTCGTCTTCGACTTCTACTTCCACGTCCGCCGCGCGCACATCCCGTCGCTGCGCGAGGCCGGGGCCTGGTCCGCGGTCTACGTCGGCCTGGCGATCGTCTTCGGCTTCGGGGTGCTCATCTTCGGCGGCCGCGACATGGGCGCGGAGTACTTCGCGGGCTGGGTGACCGAGAAGGCTCTGTCGGTCGACAACCTCTTCGTCTTCCTGGTGCTGCTCAACAGCTTCAAAGTGCCGCGCGCCGACCAGCAGAAGGTGCTGCTCTTCGGCATCGTCTTCTCGCTGATCGCCCGGACCGGCTTCATCTTCCTGGGCGCGGCGCTGATCAACTCGTTCGCCTGGGTCTTCTACCTGTTCGGCCTGATCCTGCTGATCACCGCCGGCAACCTGCTCAAGGGTGACGAGAGCGAGGGCCGGTCGGCCGACAACGTCATCATCCGGCTCGCCCGGCGCTTCCTGCGCACCTCGGACGACTACGACGGCGACAAGCTGTTCACCGTCCAGGACGGCAAGCGGGTGCTGACCCCGATGCTGCTGGTCATGGTGGCGATCGGCGGCACCGACATCCTGTTCGCGCTGGACTCGATCCCGGCCATCTTCGGCCTCACCCAGAGCGTCTACCTGGTCTTCACGGCCACGGCGTTCTCGCTGCTGGGGCTGCGCCAGCTCTACTTCCTGCTGGACGGGCTGCTGGACCGGCTCATCTACCTCTCGTACGGGCTGGCCGCGATCCTGGCCTTCATCGGCGTGAAACTGATCCTGCACGCCCTGCACGAGAACAATGTGCCGTTCATCAACGGCGGCGAGCACATCGACGTGGTCGAGATCAGTACGGGCGCCTCGCTGGCCTTCATCATCGGCGTGCTGATCATCACGGTGATCGCGTCGCTGCTCAGCCCCAAGGGCCGGGCGCAGACGTACGTCGCCGCGGCGCGGCGGCACGCGACCGAGTTCCTCGACATCGAGACCGACCCGCACTACTGCGACGAGATCTACCACAAGCTGCTCGACGAGGAGGCCCACCTCAAGCGGCTGCCGGAGAAGTACCGGGCCCGGATCCGCCAGGAGGACGAGCTGATGAACCTGCTGCGCCGGGCGCACCGGGTGCACGACGAGCGGGTCACCGCCGGCACCTGCTTCGTCAGAGTCTGACCAGCTCGGGGGCGTCGGCCGGCTCCGGCCGGGGCAGGCTGTCGCCCTCGATGTCCACCCGCGGCGTGATCCGGTCCAGCCAGCGCGGGAAGGCCCAGGCCCGGCGGCCCAGCAGGGTCAGCACGGCGGGCACCAGCGTCATCCGTACGACGAACGCGTCGATGAGCACGCCGAGGGCCAGCCCGAAGCCGATCGCCTTGATGGTCGGGTCGTCGATCAGCACGAACCCGCCGAAGACGGCCGCCATGATCAGCGCCGCGGCCGTCACCACCCGGGCGCCGTGCCCGACCCCCGCCACGGTCGCCGCGGTCGCGGTCGCGTCACTCGGGGACCCGGCGTGCACGAAGTCCTCGCGTACGCGGGAGACGATGAACACCTCGTAGTCCATGGCCAGCCCGAACAGCACCCCGGTCATGATGATCGGCAGGAAGCTGACCAGCGGCCCCGGACGGTCCACGCCGAACAGGTCCGCCGCCCGGCCGAGCTGGAAGACCGCGACCGTGATGCCGAAGGTGGCCCCCGTGGTCAGCAGGAAACCGGCCGCCGCCTTCAACGGCACCAGCACCGAGCGGAACGCCAGCAGCAGCAACAGGAACGACAGCCCTATCACCACGCCCAGGTAGCGGGGCAGGGCCGCGGTGAGCTTCTGCGACACGTCGACGCCGACGGCGGTCGTGCCGGTGACGGCCACGCTGGTGCTGCCGCCGGCCAGCAGGGCGACCGAGTCGCGCAGGGCGTGGACCAGCTGCGCGGTCTCCGCACTGCTCGGACCGCCGGCCGGGGTGACCACCACGACCTGGGTGGTGCCCGCGGCGTTGGCCGGCCCGGGGCTGACCGCGGCGACGTCGGGGAGCTTGCGGGCCGCGGCGGTCACCCGGCCGGCCAGCGACGACACGGTGTCGCGCGGGCCCCGGATCACCATCAGCAGCGGACCGTTGGCGCCGGCCCCGAAGGCGGCGGTGGTCAGGTCGTACGCGATCCGCTGGTGGGAGCCGGCCGGCGCGGTCCCGTTGTCCGGCAGCGCCAGCCGCATGTCCCGGACCGGCACGCTGAGCACGCCCAGCCCGCCGACGACCACGATCACCACCGGCACCCGGAACCGGGTCACCCAGCGCGCCCAGGTGAAGCCGAAGCCGTCCTCGCCCGCCCGCCGCGCGTGCACGCCACGGTTGCGCAGACCGCGCGGCAACACCCGGCCCCCGGCGAAGCCCAGCACGGCGGGCAGCAGCGAGAGCGCCACCAGTACGGCGGTGAGCACGGTCCCAGCGGCGGCGAGACCCATCGCGGTCAGGAACGGGACCCCGACCAGGCTGAGCCCGGCCAGCGCGATCACCACCGTGGCCCCGGCGAACGTCACCGCCGAACCCGCGGTCGCGGTGGCCCGGGCGACCGACTCCTCGGCGGCCATCCCGGCGGCGAGCTGGGTCCGGTGCCGGGAGCCGATGAACAGCGCGTAGTCGATGCCCACGGCCAGGCCCAGCATCAGCGCGAGCACCGGGGCGGTCGACGACACCTCGACCACGGCCGTCACCAGCAGCAGGCCGCACATGCCCGCGACCACCCCGATCAGGGCGGTCAGCAGCGTCATCCCGGCGGCCACCAGCGAGCCGAAGGTGACCACCAGGACCAGGGCGGCCACCGCCACCCCGATCACCTCGGTCGCGCCGATCTCCGGTCCGCCGCCGCTCACCCCGCCCGGGACCACCCGCGGGCGCTGGTCCGTGCCGCCGGACGCCAGCGTGTCGAAGGCCTCCCGGTCAGCGGCCGAGAGGTCGTCCGCGCCCTTGGTGTACTGCACGCTGATCAGGCCGATCGTGCCGGACCGGTCGATCCGCGCGGAGGCGTAGGGATCCACCACGGCGACGACACCGGGCAGCTTCGCGGCCTGCGCCACCACGTCGGCCACGGCGGCCCGGGTGATCGCATCCTGCAGCTGCGTGCCGGCAGGCGCCTGGACGACCACGGTGAGCGCGGCGCCGCCGGCATCGGGCAGGTCCCGCTTGAGGGCGTCCAGGGCCTCCTGCGACTCCGTGCCCGGGATGGTGAAGGTGTCCACCGTCTTGCCGCCGAGCGTCAGCGCACCGGCGGCCAGCAGGAGCAGGATCAGCGCCCAGAGGCCGGCCACCAACCGCCGGCGCCGGAACGAGAAACGGCCGAGGCGGTACAGCAGCTGGGCCATGGTGACGCTGTCCGATCTGCGCTGACAGGCAGGTTTGTCCTGGTCAGCGTAGCTATCGGAGCGCGCCGGGGCGGCGGATCAGGCTCAGCGGGGGCGCTGGCCCCGGGAGGAGGAGCCGATCTCGGGCTCGGGGCGGCGTACCCCGGCCTTGCCCGCGGCGGAGTTGGTCGCGAAGCGGGCGGCGGCCCGCCGGACGTGGGCGGCCCGGGCAGTGAGGTCGGTGGTCGGCACCTCGGACAGGTCGGCTTCCTCCTCGGCCCGCGCTCGTTCCGCCGCTGCCTGTTCCGCGGCGGCCCGCTCAGTGGCGGCACGCTCGGCGGCGGCCTGATCTGCGACGGCCTGTTCGGCGGCTTGATCCTCGGCGGTGGAGACCAGGCTGGCGATCCGGGCGGCCAGGTCGGCGGCGCGGGACGCGAGATCCGGCTGGTTGACGTGGGTGGCCTGCTCGGCCGCGGCCGCCTGCAGGGCCCGCGCCTCGTCGGCGGCCAGCCCCGGCCGGTAGCCCGGCAGCCGCATCCGGGTGCCGCTCACCGAGGGGGGATAGGGCACGTCGTGCGACCGGGCCTCGTCCGGCTGGAACTCGTAGGGCTCGGGCTGGGCCTCGTGGGGCTGGGGCTCGTAGCGCGGCGGGAAGTCCTGGTGCAGCGAGGCGAGGAGCAGGCTGTCGTGGTCCGCGTCGTCCATCACCAGCCGGTGCGGCTCAGGCACGGCCACCTCGAGCTCGTAGCCGGCCGGCGGGCCGGGGTCGGCCGGGCGGTGCACCGACAGGGCCCCGAGCAGCGTCACCGTCTGGCCCTCACCGCCCTGGAAATTGCTGAACTCCGGGCCGATCAGCAGCCGCGACAGCATCCGGGCCTGCGGCGTCGACAGGCCCAGCTGCTCCGCGTGGTCGACCCGGAAGCGGGCGATCGATTGCCGGATCAGGTTGGCCAGCTTGTCCGCGTCGCCGACCGTGGCCAGGTCGCCGCCCGCGAAGACCAGCGCCGGGAAGGAGCCGTCGGAGGCGGCGCACACGAGCTGGATCTGCGCCGCCGCGGCGGCGCGGCCCGTCGTCCGGGCGCCGGGCTGCACCCGCAGGTGCTGCGGGTAGAGCCAGCGCAGCTCACCCGAGGTGACCTCGAGGTCGTCGGGGGAGTCCGAGCGGGTGTACGCGTACAGCACACGGTTGTCGGTCACGAGGACCTCGGTGCTCTCCGGCAGCGCCCAGCGCGGCAGGGACGCCGCTTGGTCGAAGGCGTACTCGGCGACAGCGCACCGGCCCTGCCACAGGGGGCGCTCACCGCCCTGCATCGGGCCGAAGACGTCGGAGTGGCCGGTGGGAAGCGCAGTGGGGAGAAAATGCGAATCCGGCATACCTCGATTAGATCGATCCAGCAGAGGCCGGACAAGTCGCGGGGACGTGAAATTGCCTCATCGTGGAACGACGGCACCCCCGGCCCGGAGCGCGTGAACCTTTGGGCGGCGGGGTCCGTACTGCTGTCTAGGGTCGCGCGCTGAACAGCCCCTCCGGAGGGGCCGGAGAGGGAAGAGCGTCGATGTCCGTCGCCGGCTGCTGACCGGAAGTGAATCGATCGAGGTCAGTCTCGACCCGGCCCGGGAACCAGTCCCCGGCCGCGCGCCGGCTCAGCTCGGGCACCGGCGGCGAGCTCCGCCCGGCGAGCACGACCAGATTGCCGAAGCGCCGGCCACGCAGAACCGCGGCGTCGGCGACCAGGCAGGCCTGCGGGAGCGCGGCCCGGATGGTGGCGACCTGGGTACGGGCATAGCGCAACGGCGGCCCGTCGGCCACATTGGCGATCAGCCAGCCCAGCGGCGCGAGCACCCGCGCCACCTCCCGCATGAACTCCACCGATGCCAGGTGTGCCGGGGTGCGCGAACCCGCGAAGACGTCCACCACGACCAGGTCGTACCCGTCGTCGCGCATGCCGGTGACCGCCTCGCGGGCGTCGCCGACGCGTACCCGGATCTTGGCCTTGGGATCCCAGGGCAGTTCCCGGCGCACCAGCTCGACCAGCGGCCCGTCGATCTCCACCACCCGCTGCGGCGACCCGGGCCGGGTCGCGGCCACGTAGCGCGGCAGCGTCAGCGCGCCGCCGCCCAGGTGCAGGACCCGCAGCGGGGCTCCGGCCGGCGCGATCAGGTCGATGGCCGCGGCCATCCGGCGGATGTACTCGAACTCCAGGTGCGCCGGATCGGCCAGGTCGACGTGTGACTGCGGGGCCCCGTCGAGCAGCAGCGTCCAGCCCGACGCCCGGTCCGGGTCCCCGACCAGCTCGGCGACGCCCGAGCCGACGGTCTCGACCCGCCGCTCACCCCGCCTGCGCTGCGCCATGGCAGCAGTATGTCGGTTGCGATCCGGTAGCGCGGCGGCGGGAACCCTGGGATTCGGCGTCCGCGGGCCGACGTCGACGGTTGTGACGGCGACTGCGGATTTCCTCCCCGGTGACCCGTTGCTGCACCTGCTGCGCCGCGCGACGTACGGTCCGACCCCCGAGTCGACGGCCGAGATCCGCCGGCTGGGCGCGCCGGCCTGGCTGGAGCGGCAGCTCAAGCCGGCCGCCATCGCCGACCCGGTCGCCGACGACCTGGTCGCCCGGCTGCCGCTGACCCGGCTCACCATCGACGGCGTCCGGGCCAAGGTGCGCAGCGGCGGGCTCAAGATGTACGGCTGGGACACCATGTACCAGCTGGGCTGCGCCACCCTGGCCCGCGCGGTCTGGAGCGAGCGGCAGCTGTTCGAGGTGATGGTCGACTTCTGGTCCAACCACCTCAACGTCACCAACCCCGCCGGCGACGTCTGGGACAGCCGGCAGGACTACGACCGGACCGTGATCCGGCCGTACGCGCTGGGCCGTTTCGCCGACATGCTGAAGGCGTCCGCCCGGCATCCGGCGATGCTCACGTACCTCGACAACCGCTTCTCCACCAAGACCGCGCCGAACGAGAACTACGGCCGCGAGCTGCTCGAACTGCACACGGTCGGGCTGGGCTACTCCGAGTCCGACGTCAAGAACGCCGCCCGGCTGCTCACCGGCATGACGGTCAGCTGGGACGACGGGCGCTACCGCTACGACGCCGGCCGGCACGCCACCGGTGCGGTCAAGGTGCTCGGCTTCCGCCACGCCAACACGAGCGCCGGCCGCGGCCAGACCGCGGCCCTGGCCCTGCTCGACCACCTGGCCCTGCACCCGGCGACCGCCCGGCGCATCGCCACCAAGCTCTGCGTCCGCTTCGTCGCCGACGACCCGCCGCCCGCGCTGGTGACCAGGCTGGCCAAGGTCTACCTGGACAACCGGACGGCGATCGCCCCGGTGCTGCGCGCTCTGTTCGGCTCGGCCGAGTTCGCCGCGTCGGTCGGCGCCAAGACCCGCACGCCGCTCGAGGACATCGTCGCGACGGTACGCACCCTCGGCTACGCGCCCGAGAAGTCCGGCACCCAGGCGCTCAAGGCGCTCTACTGGATCACCGAGTCGGCCGGGCAGGCGCCGATGGCCTGGGCGCCGCCGAACGGCTATCCCGACGTAGCCGCCGCCTGGGCGTCGCCGTCCGGGCAGGTCGTGCGCTGGAACGCGCACCTGAACATCGCCGCCGGCTGGTGGCCGAGCACGCTGCAGCGGCCGGCATCGCTGGTCACGGCCTTCGCGGGTACGGTGCCGGCCACCTACGGCGCGCTGATCGACGCGGTGGCCACGAGGCTGGTCGGCCGGACTCTCGCCCCGGCGCACACCACGGCCATCGCCGCCTACTACGGCAAGACGCCGGCCTCGGCCCTGAAGGCGAGCGACGCCGCTGTCGGGTGGGCGTTCCCGTACCTGGTGGCTCTGCTGCTCAACTCTCCCTACTTCGCGCTGAGGTGACCATGTCCGTTGTCGAGGCCTGTGGCTGTGCCCCGGTCACCCGTCGCAAACTGCTCGCGGCGGGGGCCGCCGGGGTCTTCGCCGGACTGGTCGGTGACCAGCTCGCCACCCAACTCGCCTTCGCCGCCGACAGCTCGTACGCCGGCGACGTGCTGGTGCTGCTGTCCTTGCGCGGCGGCTTCGACGGGCTGTCCGCGGTGGTACCGGCCGGTGACGCCGGCTACTACGCCGCGCGGCCGGGCATCGCCGTGCCGAAGTCCCAGCTCATCGGGCGTGGCTCGTACTTCGGGCTGAACCCGGCGCTGGCGCCGCTGCTGCCGTTCTGGAAGGCGGGGACGCTCGGCGCGGTCCACGCCGTCGGCCAGCCGGCCCCGAACCGCTCGCACTTCTCGGCGATGGAGGAGCTGGAACGCGCGGCGCCCGGCACCACGCTGCGCACCGGGTGGCTGGACCGGATGACGGGCCGGCTGGGCGCGGACCATCCGTTCGACGCGGTCTCGGTGGGTAGTGCCCGGCCCGCTCGGGTGCTGGCCGGTCCGGCGCCCAGCCTCGGGCTGACCTCGATCGACGACTTCAAGCTCTCCGGGGAGGACCCGAAACGCCCGATGGCCGCGACCATGGCCGCCCTGTACGCGGGCGCACCCGACGCCCTGGCTCAGACCACGGCGATGACGACCGGAGCACTGGGCACCGCGGGACAACTCAAGGCCGCCGGGTACCAGCCGGCCAACGGGGCCGCGTACCCGGACACCGAGCTGGGGGCCGCGCTGCGGGACGTGGCCCGGCTGATCAAGGGGGACGTCGGCCTGCTCAGCGCGACCGTCGACTCCGGCGACTGGGACATGCACGAGAACCTGGGCGCGGCGGCGCCGGGCAAGAAGATGTACGACCACCTGGCCGACCTGGCGAAGGCGCTGGCCGCGTTCGCCACGGACCTGGGGCCGGCCGGGCTGGGCCGGGTCACCCTGGTCACCATCAGCGAATTCGGCCGGCGGGTCGGCCAGAACGGGTCCGGCGGCCTCGACCACGGCTACGGCAACGCCATGCTCATGCTCGGCGGGGGCGTCCGCGGCGGCAAGGTGCACGGCCGCTGGCCCGGCCTGGCCGCCGCCCAGCTGGTGGACGGCGACCTGGCCGTGACGACCGACTACCGCGCGGTCATCGGGGAGATCCTGCGGGCCCGCTGCGGCATCAGCGACGTGGCGAGCGTCTTCCCCGGCGTCAAGCCCAGCAGTCTGGGGCTGGTCAGCGCACGCTGAGCGGACCGGCCGGGGCGATGAACTCGATCCCCAGCAGCTCGGCCCAGAGCTCGCCGTCCGGGCCGACCAGGGCCGCGTCGCAGCGGGCCCCGCGCTCGTCGCGGTGACCGTCGGCCACGATGCACAGCGCCGGGCCCGGCAACCGGCCCCAGCGGTGGATGCGGCACTCGGCGACCCCCATGGGCAGCACCGGGCGGTGCTCGTCCATCGCCCAGACGCCGCTGAGCTGCAGCGCGCCGTCCAGGGCGGCGAGGTCCACCGGCAGGTCGTCGTCCGGCCAGCCCATCGCCCGGGCGCCGAGGACAGTGCCGACGACACCCTGGGGACCGATCTCGCCGAGCGAGCGGACCACGTGCAACCGCGGGCCGTGGAACAGTGGCCGGCCGGCGTACACCGAGCTGCCCGGGAATCGCGCCGGGTCGCCGGCGGGCCGCCACTCGCGGTCCGGCCCGGGCGCGCCGAAGCCGGCCCGGAAGCACGGCTCACCGGCGTCGTTGCTCAGCCACACCTCCCGGCCGAACACCGTGACGCCGATGGTCTGCGGATGTTCCGTCGCCACCGAGCGCAGCACCCGGACGCCGGTCAGCACGGCGTCCTGCTCCCGGACCCGAGCGGCCGCGGCCATCCAGCCCAGCCCGGCCGCCAGGGGCAGGATCGCGACGTCCTGCGGCCGGTGATCGGCGAGCCAGGGGTGCGTACCGGCGTCGACGGCGACGCTGGCCGGCTGAGCCCGGTCCGGGACCGTCGAGCGGGGAGTCAGCACGATGTGGGCGGGCCCGTCGACGGCCAGCTCGGCGACAAACGCGGCCGCGCGGGCGTGGACCGGAACCGTCTCGGTATCGCCCCGGTCGGCGTCGCCCGTCGGACCGGTCTCGCCGGCCGGATCCCAGGCCAGCGAACGGACCAGGCAGCCGGGGCGGCGGCGCTGCTCCGCCTCGGCGATCCGGTCCAGGGTGGCGCCGATCAGCGCCTGGGTGCCCTGCCCGAGGTCACCGGACCAGCCGGCCACCGAGGAGAACAGCATCAGCGTGTCGAGCGGATCCTGCGCGGTCGCCGCGAGCAGGGCGGGCAGCCCGGCCAGGTGAGTGCTCAGCGCCCGGTCGGCGTCGGCAGCGGACTTCTCTCCGGGCCGCCGGTCCACCACGACCTCGGCGCAGTGCAGCACACCCGTGATCGGGCCCCACTCCGAGCGGACCACGTCGAGCTCGGCGGTGAGGCGGTCGGCGTCGCGGTCGTCGGCGTGCACGTACCGGGTCTCGGCCCCGGCGGCCACGCAGGCCGCGATCGTCTGCCGGATCTCGCGGGCGGCCAGCACCGCCCGGGCCCGCAGCCGCATCCCGGCCAGCCCGTCCGGCCCGCCGGTGCCGGCGGCGAACTTGCGCATCAGCGACACCTCGTCGGCCGCGCCGGCCAGGTGCTCCGGCTCGGCCGCCAACGGGGTACGGCCGAGCAGCACCAGCCGGCACTGCGCCGAACGGGCCAGTTCCACCAGCGCCGCACCACAGAAGCCCCGGGCCTCGCCGGACGCGACGATGACCGAATCCGGCCCGATGACCCGCTCCCGCGGTGCCCCGGCTCCAGCCGAGACCAGCCGGCCCACCGAACGGGTACCGTCGGCGGCGACCCGTACCCGCTGCGCACCCGCACCCCGGGTGAGCTCGTCGGCGATCAGCACGGCCACGTCAGCGGGGTCGCGGTCCCCGCGCTCGCACTCGATGGCGATGGCGGACGCCGCCGGCCGGTCCCGGCCGACCGCGCCGACCAGCCCGACCAGGCCGCCCAGCCAGGCACCGGCCCGGCCGCTCACGGTGTCCGCGACGGTCACGAAGATTCCGCGGTCCTTGCCGTTGCGGGCCAGCCACAGGGCGGTGAGCTGGGCCTCGAGCGCCGCGTCGGGGGAGGCCGGGCGGGCCATGCCGCCGAGGAAGATGACGCCGCCCAGACCGGGGTGGGTGGCCACCTCGGCGGCCAGGCCGCGGGCCGTGAGCTCGGCGGCCACGGCGGTGGCGAGGCCGCTGCCGCCGTCGACGACGTGGACCGGGCCGGCGTGCAGGCCGGGCGGGGCGAGGCCGCCGAGCGGGGTCTGGGCCCAGGACATGGTCAGCCGGACGACGTCGATCTCCTGCGGGCCGGTCTGGGCGAGGCCGGCCGGCCCGGTCGGGGCGAAGCCGGTCGGCTCGGTCTGGGTGAGGGCGGCCGGTTCGGTCGGGGCGGCACCGAAGTCGAAGCCGGCCAGGCCCGGGAAGGTGGGCTCGATGAAGCCGGCATCGGTCGGGTCGGGATCCACCGCGTCGGGTTGGGTGGCCATCGCGTCGGGTTCGGTGGCTTCGCCGGGGACGGTGGCGTCCGTGGCGGTTGTCCGGTCGGTCGGAGAGGTCCCGGTGGCCTCGGCGGGGTCGGTTGCCGGGGCGGCCTCACCGGGATCCGGCGCGACGGTGTCGGTGGCTGTTCCCTGGCGATCCGGCTGAGCCGGGACGGAAGTGGGCGACGTTGCGGGGCCCTGCGGCTCGGCCGGCACCCCGGCCCGGCGTTCCGTACCCGGGGACGGCGGAACCGGCCCGGCGCGGTGGTCCGCATCGGCAGCTGGACGCAGCGCCCCGGTCCGGTGCTCTGCGCCGGCAGCCGGCGGCAGCGTCCCGGCCCGGCGCCCCGCGTCGGCAGCCGGCGGCCGCGGTCCGGCCCGGTGCTCGGCGCCCGTGACCGGGTCGGCTCGGCGGTCGTTGCCGGCCGCCGGCCAGGCCCGCCGGTTGGGGCTCGTCGCCGGCGCCGACCACCGACCGGCCGCCGCGTTGGACGGTGCGGCCGGCGGGCGGGCACGGTCCGGTTCCGTCGGGCGGCCGGTGAGGGCTTCGATGACCCGCAGGTACTCCAGGTGCGCCTCGGTCATCAGCCGCTGGAAGGTCGCGTGCGCTTCCGCGCTGTGCCGGGCCAGCTCCAGCGTCTCCCAGCCGGGAGGGTCGGCGGACTGCGCCGGCGCCGCCGAGACGGGCGCGGCGGACTGGGGGACGTGCGGGGTAGGGGGCACGGGAAGTCTCCTTGGATAGGACGGCTTTATCCGTACTATTCGGACACAGGGCGGCCCGTCGCGCCCGGGAAACGGCGGGGGTTACCCCGGTCAGGCGGGGCTGCGGCGCAGCGCGAAGCGGGCGCGGGTCAGCCCGTCCACCGAGCGGATCGCCATCGCGTCGCAGAGCTGCTGGACCAGCCACAGGCCCATGCCGCCGATCCGGCCGGGCCGCGGCGGGAGATAGCCGGCGAGCGGGCCGGGCGGCACCCGGCCGTTGTCGGTGACCTCGCACACCACTGCGTCGTCGGTCAGCCAGACGCGCAGCTCCCGGTGCTCGCCGCCGTGCCGGATGCCGTTGGTGGCGACCTCGCTCAGCGCCAGCAGGAGATTCTCGACGCGGTCGGGCGGCAGCCAGCCCTCCGCGGCGGCCCGCGCCCGGACCTGCGCGCGCAGGCCGGCCACGGAGTCGTGCACCGGTACGGTGATGACCGGCTCCCCGGTGACCGGGTACGGCGGCTCGGGCAGCTCGGTCAGCAACCGTTCCGGCGGCTGGTAGCCCACACTCTCCAGCCAGCCGTCGTCGTACAGCCGGGGGTGGGTGCGCTCGGCCGTGCTCACGGTCTCCGGCGGGAGGGTGCTGCGGTCGTACGGGCACAGCAGATGCCCGCGCAGCCCGGCCAGGGATTCGTTGAGCGCGGACTCGAAGCGGACCCAGCTGCGCGCCCCGTGCGCCGGCGTGGTGTGCCCGATCAGCCGCATGAACGGCCGGCCGCTCGACGCCGCGGCCCGCAGCAGCTGGGACCAGCCGGCGATCGTGCGCACCGGGCGGACGTACCACTCGTCGGCCGGCAGGAACCGCACCTCGGCGGCGTCGGCGGCCAGGGCGTCGCGCAGCAGGCCGGTGCAGTGGGCGTTCGCGGCGACCGCGACAGCCTCGTCCCGGGCCAGCCCGTCACGGACGAAGGCGGCCAGCGTGTTGCCGTACGCGGTGTCGGAGTCGTAGAAGAAAGCCGAGTGGGTGAACGCCGGACGCGCGTCGGCGGCTGCGCCGCTTCCCTGCACCTGGCCCCACCTCCGAGCACCGCCGATCGACCACGGTAACACCGGGAGGGCGGGCCGGAAGATGCCGAGCGTTTCCGGTGCACCACTGCGAGTGAACGAAGACGCCCTTATACGTGAAACCTGTCATGCGGACGATGGGCCGCGGTCCACACTGGGCCCGACCAACCAACGTGGAGGTGAGTGGTGTCGGGTACGGGGACCAGCGCGCTGGCCGAGATCATCGGCAACGGGCCGGTGCGAGCGGCCGGGCCGCCACCGGCCGACGACATGGCGGCCATTCTCGCCGCCGCCCAGCACCGGGCGGGACCGCCGCTCAAGATCCGGCGGCACGAGTCGGAGGACGGGCCGGCCTACTGGCGCTGGGACTGCGACAGCTGCGGTGAGTACGGCGGGGGCCGGCACCACAGCGACGCGATCACCCGTGCGATGCGGCACTGCGGGGAGCACCCGGAGCACCGCTCGTCCTTGCTGCCGCCGTCGCGCTGCCGCGAACGGGACCACCGCCTGGCGGTGCATCCCATGCTCTTCGCGCTCGACGACGACCCGCCGCCGGAGCCACTCGCGAGCTGAGCTGCGAGCGGCCCCGGAAGGCGAAGGTCACTGCTGGGTGTCGCCCTGACCGGTACGGGCCTGAGCCTGGTCCACGCCCTTGTCGATCTGGCTCGAGTGCTTGTTGCCGGTGCGGTCGTCGATCTGGTCACCGGCCTTCTCGATGCCCTTGTCGACCTGCTCGTCGTGCTTGTCGGCCATGTCCTTGGCCTTGTCCATGAAACCCATGTCGGTGCCCCTTCCGTTGGTACGGACGGGGTGCCCGGGCCAGATGGCGGCAAACCTCAGACGCGGGTGTCTCCGTCGCCGGTGCGCTTCTGGGCCTCGTCCACACCCTTGTCGATCTGGCCCGAGTACTTGTGGCCGGTGCGCTTGTCGACCTCGTCGCCGACCTTCTCCAGGAGCTGGTCGACCTGCTTGTCGTGCTTGTCGGCGAACTCCTTCGCCTTGTCCAGGAAGCTCATGCGGCCGTTCCTTTCTTCGCGCTCAGCACCTCGGCGATCCGGGCCACCCGCGGGTCGGCGAGGATCTCCTCCAGGCTAGCCGTGAGCGGGATCCGCCAGTTCGGATACTCGTCCGTGGTGCCCGGCAGGTTGGGCTGGCGCAGTTCGCCCAGCACGTCGTAGAGCGACGCGGTGATGAACCGGCAGGGCGTACGGGCCAGGAACTCGTGCATCGCCACGATGATGTCCTGAGCCGGGGTGTCCGACGTGATCAGGCCCTCCTCGGTGAGCCGGACGAGCAGCTGGGCCCGGTCCTTGTCGGCGAACTCCTGCTCGTCCTCGACCGGCCCGGCCAGCTGACCGAGCTCGGCGCGGACCCGGACCTGCTCGCCGACCAGGAATCCGGCCGCGGTCGGCAGGTCATGGGTCGAGATGGTGGCGAGCGCGTTGCGGGGGTAGTCCGCCGCGCTCAGGTAGCCCTCGGCCGGATCGTCGTAGTCGCGGGTGAACCACAGCACCGCCGAGCCGAGCATGTTCATGCGTTCCAGCGTCTCGGTGACCACGGGCAGCACCGTGCCGAGGTCCTCGCCGATCACCACCGCGCCGGCCCGGTGCGCCTCCAGCGCCAGGATGCCGAGCATGGCCTCCGGGTCGTAGTGCACGTACGTGCCCTCGGCCGCGCCCATGCCCGGCGGCACCCACCAGAGCCGCCACAGCCCGGCCACGTGGTCGACCCGCAGGCCGCCCGCGCGCCGGAAGATCCGCTGGAGCATGTCCCGGTACGCGGCGTAGCCGGTCTCGATGAGCTGGTCGGGACGCCACGCGGCGAGCCCCCAGTCCTGGCCGAGCTGGTTGAACGCGTCCGGCGGGGCGCCGGTGTGCACGCCGGCGGCCAGCACGTCCTGCAGCAGCCAGCCGTCCGCGCCGCTGGGGTCGATGCCGACGGCGAGGTCGTGCACGATGCCGACCGGCATCCCGGCGTCCCGGGCGGCCCGGTTGGCCGCGCCGAGCTGGTCCTCGAGCAGCTGCTGGAGCCAGACGTGGAAGGCGACCCGGTCGCCGGTGCGGGCGGCCAGCACCGCGGGGGAGTCCGGCCGGCGGAACTCGGCCGGCCACTGCTGCCAGTTCGGCCCGTGCACCTCGGCGAGCGCGCAGAAGGTGGCGAAGTCGGTCAGCCCTGGGTCGGCGGTGAGGTCGACCTCGCCGGCCAGCGGCCAGAGCAGTTCCAGCGCGGCCCGCTTGGCCTGCCAGACCGCGGTGTAGTCGATCAGGCCATCGGCGGCCGGCGCCGGCCGCAGGGCGTCGACCTGCTCCCGCAGGGCCGGATCGGCCCGCCGGTACGCGTCGGTGTCGGCGACCCGCAGATACAGCGGGTTGGCGAACCGGCGGCTCGACGGCGAGTACGGCGAGGCCGGCACCGGCACCGTCGGTGTGATCGCGTGCAGCGGATTCAGCAGCACCAGCCCGGCACCGTGGCTGCCCTCGACGAAGCTGCGCAGGTCACCGAGGTCACCCATGCCCCATGAGGCGGCCGAGTGCAGGGCGTAGAGCTGGAGCATCCAGCCCCAGGTCTCCGGCGGCTCGGGCAGCTCGGTGGGGACCACGACCAGGGTCACGTCCTGCTCGTCGGTGACCAGCCGGTGCCAGCCCAGCGGCAGGTCGCGGGGGAGCTCACCGTCGGCCTGCACCCGGGTGCCGTCCTCCAGCTGGATCGTGCCGGTCAACGGCTGGGTGCCGCCCTGCCGGACGACCACGGTGCCGGGCAGCCGGTGCTGCTCACGGGCGGTCCGGATCTCGGCCAGCTCGGCGGCCACCGACGCCGGGGAGGAGGCGTCGACACCGAGCAGGCCGAGGACGCCGATCACCGACTCCGGCGACACGTCCTTGCGCTCGCGATGCCAGTCCTCGTACCAGGTCGCCACCCCGTGCGCCTCGGCCAGAGCAGTCAGATCCGCGTCCATCCCCGTCCCCTCATTCGATTCCGCTGGGTCATACCCTGCCCTGTCGGCGGTAGTCCGGTCATGCGGGTCTTGCGGTTGTCGGCCAAGATGGAACGCATGTCTTCTGCAGTGAAGTGGTGGTCACGGCTCAGCGCCGCCGTGACGGGCGCCGTCCTGACGCTGGTCATCCCGGTGCACGCCTGGGCCGCGAGCAACGGCACGGCCGAGCTCGCAGTGGAGGCGGCGCGTTCGCGCCGGCGCCGCGGCGGCATCGGTTTCCTTCCCATTTTCGGCGGCCTGTGCTGCCTGCTCGTGGTCGCCGGCATCGTGCTGGCCTTCGTGCTGATTTCCCGGAACCGCAAACGTCGCTGAGCCCGCCCACCTAGCTTGGAGGGGTGGGTATCCGGGCGAAAGCGATCGCGCTGGGCACGGGGATAGCCGCGGTGTGCACCGTGCCCCTGGTCATCACCGTCACCGCCGACGCGGCGCCGGACGTGCTGCTCTCCAAGGGCCGTCCGGTCGCCGCGTCGACGGTGTCCGGCGCCGGTCAGGACGCCACCAAGGCGGTGGACGGCTTCGCGAGCACCCGCTGGGCGGCCGGTGCGGCCGGCTCCCAGTGGCTGCGCGTCGACCTCGGCAAGGCCCAGGACGTCAGCCGGGTGCGGCTGCGCTGGGACGGCGGGTACGCGAAGTCGTACCGCGTCCAGGTCTCGAGTGACGGTGCCGCCTGGCGTGACCTCTACCGCACGAGCAGCGGCGACGGCGGCACCGACGACCTCAAGAAGCTCAACGGCACCGGCCGCTACCTGCGGGTGCTCGCCACCCAGCCGGGCTCCGCGAGCGGCTACTCGCTCCACGAGGTGCAGGCCTTCGGGCCCGGCCCGGCCGCGCCGGTCAAGGAGGGCTCGCCCACGGTGGCATCGTCCTCACTCGCCGCCGGTCTCGCCGACCCGCGGAAGAAGGCCATCGCGCTGCAACTGGTGTCCAGCGCGGAGAACTCGACGCTGAACTGGCGCGGCGAGTTCGGCTACCTGGAGGACATCGGCGACGGGCGCGGCTACACCGGTGGCATCGTCGGTTTCTGCAGCGGCACCTCGGACATGCTGGCGCTGGTGACCGAGTACACCCGCCGGGTGCCCGGCAACAAGCTGGCGAAGTATCTGCCGGCGCTGCGTACCGTCGACGGGTCGGACTCGCACGCCGGGCTCGACCCCGGCTTCCCGGCCGCCTGGAAGGCGGCCGCCGCCGACCCGGCGTTCCAGAAGACCCAGGAGGACGAGCGGGACCGGATGTACTTCGCTCCCGCGGTCGCCCTGGCCTCGGCGGACCGGGTACGCGCCCTGGGCCAGTTCGCCTACTACGACGCGGCGGTGATGCACGGCCAGTCCGGGCTGCGCAGCATCCGCGCCGACGCCATGCGCAAGGCCAAGACGCCGAAGCAGGGCGGCGACGAGCTGGTGTGGCTCAACGCGTTCCTGGACGCCCGGGTCAAGGAGATGCGCACCGAGGAGGCGCACAGCGACGTGACCCGGGTCGAGACGGCGCAGCGGCTGTTCCTGAAGGCCAGCAACCTCGACCTGAACGGGCCGCTCAGCTGGCGCGTCTACGGCGACAGCTTCACGACCCGCTGACCGTCAGTCGTTGCCGGGCTTCTTGTCGTCTTTCTTGGGATCCTTGTCGTCCTTACCCTTGCTGATCTGGATGCTCACGAAGCCGCCCTCGATGGTCCGGCCCTCCGGTGCGGTGCCTGCCGCCTGACCTGCTGGGCAGTCCGACGCGATCTCCGTGCCCGGGCCCACGATGAAGCCCGCGCCCTTGAGCTTGCTGGTCGCCGCCGAGACGCTGAGGCACTTCACGTCCGGGATCGAGCGTTGCTCGCCCTCGGGCAGCTTGTCGCCGGAGGGCTTCTTGAACTGCTCCTTCGGCTTGCCCTTCATGATGTCGTGCATGGTCTCCCAGACCGCCGGGTTCACGATGGAGTGGCTCAGCCGGTACGGGTGGTCCTGGTAGTCCGGGTTGACCAGGTAGCCGGCCACGACCATGGACGTCGTCCCGATGATCAGTGACGCGGTCTTGTCGTTGTCGGTGGTGCCGGTCTTGCCGAAGATCGGGTGACCCACCGCGCCCCGGGCGGCGCCGGCCGTACGGCCCTTGCAGCTGCCCAGCTGGGCGAAGTCGCCGACCGGGCAGCGGGCCGCGTCGATCGCCATCCGGGCCACGTCCGGTTTGGTGGCCTGCCGGCAGTTGGGCTTGCCGACGTCGAGCTTCTCGCCCTTGGCCGTGGAGATCTGCTGGACCGGGGTGGGCGAGCAGTACTTGCCGTCGGCGGCCAGCGTCGCGTAGGCGTTCGCCATCTCCAGCGGCGTCGAGGCCGACACACCGAGGGTGAAGGCGCCCCAGTCCTTGGCGTTCTTGGTGGCCATCTCCTTCTCCTTCGGGGAGCGGAACTGCACACCGAAGCGCTGCGCGACGTCGACCACCTTGTCCGCGCCGACGCTCTCCTCCAGCGGCACGAAGAACGTGTTGACCGAGGCCCCGAACCCGGTCCACATGTTGTACGGGCCCTTCTCGCTCTTCGACGCGTTCGTGGGGCACCAGTACCCGCCGCCGCACGAGGCCGGCCCGGTGTCCCGGTAACCGGACTTGTACTGGTACGTGGTGTTGATCGGGTACGACGGCGGGTAGCCGTTCTCCAGCGCCGCCACCATCGTGAACATCTTGAACACCGACCCGGCCTGGTAACCGGTGATGTCACCACCGCCGGTGAGCAGCGGGTTGGTGGTGTTGGGATAGGTACCCCGGATGTTCTTGGCGGCCTTCTTCGGGTCCGAGGACATCTTGTTGTGCTCGACGTCCAGCTTGAAGCGGCGGTTGGCGGCCAGGGCGCGGACCCGCCCGGTGCCCGGCTGGACGGCGGCGAGCAGCAGGGCGTCGCGGTTGTTGATGCCGATCTTGTCGGTGATGTTCTTGCGGGTGGCCGCCTGCGCCTTGATGTCCAGCGAGCTCTGGATCCGGTAGCCGCCGCTCTTGAGCCGCCGCTCGCGGTCGTACACCGTCCGGCCGAACTCGGGCCGGCTGAGCCACCACCGGTAGAAGTAGTCGCAGAAGAAGCCCCAGTGGTTGGTCTGCACGGACGCGCACCCGTTGCCGGTGCGCTGCGTGGTCCGGCCGAGCTTGACCTTGATCGCGGCGGCGGCCGCCTCGGGGGTGATGTAGCCGAGGTCGCGCATGTTGCCGATCACCCAGTTGCGCCGGTCCAGCGCCCGGGGGTAGCCGCGCGGGGTGGTCGGGTCGAAGCCGCTCGGCGCCTTGACCATGCTGGCCAGCAGGGCCGACTCGGCCACGGTGAGGTCCTTGGGCTGCTTCTTGAAGTACACCTGGCTGGCCGCGAAGATGCCGTACGAGCCGTTGCCGAAGGGCGCCGCGTTCAGGTAGCGCTCCAGGATCTGCTGCTTGCTCAGCTCCTTCTCCAGCTGCATGGCGTACTTCATCTCGGTGACCTTGCGGGTGGTGGTGTCCTCGGTGGCGTCCACGACCTCCTGCGGGGTGCTCGCCGAGTACGCCAGGGACATCTTCACCAGCTGCATGGTCAGGGTCGAGGCGCCCTGTTTGTCGCCGCCCTGCTTGTTGTTGACCAGGGCGCGTACGGAGCCCTTGAGGTCGACGCCGTTGTGCTTGAAGAACTGGTGGTCCTCGGCGGCGACGATGGCGTTCTGCATGTTGATCGAGATGTTCTTGAGCCCGACCTCGCTGCGGAACTCGTCGTAGAACACCGTGATCAGCGTCTTGTTGTCGGCCGCGAAGACCCGGGTCAGCTGCGGGGCGGTGGCCTGCTTGAGCTGGCTGGGCAGATTCTCGAAGGCTTCGCCGCCGGCCTTGGCCGCCAGCCCGGACATGGCCACGGCCGGGAAAGCGGCCGCGGCCACGGCGACCCCGGCCAGTAAGCCGCACACCAGCAGCGAGGACACGTTCGTGACGAAGTGGTGGTCGCGTCCGCGCATCAAGGAGATCCGTTCCACGGTGAGAAGACAATCAATGCCGCCCGGGTCGCCGAAGCGGCCCGGGCGGCAGAGTAACGGTCGTACGCAAACAGCGTCAGACCTTGGTCCACTTCTGGTTCGTGGTGCCGCCGCAGTCCCACAACTGCAACTGGGCTCCGTTGGCGCTGTTCCAGTCCTTCACGTCGACGCACTTGTTGGCCGAGACGTTGACCAGGTCACCCGCGGCCGACAGGGTGAAGCGCTGCACCGGGTTGCCGTTGCAGGTGACCAGCTGGATCGGGGTGCCGTTGGTCAGCGCGCCGCCGGCCGGGTCCATGCACTTGCCCAGGCCCCGCAGCGTGCCGTCGCCGTTCGGCGCCCACTTCTGCGCGTCGCTGCCGTTGCACTCCCACAGCTGCAGCCGGGCGCCGTCGACGGCGTTGCCGCTGGGGATGTCGATGCAGCGGTTGCTGAAGTTGGACCGCAGCGCGGTGCCGCCGGTGGCCGGCGGCGGGGTGGTGCCGCCGTCGGTCCACGCCGAGACGCGGACGTAGTCGACCAGCATGGTCTGCGGGAACTGCGTGCTGCCGTCCGGGTAGCCGGGCCAGTAGCCGCCGACGGCCACGTTCAGGATCATGAAGAAGTTGTGGTCGAAGACCCACTGGTCGCCGCCGAGGTTGGCCGGCGTGATCCGGAAGTACTCCGCGCCGTCGAGGAACCAGACGATGAGGTTGGGCGACCACTCCACGGCGTACGTGTGGAAAGCGTCACCCAGCGCGGCGCCGATCGTGCGGCCACCGCCGATGCCCTCGGCGCCGGAGTAGCCGGGGCCGTGCACGGTGCCGTGCACCGTGTTCGGCTCCTTGCCGACGTTCTCCATGATGTCGATCTCGCCGGTGGTCGGCCAGTTGTTGCCGCCCAGCATCCAGAAGGCCGGCCAGATGCCCTGGCCCTTGGGAATCTTGATGCTGGCCTCGAAGCGGCCGTACCGCTGGGAGAACTTGTCGGCGGTCAGGATCCGGCCCGACGTGTACTGACAGGTGCCGTAGTGGCACTGGTAGTTGGCCGGGTTCTCCTTGCGGGCGGTGATCGCCAGGTGACCCTGCCCGTCCTGCCGGACGTTGCTGGTCGAGTTCGTGTAGTACTGCTGCTCGTTGTTGCCCCAGCCGCTGCCGCCGATGTCGAACTTCCACTTGCTGGCGTCGATCGGGCTGTTGGCCGCGCCGTTGAACTCGTCCTGCCAGGTGATGCCGCCGATGGCGGCGTCAGCCGTGTCGTTGCGGGAAGCGGCCACGAGGCCGCTCGTGAGGGTCGCGGCGACGACGGCCGCCGCGAGCAGAATGCGGGTTTTTCGCATGGGGGATGAGCCTCCGGGGGAAGAGGTTGTTAACACTTTTAGCAGTGTTTACAGATTCACCGGTGTCAGTCAAGGGAGACTGGTTCCGGAACCCCCGATAACGCTTTACCCGGGTCAGATCTTCTTGAAGAGGGCCGGCAGCGCGGTCGGCTCCCAGCCGGGCAACGACGTGTGCGTCTCCAGCACCTGGTATTCGACGTTCTTGAAGGTGACCAGCTGCCCGGCGACGTAGTCCGTGAACGGCGCCCACTGCGCGGCCGCCGGAGCCGCCGTCGGCGGGGTCGTGGGCGGCGTGGTGACGGCCGGCGGGGTCGTCGTGGGCGGGATCGTCGGCTCGCCGGCGGGCGGCTCGGCCGGCTCGGTGGTCGGCGGGGTCGTGGGCGCCTCGCTGGTCGGCGGCGTGGTGGCGGGCGGCTCGGCCGAGGCGCCGGCCCCGGAGAAGCTGACCGAGTCGACGACCATCCGCGCCGGGAGATCGGCGTCGCGCCGGTCGTCGCCGACGGTGAGGCTCAGTGCCAGCCGGAACGGCTGCCCGGTGTCCACCCCGCGCAGCGCCTCCCGCCGGACCGGCGAGCCGTCGACGGAGAAGGTCACCTCGCCCGGCTTCCAGTCCACCGCGTACGTGTGGAAGTCGTCGTCGGTGACCGGGTCGGCCAGCAGGTTCAGCGCACCGGTGCTGGTGCGCACCGCGCTGACGAGCTCGAACGTGGGCCGCAGACCCTCGTCGGCGGGCACCCTGATCCGCGCCTCGACGTGGCCGGCGGTGCCGCGCAGCGTTCCCCGGGTGTAGAGGCGGGCCGTGGAGAAGGCGTCCCGGTCCTCGTCGCGCAGGATGATCACGAGGTTGCCGTCGCCGTCCAGCCGGGCGTTGCGCACGCTCTGGCTGAACTGCACGCCGCCGTTCACCCGGTCGGTGCGCAGCGCCCACTTGCCCGGGTCGACCGTGCTGCCGCGCCGGCCGGAGAACTCGTCGGCGAAGGCGGGCAGCGACCGGCTCAGCCGGTCGGTGCTGCGGTTGCGCTCCGCGGCGTCCGCGCTGTCGTTGCGGGTCGGCAGCCAGACGGCGGTCACCAGTCCGGCGGTCGCGACCACGAATGCGACGACTAGTCGGGGGCGCAGCCACGTGGGCTGCTGCGGCGCGCTGTGTCGCGGCACGGGGAAACCTCCGGGGGGCAATGATGCTGAAGCGTCAGCAGAGACATAAGAAGATCTGCGGGCAAACGTCAAGTCGGGGCGGCCGAAATTAAAAAAAGATTCAGGATTTCGCGTCGGTGCGGCTGGAAATGCGTACGGCCGTACCGTCGGGTCCGGTTTTGATCGCACATGTGTCCGTCAGTTCCCGGACGAGCCAGAGGCCCCAGCCGCCCGGTTGGCCCGGCGGTGGCCGTTGCGGGGTCAGCGACTCCAGACCGGTGCCGTGGTCGGTCACGTCGCAGAAGACCGAACCGTCCTCGGCCCAGAGACCGAGATGCCCGGTGCCGCCGCCGTGCCGCACCGCATTGGTGAGCAGCTCGTTGACGGCCACCACAAAATCGTCCAGCCGGGCCCCGGTCATGCCCGCCTCCTCGGCGCGGGCCGCGACGGCATGCCGCAGCTCGGTGATCCGGCTACGGTCGAACGCCTCTGAGATCAATGCTTCCGTACCGATGACTCGACCGTAGGCGACGTCTGATCATTCCGCTGGGCGAGCGCGGGTACGGGTGGGCGGCGTATGGGATCGTCGGCCCATGGCGCAATCGAGCGGGCTGCAGAACCCGCTGTGGCGGGCGATCGCGGTGTACCGGATCGCCGCCCTGGTCTACGTGGCCGTCCTGGTGGTCCGCAACGTCGGGGCCTACGAACGGCCCATGCTGGCCTGGCCGGCGCTCGCGGTGGTGGCCGCCTGGACGGTGTTCACCACGTACGCGTACGCCGTACCGGCCCGGCGCCGGCCACCCCTGCTGGTGGTCGACCTGCTGGTCACCATGGGCGTGATGGCCGCCAGCCTCGGGGTGGTCGGCCGGGCCGGGCTCGAGGCCGGCCTGCCGACCCTGGCCGTGGCCTGGCACGTCGCCCCGGTCATCGCCTGGGCCGTGGCCGGCGGCCGGCGCTGGGGCATCGCGGCGGCGCTGGTCATGGGCGCCACCGACCTGACCGTCCGCGCCCACTACGACCAGGCCGCGTTCACCGGCACGGTGCTCATGGTGCTGGCCGCGACGGCGGTCGGCTACCTCGTCGGCGTCGCCCAGCGGTCGCAGCAGCGCCTGGAACGAGCCATCCAGCTCGAGGCGACCATCCGCGAACGCGAACGGCTGGCCCGCGACATCCACGACTCGGTGCTCCAGGTGCTCGCGCTGGTCAAACGCCGCGGGGCCGGCCTGGACGGGGAGGCCGGCGAGCTGGCCCGGCTGGCCGGTGAGCAGGAGGCGGCGCTGCGCACCCTGGTCACCGGGCGGACGGCGGAACCGGTCGACGAGCACGCCGAGGTGGATCTGATGACGTTGCTCGACCCGTACGCGTCGGCCACGGTGTCGGTCGCCGCCCCGGCCGGCGCGGTCCGCCTGCCCTCGCGGGTGGCGACCGAGCTGGCGGCCGCCGTCGGCGCCGCCCTGGACAACGTGGTGCGGCACTGCGACCCGGGCACCAAGGCGTGGGTGCTGGTCGAGGACGAGCCCGCCGAGGTGACCGTGAGCGTGCGCGACGAGGGCTGCGGGGTCCCGCCCGAGCGGTTCGCCCAGGCGGAGGAGCAGGGCCGGCTCGGGGTGGCCCAGTCGATCCGCGGCCGGATCGCCGACCTGCACGGCACCGTGCGGATCACCTCCGCGCCCGGGCAGGGCACCGAGGTGGAGCTCAGCGTGCCCCGGGCATCGATAGGCTGAGCCGGTGACAGAGGCACCGAGGACCCGGGTCATGGTCGTGGACGATCACCCGATGTGGCGCGAGGGGGTCAGCCGCGACCTGACCGCGGCCGGCTACGACGTGGTCGCCACCACGGGCGAGGGGCGCCAGGCGGTCCGGATCGCCGCGGCCGCCCGCCCCGACGTGGTCGTGCTCGACCTGCAACTGCCGGACGTGTCCGGCGTCGAAGTGATCAACGGCCTGCTGGAGGCGGTGCCCGGCGTCCGGGTGCTGATGCTCTCGGCCAGCGGTGAGCAGCAGAGCGTGCTCGACGCGGTCAAGGCCGGGGCGAGCGGTTACCTGCTCAAGTCCGCCGCCCAGGCCGAATTCCTGGAGGCGGTGAGCCGTACGGCCGCCGGGGACACCGTCTTCACGGCCGGGCTGGCCGGGCTGGTGCTCGGCGAGTTCCGCCGGCTGGCCGTCGAGCCGCCCGCCGCGGACGGCATGACACCGAAGCTCACCGAGCGTGAGACCGAGGTGCTACGGCTGGTGGCCAAGGGCCTGTCCTACCGGCAGATCGCCGACCGGCTCGTCCTCAGCCACCGCACCGTGCAGAACCACGTGCAGAACACGCTCGGCAAGCTCCAGCTGCACAACCGGGTCGAGCTCACCCGCTACGCCATCGAGCAGGGGCTGGACTAGGCCCTACCGGTAGTCGGGCGCGTTCGTCTCGTGCATGGCCAGCTCTTCCGCGCTGGCGCCGCCACCGGACGCGCCGGCGTCGTACGCGATGCTGTCGGCCTCGTCGTCGCTGCCGTAGCCCTCGTCGGTCTCCACCAGCCGGCCCACCGGGCGCGGGTCGTCCGCGTCGAGCTGGCCGTCGTCGTAGAGCGACACCGCGGAATTCGGGTCGGAGGTCGGGCTCGCGCCCCACACGTCCGCGTCGAACCGCCGCTGCTCGGAGGAGTCGACGGTCTCGTCGATCGGGTCCCGCTCGGCCGGCAGCGGGTCCTCGGCGCCGACGTCGGGCTCCTCCTGGCGCAGCCGGTAGTCCAGCGGCTCGCCCTGACGGGCCTCCTCGGCGGTGTCGCCGTAGCGGTTGGAACCGCCGGGGCCGACACCCGCGAGCGCCGCCGGATCGGCACCGTCGGCCCACCGGGTGCTCTCCACCGAGTCGTACGCGTTCGAGTCGTCGTCCGCGGTCTCGGGCAGCCCGGAGGCCTCCGGGTCGGACACCTCGGTCGGGTAGTCGTTGTCTCGCATGTCCCGCAATCTACCCGCGCGCGTGGCCGGCCAAGCCTGTGCTGGGCAGTTGGCCGGCGGACTCGCCGGCGTCCAGCACGGCCCACACGACCTTGCCGTCGTCCAGCGGCAGGCTGCCCCAGCGCTGCGCCACCGAGTCGATCAGCAGCAGGCCGCGGCCGCCGTACGAGGTCACCGGGACCGGGCTGCCGGTGAAGCGGGGCACGTGCGTGGAATGGTCGCGGACGGCCACCGACATGCTCTCGCCGCGCAGGGCGAACAGCACCGTCATCGGGGTGTGCGCGTGCGCGACCACGTTGTTGACCATCTCGGTGATCACGATGCAGGCCGGCCCGGCCAGGTCGGGCAGGTCCCAGCGGGCGCATGCCTCGGTGACCAGCTCCCGCGAACGCCGGGCCGCGCCCACGACGGGCTCGAGCGGGGCCCGCAGGAAGCGCCGCGGCTCCGGCGCGCCGAGGGCGGCGATGGCCTCCTCGGGTGTCGGCCAGACCGGCAGGCCGGTGTCGCGCCAGGCCGAGGCGCCCGGGCCGGCACTCAGCAGCAGATGGCAGCCCGGCCAGTCGGCGGCGTCCCGGGCGAGGTCGGTCAGCACGGTGACTGCGTCCGGCGCACCGGCGGTGAGCTGCCGGACGTCGACCACCAGGGCCTCGGGCTGATCGGCGAGCAGCCCGAGCAGGCAGGACCGCACGCGTGGGGCGGTGGCGGCGTCGAGCACCCCGGTCACCCGGACGACCGGATAGGCCTGCCCTGCGTCGACCTGGTGTCGGACCTCGCTCGCCATGATCGCTCCATTGTGCCTAACGCGTGTGGGCTTCGCATTCCGGCACGGGGCCGCCCACGGGTGCGTTGCTTCCGGGTATCTGCACTATTCGGGGCAGAAGGGCATGGGTTTGGGACGTACCCCATGCGCGCCGGCTCATGCACGTTCATCGGCCGGCAGGATGCAGCCGCGCGCCGTCCGAGCGCCGGCCCGAGGCCGCGCGGGCCGTGGCGTGGTGGTGCTGAGGCTCGGCGTAACGGGTCATCGCGATCACCGCACCCAGCGTGACGACGAAGCCGACCGCGGCCAGCCACTCGCGGCCCGGATGGATCCGGTCGCCGAGCAACAGCAGCCCCACGATCGCCGCCGGCACCGCCCCGGCGGCGTCCATCGCGGCCACCGCCGCCGTCGTCGACCCCCGCTGCATGGCCAGGCCGAGCAGCAACTGACCGACGATCGAGTGGGCGATGAGCAGATACAGCAGCGGGTTGCTGCAGTAGCCCCCGAACGACTGCTCCACGGCCAGCGGGCGGGCGGCGATCGCGGCGGCGGAGAAGGCGATGCCGGCCAGCGAACCGAGCGCCACCGAGCCCAGGGCGCCGTGCAGGCGTACGGCGAAGAAGCCCAGGACGCCGATGACCGCCACCGCGACGGCCAGGCCCACCACCCCGGCCGTCCCCAGCTGGCGGGAATGGGCCGGCTGGGCGGACAGCACCAGAGCGGTGATGCCACCCAGCAGCAGCACGAGCAGTGCGACCTCGGCCACGGGCAAGGTCCACTTCAGCACCAGGACACCCAGCAGCGCCGTCACCCCGAGCCCGGCGGCCACGCTCGCCTGCACCAGGAACAGCGGAAGATCACGCCGGGCGATGAAGGCCAGCACAAAACCCAGGACCTGACAGACCAACCCGAGCAGATACGTACGGTGACAGGCGAGGCGGACCAGCAGTTGCGGGTCGAAGGTGTGATGCACCGTGGTGCGGGCCGCGGCCATGGACTGCAGGAGGTTGGCGACCCCGTACGCGGCAATCATCGCGGCGAGGTAGAACCAGCCCGGCGACATCACCCGGCGAGAATAGACCAGCTTCGGCGGCGCCCGGAGACTAACGGTGCGTCGAGGGCACCCCGGCAGCCAGCCGCCCGAGGATTTCCTCGTGCAAGTGACCGTTGGTAGCGATGGCACTCCCGTCCCCGGGCGCCCGCTCACCCGCCAGGTCGGTGAACGCCCCACCGGCCTCGGTGACGATGGGGATCAGGGCGGCCACGTCCCACAGCGACAGCTCAGGCTCGACCATGACATCCACGGCGCCCTCGGCGAGCAGCATGTAGCCGTAGAAGTCGCCGTAGGCCCGGCTGCGCCACGAGTCCCGCATGATCTGCAGCATCGGCTCCAGCCGGCCGGCCTCCTCCCAGCTCGGCAGGCTGGCGTAGCAGAAACTGGCGTCGGCCATCCGGCGCACGGCGGACACGGAGATCCGGGCGGCGGCCCGCTGGTGCTTGCCGGCCCACGACCCGTGGCCCAGCGCACCCCACCAGCGGCGGCCCAGCGCGGGAGCGGAGACCAGCCCGGCGACCGGCCGCTCACCCTCCAGCAGGGCGATCAGGGTGCCCCAGACGGGCACCCCCCGGATGAAATTCTTGGTGCCGTCGATCGGGTCGATCACCCAGTGCCGGTTGCCCTGCCCGGCCGGCGGGGTCGACATGCCGAACTCCTCACCGAGCACACCGTCGCGCGGCCGGGCCCGGGCCAGGGTCGCGCGGATCGCCTGCTCGACCGCCTTGTCGGCGTCGGAGACCGGGGTGAGGTCCGGCTTCGACTCGACATGCAGGTCCAGGGCCCGGAACCGGGCCACGGAGATCGAGTCCGCGGTGTCGGCGAGCAGGTGGGCAAGGGCAAGGTCATCGGCATACGAGGCCATGCGGGCACGCTAGCCGATCACCCCGCACGCCCTCACCGGGCCGCGCCGCCTCTGCCGGCCGCGCCGCCTCTGCCGGCCGCGCCGCCTCTGCGGGCCGCGCCGCCTCTGCGGGCCGTGCCGGCTCTGCGGGCCGTGCCGGCTCTGCCGGGCCGCGCCGGGCTGTGGGTCGCCCGGCCCAGGGCCGCCAAGGCCCGGTGCTACTCGCTTTGGTCGCGCGAGTTGTCCTCGCCGGCCCGCGAGCTCAACAGCCGGCGGTACGACGCCAGCCGCCGCGGGTCGGCCTTGCCCGCCGCCACCCACGCGTCCAGCTTGCAGTCCACGTCCGCGGCCGTGTGCCCGCAGTTCGGCGGGCAGTCCACCGTGCCTTCGACCAGGTCCGGGAAGCCGTGCAGCAGGCTCTCCGCGCTCACGTGGGCCAGCCCGAAGCTGCGGATGCCCGGTGTGTCGATGATCCAGCCGGGGTCGCCCTTCTTCTGCACCCGGGGGAGCCGCAGCGCCACCGCGCTGGTCGAGGTGTGCCGGCCCTTGCCGATCGCGCTGACCACGCCGACCGCCCGCAGCGCGTCCGGCACCAGCCGGTTGACCAGCGTGGACTTGCCCACGCCGGAGTGGCCGACCATGACGGAGATGCGCCCGGCCAGCCGGTCGCGCACCTCGGTGAGGTCGCTCTCCGGCTTGACCAGGACGTACGGCAGGTCCAGCTCGGCGTAGTAGTCGAGCACCGCGGCCGGGCCGGCCAGGTCGGCCTTGGTCAGGCAGAGCAGCGGCTCGATGTCCGCGTCGTACGCCGCCACCAGGCAACGGTCGATGAAGCCCGTGCGTGGCGGCGGGTCGGCCAGCGCGCTGACGATCACGAGCTGGTCGGCGTTGGCCACCACGACGCGTTCGAGCCGGCCCTCGGGGGTGGTGTCGTCGTCGTCCGCCGTGCGGCGCAGCACCGAGGTGCGTTCGGCGATGCGGACGATCCGGGCCAGTGCGCCGGGCGCCCCGGACGTGTCGCCGACCAACGCCACCCGGTCGCCGACGACGACGGACTTGCGGCCCAGCTCGCGGGCGCGCATCGCGGTGATCAGCTCGTCGAGGTGCTCGGCGTCCTCCCGGATGCAGCCGTACCGGCCGCGGTCCACGGTGATCACGAGCGCGTCGACGGCGTCCTCGTGCTTGGGCCTGGTGCGGGTACGCGGACGCGAGGACCGCCCCGGTCTGATCCGGACGTCGTCCTCGTCGTACTCGCGCTTCTTGCCCGGCAGCTTCAGCTCCCTGTCACGAGGTCGGCCCAGAGCTCGGGGAACTCCGGCAGGGTCTTGGAGGTACACGCTACGTCGGTGAGCCGGACGCCCTCGACGGCGAGTCCCAGCACCGCCGCCGCGTGGGCCATCCGGTGGTCGGCGTACGTCTCGAGGACGGCCGCCCGCAGTGGTCCGGGGGTGATCTCCAGGCCGTCGGGGTGCTCGACGACCGCCGCGCCGATCTTGCGCAGCTCGGTGGCCAGCGCGGCGATCCGGTCGGTCTCGTGGCCGCGGATGTGTGCGACGCCGCGCAGCTCGCTCGGCCCGTCGGCGAGCGCGGCCAGCGCGGCGACGACCGGGGTGAGCTCGCTGACCTCGGACAGGTCGGCGCGGAGGCCGTGCAGCGCGCCGGTGCCCCGGACGGTGAGGCCGGTGTCGTCCTGGGTGACCGCGGCGCCGAGTGCGGTCAGGAGCTCGCTCAGCCGGCCGACCGGCTGCCAGCTGTCGCGCGGCCAGCCGGCCAGCGTGACGGCGCCGCCGGTGACCATGGCCGCGGCGAAGAAGGGCGCGGCACCGGACAGGTCGGGCTCGATGTCCCAGGTGCGGCCGTGCAGCCCGCCGGGCTCGACGGCCCACACGTCCGGCACGGTCTCGTCCACCGTCGCGCCCGCGGCGCGCAGCATGTGGGTGGTCATCCGCAGGTGCGGCGCGGAGGGCACCGGCGGGCCCTCGTGGCGCAGCACGAGCCCTTTGGCGAAGCGGGGCGCGGAGAGCAGCAGACCGGAGACGAACTGGCTGGACCCGGAGGCGTCGATGACCGCCTCCCCGCCGGTGACCAGGCCGGTGCCGCGGATCACCAGGGGGAGCCCGCCGGTTTCCGAGGCGTCGAGGTCGACGCCCAGCGTGCGCAGCGCCTCGACGATGGGTCGCAGCGGCCGGTTGCGGGCGTGCGGGTCGCCGTCGAAGGTGACCGTGCCGTCGGCCAGGGCGGCCACCGGCGGCGCGAAGCGCATGATCGTGCCGGCCAGCCCCACGTCGACCCGGGCCGGTCCGCGCAGCGGTCCGGGCTCGACCCGCCACACCTCGTCGGCCGTGGTGTCGACCGCGACGCCGAGGGCCCGCAGCCCGGCGGCCATCAGCGTGGTGTCGCGGGCCCGCAGCGGGCGGCGGATCTCCGACGGGCCGTCGGCGAGCGCGCTCAGCACCAGGGCCCGGGCCGTCATCGACTTGGAACCGGGCAGGGCGACCGTGGCGGTGACCGGCCGGCTGCTGACGGGGGCCGTCCAGGGGCGTGCTTGAGCTGTCACGGCCACCATTCTGCCGTTCGGGTACGACAGCTTGCGCGGGGCAACACGATCGACGCGCCGGGCGTAGGGTCGGCGCTATGTGTGGGCGGTACGCGACGACGCGGAGCGAGGCCGACCTCAGCCTGCTCTTCGACGCCACGAGCGTCACGGAGGCGCTGGGGCCGAGCTGGAACGTCGCTCCCACCGATCCCGTTCCCCTGGTGCGCCTGTCGCAGCGGCACGGCGGCCGGGTCGTGGACTCCGCCCGCTGGGGCCTGGTCCCGCCGTGGGCGGACGACCCGCGCACCGGGGCCCGGATGATCAACGCCCGGGCCGAGACCGTGGCCACCTCGCGCGCCTTCGCCTCGTCGTTCGAGCGTCGCCGGTGCCTGGTCCCGGCCGACGGCTGGTTCGAGTGGGTCCGCGACGGCAAGAGCAAGCGGGCGTTCTACATGACCCCGCGGGATTCCTCGGTGCTCGCCTTCGCCGGCATCTGGACGATGTGGCGCGAGCAGCTGCTGACCTGCAGCGTGCTGACCACCGCCGCGCTGGGCGGGCTGGCCGAGGTGCACGACCGGATGCCGCTGATCCTGCCGCGGGAGCGCTGGTCGCAGTGGCTGGCCGGCGGCGGTGAGGCGCCCGCGCTGCTGCAGCCGATGTCGCCCGCCGAGCTCGAGGCGATCGAGGTCCGCCCGGTCCGTCCGGACGTCGGAAACGTGCGCAACAACGGCCCGCATCTGCTGACCGCTCCGGAGCCCGTGACGCCCGCGGAGGTGACGCTGTTCTGAGCCACGAAATGCGATCATTCCGGGTGTCCGAATTGCCGCTTCGCTGATAAGCGCGAAGCGTTATATCCCCATATGCAGGGGTTCTTCTCTGGAAACTTTGTTGCGAGATAGATAAGACCCTTGTTCTGATCTTCCTCCGTGCGATAGAAACCAGCGCCGGTGTGATGTCGATCCGTACGGTGCGGACCGCCCATCACGGCTTTACCGGTACCCACGGGGGAGGTGGGCTGATGACACGTGCTCGAATGCCGCGTCCACATGAGGTCGCCATTGCCAGGCGCGACCCAAGGTTGCTCAGCGCGATCGAAGACCGTCGCAGTGATGAAGCGTGGCGCACCCGCGGCGCCTGCCGCACGGTCGATCCGGAAACGTTCTTCCCGGCTCCGAACGAGCCGTCCGAGAGTGCGGTCGCACTCTGCGGCAGCTGCGATGTCCAAGGGCCGTGCCTGGCCTGGGCCTTGCAGGTGGGCGACTGCCACGGCGTCTGGGGCGGGACGACACCACGCGAACGGCGGGCCATGCTGGTCGCCTGGCGCGAGCGGGTCCGGCCGGACGGCGAGGAAGTCGACGACGGACCGGACGAAGAAGATCGCCGCCTGCTCACACTGGTGCCGGTGAGCCGCTAGACATAGGAGTTGTGCACAGCTTCTCGATCGACACACCGCGCGGGCCGGCGGGGATCCGGATCACGGACCCCGCCGGCCCGTCGCTCTGTCAGCTCGTCCTCGGCCATGGCGCGGGTGGTGACGTGGACGCGCCGGACCTGACCGCGGTGCATGACGCCGCCGTGGCCGCGAGCGTCAGGGTCGCGCTGGTGACCCAGCCGTACCGCGTCGCCGGGCGTCGTGCGCCCGCGCCGGCCGGCCACCTGGACGAGGCCTGGACGGCGGTGGTGGCCGAGATCGCCGACGGCGGCCTGCCGTTGATCCTGGGCGGGCGTTCCAGCGGGGCCCGGGTGGCCTGCCGGACGGCGGAGCAGCTGGGCGCGGCCGGGGTGCTCGCCCTGGCCTTCCCCCTGCATCCGCCGGGCAAGCCGGAACGCAGCCGCGCCGATGAGCTGCCGGCCCGCATCCCCACCCTGGTCGTCAACGGCGACCGCGATCCGTTCGGCGTGCCCGAGCCCGGCGGTGTCGTGGAGGTCGCCGTACGCCCCGGCGCCGTCCACGATCTGCGCCGTGACCTGCCCGGCACCGCCGAGATCGTAGTCGCGTGGCTGCGGGCGCACAGGTGGGCCCGCTGATCCGGAATGCGGGCACCCCCGCCACCGTTACACCACCCGGAAGGCTGTACGTCGGAAGGGGTACCCCAAAGTGCAAGCCGGAACCGGATTCGTCCAGCGCGGCGGCCCGCAGGTGCGCGTGCAGCAACTCCTGCACGCACCCGAGTGGCCGGCGGCTGTCACGGGGCCCGTCACATCATCGGTGAACGTCACATCACCGGCGGTTTTTGAATCTGTTGACGGGGCACTACCCGTATCCTCGGCGGGGCGGTCGAGGGGAGACGTGCGGGTGACGCCAGCAGAGCGGACGGAAAGAACCGAACGCAGCGAGAAGACCGAGGAGCGCCGGGCGCGCTTCGAGCGGGACGCGCTGCCCTTCGTGGACCAGCTTTACGCGGCCGGCCTGCGCATGACGCGCAACCCGGCCGATGCCGAGGACCTCGTGCAGGAGACCTTCCTCAAGGCGTTCTCCGCGTTCCACCAGTTCGAAGAGGGCACCAACCTCAAGGCCTGGCTGTACCGCATCCTCACGAACACCTATATCAACTCGTACCGGCGCAAGCAGCGGCAGCCCGTGCAGGCTCCCACCGAGGAGATCTCGGACTGGCAGCTCGCCTCGTCCGAGTCGCACACGTCCGCGGGTCTGCGCTCGGCCGAGACCGAGGCGCTGGACCGGCTGCCCGACAGCGACATCAAGGACGCGCTGCAGCAGCTGCCCGAGGAGTTCCGGCTGGCCGTCTACCTCGCCGATGTCGAGGGTTTCTCGTACAAGGAGATCGCCGACATCATGGGTACGCCGATCGGCACGGTCATGTCCCGCCTGCACCGCGGCCGGCGCAACCTGCGCAAGCTGCTCGAGCAGTACGCCGTCGACCGGGGGATCACCCGCACCTCCGGCACGCCCGCCGCACAGGAGGCGTGAGCGACGTGAACGACGAAGCCCAGAAGACCGACTGCAGTGTCGTGATCAGCGAGGTCTACCTGTACCTCGACCTGGAGTGCAGCGACGACCGCCGGGAGCTGATCCAGCGGCACCTCGACGACTGCTCCGACTGCCTGCGCGAGTACGGCATCGAGCACGAGGTGAAGGCGCTCGTCGCCCGCTGCTGCGGCGACGAGACGGCACCCAAGGAGCTGCGCGAGCGGCTCCGGGTGAAGCTCAGCGAGTACGTGGTCGAGGCGGAGAGCCACGAGTTCCTGCCCTGACCCGCGGGGACGTCAGACGAGAAGGGCCGGTAGCGCGCGCTACCGGCCCTCGCTGTCCACGGCTCAGGAGTTGGGACGCTTGCCGTGGTTGGCGGCGCTCTTCTTCCGGGCCTTCTTCTTACGAGACTTCTTGGCCATCTCGATCTCCGTTCGTCCTCGCGGTCAACCCGCCGATGGTAGACGGCCCGGCTCGCGCGCCCGGTATGCCCCCGTGGCCGGACCATGATTGGATACCGTCACCGGAGCAGCGCCGCGACGAGGAGGACTACCCCATGGCCGACGAGATCCGAGCCGAGATGGTGGCCAACGTGTGGAAGGTCGTTTCCGCCGCCGGTGCCGAGGTCGAGGAGGGCGACACCCTGGTGATCCTCGAGTCGATGAAGATGGAGATCCCGGTGCTCGCCGAGTCGGACGGGGTCGTGGCCCGGCTCGCGGTCAACGAGGGTGACGTGGTGCAGGAAGGCGACCTGATCGCCGTCATCGAATAGGGCGGCCCGACAGTCAGCGCCGCAGGCGGCCACCGCGGCGGCGCTGACGGGGCAGCACCGGCGCCGCGTGATCCTCCTCGGCGCGCACCACTTCCGTGGCCCGCAGCCGCACCTCCGGGGCCAGATCCGGGGTGGCCAGCGCGAGCTGAGCCACCGACCAGGCCAGCGGCTGCCGCGTCGCGGTGATCTCCGTCAGCCGGCGGGTGACCAGCTCGGCGACGTCGGCCCGGGCCGACGGCTCCACCCAGGCGGCCGTGACCAGGGCGAAGAGCGCCGCCTCGGTGATCTGGTCGGTGCCCGTGGTGGCCAGCTCGACCAGCAGGCGGCGGCGCACCGATCCGGCCCACGGCTCGTCCGTGCGCTGGTGCAGCAGCCCCAGGCAGGCCCACACCTGCGCGCAGCGGGTCCACAGCGCCGGGTCGTGGGCGGCCAGCGCCTGTCCCACCTCGTTGTCCGGGGCCGCCGGCGGGTGGGCGATCAGGGCCAGCAGATCCTCCGGCTCGACCAGGACCAGCCCGAGGGCCGCGTCGTAGGCGGCCGGTGGGTGCGGCCACAGCGGGTGCGCCACCCGGTGCAGGCGTTCCACCGCGGCCTCCGTCGGGCGGCCCGCCACGAACGGCTCCCGGGCCGGGTCCGGCGCTGTGCCGGGCGCGGACGGCACCCGGCTCAGCCAGGGCTGGTCGGCGCAGCAGTCGGCCAGGTCGGCGTGCTCGTGGGTGTCGTCGGGGTGGTCGCGCTGGAAGTCGGCCAGGCGGATCAGGTGGGTCAGATCGCCGTCGGAGCGGTAGCGCAGCCGGTGCGCGGTGTGCACGGCGCAGTCGAACTCGGGGTCCTTGGCCAGCGCCCGGTCGGCCCAGGCCAGCGCGTCGTCCAGGCGGCCGTGGTCGGCCAGGGTGCCGGCGATGTCCGCGTACACCGAGAGGTCGTCGGGGTCGTACATGACCGCGCGGCGCAGGGCGGCCAGCGACTCGGGGATGCGGTCCGCGCTGCGGTAGGCGTAGCCCAGCCAGATCTCGGCCAGCTTGGACGGCCGCAGCCGGGCGCCGCGGACGGCCCACTCCACCGCCAGGGTGGGCTCGCCGAGCCGGCGGGCCAGGGCCGAGCCGGCGCCGAGCAGCATGGCCTGCTCCGGGTGCGCCTCGACGGCGTGCCGGACCAGCGTCAGATACGGCAGCAGGGACTCGCGGCCGGCCTCGGGGGCCGGGTCGCCGATGGTGGTGCACAGCTGCATGACGATCTGCGCCAGCAGCCCCGGGTCCATCCGGGCGCCCAGCGCGGGGTCGCTGACCCAGGGCACGCCCGCCCAGTCGACGCCCGGCGTGTGCCCGCTGGCCGCGACCAGCAGCGGCAGCCCGTCCTCGGGGCGGCCGGCGGCGGCGAGCAGGTGGGCCCGGGCGACCACCGTGCCGACGAAGGCGTGCTGCTCCAGCGGGAAGAGCTCCAGGCCGCCGTCGGCGCGGGCGGCCAGCCGGCTGAGCAGCTCGTGGGTCTCGGGCAGGGTCGGCGCGTGCGCGATGGCGCCGGCCAGGTGATCGGCGGCGTGGTGCATCTCGCCACGCTCGAGGGCCGCGCGGGCCTGCTCGAGGTCACGATCGGCGGAGCGCCGGGGGTCTTCCATGGCCACGCCTTCCTCGGCTGGCACGCCGTGTGCCACCGACGCGAGCCTAGGCGACGAATCTCGATATGTCAGGCCGCAATCCGTGCGCATCTGTGCTCGAAACGTTGCGTTTCCCCGCTCAAAAGTGCAAGACTGCGCACCGATCGAGCTGTACCGCGCATGAGGGGGAGGACCAGTGACGCAGCGAGGCCAGGGAATGGCGGCCGACATCGCAGAGCAGCCGGGAGGTTACGCACGGCTGCTGGAGGGAGAGCCCGCGAAAGCCATCGCGGATGCCGCTGCCCGGGTGGCCGAGCGGCGCCCGCGCCACGTCGTCTTCGTCGGCCGCGGGACTTCCGACCACGCCGCGCTCTACGCCGCGTACCTGACCGAGATTCGGCTCGGCCTCCCGGTCGGTCTGGCCTCGCCCAGCGCCATCACCCTCTACGGCGCCCGCCCCGACCTCAAGGACGCGCTGGTCGTGGGGGTCAGCCAGAGCGGCGGCTCGCCCGACCTCACCGAGGTGCTCAAGGTCGCCCGGGAGAGCGGCGCGCTGACCCTCGCGGTGACCAACAACCCCGCCTCCACGCTGGCTCAGACCGCCGAGCTCTCGGTGGACGTGGCGGCCGGTCACGAGCGCGCCGTCGCCGCCACCAAGACCTACACGGCGGAGCTGTTCGCGCTGTTGCTGCTGGTCGAGGGCATCCGCAACGGCGACGGCACGCTGCCCGCCGAGGAACGCGCCGCGCTGGAGAAGCTGCCCCAGCTCGCCGAGGACGCGCTGGGCGATCACGGCGCGGACGAGCTCGCGCAGCGCTACCGCTTCGCGTCGCGCCTGGTCACAACCGGCCGGGGGTACGCGTACCCGACCGCCCGGGAGACCGCCCTCAAGCTGATGGAGACGTCGTACCTGCCGGCCCTGGCCTTCTCCGGCGCCGACCTGTTGCACGGGCCGCTGGCGATGACGGATCCCGACGTACCGGTGCTCGCTGTTGTCGGCACCGGGCCCGGCGGCACCTCCATGGCCGACGTGGTGACCCGCCTGGGTGAGCGACGCGCCGACGTCGTCACCGTCGGGGCCACCGACATCCCCGGCGCCGCCGGCCGGCTCGCCGTCCCGGCGGTCGACGAGCGCTATGCGCCGCTGCTCGACATCCTGCCCCTGCAGCGCCTGGCCCTGGCCCTGGCGCTGGCCCGCGGCGAGGACCCGGACGCGCCGCGCGGCTTGAACAAGGTCACGTCCACGCTCTGATCGTGACGGCCCGCAACATGGGCATGGCAGGCTTGTGCGGTGTCCACGCTGCGCGATCTCGCCGAAGAACACACCGGCCTCGGTCCTGACGACATCGACCACCTGACCCGGCTCGCCGGCGACTGGCAGTTGCTGTCCGACCTCTCCTTCGCTGACCTGCTGCTCTGGGTACCGCTGCGGGGCGCGGAGGGCCCGCGGGAGTTCCTCTGCGTCGCCCAGGTCCGGCCCAACACGTCGTCGACGGCGTACCAGGACGACCAGGTCGGCAAGAAGGTGGGCGGCCCGGAGGTCGCCCACCTCGACATCGCGTTCACCCAGGGCCGGATCTGGCGCGAGGGCGACCCGGTCTGGTACGGCGACACCCCGGCCCGGCACGAGGCGATCCCGGTACGGCTGCGCGGCGCCGACGAGAACATCGAGGTCATCGCGGTGATCGGCCGCGACACCAACCTGTCCACCGCGCGCACCCCGAGCCAGCTGGAGCTCAACTACCTGACCACGGCCGACGACCTGGCCCAGATGGTCGCCGACGGCACGTTCCCACCGCCCGCGCACCCGGGCGAGACCACGTCCGCGCCGCGCGTCGGCGACGGGCTGATCCGCCTCGACGCCGGCGGCAAGGTCACCTACGCCAGCCCGAACGCGCAGTCCGCGTACCGGCGGCTCGGTTTCAACGCCCACCTGGTCGGCGAGGAGCTGTCGGTGCTGTCCAGCCGGCTGGCCGCCGACCCGCTCGAGGGCACCGACGCGGCGGAACGCATCCTCACCTCCTTGCGCGGCGAGGCCCCTCCTCGCAAGGAGGTGGAGGCCCGCGGCGCGACCGTGCTGATCCGGGCCCTGCCGCTGATGCCGGCGGGCGTGCCGATCGGCGCGCTGGTGCTCGCCCGGGACGTCACCGAGGTCCGCCGCCGGGACCGGGCCCTGATGACCAAGGACGCGACGATCCGCGAGATCCACCACCGGGTCAAGAACAACCTGCAGACGGTCGCGGCGCTGCTGCGCCTGCAGGCCCGGCGGGTCAACGCCCCGGAGGCCCGGGTGGCCCTGCAGGAATCCGTACGGCGGGTGGCCTCGATCGCGCTGGTGCACGAGACGCTGTCCATGTCGAGCGACGAGGCGGTCGACTTCGACGGCATCGTGGACCGGGTCGCGACGGCGGCCACCGAGGTCGCGGCCACCGAGATCACCGTCAAGATGCGCCGCGAGGGCACCTTCGGCGTACTGCCGGCGGAGATCGCCACCTCGCTGGTGATGGTCCTCAACGAGCTGCTGATCAACGCGGTGGAGCACGGCTTCCCGGCGCCCGACGAGGACGCCCCGGCGCCCGAGCCGTCCCTGACCCCGCCGGCGCCGACCGGCGAGGTGGTGGTCTCGGCGCACCGGTTCCGCAAGCAGTTGCACGTGACCGTGGCGGACAACGGCCAGGGTCTGCCGGAGGAGTTCCACGCGGACGCGAGCGGCCGGCTCGGCCTGCAGATCGTCCGCGCGCTGGCGACCGGTGAACTGCGCGGCAGCATCGAGCTGCGTAACCGGGCCGGTGGCGGCACCGAGGCCGTCCTGGTGGTGCCGCTCGGCAAGCGCTGATTCCTGCGGGTTTCGCCCGGCTGTGTGAAGATCGTCCAATGGGTGTCCGTAGTGAGGTTCTTCGATTTGTCGAGTTGGGCCCCCTGCCGTCCGAAGCGGACAACTCCGAGGCCGGTGACGCGGCCTTCGGCGAGCTGGAACGTCGCCTGCGGGCCGTGCGGTGGCCGGTGAGCGACGAGGAGGCCCGGTTGCTCGTGCGCGGTTTCGGCGACGACGAGTGTTTCGGCCTGGCCTGGCGGCTGTTGCAGCTGGTGGAGACCGCGCCGACGCCGGTGCCGTCCGTGGAGCCGGCGGCGGGCGCCAACGAGTGGTTGCGGCTGCTGTGGCACCGCCGGCAGGACGCTGCTCAGGACCTCTGACTCACGGTGTCCGCCGCCACACTCCCGGAATCTGGACCGCACTGGCCGTAAAGGGTCTCGCGTGAGAGGCTTACCGGCATGACCGCTGCAGTTGACCGCCGCTTCGTGGCCCGTCGCCACGTTGATTACGGCCGTGTCCGCAGCGCGATGTGTCCGGCTTCCTGACGCCGCCCGATCTCTCTTTTTCGGGCGCGCACGACGCGCCGGCCCTCGCCAGACATTGAAGTCGCGAGCCCTCACAGGAGCCGACCGCGTGCAGCGCGCCCACCGGCAGAATTACCTGGAGGAACGCCGACATGGCGCTGGACAGCACCCCGGCCACCAAGCCCGCCGCTCGCCCCCGTAAGGCGCGTGGCGAGGGCCAGTGGGCGCTCGGACACCGCGAGCCGCTGAACCCGAACGAGCGGATCAAGAAGGACGACAACCCGCTCAACGTCCGGGCCCGGATCGAGAACATCTACGCCCACACCGGCTTCGCGGGCATCGACCCGCAGGACCTGCGGGGGCGTTTCCGCTGGTGGGGGCTCTACACCCAGCGCAAGGCGGGGATCGACGGCGGCCGCACCGCGGTGCTCGAGCCGCACGAGCTCGAAGACGAGTACTTCATGCTCCGCGTCCGCATCGACGGCGGCACGCTCAATCTCGCCCAGCTGCGGACCATCGCGGAGATCTCCACCGAGTTCGGCCGCGATTCCGCCGACATCACCGACCGGCAGAACATCCAGCTGCACTGGATCCGGGTCGAGGACATGCCGGAGATCTGGCGCCGGCTCGAGGCCGTCGGCCTGCAGACCACCGAGGCGTGCGGCGACTGCCCGCGCATCGTGCTCGGCAGCCCGGTCGCCGGGGTCTCGCCGGACGAGGTCGTCGACCCCACGTGGGCCATCGACGAGATCCTCCGCCGCTACATCGGCGACCCGCGCTACTCGAACCTGCCCCGCAAGTTCAAGACCTCGATCTCCTGGCTGGCGGACACGCCGCACGAGGTCAACGACATCTCGCTGCTGGGTGTGGTGCACCCGGTGCACGGTCCCGGCTTCGACCTCTGGGTCGGCGGCGGCCTCTCCACCAACCCGCGGCTGGCCGAGCGGCTCGGTGTCTGGGTCCCGCTCGAGGACATCCCGGACGTCTGGGAGGGCGTCGTCGGCATCTTCCGCGACTACGGCTACCGGCGGCTGCGTAACCGGGCCCGGCTGAAGTTCCTCCTGGCCGACTGGGGCGTGGCGAAGTTCCGCGAGGTCCTGGAGAAGGAGTACCTGGGCCGGGCGCTGGTGGACGGGCCGCCGCCCGAGCTGCCCGCCAAGCCGATCGACCACATCGGCGTGCACAAGCAGCGGGACGGCCGGAACTACGTGGGTGCGGCGCCGGTCGTCGGCCGTTCCTCCGGCGTGCAGCTCAGCAAGCTGGCCGACCTGGTGGCGGCACACGGATCCGACCGGGTGCGGCTCACCCCGTACCAGAAGCTCCTGGTCCTGGACATCGCCGACGACCAGGTCGAACCGCTGGTCGCGGGCCTGCGCGGGATCGGGCTGGAGGCCCGGCCGTCGGCCTGGCGCCGCGGCACCATGGCCTGCACCGGCATCGAGTACTGCAAGCTCGCGATCGTCGAGACCAAGGCCCGCGGCGAGGAGCTCGTCGCCCGGCTGGAGGAGCGGCTGCGCGACTTCGACGCCGACATCTCGATCCACATCAACGGCTGCCCCAACGCCTGCGCCCGCACCCAGGTGGCCGACATCGGCCTCAAGGGCATGCTCGTCATGAACGAGCACGGCGAGCAGGTCGAGGGCTTCCAGATCCACCTCGGCGGCGGCCTCGGCATGGCGCAGGGCCAGACCGCCGGTTTCGGCCGCAAGGTGCGGGGCCTGAAGGCCACCGCGGAGGAGCTCCCCGGGTACGTGGAGCGCCTCGCCCGCAACTACCTGGCCGGCCGCGGCGACGGTGAGTCCTTCGCCGACTGGGTCATCCGGGCCGAAGAGGAGCTCGTGAAATGAGCGATGCGAGATCAGCCCCGCTCTACTGCCCCTACTGCGGTGAAGAGGACCTTCGTCCCAACGAGGCTTCGCACGGTGCCTGGGAGTGCCACTCCTGCGCCCGTGTTTTCACGGTCAAGTTCAACGGACTGCTCGCCAAGGGAGTGAACCGATGACTGTGGTGACCGCCGCCGGTCTGGGACTGGTGTCCCTCGGGGCCCCCGCCGCCCCGGCCGATCCGACCCGCCGCAACGCTGTCGAGCTGAAGGCGCTGGCCGATGCGGCCGGCGTCGCGCTCGAGGGCGCCCCCGCCGAGGAGATCGCCCGCTGGGCGACCAGCACCTTCGGCGACCGCTTCTGCGTGACCAGCTCGATGGCCGACGCGGTCGTCGCGCACCTGTTCTCCCGGGTCTCGCCCGGGGTGGACGTGGTGTTCCTCGACACCGGCCTGCACTTCCCCGAGACCCTCAAGGTCCGCGACACGGTGGCCCGCACGATGGACGTCAACGTGCGCTCGATCCGCCCGCGGATGACGGTCGGTCAGCAGGACGGCGAGTTCGGGCCCCGGCTCTTCGCCCGCAGCCCCGACGAATGCTGCTTCCTGCGCAAGGTCGAGCCGCTCGAGCGCGCCCTGAGCGACTACGACTCGTGGGCCACCGGCCTGCGCCGCGACGAGTCCCCGACCCGGGCGAACACCCCGGTCGTGGCGTTCGACGCCAAGAAGGGCAAGGTCAAGGTCAACCCGATCGCGGCCTGGACCCAGGCCGACGTGGACCGCTACATCGCCCGCTGGAACGTGCCGGTCAACGAGCTCTTCAAGAAGGGGTACGGCTCGATCGGCTGCTGGCCGTGCACCCGGCGCACCAAGGCCGGCGAGGACCCCCGCGCGGGTCGCTGGGCGATGTTCGAGAAGACCGAATGCGGCCTGCACGTCTAGCCGTCACGCTGACCGCCCACGGCAGCCGTGACCCACGCGCGGCCCGCGCGACCGAGGCGCTGACCCGGGCTGTCTCGGCTCGGCACCCGGAGTGGGAGGTGCGAGCCTCTTACCTCGACCATGCCGGCCCGCGCCCGCGGGAGGTGCTGGCCTCGTACGCCGAGGCCGGCCACCGGCGGGCGGTGCTGGTCCCGTTGTTGCTGACCTCGGCGTACCACGGCCGGGTGGACGTGCCGGGCGAGATCACCGCGGCCCGGGCTGAGCACCCGGGGCTGGACGTTTCGCAGGCGGAGGTGCTGGGGCCGGTCGGCGGACGCGTGCCCGGGCTGCTGCTGGACGGTCTGGTGACGCGGCTGGGTCCGGTTGCGGCGGATGCGCTGGTGCTGGCGGCGGCCGGCACCCGCAACGCCGCGGCACGCACGACGGTGGAGCAGGCTGCGGCGGCCCTGAGCGCGCGTCTGGGGGTGCCGTGCCGGGTGGCGTATGCCTCGGCCGCCCCGCCGCTGTCCGGTGACGTCGTTCGTGATCTCCGAGGTGCCGGGTACGAGCGGGTTGCTCTGGTTTCGTACTTCCTCGCGCCTGGGTTGCTGTGGGATTCGGCGGTGGCTTCGGCTCGGGAGGCCGGGGTCGGTGCGGTGGGTGAGCCGTTGACGGATGTTCCCGCTGTGGCTGAGCTGGTTGGCGGGCGGGTGCTGGAGGTTGGGGCTGGTCCGGTTGATGCCCTCGCTGGTCCCGGTGCTCTCGCTGCTTGAGAGAAAGTGGCCGCCCCACCCGGGTCGGGGCGCCGATGAGGCGGTCGATCTTCGCTGGCCGTGCGGCTGTTGGCATTGCTCCTGACGGTCGACACCAGACCCGCCTGCCGCCCGCCCCGGCACGCTCGGTCACCTGGGTGACACGGTCACGGGCCGTCACGCTTGGGAGTGACCACATGGAGTGATCGTTCGGCTGCGGGGATGTCCACTGCGGAGGGTGGGCGGGCATCGACGAATAGTGGCTGCGATAACGGTAATTTCGAGATCATTTCGCGGGCGGCCGTGATCGCATTCATGCCGTGCGTCACCATTGCGTGGCGTAATCGTATCGAAACAGCCGATGATCGGAGTCGGTCAGCGGGAGGGCCCGGACAGCACGACGCCCCGGAGCCGATGTGGCCCGGGGCGTGAATGCTGTGAGGGGATTGTTCAGGCGGTAGGGGCACTGACCCGGAGGCCGCCGCGACGCTTGACTGCGCGCCGCTCGTCCTCGCTCATACCGCCCCATACGCCGGCGTCCTGTCCGGACTCGAGCGCCCAGGCGAGGCACGACTCGGTCACGGTACACCGCCGGCAGACGGCCTTGGCCTGCTCGACCTGCAGGAGTGCGGGGCCAGACGTCCCGATCGGGAAGAACAGCTCCGGGTCCTCGTCGCGGCAGATCGCATGGTGACGCCAGTCCATGGCGGCAACACTCCTTGTTTCTGGATTGGGTAGAGAATGGTGCTACTTACTTTTATCTGCATCCGCGCCGGGACCGACGGACAGCGTTCGTCAGATCACCGGTGCGTGAGCAAGCTTTGTGCGCGATGCCGTTCCGTGCCTTCTGGATTAAGGAACGTGCAGGAGCGGCATCGGGTTACTTCTTATCGCTTGTGAATGCTTTCACGAACTCCCGCGATGTCAAGGGTAGCGCTCGGAAATTCTCCGAGCGGGTGAGCTAGCTCACGACCCCTTTGTCCGGTTCTGGGCGTTCTTCCAGGACCGGCGGACGACCGCTCCCATCAATGTAGTACGGTACGCGCCGCGTTGCCGACCTTTTGCCCGTCTTTCTGTAACAGATCGTGATGAGGTTCCGATCGGCGTACCCGATCCTCAGCAGATCACACGTAGCGCCTCGGGAACGGACAGGAAGTGCACCTTCTGGCGTTCGCCCAGGTAGTCCCCGTCGAGCTGGAAGGGCTGCGGGCGGCTGGCGATCACGGTGAACTCGGCCTGGTCGTGCAGGCGGAGCACGTGCTTGCCGTGCGGATCCGCGTTGCGGGAGACCATCTGCGTCACTGTCCGTGTTGTGCTGGCGATGTATAGGTTACGAACGGCCAGCAGGTCAAGTCCCCGGTCGAACGAGGCCTCGGGGTTCGGGTTGATGGCGCGGTCGCCGACATAGGTCCACGGGGCCGTGTTCTGGATGATGACGGTGCCCAGACCGGTCTCCGGCTCCTCGCCGGGTCGCTCGATCGAGAGCGGCGGCGACTTACGGTCCTCGCCCGAGAAGATCTGCCCGATCATCGAGCGGACATACAGCGAAGGTGTCGACGTGCGGCCGCGCAGCCGCGCCTGCTCGACCCGGCGCACCACGGCCGCGTCCAGCCCGAGCCCGGCCGTGAAGGTGAAGTAGCGGTCGTCGGCCCGGCCGAGCCCGATCACCCGGTGCCGGCCCGAGCGCAGCCCGCCGAGAATCACACTGGTGCCGTCGACCCAGTCGCGCGGCAACCCCAGCGCGCGGGCGAAGACGTTGGTGGAGCCACCCGGGACGACGGCGAGCGCCGGCAGACGGAAGGCCGGTGCGGTGCCCCGGGCCGCGAGCCCGGGGTCGGCGGTCATCAGCCCGTTCACGGCCTCGTTCACCGTGCCGTCCCCGCCGAGCGTCACCACCAGATCGACGCCGCTCTCGGCCGCCGCCCGCGCCAGACCCGCGGCGTGACCGCGCTTCAGGGTGTATTCGACGGTCAGGTCGACCTCGCTGCGCAGGGCCCGGACCAGGACGTCGCGGCTGCGCTCATTCGTCGTGGTGGCTTTGGGATTAACCACCAGTAACGCTCGCATGGGCGGCACTGTACCTCTCAGGAAGGCTCTGAGCTGGCCGGTATCGTACAGCGGTGACCCCCCGAGAACTCGATCCCCCGGCGACGCTGGTCTGGGCGGTACGCCTGCTCTTCGCGGAGGCAGTCGCGCTCGTGGTGCTGACCGCGTACCTGCTGGTGCTGGACTTCACCGCCGAAGCCGGCAGCATCGCGGTCGCCATAGCGCTCACCGGTTTCGCGGCCGTCGCGGCCGTCGCTGTGGTCTTCGTCGCTCGCGCGCTGGCGCGGCGCTCGTCACACGCCCGCGGCCCGGCCATCGTCGTGCAGCTCTTCGTGATCGCCTCCGGCGGCTTCCTGCTCCAGACCGGTACGGCGTGGATCGGCGCGCTGCTGATGGTGCTCGGCGCCGGTGTCGGACTGCTCTGTGTGCTGCCGCCGACCACGCGCGCTCTCGGACTCGACTGAAGCCCCCTTCCCACCTGCGCCCGACGGCCTACTCTGAGTGGGCGGATCACAAGGGGGTGAGGGCAGTGGCCGGACCGACGGTGCGCCCGCCGGCGTACCAGCTTTTGGCGGACGAACTGCGCGACGAGATCACGTCGGGTCGGTTGCAGCCCGGCGAGCGGCTGCCACCGGAGCCTGAGCTGTGCGTGCGCTCGGGGGTGAGCCGCAGCACCGTCCGCGAGGCGTTACGACTGCTGGCCAGTCAGCACCTGATCGTCACCACCCGGGGTGTCACGGGCGGCAGCTTCGTCGCGCACCCCGACGCCGAGCAGCTCTCCGAGGCGCTCTCCACCGGGCTCACCCTGCTCAGCAACTCCGCCGAAGTGGGTATGGCCGATCTGCTGGAGCTGCGCCGCGCCCTGGAGGTGCCGGCCGCCGGGCTCGCCGCGCAACGCCGTACGGATGCGAATCTGATCGAGATGCGCGGCGCGATGTTCGATCCCGACCTGGACGAGCTCGAGACCATGCTGGCCGCGCATGCGGCCTTCCACGCGGCGATCGCCTCGGCTACCGGCAATCCGCTGTTCGAGCTGGTCACCCGCCCGCTCTACCACGTCACCTACGGCGAGGAGATCGTCGAGAACCTGCCCGACGACTACTGGGGGCGCATCGACGCCGACCACCGTGAGCTGCTGACGTGTGTGAAAGCCGGCGACTCGGCGGCCGCCATGGAGGTCGGCCGGCGCCACCTGGACTACATCATGGTGGCGACCGCGCGCTGACCCTGAGGAGAGCGGGTCAGATCTCGGTGCGGCGGGTCAGCAGCCGGATGGTGGCGTGCCGGCCGGTCGCCTCGGCGGACGCCGACGTGGTCAGCGCGGTCAGCACCTTCCACGCGAAAGAGGACTCCGACGGCAGCCGGGCGCCGCGCACTGTCGACACCGTCACCTCGACTGTGAGCGCATCGTCGGTGACCGCGAAGCGGCACTCGAGCTCGGCGCCGCGGGTGGCGATGGCCAGCAGCATGGCGCAGGCCTCGTCGACCGCGATGCGCAGGTCCTCGATCTCGTCGAGCGCGAAGTGCAGGCGGGCAGCGAGGCCGGCCGTGGCTGTACGGAGCACGCCGAGGTACCCGCCGTCGGCGGGCACGGTCAGCAGCACGACGTCGTCACCGAACGCCGGCTCCGGATGCGTTGTCTGCAGCTGAGTCACCGACCCCATCCTCCCAATGGACGGAACTCTAGCCCCTGACGGGGGAGGCGCGCTCAGCGAGTTGGGTCAGTGCGGCACCGGAGAGCCGGTACGGCAGCCAGTCGGCCACGACCTCGGCCCCGATCGCGGCGTAGAACTCCGCGGCCGGATTCCAGTCCAGCATCACCCACTCGAGGCGCTTGTAGCCCCGTTCCACGCAGACCTGGGCCAGTGCGGCGAGCAGCGCGGCACCCGCGCCGGTGCCGCGGGCATGCGGGCGGACGTACAGGTCCTCCAGGTGGACGCCGTGCGTTCCCTCCCACGTGGAGAAATTCAGGAACCAGAGCGTGAAACCGTACGGGGCGTCGTCGGCGTCGACCGCGACGTGGCCGAACACCGCCGGGTGGGCACCGAACAGCGCCGTGCGCAGCTGCTCCTCGGTGAGGTGGCAGGAGTCCGCGGCGCGCTCGAACTCGGCGAGCTCGTGCACCATCGCGACAACGGCCGGCACGTCGTCGTGACGTACCGGCCGGATCGTTGCGGGGCTCACGCCTGCTTGGTCTCCCAGAAGATCTTGGAGATCTCCTCGATCTTGGCCAGCAGCTGCTCGCCGACCGCGGGGTCCATCGAACCCTTGGCGCCGGACGCGCCGGCGAGCTTGGTGGCCTCGTTGAACAGCTGGTTCAGGTTCGGGTACTTCTCGAAGTGCGGCGCCTTGAAGTAGTCGGTCCAGAGCACCCACAGGTGGTGCTTGACCAGCTCGGCGCGCTGCTCCTTGATGAGGATGGCGCGGGTGCGGAACTCGGGGTCGGTGTTCGCCTGGTACTTCTCAGCGATGGCCTTCACCGACTCCGCCTCGATGCGTGCCTGCGCCGGGTCGTACACCCCACAGGGCAGGTCGCAGTGCGCGCTGACCACGGTGCGCGGCGTGAAAATACGCGGAAGTCGCATCAGGACCCCTCCATACGTTTGCGATGATCCGAGTCGACACTACCCCTTACCGGAACACCGAACCTCGACCCCGGGATTGATGCCATGTCTTGGCAATTGCCGCTCTTCGCCGTACTGGTGCGAGGGCCGTCCATGGCACCCACCCTGCACGGCGGAGATGCCCTGCTGGTGCGGCGTGTCCGGCGGGTCAGGCCGCAGTCGGTCGTGGTGGCCCGCTTCCGGGGCCGGCCGGAACTGCTGGTCGTCAAACGGGCGATCCGCCCGCACGAGGGGGGCTGGTGGGTCGAGGGTGACAACGAGTTCGTCACCGATGACTCCCGCACCCACGGGGTGGCGGATGTCATCGGACAAGTGGTGTTTCGCTACTGGCCGCGTCCGGGTCGGCTAAGTTAACCTGCGTTAACCGCAGCACACCTGAATCTTGCGGTTGCTTGTCCCGGGTGACCCCCGCATCGCACGTCGGACCGCGCAGACTCGCGCGAGTCCGGCTGGCACACCGACGTTCCGATGCGTGTCCTGGAGTCCCTGTGTCCTTTTTCAGTTTTGAGCTCGACCCTGCCCTGGCTGCCGACCCCGTCTTCGACCTGCACAAGCAGGGAAAGATGGCGATCACCTGCACCGTCCCGCTGTCCAGCCGCGACGATCTGTCCCGCGCCTACACCCCGGGCGTGGCCCGGGTCTGCGAGGCGATCGCCGCCGATCCCGAGCTCGCCGCCGACTACACCTGGACGGCCAACACGGTGGCCGTCGTCACCGACGGCTCGGCCGTGCTGGGGCTGGGCAACATCGGCCCGAAGGCCGCGATGCCGGTCATGGAAGGCAAGGCCGTGCTGTTCAAGCAGTTCGGCGGCGTCGACGCCATCCCGATCTGCCTCGACACCCAGGACATCGAGGGGATCATCGCCGTGGTCAAGGCGCTCGGTCCCTCGTTCGGCGGGATCAACCTGGAGGACATCAGCGCGCCGCGCTGCTTCGAGATCGAGCGCCGCCTCGACGAGGCGCTGGACATCCCGGTCTTCCACGACGACCAGCACGGCACCGCGATCGTCGTGCTCGCCGCGCTGCGCAACGCGGTCGCTCTGCTCGGCCGGCGCTTCGCCGACCTGCGAGTGGTGATCAGCGGCGCGGGTGCGGCCGGGGTGGCCATCACGAACACCCTGATCGCGGCGGGCATCCAGGGCGCGAACGTCATCGTCTGCGACTCCCAGGGCATCATCCACGCGGACCGCCCGGGTCTGACCGAGACGAAGGCGGCGCTGGCGGAGGGTACGAACTACTCCGGGCGTACCGGTGGCATCAAGGAGGCGCTGATCGGCGCCGACGTGCTGATCGGCGTCTCCGGCGGCCAGATCGAGGAGAACGCGCTGGCCGGCATGGCGCCGGGCGGCATCATCTTCGCCCTGGCCAACCCGACGCCGGAGGTCCCGCCGGCGCTGGCCCACAAGTACGCGGCCATCGTCGCGACCGGCCGCAGCGACTTCCCCAACCAGATCAACAACGTGCTGGCCTTCCCCGGCATCTTCCGGGGGGCGCTGGATGCCCGGGCCACCCGGATCACCGAGCGGATGAAGATGGCGGCGGCCGAGGCGATCGCGGAGGTCGTGGCGGACGAGCTGCGGGCGGACGCGATCGTGCCGTCGGCGTTGGATCCGCGGGTTGCTCCGGCGGTGGCCGAGGCAGTGGCCCGGGCGGCTGAGCAAGACGGGGTGGCGCGGTTCGTCGCGCGGCCGGCCGCGCCGGTGGCGCTGGTCTGAGCTTCGCGGTCCACGGGGCAGGGCGTCCATCCGCCCTGCCCCGCGGGTCCTTGACCGCGGGCCTGGTCAGCAGGTTGATCGCGCCGATCCCCCACAGGCCCGGCTTTGCGTGCCAGGCGTCCGCTTGGCCGTGCCCGGCATTGGGTGAGCCGCGCCGGGCCGGCGACAGGATCGGCGGGTCCGGCCTAAGCTGCGGAGTATGCGAGCCGCCTATGCCAGTGCGACGAAGCCCGACGAGCCGCTAGCCGGACTGTCCGTCGGTGACCAGCCCGAGCCGTCCCCGCCGGACGGCTGGGTGACCGTCGATGTGCGGGCCAGCTCGCTCAACCATCATGAGATCTGGTCGCTGCGGGGCGTCGGCCTGCCCGCCGACCGGCTGCCGATGATCCTCGGGTGTGACGCGTCCGGTGTGGACAGCGACGGCAACGAGGTCGTCGTCTACCCGGTGATCAAGGATCCGGGGGACCCGCGGGGCTTCTCGCTGTTGTCCGAGCGCTGGCCGGGCACGCTGGCCGAGCGGGTCGCCGTACCGGCGGAGAACCTGGTGCCCAAGCCCGCCGGCATCTCGTTCCTGGACGCGGCCTGCCTGCCCACTGCTTGGCTGACCGCGTACCACATGCTCACCGCGCGCGGCCGCGTCGCCGACGCCGGGTCGGTCCTGGTGCAGGGCGCGGGCGGCGGGGTGGCCACTGCCGCCGTCGCGCTCGCGACCGCGCTCGGCAAACGGGTGTACGCGACCAGCCGCGACGCCACCAAGCGGGAGCGCATCACCGAACTGGGCGCCACCGCGGTCGAGCCGGGCGCCCGCCTGCCCGAACGCGTGGACGTGGTGATCGAGTCGGTGGGCGCGCCGACCTTCGAGCACTCGCTGAAGTGTTCGGCCCCCGGCGCCCGCATCGTGGTGTGCGGCGCGACCGGCGGCCCGTTCCCCAAGGTCGACCTGCGCCGTGTCTTCATGATGCAGCTGGAGATCCTGGGCAGCACGATGGGCACGGCCGAGGAACTGGCCGCCCTGCTGGACCTGTGCGTCGAACGCGACATCCGTCCGGTGATCGACTCGACCTACGGCTTCTCCGCGGTGAGCGACGCCTTCGCCCGGCTCAACTCGGGAGAGATCTTCGGCAAGGTGGCCGTCGACCACCTGCACTAGAGGTCGCTGTCGAGGTTGTCACGCCGTTCGAGGCGCCGCCCGGCGCCGGCATCGCCGTAGAGGCTCCACCGCCAGAAGTCGGTGGTGGCGTCGGACACCAGGTCGAACTGCGCGCCGCTGGTGACGACGTGGCCGGCGTCGGGCAGGGTGAGCAGGGCTTTGGGCCACGGCACGGCTTCGAAGGCGGCGAGCCCGTCGGCGTACCGCACGGTCCGGTCCTGCCGGCCGTGCACGAAGAGCACGGGAATCGGCGCGCCGGTGAAGGCCGCGGGCAGCACCTGCCGCCCGGCCAGGACCACCGCGGCGGTGAGCCGGTCGTCCCGGGCGCCGGTGAGCATCCCCAGCGTGGTGATGCCGCCGCCGGAGTGCCCGGCGGCGGCGACGTGGCCCGGGTCGAGGCGCCCGCGCAGCGGATCGCCCGCCTTGCCGCCGAGCGCGAGGACCCGGGTGAGCACGTACGAGGCGTCGGCCGGCTGGTTGAGCAGGTCGATGACGTCGAAGTCGGCCACGCCGGCGGAGGTGTGCGGGTAGGCGGGCGCGGCGACGACAAAACCGGCCCGGGCCCATCGGGCGAGGATGTCGGCGTAGTCACCCGGGCGCGCGGTGAGGCCGTGGCTGAAGACGATGACCGGGAACGGGCCGTCGCCGGTGGCCGGATACCAGACGGTGGTGGGCAGCGGGCGGTCCTGGCCGCGGCTGAGCTTCAGCTTGCGGGTCTGGACCGGGAACGTGCGGCCCGGTGCCCGGCCGCGGGTCGGCGCGGGGCTGCTCTCCAGGCTGGGTCTGACGCTCGCGGCGGGGGACGGCGGCGCTTGGCGGGCCGGCTCGGCGGAGCATGAGGTGAGTGCGCCGGTCGCGCAGACGGCAGCGAGCAGAAGCGCGACGGTACGGCGTCCCATCCGCCAAGTGTGCCCGGCTCTCCCGGCGGCGGGCGTCGGCGCGGGCAGTCCCGGACACACCCACGAACGGGTGATATCTCGACGGACGGGACGAACGCCCTGCTAGGAGGCCGGGACGCACTGTCGCGGGGGTGCCCGGCTTCGCTATGGTCGTGCGCATGCCTGACAACACCGTCGACCCGAGCGGCAACACCGAGGCGTTCCGCGCCTTCACGCAGAGCACGCCGCAGGAGCCGCCAGCCGCCTCCAAGACCCCGCTGATCATCGGCGCCGTCGCGGTCGCGATCGTTCTGATCGCCGTGATCGCCTGGCTGGCCCTGGGCTGACCAGGACCGCGCCGACCTACCCGGGCTGAGCGCGGGCCGGGACGCGAGCGGGTCACCGCCCGCCGCACCCGGCCCGCCCGGCCTCAACCCAGCCTCAACCCGGCCACACTTGGCCTGCCCGGCCTCTACGCAGCCCGCCCGGCCTCACTTGGCCTGCCCGGCCTCTACGCAGCCCGCCCGGCCTCACTTGGCCTGCCCGGCCTCACTTGGCCTGCCCGGCCTCACTTGGCCTGCCCGGCCTCTACGCAGCCCGCCCGGCCACACCTGGCCTGCCCGGCGGCTCGCGGCCTCAACCTGACCCACCCGGCCACACCGGCCGCCCGGCGGCCCGCGGCCTCGCCTCCGGCTCACTTCTCGAGTGCGGCCGTCACCTGCTGGGCGATCTCCAGCTCCTCGTCCGTCGGGACCACGCAGACCCGCACCCGCGCCCCCTCGGGCGAGATGATCCGGTCGCCGCGTTCGTTGCGGGCCTCGTCGATTGTGATGCCCAGCTCCGCCAGGCCGGCCAGCGCCGCGGCGCGGACCTCCGGTGAGTTCTCGCCGACGCCCGCGGTGAACGTGATCGCGTCCGCGCCGCCCAGCACCGCCAGGTAGGCGCCCACGTACTCCTTGATCCGCCGGCAGTAGACGTCGAAGGCCAGCGTCGCCGCCGGGTCGCCCGCCGCCCGGAGCTCCTGCACCGCCCGCATGTCGTTCTCGCCCGCGAGGCCCTGGAGGCCGGCGAAGCGGGTCAGAGAGCGTTCGATCTCCTCGATCGGGAGCCCGGCGACCCGGTGCAGGTGGAAGATCACCGTCGGGTCGACGTCGCCGCTGCGGGTGCCCATCACGAGCCCGGACTGCGGGGACATGCCCATCGACGTCGCCACGCTCCGGCCGCCGGAGACCGCGCAGGCGCTCGCGCCGTTGCCCAGGTGCAGGGTGATCACCCGGGCCCGGTCGGCGGGCAGATCGAGCAGCTCAACGGTCTTGCGGGCCACGTACGCGTGCGAGGTGCCGTGGAAGCCGTAGCGGCGGATCTGCCAGCGCTCCGCCAGGGACGCGTCGATCGCGTAGGCCACGCCGTCCGGGGGAATCGTCTGGTGGAACGCCGTGTCGAAGACCGCGACCTGGGGGACGTCGGGCAGCAGCTTGCGGGCGACCGCGATGCCGCTGAGTGCCGCCGGGTTGTGCAGGGGCGCGAGCGGGATCAGCCCCTCGATGACGGCGAAGAGCTCGTCGTCGATGACCGTGGCCCGGCCGAACTCGCTGCCGCCGTGCACGACCCGGTGCCCGACCGCGCCGAGGCCTTCGACGTCGACCGCGGCCATCACCTGCTGCAGGGCGGCCTCGTGGTCGCCGGCTTCGCCGCCGGACTCGCCGATGCGTTCGATCAGGCCCTTGGCCAGGGTCTCGGTGCTGTCGAAGAGGCGGTACTTGACCGAGGACGAGCCCGAGTTGAGCACGAGGATCTTCATGAGCGGGCCTGGATCGCGGTGATCGCCACAGTGTTGACGATGTCCTTGACCGTCGCGCCGCGGGACAGGTCGTTGACCGGGCGGCGCAGGCCCTGCATCACCGGGCCGACCGCCACTGCGTTGGCCGAACGCTGCACGGCCTTGTAGGTGTTGTTGCCCGAGCTGAGGTCGGGGAAGACGAAGACGGTCGCCTTGCCGGCCACCACGCTCTCGGGCAGCTTGGTCGCCGCCACGCCCGGGTCGATCGCCGCGTCGTACTGGATGGGTCCCTCCACGGGCAGGTCGGGGCGGCGCTCGCGGACCAGCTTGGTCGCGGCGGCCACCTTCTCCACGTCGGCGCCCGCGCCCGAGCTGCCGGTCGAGTAGGACAGCATGGCGACCCGCGGCTCGATGCCGAACGCCGCGGCCGTCTGCGCCGACGACAGGGCGATGTCGGCGAGCTGGGCCGCGTCGGGGTCCGGGTTGACCGCGCAGTCGCCGTAGACCAGCACGCGGTCGGCGAGCAGCATGAAGAAGACGCTGGAGGCGACGGACACCTCGGGCACCGTCTTGATGATCTCGAAGGCGGGCCGGATGGTGGCGGCGGTGGTGTGGTTGGCCCCGGAGACCATGCCGTCGGCCCGCCCGGTGGCGACCATCATCGTGCCGAAGTAGTTGACGTCGCGGACCACGTCGTAGGCCAGGTCGAGGGTCACGGCCCGGTGTTTGCGCAGCTCCGCATACTGCTTGGCGAAGTCGTCGCGCCACTCGCTGGTGGCCGGGTCGATCAGCCGGGCCGCGCCGATCTCGACGCCCAGCTCGCGGGCCCGGCGGGTGATCTCGGCCGGGTCGCCGAGCAGGGTCAGGTCGGCGACGCCGCGGCGCAGCAGCGTCTCGGTGGCCCGCAGGATCCGCTCGTCGGTGCCCTCGGGCAGCACCAGGTGCCGCCGGTCGGCGCGGGCCCGCTCGATCAGGTCGTTCTCGAACATCAACGGTGTCACCCGGCTGGACCGGGTCACGTCGAGCAGCCGGGTCAGCTCGGCCGTGTCCACGTGCTTCTCGAAGGCGCCCAGAGCCGCCTCGACCTTGCGCGGGGTGGCCGGGCTGAGCTTGGCCTCGATCCGGCCGGCCGCGCTGATCGTGTGGTAGCTGTCGGACTGCACCACCAGCATGGCCAGCCCGGTGTTGAGCCGCTCGATGACCCGCACGGCGCGCGGATCGGGGAACTCGCCGATGGTCAGCACCAGACCGGCCAGCGTCACGTTGCCGGCGGCGTGCGCCGCGCTCGCGGCGACCAGCAGGTCGGCCCGGTCGCCCGGGGTGATGATCAGCGCCCCGTCGGTGAGGTGGTCGAGCACGGCCGGCACGTGGGCCGCGCCGACCACGTAGTCGAGCACGTCCCGGTCGAGGGCGGCCTCGCCACCGGTCACCACGGTGGCGTCGAGGGCGGCTGCGACCTCCGCGACGGTGGGCGCGGCGATCATCGGGATCTCCGGGATGGCCCAGACCGGCACCGGCAGCCCGGTGGGTGGCGCAACCCCCTCGGGCACCCGGTTGGCGATCACGGCCAGCACGGTCGCGTTCAGATCCACAAGCGAGTGGTACGCCGAGCCGACCGCGGCCTGCAGATCGGAACGCCGGCCCTGCCCACCCACGACGGGCAGGACCACGCTGCCGAACTCGTTGGCCAGCCGCGCGTTGAAGGCCAGCTCGCGGGGCAGCTCGTCGTGCCCCTCCTCCTGGCCGTCGGAGAAGTCGCTGCCGATCACCACCACGGAGGCGCACTGCCGCTCGACCGCGCGGTAGCGCTCGACGATGCGGGAAATGAGCTCCTCGCGCTTGCCGTCGGCGACCAGGGCAGCGGCCTCGGCCACCGTGACCCCGAACGAATCCGCGTACGGAGCGACGGCCGGGTAGCGGGTGGTGAGCAGGGTCAGCAGCGGATCCTCACCGTGGCCCGGGACGACCGGCCGGAAGACGCCGATCCGGGCGACCCGCCGGGACAGCAACTCGACCAGCCCCAGGGCGACTGTGCCCTTACCGACGCCGGGGCCCACCCCGGCCACGTACACGCTGCTCGCCACGCCTTCAACCTACCGGCCGGGCCACGATCGCGCCCGGGGTCGACAGACCCTGTGGACAAGGGCCGTCCGGCCCGCGGCCCGCGGTCCGCCGAGAGCGAACGGCGGGAAAACGGGGCGACGCCCGCGGCGACACCTCGGTAGGTTCACCGTGATCAATCGCTGCGGGGGGGTGGAGTTGATGGCCGGCCAGGACGTGGGCGCCGAGGTCGACCGGTCGGTGTGGAGCGAGTTCACCGCGGGGATGAGCGGCCGCTGGGCCCAGCGCCGGGCCATGCTGCGGATCCTGCCCGGCGGCGGCCCGGCCGTCGTCACGAGCGCGATCCTGCTGCAGGTCGTCGCCGGCCTGCTGCCCGTCGGCTTCGTGCTGGCCACCGCCTGGGTCATCGCCGGGGTGCCCGCCGCGGTCGACGGTGGCGTGGACTCGCCGGCCTGGCTCGACCTGCGCGATCACCTGATCACGGCCGCCGCGCTCTTCTTCGCCATCCAGCTGTCGCTGCCGGTGCAGGCGTTCCTCGGCGAGCTGATGCGCCGGCGCATCGACGACCGGGTCCGTGACCAGCTGATGGCCGACTCCTTCACCGGGTCCGGCATCGCCGTGCTGGAGGACCCCGAGGTGCTGGACCAGGCCGCCGACGGGATCTCCCTGCTACGGTTCGCCGACTGGACACCGGGTGCGGCCTGCGCCGGCTTCATCGCCCTGCTGTCGCGCTATCTGCAGACCGTCGCCGCCGTGATCGTCGTCGGCGTGGTGTGGCAGTGGTGGGCGGCGGTCGCGGTGCTGGCCGCCGGCCTGATCATCCGGTTCGGCTACCGCGTGGGCCTGTCCGTCTTCGGGCGCATCTACATGTCGCACCAGCGCACCCGGCGGCGGCGCTTCTACTTCCGGGACCTGTTGTTCACCGCGGTCGCGGCCAAGGAGATCCGGGTCTTCGGCCTGCTCGACTGGGTCGGCGACCGCTACGCGGACGCCTTCATGGCCAGCTCGGTCCCGGTCTGGCAGCAACGCCGCCGGATCTTCTACGGACCGTACGTGCTCTACACGCTCGTGGCGTTCGTCCTGCTCGGCGGGACGCTGGCGCTGGCGGCGCGGGACGCGGCGGCCGGCGTGCTGGGCATCGGCGCGTTCCTGATCGTGATGCAGGCGGCGCTCTCCTCGGTCCGGATCGGCGCCTTCATCGCGGAGTCCGACGTGCAGACCGAGTACGGCCTGAACGCCCAGCAGGCGTTGCGCCGTCTCGGCGAGCTGACCGCCGCGGCGGCCGGCCCGGGCGGCGGCGACCTTCCCCCGCCCGACCTGCCGGTCCGCGAGATCCGCTTCGAGCAGGTCACCTTCCGCTACTCGCCCGAGGCGCCGGCAGTGCTCGACCGGCTCGACCTGGTCATCCCGGCAGGCGCTTCGCTGGCCGTCGTGGGGCTCAACGGCGCCGGTAAGACCACGCTGGTCAAGCTGCTCGCCCGCCTCTACGAGCCGGAGTCCGGCCGGATCACCGCCGACGGTGTCGACATCCGCGCCTTCGAGGGCGCCGCGTGGCAGCGGCGGGTCGCGGCGATCTTCCAGGACTTCGTGCACTTCGAGCTGCCGGTCCGCGACAATGTCGGCTTCGGCGCCGGCGAGCTGAACGACGACGCCGCGATCGAGGACGCGTTACGCCGCGCGGGCGCCCTGGAATTCGTTCAGCGCCTGCCGATCGGCCTCGACACCCCGCTGTCCCGGCAGTACACGGACGGCGCCGACCTCTCCGGTGGGCAGTGGCAGCGCATCGCGATCGCGCGCGCCTTGATCGCGGTGCAGGGCGGCGCCCGCGTGCTGGTGCTGGACGAGCCGACGGCGAGCCTGGACGCCCGCGCCGAGGTGGCGTTCTTCTCCCACTTCCTGGACCTGACCCGGGGCGCGACCAGCCTGGTGATCTCGCACCGCTTCTCCACGGTGCGCCGGGCCGACCGGATCGCGGTGCTGGAGCACGGCCGGGTGCTGGAGTCGGGCACCCACGACGAGCTGCTCGCGAGCGGCGGCCGCTATGCGGAGTTGTTCACGCTGCAGGCGGCCCGCTTCGCCGAGGACGAAGAGCCGGACGTGGCGGCCGACGGTGACGAGCTGATCGAGGAGCCCGCTGATGCGTGACCTGTGGCTGGGCATCACCGGTGTGCTCGGCTCCTCCTGGCGGGCGAGCCGCGGCCGGCTGCTCATCTCCGCCTTCCTGATGCTGCTGGGCAACGTGAGCGCGCCCCTGATCGCCGTCTTCCTCGCGCTCACCACGGACGCGGCGCTGGGCCGGGACACCTCCGCGGCGGTCTGGGCGGCGGCTGCCGTGGCGGTGGTCGCGCTGCTCAGCCTCACCATGGAGCACTTCGCGCACATCTTCTTCTTCGAGCTCGCCGACCTGCATCACCTGCGCATCGAGCGGGAGATCGGTGACCTCGCGCACGGCACGGCCGGGCTGGACCAGCACGAACGGCAGGACTACGCCGACCGGATGGAGCTGCTGCGCAAGGAGAGCTGGGAGGTGGCCGCGGGCGTGCAGACCGTGCTCACCGCGATCACCCTGTCCGTGCAGATCTTGCTGACCGGTGTGCTGCTCGCGCGGCTGGAGCCGTGGTTGCTTTTGTTGCCGCTTTTCGCCGTACCGCCGCTTGTCGCCGGCCGGATCGGTGAGGCCCGCCTGGAGCGGGCCGAGCTCGCCACCGCGGAATCCCGCCGGCTCGGGTGGCACCTGCTGGAGCTGGCCGTCAGCCCGGCCGCCGCCAAGGAGATCCGGTTGTTCGGGCTGCAGCGCACGCTGCGGCAGCGCCAGGCCGCGGCCCGCCGCCGGGAGGAGATCCCGCTGCGCCGGGCCGAGCTGGCCGGTCTCGGCCTGCGGCTGGCCGGCCAGCTGATCTTCGCATTCGGGTACGTGGCCGCGGTCGTGCTCGTGGTCCGGTCCGCGATCGCGGGGGAGCGGTCGGTCGGCGACGTCGTCCTCGTCATCACCCTGGCCGTGCAGACCAACGCCCAGGCGGCCGGTGCGGTCGCAGTCGCGGGTTCACTGCAGCGCAACGCCCGCGCGCTGGCCCGGGTGCGCTGGCTGCGCCGGGAGTCAGCCGGCTCCGCGGATCCGATCGTGCCGGACCGTCCGGTGCCGGCCACCCTGCGCGACGGCATCGCGCTCGACGGGGTGGCGTTCCGCTATCCCGGCACCGACTCGGACGTGCTGCGGGACGTGACGGTCCGCATCCCGGCCGGCGCCACCGTGGCCGTCGTCGGTGACAACGGCGCGGGCAAGTCCACGCTGGTCAAGCTGCTGTGCCGGTTCTACCGCCCGACCGCGGGCACGATCACCGTCGACGGCGTGGACCTGCGCCGGATCGACCCGGCCGGCTGGCGGGAGCGCATCGCGGCCGGCTTCCAGGACTTCGTGAAGCTCGACGCGCCGGCCCGGGAGAGCATCGGGGTGGGCGATCTGCCCCGCATCGCCGACCCCGAGGCGGTGTCCGCGGCCGTGCACCGGGCGGACGCGCAGGTGGTCGTCGACCGCCTCCCGAACGGGCTGGACTCCCACCTCGGCAAGTCCTACGAGGACGGTGCGGAGCTGTCCGGCGGCCAGTGGCAGCGGGTGGCGCTGAGCCGGGCGATGATGCGCGACGAGCCGCTCCTGCTGCTGCTGGACGAGCCGACCGCGGCGCTGGACCCGCTGACCGAGCACGCCCTCTTCGAGCGCTACGCGCGCTCGGCCCGCGAGGTCGGCGGCCGCACCGGAGGCATCACGGTCCTGGTCTCGCACCGCTTCTCCACGGTACGGATGGCCGACCTGATCCTGGTCGTGGCGGACGGCCGGATCGCCGAGGCCGGCAGCCACCAGGAGCTGATGGCCCGCAACGGTCTCTACGCCGAGCTGTTCACCCTCCAGGCGGCGGCGTACCGGTGAACAGGGCGCGCAGATAACCCTCGGGCCGGTCCAGGAAACGCTTCCAGTGCGCGACGATCTCCAGCTCGTCCCAGGTCACCTTGCGGATGCCCTGCCCGCTCAGCTCCAGAATCGTGGCCCCGGGCAGGGCGGTCAGCAGCGGCGAGTGGGTCGCCACGACAACCTGGGCACCGTCCGCACGCAGCATGTCCAGCCGGGACAGCAGGCCCAGCGTGGACGTGAAGGACAACGGTGCCTCCGGCTCGTCCATCAGATAGAAGCCGTAGCCGTGGAACTTGCGGTCGAGCAGCTCCAGAAAGCCCTCACCGTGGCTGCGCTCGTGCAGGTCGGCGTCCGGCCCGCCGGACAGCCCCTCCAGGTACGTGTACAGCCCGTGCATCGTCTCGGCCCGCAGAAAATACGAGTTCACCATCCGGCCCGGCGTACGGATGACCCGAAGCGCCGACCCCAGCGCCGACTCGGTGGCCCGGGTGCTGTGCCGCGCGGACCGCGAACCGCCCTCCGGGTTCAGCCCGTGCACGGCGGCCAGCGCCTCGATGAGGGTCGACTTGCCCGAGCCGTTCTCCCCGACCACGAAGGTCACGCCCGCCGGGAGGTTGAGGCCGTGGTCGAGAATCGCCTTGATCGCCGGAACCCGCGCCCACCAGGCGTCACGGTCGATCTCGGCGCCGGGGTCCGCCTCGACCCGCCGGATCGGCCGGCCCGCCTCCCTGCCTACCGCGACCACACCTCAACCTAGCCTGCGCCGGAAGCTCTCAGCTCTGACAACGGCAAGCCGCCGGCGTCAGCGTCTGAGCTGTCTCCCCGGCTTCCGACGGACCGGTGTCCGGCAGGGTGATGCGGACGATCCCCAGCTGGCCCAGCACCACGCCGAGGCTGAAACGCGACGAGATCCCGAACGAGCGCATCATGGCGCTCATCCGCCGCCGTACCGTCCGGTCGCTGGTGTCCAGGCGGGCCGCCACCCGCTTGTCGCTGCGTCCGGTCGACAGCTCGTACAGCAGGCGATGATCGGACTCCGTCAGCCCGTATGCGTCGCCGTGATCGCTCGCCGGCCGGGCAGGATCAGCTCTTGTCGTCTCCATGGTGAACCCCCGTTTACCCCGTGTAGCACGGCATTCTCGCCCGCTCGCCCGGCTACGCGCAATGCGTCGGGCCATCGACGGATCGCCGGTCCGGCCCGGTGGCCGCATGCGGACATGATATTGAGGTTTATCCCTCCGCGTGCCTAGGGTGCGCCTGCCAGGATCGGCTGGCACCAGACGTCATTCGGGGGATACGTCGTGCGGTTTGGTCGTTGGTTGTCGGCTGCCCTGCTCGTGGGGGCCGGCGCATGGTTCGTTCCCGCCGCCGAGGTGCATGCGGCTCCGCCCGGCAAGGCTGCCAAGTGCCCGGCTGAGCGGCCGGAACGCGCAGCAGCGGCCGTGGCCGCCGCGGCCTGCGGTGGCCGGGTCGAGATCGCCTCGCAACGCACCGAGTTCGCCCAGGTCTTCGCGAAGCCGGACGGCTCCACCACGTTGGAGGAGTTCGCGTATCCGCAGCGGGTCCGCCAGGACGGCCGTTGGGTTCCGGTCGACACCACCCTGCGTCGTACGGCCGACGGCAAGGTCCGCGCCGGCGCGACCCTGTTCCCGCTGACGTTCTCGGGCGGCGGTGACACCCCGCTGGCCTCGATCGCCAAGGGTTCGCACAGCCTGACCATGGACTGGCCGGGGAAGCTTCCGAAGCCGGTCCTCTCCGGCGAGACAGCCACCTATCGTGACGTACTGCCCGACGTCGACCTGCGGGTCACCGCCTCCGCGGTGGGATTCTCCGAGGTGCTGATCGTCAAGACACCGGAGGCCGCGGCCGATCCCGAGCTCGCCACCATCGATTTCGGCCTGAAGACCGAGGGCGTGACCGCGTCGGAGGCGCGGGGCGGTGGCGTCGAGACGCGGGACAAGAGCGGCGCGCTCGTCTTCGTCTCGCCGACCCCCGTCATGTGGGACGCGACCGCGGACCAGAGCGAGACGAAGGTCGATCAGCCGCGGACAAAGGCCGCCCAGCAGTCGGAGATGCCGGCGACCGTGACGAAGAACCGGATCTCCATCAAGCCGGACCGCAAGATGCTCACCGCCGAGACGACGCGCTACCCGGTCTACATCGACCCGGCCTTCACCGGCCTGCTGTCCGGCAACGCCTTCACCAACGTCATGAGCAAGTTGCCGACCAGCAAGTTCTATCAGAAGGAGCCGCTGACCAACGGTTCCACGACCGGCACTCTCGGCGCCGGCCGGACCCGGGACTGCGACGGCTGCTCGCAGTACACCGTGCGGTCCTTCTTCCGGATGGACATCGCGAAGGCGAAGAAGAAGGAAATCCTCTCCGCCACGATGAGCATCGAGCAACGCTGGTCCTGGACCTGCAACCCGAAGTCGAACGCCAAGCTGTGGGTGACCGGCGCGATCGGCCCGAACACCACCTGGAAGAACCAGCCGTCCTGGGACAAGAACAAGACCGCCACCACAGCCGCGAACCGCAAGCTCGGCGGCGTGCACGGCTGTGCCGGTCCCGCACCGATCGAATTCAACGTGAGCTCGATCATCCGGAAGGCCGCGAACGACGGCGCCGGCGCCAACACGATCACGTTCGGACTCAAGGCGATCAACGAGGGCACACTCAGCCAGTGGAAGCGCTTCAACCACAAGTCGCTGAAGCTGGCGGTGGACTTCAACTCCATCCCCAACGCGCCCAACTCCGAACGCAAGACCGACGGCAGAGCGTGCGCCACGGGTAGCTCCCGGCCCTATGTGAGAACCGCGACCCCGGTCCTGTCGGTCAAGCAGTCGGATGCCGACGGCGGCGACCAGGACCTCACCACGGAGTTCTACTGGTGGGCGCAGGGCAGCAGCCGCACCGAGTCGCAGAAGATCTCGGATTCGGGCGGCAATCCCGCGACCGCGTCCAAGGCCATCCCGGCCGGCCGGCTCAAGGACAACACCACCTATCTGTGGCAGGCCCTCACCCGCGACAAGCGCAAGCCCAGCGGGTTCAGCGGCGTCTGCGAGTTCACCACGGACCTGGTCGCGCCGAATCCGCCGTCGGATCTGGTCTCCACCGACTATCCGAGGGACTCACCCACCCAGCCGGCCAAGGGCGGCGTCGGATTGAGCGGGCAGGTCACGGTGAGCCCGCCGGTCGTCCTGCCCGAGCACGTCGTCGGTTACACGTGGACGCTCGACTCCGGCGTGCAGGCGGCCGCAGCGACGCCCGTCAAGGCGGACGCGACGCACGGTGCCACCTTCCCGATCGTGCCCAAGCGGGACGGCGTGAACGTGTTGCGGATCTGGGCCAAGGACCGGGCCGGCTGGTATTCGGCGACACCGTACGAGTACACGTTCAAAGTGCGTTCCGGGGTGGGCCCGGCTGCGGAGTGGCTCTTCGAGGAGGCAAGCGGTGCCGCGCTCGACGAGACCACCCACGGCAACGCGCTGACACCGCAAGGCGGAGTGACCCGGTCGGCGGGCCGCAGCAATGTCGGCACGGCGCTGACTCTCAACGGCAGCAACGCCTTCGCGACCACGGCGCTCGGCGTGACGACTCCGCACCCGGACACCGGCGCCGCCACTCCCGTGCGGACGGACACCAGCTTCACGGTCGCGTCCTGGGTGAAGCTGAACAACGTCACCGGGGCGGTGCAGGTCGCTGCCTCGTCCGACGGAACCCGTACGTCGGCGTACACGCTCGGCTTCGCCGCGTCGGACAAGAAGTGGCGTTTCACCATGGCCGGTTCCGACAAGGACAGCCCGACGACGTATCAGGCGCTCTCCAACGCCGTCGCCACCGCCGGCAAGTGGACTCACCTCGCCGGTGTCTACGACCTGAGCACCAAGAAGCTCACGCTGTACGTCAACGGCACCGCGCAGACCACCACGGCCACGCTCACCGGCGGTTTCTCGTCGCCGGGACGGGTCACGGTCGGCCGCCGGATCTTCAACGGGGTGCTGGACGGCTATCTCAACGGTCAGGTCGACCATGTGCGCGTTTACAACTACCCGGTCACGGCAGCCAACATCGCGCTGTTGGCGCTACCCGTGCCGCCGGCGATCCGGCTGCCGCAGGGTGACACCGTCGCGGCCGGCTCGCCGCTGAGCGCGGAGTTCGACTCAGGCGGCGACACCAACGTCGCCAAGTACAGCTACAGCGTCGGCGTCGCCTCGCTCGACCGCACGGTCAACGCGACGACCCCGGGCGGGACCACCGGCGTACCGGTGGCCACTTCGAGCTCCGCCCCGGGCCGGCAGGATCTGTTCGCCGCGGCCGTGGACGGCTCCGGCCGGCGCAGCCTGGTGTCGGCCGTCTCCTTCGTGGCCCTCGGCGGTGTCTCGCTGAGCGGCACGGTCTACGACGCCGAGACCGCGGATCCTGCGGTCGGTGCCACAGTGACGCTGGAGCCGGGCGCCCGGACCGCCACGACGGATGCCAGCGGAGGGTTCTCCTTCAGCAACCTGTCGCTGGGGACCTACACCGTGAAGGCGAACCTCGGCGGGCGCTGCGGTCTGTGGGCTGAAGCGACTCTGGCCGTCGAGTCGGCGGCGTGGATCGATCTGCCGCTGACCCGCCTGATCGACGACGTCGGTTACGTCTGCGATGTAGGGGCCGGCGCGTTCGTGGCCGCCGACCAGACAGTGGTGCCGTTGACCGGCGACAACGCTGTACATCAGGTCACCCTGCCGTTCGATTTCCCGTTCTACGGCTCCACCTACGACTCGGCCTGGATCGACACCAACGGCCTGCTCAGCTTCGGCGAGTCCGCGACATCGCGGCCGCTGGGCAGCGCGACCCTGCCGGCGCCGATCGAGCCGAACGCGCTGATCGCCCCATTCTGGGATGACCTCGTGGTGGACAGCGCGGCGTCGGTGCGCACCCGCAGCGACGGAGCCGGTGACGCTGAGCAGTTCGTCGTCGAATGGCGCAACGTCCACCGCAAGGGCAACACCGCGCAGCGGCTCTCGGCCGAGGCAATCCTCAAGCCGGACGGCAGGGTGACACTCAACTACACCGGGCTGGACAACGACGCCGAGAGGGGCGCGGGAGCCGCGGTCGGCATCGGTGGCCCCGACGGTGCGTCCGGGCTCGCCTACTCCGACCGTCAGCCCAACCTGGTGGTGGACCAGACTGTCACGTTCGAACGCACGGAACCGCCCGCGCCCGACGAGTACTTCGACATCTCCGGGGTGCTGACCGACTCGTTGACGGGCCTGCCGGTCGCCGGCCGGGACGTATACCTCAAGGAATTGCCCGTCCACGGTGAACGCTGGGCGGTCACGGACCAGGATGGTCGCTTCGTCCTCCGCGGTCTCCTGCCCGGTGCCTACCAGATGTACAGCGAGGACAGCAGCGGGGTGTGCCTGCGCAAGGCCCATGCGGAGGCTGACCTCTCCCAAGGGTCGCAAGAGGTCAACCTGGTGTTGCGACCGAACGAGGACTTCTACGGCTGCCAGGAGCGCCCGGCGGCGTACGTGCCGGCGGACGATGTCGTGCCGGTGCCCGCAGGCGCTGACACGGTCACGATCGATCTGCCGTTCACCTTCCGCTACTGGGGTGCCGAGTACACCTCAGTGATCGCCGACACCGACCGTGGCGAAGCCTGGTTCCCCGGCATGACGGAGCAACGAACCGTCTTCTTCTGCCACATGCTGTGCCCGTACGGCGCTGACATCGTCATGGGCTCCGACTCCTCCATCAGGACCAGGACCACCGGTGTCGCACCGAACCGGTCCGTGCTGGTGGAGTGGCGGAACTTCCGGCTCAAGGCCGACCCGGAGTCGCGGTTGAGCTTCGAGATGACCTTGCACGAGGACGGCCTGATCGTCTTCAACTGGGACGGGGTGGACAGCGAGGCCGAGAAGGACGCTGCATACGTCTTCGTCACCGATCCGGTCCAGCAGGTGGCCGGAGTGCCCTATCAGTGGCAGGGCGAGTGGGTCGTGAAGCCCGGCATCTCCGCCGAGTTCGTCGCGCCGCCGGTTCGGAAGATCAGCGGCACGGTCAGCGTGCAGGGTTCCGAGGATCCGGTCGCGGGCGCTGTGGTGGAGCTACGCCCGTCCGGCCGGACGACCACCACGGCAGCGGACGGCTCCTACGAGTTCGACAACCTGCACTACGGCTTCTACGCCGTGACCCTGGCCGACGCCCAGCACCGCTGTGCCGGCGCGGAGGCGATGGTGGGCATCTGGCTCAAGGGTGACTACGACGAGCAGGCTTATCTGACCGGCCGGGCCGTGAGTGGCACCGACGGGGCGGGCACCACCTGCACCGAGGAAAAGCTGCCCTTCCTCGAGGCGAACGACACCGTGCTGCCGTTGGTCACCGACACCGGCGTGACCTCGGTGAATCTACCGTTCCCGGTGACGGTTTACGGCTCCACGTACGACCAGGCCTGGGTCGACAGCTCCGGGCTGGTCCGCTTCCGGGCCCCCGGTGAGCCCGCACCGAATCCGTCGGTGGCGCGCTGGGATCCGTGGGACAGCGATGAGGAGCCGAAGGGTGTCGATCCGCAGGGTCCCGACGACGCGGTCTTCCCCTTCTGGATGAGGTGGACCTACGACCATCGGTCGAGCGTGCGGACGGCGGTCATCGGCGAGGCACCGAATCGCCGGTACGTCGTCGAATGGCGCAACGTCATGGGCCAATGGATCGTCGACGGTCGGGACCTGCCGGGTTCCGGAGTCCGGACCTCCTTCGAGGTGGTGTTCGACGAATCGGGCGGGTTCTCCTTCCGTTACCGGGGGCTGAACCCGAACAGCAACTGGGTCACCGGCGACGAGGGCACGGTCGGTGTGACCGCCGGCGACGGCGTACGCGCCTTCCCCTATCTGGTCGATGCGACCGGGCTCAGCAGCGAGCGCGCGGTGGTCTTCCGCCAGGAGCCGGTCGTGGCGCCGCCGGACTAGGCGGTACGGCGCCGCCCCGTTCCAGTCGTCTCTCCCACACCGACCTCGGAGGTCCTGGTGTCCGTCCGCCCTGCCCCGGTGCTGCGTCGCCGGCACCGTCGTTCATCGCTGCTCGTCGGAGGCTTCTCCGCCGTGCTGGCCATGGCAGTCCTCTCGCCGGTGGCCGCCGTCCCGGCACTGGCGGCGCCGGGAGCGATCGTGCCCACGGCTGACCCGGTCGACTCCGTCCCGGTCAGCGATGTGCCGCCCGTGCCGGACCCGGCGGTGACCCCGCCGCCGGACGCCACCGACAAGGTGGACCCGCAGTGGCCGGCGGCGGCCACCGGGGAGGCCACGGTCCCGCCCACCACACCGGCACCGGTTCAGGTCGGCAGCCTGCCGGTTTACGTCAGTACCCCGCCGGCGGCGGCCAAGGCCGCGGCCGGCCGGGTCGCGGCGGCGGACGTCGCGGCGCCGAAGGTGCGGGTGGGTCTCTACGACCAGGCCACGACCGAGAACGCCGAGGTACACGGCCTACTGCTCAAGGTCGACCGCACCGACACCGGCGCCGCGGGCGCCGACGTCGACCTCACCGTCGACTACCAGAGCTTCGTGACGGCCTACGGCGCCGACTGGGCGAGTCGCCTGCGGGTGGTCTCGATGCCGGAGTGCGCCCTGACGACCCCGGAGCTGGACGAGTGCGCGGCGACGACATTGGCGTCGAAGAACGACGTCTCCACCAAGCGAGTCAAGGCGACAGTGAGCCTGCCGCCCCAGGGCGGGTTGCAGCGGTCCGCCGCCGCGGCCGGGGGCAGTGGCAGCCTGGTGGCTGTTTCCGCCGGTTCGGCGAGCGCCTCCGGGGACTATTCGGCCACCAGCCTGTCGGCCTCGGCGACCTGGTCCGCGGGCGGCAGCACCGGTGACTTCACCTGGTCGTACCCGATGCGGACCCCGCCCGGGCTGAACGGCCCGACCCCGTCGATGAAGCTGGCCTACTCCGCGCAGAGCGTCGACGGCCGGCATGCCGCCTCCAACAACCAGCCGTCGATCGTGGGGGAGGGCTTCGAGTTCACCCCCGGCGACTTCATCGAGCGCCGCTACACCCAGTGCGGGCTGGACATGGACACCGACTCGCACAACAACAAGAAGAAGACCGGCGATCTGTGCTGGGAGACGGACAACGCCACGATGTCGCTGGCCGGTGGCGGCGGCGAGCTCATCTACAACGCCGACGAGAAGTACTGGCACCTGCGCCGCGACGACGGCACCCGGATCCAGCGGCTCGTGGGCGGGGCCGACTACGGCAACGGTGACAACAACGGTGAGTACTGGAGAGTCACGACCGTCGACGGCACCCAGTACTTCTTCGGGAAGAACCGGCTCGACGGCTGGACCAAGGACAAGCCGGAGACCCGCTCGGTCTACACCGCGCCAGTGTTCGGCAACGATCCCGAGGAGCCGTGCCACGCGGCGGAGTTCAAGGATTCCGACTGTACGCAGGCCTGGCGGTGGAACCTCGACTACGTGGTCGACCCGAGCGGCAACACCATGTCGATGTGGTACGACATCGAGAAGAACCGGTACGCCCGCAACATGAAGATCACCAGCTCGGTGGAGTACATCCGGGGTGGCACGCTCAACCACATCGACTACGGCACCGACAATCGCACGAAGGTCGCCGGCGAGCGCACGGATTCGCTGTACCGCGGTCTCAAGGCGCCGATGCGGGTCGACTTCAAGGTCGCCGACCGCTGCCTGGCCAACTGCGCCAAGCACAACGAGAAGAACTGGCCGGACACCCCTTGGGACCAGCAGTGCCTCAAGGCGAAGTGTCTGATCGCCGGTCCGACGTTCTGGACCACCAAGCGGCTCGCCGAGGTCACCACCCGTCTGCTCAGCGGCGGAGACTACCGTGACGTCGAGCGGTGGAAACTCACCCACCGGTTCCCGGACCCGGGTGACGCCACCCGCGCCGGCCTGTGGCTGAGCCGGATCTCGCACGAGGGCCTGGTCGGTGCGGCCGCCTCGACGCCCGACATCGAGTTCACCGGTGTCCAGCTCGACAACCGTGTCGACACGATCGACCATTCGCCCGCGATGAAGTGGTGGCGGATCGCCAAGATCCGCTCCGAGTCCGGCGGCACGGTGAGCGTGAACTACTCCCCCGAGGAATGCGTCGCGAAAACCAAGGTGCCGACCGACCCGGAGAAGAACAAGCTGCGCTGCTATCCGGTGCGCTGGACGCCCGAGGGCTACGCCAAGCCGGTGATCGACTATTTCCACAAGTACGTGGTGGAGAAGATCTACGAGACCGACCACACCGGCGGCGCACCGCCCAACGGCAGTCCGCGGGTGGCCTACAAGTACGACTACCTCGGCGACCCGGCCTGGCACTACGCCGACGACGACGGACTGATCAACAAGAAGGACAAGACCTGGTCGCAGTGGCGGGGCTACGGCAGGGTCGGGGTGACGGTCGGGGACGAGGGCGAGGAGTCCTACACCGAGACGACGTACTTCCGCGGCATGGACGGCGACAAGCTGCCCTCCGGCCGGCGGGAGGTGACGATCCCCGGCGCGGGCGTGCCGACGGTCGCCGACAAGGACGCGTACGCCGGCATGGAGCGGGAGAAGATCTCCTACAACGGCAAGGGCGGCCCGGAGGTGGCCCGCGTGGTCAACGAGCCGTGGCAGTCCGACCCGACCGCGAGCCGCACCATCAACGGCGACACTGTCGAGTCGCGCTTCGTCGACGTGGGCGCCACTCACAACAGGGTCACTCTCGACGCGGGCCGCGGCGTGCGGGTCAACACCACCCGGACCACCTTCGACGACCTCGGCATGCCGGTCAAAGTGGACGAGAGCGGTGACACGGCCAAGACCGGCGACGAGAAGTGCGTGGTGACCGAGTATGCCCGTGACAGGACCGTCTGGATCCTGAACCGGCCGCACACCGCCAGCCAGTACGCGAAGGCGTGCAAGGACGCGACCAAGCCGGCCGAGCTGACCGCGGACGACGTCATCAAGATCGAGCGCACCCTCTACGACGGCGAGGAGCATGGTGTCGCTCCGACCGTGGGACTGCCGACCGAGAACCAGGAGCTGTCGGACTGGAAGGCGGGAACCCCGTCGTTCGTCACCACGGCGAAGGCCGGCTTCGATGACTACGGCCGTCCCGACGAGAGCTGGGACGCGATGAACAAGCGTTCCACCACCCGCTACGACCCGCCGGAGAACGCTCCGGTCACCTCGACGGTGGTCACGAACCCGCTGCTGCACACCTTCGAGACGGAGCTCGAGCCGGCCTGGAGCCTGGCCACGGCGACGATCGACGCGAACGGCAAGCGCACCTCGATGACCTACGACGGCCTCGGACGCAGCCGGACCGTCCGCAAGGCCGGCAGCGCCAAGGACACCGTCGTCTTCACCTACGACGTCAACAACGACAAACCCTCGATCGTCACGACCAGCATGTTGACGCCGACGGGCAGCTATGTCACCAAGCGCGAGCTCTACGACGGTCTGCTCCGCCTGCGGCAGACTCAGGCACCGTCACCGTCCGGCGGCCGGCTGATCTCCGACAACTTCTACGACACCGCGGGCCGCGAGGTGAAGAAGTACAACAACTACTACAACTCCGGCAAGGTGGGCACCTCGGTGGTCACCGCCACCGACCGCACCGACGTGCCGAGCCAGACCCTGACCCGATACGACGGCACCGGCCGGGTGATCGCATCGATCTTCCAGCCGTACGACACCGAACGCACTCGAACGACGACGTACTACGCCGGCGACCGGGTGGACAACACCCCGCCCGCCGGAGGCACGGTCACGTCGGCGGTCGGTGACGCCAACGGGCGCACGGTGGAATTGCGGGAGTACCACGGCTCGACGCCGACGGGAAAGTACGACGCCACCAAGTACACGTACGACCCGAAGGGCCAGCTGATCCGGGTTGAGGACCCGGCCGGCAACGTCATGTCCTCGGTGTTCGACATTCGTGGCCGGGAAGTGGAGACCAAGGACCCGGACAAGGGCCGGACGCAGTTCACGTACAACAACGCCGGCAAGATCACGACAACTGTCGACTCCCGTAATCGCAAGCTGCTCTACACCTACGACGCGCTGGGCCGCAAGAAGGGACTGTTCGAGAACGCGATCTCGGGCACCGGCCGCGCGCAGTGGACCTACGACACGATCGCCAAGGGCCAGCTCTCGCAGTCCACCCGATACGTCGGCAGCGCCGCGTACACGATGAAGATCACCGGCTACACCGATGACAACAAGCCCAAGGGCAGCACCATCGAGGTGCCCACCACCGAGACCGGGCTCAATGGCAGCTACGGCTACTCGTCCACGTACAACGACGACGGCAGTGTCGCCACCACCTCGTACCCGCAGACGGCGGATCTGCCGACCGAGACTCTGCACAACCACTACGACGCCGTCACCGGCGCGCCGAAGCAGCTCACCACCATCTACGGAACGAGCGAGTTCAGCTACGTCGCGGACACGGACTACAACGCGCTCGGTCAGGTCGACCAGGTCGAGCTCTACACGGGCCTGTACTCCGAGAAGGGCGCCCGGGTCTTCCAGTCGTTCCAACGCGAGTTGGAGACGGGGCTGCTCAAGGGTTCCCGGGTGGACCGGGAGCTGATCTCCCCGTACACGGTTTCGAACCAACGGTACGACTACGACGCGGTGGGCAACATCGCCAAGATCGCCGACGTTGCCGCCGAAGGCGGACCGGACAACCAGTGTTTCCGCAACGACTTCGCGGGACGCCTGGTCGAGGCCTGGACCCCGGCCTCGGGGGACTGTGCGCAGGCGCCGGCCACCGGGGCGCTCGGTGGTCCGGCGAAGTACTGGCTGCGCTGGGAGATCGACGCCGCCGGCCGTCGGCTCAAGCAGGTCGACAACGCCGCGGCGACCGGGCCCCGGACCACCGATTACCACTACGAAGGCGACAACGGGCAGCCGTTCGCTCACCAGCTCAAGGGCACCACCACCACGACCGAGGGCGCGGCACCGGTAGAGGCGGCGTACACCTACGACGAGGCCGGCAACACTCGGACCCGTCCGACGGCGACAGCGGGCACTCAGACGCTGAGCTGGGACGTGGAGGGCCGGCTGGAGAGCGTGCAGGATGCCACCGGCACGACGTCGTACGTCTACGACGCCGAGGGCAACCGCATCATCTCCCGCGACGCGAAGGGCAAGACGCTCTATCTCCCCGGGCAGGAGATCCGGTTCGACACCAAAACCGCGGTGCGCAGTTGCATCCGTTACTACTCGTGGTCCGGGCAGAGCATCGCGTCCCGGACGGCCACGGCACTGAGCTGGACCCTCAGCGACGAGCAGGGTACGGCGAACGTGACTATCGACGAGAAGACCCAGCAGTCCAAGGTGCGCCGTCAGACGCCGTACGGCGAGACCCGCGGCACGGCGCAGGCGTGGCCGAACAGCAAGGGCTTCGTCGGCGGCACGATGGACGGTACGGGGCTGGTGCACCTCGGCGCCCGCGAGTACGACCCGGCGATCGGCCGCTTCGTCAGCGTGGACCCGGTGCTGGCCGCCGACGACCCCCAGCAGATGAACCCGTACGCGTACGCGGGTAACAGCCCGGTCGACCGCAGCGATGCCAACGGCTTGTCCGCCACGGGCAGGTGGATGAAGATCGGCAGCGAGAGTGGCTCCTGGATCCAGGGCGGGTACGAGTACCACTATCTGCGGACCTACTACCTGTTCTGCCGGTACGGCGGCTCCCAATGTCTCGGCGGCTACGGCTCGGCGGTGGGCTGGATCAACATGCGCTACGCCGGCGTTCCGGGGGTGTGGCTGGTGGGCCGGGTGACCACCGCCACCTGGCGCTTCCGGTTGTTCGTCGGACCGGTGGTCAGCAGCAAACCGAAACCGGCGAAGCCTCTGCTGTACGGCCCGGTGCCACAGTGCCCGAAACCAGAGGCGCAGAAGCCGTCGACACCGGAGATCGATGAGATGGAGGGCGGCCGCAAATGCAACTTCTTCGACTTCAAGTGCCTGTTCGACGGCAAGGGCGGCGCCAAGGCATGGTGGCGTACCAACCGTGACTGGGTAACCGGCGGTGCCGCGGTGATCGGGTTCGGAGCCTGCGTGTTCTTCACCGCCGGGGTCTGCGCAGTGGCCGGTGTGGCGGGTCTGGGGGTGGCCCTCACGGGGCGCGTTCTGGACGTCGCGGCGTCCAACAGCGGCTGGACCGAGGCCAACGTGACGAGGATGGGAACCGGCATGGCGATCGACGTGGCCTCGTTCAAGCTCATCCCCGGTGTTCGCGCGCTGCGGGCCACCCAGGGTGGCACGGCCGCAGGCCCGGTCAGATCCTCATTGGGCCTGACCGGGGAGAAGAGTCTCACCCTCAGTGAGCAATTCCTGACTTCGGGCGGCATCGACAAGACGGCTGCCAAGGCGGCGGCGGGACCGTTCTTTGCGCAAACCGGCTGGCTGGCGCTTTCCACGCCGGGTGACTATTCACCGTGGCAGGTCGGCGTTCCTTGGACGGACCCGATGGCATGGGGTTGATGATCCACCGACCCGGCCGCTAGGGTCTGTCGGCCGCGGCCGGGCCGGCGCCTTACTGATGACTTCGCAACGACAGGAGACCACGGTGGCCGAGCGGAAGCCGTCCGAGGGAAGCGAGTGGACGGCGCGGGACAAGGCATTCGTCGTGCTGATCGCGGCGGTGCTGCTCGGCGGCGGCCTGCTCCTGACCGTCGGGGGCATCGTCGTCAAGACCAGCGCGGCCGGTAAGGCAGAGCGCTTGCGCTCGAACGGTGTCGCGTTGACGGCGACGCTCGCGGAGTTCAAGGGCTCCAACAAGGCAGGCCAGGCGAACGTCGAGCTCTGGTACATCCACGAGGGACGGCAGTACCACCCGAGGATCAACTGCCCCCGGGAGGAGGACTGTGACCCGGGCACGCAGCCGACGATGGGTATCCGGATAGACCCCGCTCAGCCCGCCGAGTTCGTGGCGGACAACGGGGTCACGGACGACTCCCGAATCTTCTTCAACTCGTGGAAAGGCATGATCATCGGCGTGTTCCTCATGCTCAGCGGCGGCCTCGCCGCCTGGGTGCGCCGGCACACCGACCGCCCGGTCGGTCGCAAGCCGCGACCGGCCTGACAGGAAAGGCGAGACGCCGCCATGAGCTCGACCCGCAGACGACCCTGGCAGGACCCGCCCAGCTTCGCGCTGTCGCTGATCGGAGGCGTGCTCGTGGTGCTGGGTCTCGCGGTCATCGACTCGGTGCTGGTGACAGCGATCGGCGCCGCGCTCGCGGTCGCGGGTTTCCTGGTGTCCCGCCGGACCCGCTGAGCCCCTACTCGTCGTCGTCCTCGTCGGCGCGGGCGAGCCAGGTCGCGAAGCGTTCGATGGCCGTCTCGAACTCCGGGTGCGCGTCGACGAAGTTCTTCAGCTGGTCGCCGACCCATTCCAGGGTCACGGACTCCTCGCCGCGCCGCTCGACGAGTTCTTCGATGCCACGATCGGTGAAGTACATGTCCGGATAGTAAGCGGGGGCGTTCCGCCGTAGCGAAACGCCCCCGACTGCTCAGTGCGTCACGGCCGGGGCAGGGCCGCCTCGACCAGGGCCGACTGCTCGGCGTCGTGCAGCTTCGCCGAGCCGACCGCCGGGGCGGCCGCGGCGGGCCGCGAGATGCGGCGCAGGCGTACGCCTTCCAGGTGCTCCAGCAGGTTGAGCGCCACGAACGACCAGGCGCCCTGGTTGGCCGGCTCCTCCTGCACCCACGCGAAGTCCTCCGCGTTCGGGTACTGGTTGAGGACCGCCTTGAGCTCCTCGACGGGCAGCGGGTAGATCTGCTCCATCCGGATGATCGCCGTGTCGGTGCGGCCGCGCTCGGCCCGGGCCTGGAACAGGTCGTAGTAGACCTTGCCCGAGCAGAGCAGGACCCGCTTGACCGCCCCGGCGTCCAGCGGCGTGCCGTTGATCCCGGCGTCGGCGATGATCGGCTGGAACCGGCCGTTGGTGAAGTCGGCGACCGACGACACCGCCAGCTTGTGCCGCAGCAGCGACTTCGGCGAGAAGACGATCAGCGGCTTGCGCTTGGGCGACAGGGCCTGGCGGCGCAGCAGATGGAAGTAGTTCGCCGGGGTCGTCGGGTTGGCCACGCGCATGTTGTCCTGCGCGCACAGCTGCAGGAAACGCTCCGGGCGGCCGGACGAGTGGTCCGGGCCCTGACCCTCCTGGCCGTGCGGGAGCAGCAGCACCAGCGACGACTGCTGGCCCCACTTCACCTCGCCGGACGAGATGAACTCGTCGACGATCGACTGGGCGCCGTTGACGAAGTCGCCGAACTGCGCCTCCCAGAGCACCAGCGCCTCGGGGTTCTCGACCGAGTAGCCGTACTCGAAGCCCATCGCCGCGTACTCGCTGAGCAGCGAGTCGTGGGCGAAGAAGCGGGCGTTGCCGGTCGCCAGCGTGGAGAGCGGCAGGAAGTCGTTGCCGGTCTTCGAGTCGACGATCGCGGCGTGCCGGGAGGTGAACGTACCGCGGCGCGAGTCCTGACCGGCCAGGCGCACGGTGACGCCCTGGCTGAGCAGCGAGCCGAAGGCGATCAGCTCACCCATGCCCCAGTCGATGCCGCCGTCGGTGGCCATCTTGGCCCGCCGGTCCAGCAGCTGCTGGACCCGCTTGTGCGGGGTGAAGCCCTCCGGCAGGTCGAGGTGGGCCTGGCCCACCGCCTGCACGCCGGCCGCGTCGATCGCGGTGTCGACCTGCGGCTCCGGCTCGTCGGTGGCCGAGCGCTGTGCGCGCGGCGGGGAGCCGGCGGTGTCCCGGGTGTCCTTGAAGACCTTCTCCAGCTGCGCCTGGTAGTCGCGCAGCTGCTCCTGGGCGTCGTCCACGGTCAGGTCACCGCGGCCGATGAGCTCCTCGGTGTAGAGCTTGCGGACCGAACGCTTGGTGTCGATGATCTGGTACATCCGCGGGTTGGTCATCGACGGGTCGTCGCCCTCGTTGTGCCCGCGGCGGCGGTAGCAGACCAGGTCGATGACGACGTCCTTGTTGAACGCCTGGCGGTACTCGAACGCCAGCCGGGCCACCCGGACGACGGCCTCGGGGTCGTCGCCGTTCACGTGGAAGATCGGCGCCTGGATCATGCGGGCCACGTCGGTCGAGTAGAGCGACGAGCGGCTGTACTCCGGGGCGGTGGTGAAGCCGACCTGGTTGTTGACGACCACGTGCACCGTGCCGCCGGTGCGGTACCCGCGCAGCTGGGAGAGGTTGAGCGTCTCAGCGACCACGCCCTGGCCGGCGAACGCGGCGTCGCCGTGGATCAGGACCGGCAGCACCGTGTAGCCGTGCAGGCCCAGGTCGAGGCGGTCCTGCTTGGCCCGGACGATGCCCTCCAGCACCGGGTCCACGGCCTCCAGGTGCGACGGGTTGGCCACCACGCTGACGGTTGTCGCGCTCTCGCCGTCCGGCGTCGTGTACTTGCCGGTCTGGCCCAGGTGGTACTTGACGTCGCCGGAGCCGTGGGCCGACTTCGGGTCCATCTGACCCTCGAACTCGTTGAAGATCTTCCCGTACGGCTTGCCGACGATGTTCGCGAGCACGTTGAGCCGGCCGCGGTGCGCCATGCCGATGACCATCTCGTCCAGGCCACCCTCGGCGGACGCCTGCAGCACCTCGTCCAGCAGCGGGATCAGCGACTCGCCGCCCTCGAGCGAGAAGCGCTTCTGCCCGACGTACTTGGTCTGCAGGAACGTCTCGAACGCCTCGGCCGCGTTCAGCCGGTTGAGGACGTGCTTCTGCTCCTCCGGCGACGGCTTGGTGTACTTGATCTCGATCCGGTCCTGGATCCAGCGCCGCTCCTCCGGGCCCTGGATGTGCATGTACTCGATGCCGACCCGGCGGCAGTAGGTGTCGCGCAGCACGCCGAGGACGTCGCGCAGCTTCATCTTCTGCTTGCCGGCGAAGCCGCCGACCGGGAAGGTCCGGTCCAGGTCCCACAGGGTCAGCCCGTGCTGGAGCACGTCCAGGTCGGGGTGCCGGCGGATCTCGAACTCGAGCGGGTCGGTGTCGGCCATCAGGTGACCGCGCACCCGGTACGCGTGGATCAGCTCGACCACCCGCGCGGCCTTGTCGATCTGCCCCTCGGAGGTCCGGGCCACGTCGCGCACCCAGCGCACCGGCTCGTAAGGAATCCGCAGTGAGGTGAAGATGTCGTCGTAGAAGGCGTGCTCGCCGAGCAGGAACTCGTGGATCGCCTTGAGGAACTCACCGGACTGCGCACCCTGGATGACCCGGTGGTCGTAGGTGCTGGTCAGCGTGGTGACCTTGCTGACGCCGTGCTCGGTGAGGGTCTCGTCGGACATGCCGGAGTACGGCGCCGGATACTCCATCGCGCCGACGCCGATGATGGCGCTCTGCCCGGCCATCAGGCGGGGGATGGAGTGCACGGTGCCGATGCCGCCGGGGTTGGTCAGCGAGATCGTGGTGCCGGCGTAGTCGTCCATGGTCAGCTCGTTGCGGCGGGCCCGGCGGACCACGTCCTCGTACGCCTGCCAGAACTTGCGGAAGTCCATCGTCTCGCAGTTCTTGATGGACGGCACGACCAGCGTCCGGGTGCCGTCCTTCTTGGCGAGGTCGATGGCGATGCCCAGGTTGATGTGCTCGGGCTGGACCATGGCCGGCTTGCCGTCCACCTCGGCGAAGGAGTTGTTCATCTCCGGGTGGGCCATGACCGAGCGGACCAGCGCCCAGCCGATGAGGTGGGTGAAGCTGACCTTGCCACCGCGGCCCCGGGCCAGGTGGTTGTTGATCACGATGCGGTTGTCGACCAGGAGCTTGGCCGGGACGGCGCGCACCGAGGTAGCGGTGGGCACCTCCAGCGAGGCGTCCATGTTCTGCACGATCCGGGCGGCGACCCCGCGCAGCGTGGTGACCTTGGCGCCGGCCGCGGGGGCCGGCGCCGGTGCCTGCTTGGCCGGTGCCTGCTTGGCTGGTGCCGGCTTGGCGGGGGCGGGCGTGGCCGCCGCGGGCTTCGCCGGGGCCGGCTCGGCCGCCGGGGTGGGCTTGGCCGGGGCCGGCTTGGCGGGCACGGTGGGCTTCTCGGGCGCGATCGTCGACGCGGCGGGAGCGTCGGTGCCGGCCTTGGCGGCGGTGGCCTTCGCGTTGGCGGCGGTGGCCTCGTCGGGCGTCGCGATCGAGCCCGAGGCCATCGCCGGCTTGTAGTCGGCGAAGAAGTCGTGCCAGGCGGGGTCGACGCTGGACGGGTCGGCCAGATAGCGCTGGTACATCTCGTCGACGATCCACTCGTTCGGACCGAAGTCCGCGAGTGGATTTTCATGCGAAGTCTGCTGGGTCGACACTTCCGTGTTCGCCTCTTTCACCAAGTTGTCAGCACGCGACGTTCGTCACACGGGACGGAAAGGAAATCGCCGTCAAGGCTACGCCGTGAGATTTCCGTGACCATCCGGACGTCCGGTCTGTGACCAACTTCCTGAGGGGGAGAAGGACACTCAGGCGATGTCCCGCCGCTTCATGAGCCAGGTGCCGAGTCCGCCGGCGAGCACCGCGTAGCCGATGAGCACCACGGCGCCGACCCAGCGGGGCGGGTTGCCGGGCAGCTCGGTGCCGGAGACCATCAGCTGCGAGGCCAGCGGCGGGACCAGCACCTGGAGCTTGCCGAACCAGTCACCGATGCGCGGGGTGAGCAGGAAGAAGATCGTCGTTGCACCGAAGTAGCCGATCACGTAGGTCGTGCTCAGCGCGATGGTGGCCCCGATCTGGCTGCGGATCAGCACCCCCGCACCCACGCCGAGGATCGCCCAGAGGGCGTACGCCAGCGCGTTGAGCCCGACGGCGCGCCAGATCGCCGGCTCGCCGAGCTGGGAGCCGACGTTCAGCGCGTCCAGGATGAACGGCACGAAGATCAGGTTGAGCAGGGTGGTGATCAGCCAGAAGGTCAGCCCGAGCAGGGTCGAGGCGATCAGCTTGGCGAGCACCACGGACTGCCGGCGCGGGGTCACCAGGAAGGTGGTGGTGGCCGTCTGGTGGAAGAACTCGTTGGTCACCACGATCGCGGCCAGCAGCATCACCATCAGCACGCCGAAGAACTGGCCGCTGGTGTAGAGGTTCGACGCCACGTTGACGGCCTCGTTGGCCACCCGGACCTGTTCCGCCTGCTCCGGGGTCAGGCCCTCGGTTGATTCCGGGCCCGAGTTGATGGAGCTGCCGGCCCAGTTGATCAGCAGGGTCAGCGCCCACAGCACGAAGGTGACCAGGCCGAGGATCCACCAGGTCGAGGTGGACCGGATCTTGAAGAGTTCGGCTTTCACCAGGTTCATCGGATGCCCGCCTTTCCGGCCGTCAGCTGCAGGAAGACCTGTTCCAGATCGGCGCGCTCGCCGGCCAGCTCGTGCAACTCCACCGAGCTGGTGAAGGCGGTGTGCCCCACGGTGGCCGCGTCCAGGCCGGAGACCAGCAGGGCGCCGTCGGGCAGCGGGGTCACGGTGGCGTTGCGCTCGGAGAGCGCGGCGGTCAGCGCCTCGACCTGCGGGGTGCGCACCCGCACCTGGGTCATCCCGGCCATCGAACCGAGGACCTCGCCGACCGGGCCCTGGCGGATCAGCTTGCCGGCGGCGATGATCACCACGTCGTCGGCGAGCTGCTGCATCTCGCCGAGCAGGTGGCTGGAGACCAGCACCGTACGGCCCTCGGCGGCGAGCGCCTTGAGCAGGTCGCGCATCCAGCGGATGCCCTCGGGGTCGAGCCCGTTGGCCGGCTCGTCGAGGATCAGCACCCGCGGGTTGCCCAGCAGCGCCGCGGCGATGCCGAGGCGCTGCTTCATGCCCAGCGAGTAACCCTTGAACTTGCGCTTGGCGGCCGGGGTCAGCCCGACCTTGGCCAGCGCCTCGTCGGCGGCCTGCCAGGGCAGCCCGGCCGCGGTGCAGATCATCCGGAGGTGGTTGAGCCCGGTGCGGCCCTTGTGCGCGCTGGAGGCCTCGAGGACGGCGCCGACGTGCCGGATCGGCTGATCGAGGTCGTTGTAGCGCACGCCGCCGAAAGTCGCCGTGCCGGCGCTCGGCGTGACCAGGCCCAGCAGCATGCGCAGGGTGGTGGTCTTGCCCGCGCCGTTGGGACCCAGGAACCCGGTGACCCGCCCGGAGTGCACGGCGAACGACAGGTCGTCCACGGCTCGCAGCGTCTTGTAGTGCTTGGTGAGGTGGGAGACGACGATCTCCTCGGACCCGGCCGTCACGTTTGCTCCTCACTGATCGACTGAGCGCTCAACCTACCGGTTCGCGGCAATCGCGGTGGCCCCAACGGCGACCGCGGACAGAGTCGTTCATGTGAGTGTCATCCGGGGCCACCTGGAGCGACACGCCGTCGGCAGACGCGAGCCCTACACAGATCTCATGACGGTACTCATGACCGCTGCCGCACCCACCGGGACCAGCGGCTACTCGCTCCTCATCGCCGACGACGCCAGTCAGGTCGCGGCCGCGCAGCGCCTGCGCCACGACGTCTTCGCCGCCGAGCTCGGTGCCACACTGCGCGGCGCCACCCCCGACGGCCGCGACGTCGACGAGTTCGACGACTTCTGCGACCACCTGATCGTCCGGGACGACGCGACCGGCCTGGTCGTCGGCACGTACCGGATGATGACCCCGAAGGCCGCCCAGCGCGCCGGGCGCCGCTACGGCGACGGTGAGTTCGACCTCAGCGGGCTGAGCCCGCTGCGTGACCAGCTCGTCGAGACCGGCCGCTCCTGCGTGCACCCGGACCACCGCTCCGGCGCCGTGGTCAACCTGATGTGGGCGGGCATCGCCCGCTACCTGCACCTGAACAACCTGCGCTGGCTCGGCGGCTGCGCCTCGGTCGGCCTCGAGGACGGCGGCGCGACAGCCGCCGGCGTGTGGGCCCGGGTCTCCGCCAAGCACCTCTCGCCGCCGGCTCTGCGAGTGCGGCCGCGCAGCCCCTGGCTGGCCCGCACCGATCAGGTCGGTGACCCCAGGACGCAGGCTCCGCCGCTGCTCAAGGGTTATCTGCGGCTGGGCAGCTGGGTGTGCGGCGAGCCGGCCTACGACCCGGATTTCCACTGCGCCGACTTCTATGTGCTGTTCTCGATGGACCGGATGGACCCGCGCTACCGCCGCCACTTCCTGGGCGCTACCCGATGAGCTCGGCCATCTGGCAGCCGGCGTCGGCGTGCGGGGCGCAATGTCGTCCGGCCGGTGCGGAGGCTGTGCGAGCCGGGACCGTGGTGGTGCGGTTGATGGCGCTTCTCGGCGTACTGCTCAGTGCTCTGGTCCTGGTGCCGCTGCTGCGGCACGCCGCCGCGCGGATGATCTCCCGCGGCATCCTCGCGGCCCTCGGGGTCAAGCTGGTGTGGCGCGGCCCGGCGCCGCGGCCCGGCAGCCTGCTGGTGGCCAACCACGTCTCCTGGCTGGACGTCGTCGCGCTGCTGGCGGTGACGCCGGTCCGGCTGGTCGCCAAGCACGACGTGCGGGCCTGGCCCGCGGTGGGCGCGCTGGCCGCCCGGACCGGGTCGATCTTCGTCGACCGGACCCGCCCGAAGCGGCTGCCGGCCACGGTGGCCGAGGTCACCGCGGCGCTGCGGGCCGGCCGGTCGGTCGCGGTCTTCCCGGAGGGTACGACGTTCTGCGGCGCCGAACGCGGGCGCTTCCGGCCGGCGGTCTTCCAGGCGGCGGTGGACGCGGGCGCCCCGGTCGTGCCGATCGCGATCCGGTACGGCTCCCCGCAGGCGTCCTTCGTCGGCGACGACACCCTCTGGTCCTCGGTCCGCCGGGTGGCCGGTCTCCGCGGCCTGACCGTGACGCTGGTCGGTTCGCCCGCGCTGCGCCCCGAGCCCGGTGCGGACCGGCGGGCGCTGGCCCGGGCGGCTCAGGCATCGGCCGGACTGCGGTCCACCACCTTCGATCTTGCCGCTTAGCAGGCTCACAGAAAACTTTCAGGCACCGTGCAGCGCAGGCGCAGCGACCTGGACGAAGATGGTGGGCATGGCCGCTACCCAGACCCAGGGAAAGCAGAGCGAGGCGAAGCTCCTCGTCGTCGAGGACGACGCGAACATCCTCGAGCTGCTCTCCGCCAGCCTGCGTTTCGCAGGGTTCGACGTCAGCACCGCCACCAGCGGCAGCGCGGCCGTCAGTGCGGCCAAGAACGCCACCCCCGACCTCGTCGTCCTCGACGTGATGCTGCCCGACCTCGACGGTTTCGAGGTCATCCGGCTCATGCGCGAGGGCGGCGCCCGTACGCCCGTGGTCTTCCTGACCGCCCGCGACGGCACCGACGACAAGATCCGCGGCCTCACCCTCGGCGGCGACGACTACGTGACCAAGCCGTTCAGCCTCGAGGAGCTCACCGCCCGGATCCGGGCCGTGCTGCGCCGCACCACCGCCGGTGACGAGGAGCCGTCGCGCCTGGTCTTCGCCGACCTGGAGCTCGACGAGGAGACGCACGAGGTCTACCGGGCCGGTCAGCGCGTGCAGCTCTCGCCCACCGAGTTCAAGCTGCTGCGTTACCTGATGCTCAACGCCAACCGGGTGCTCTCCAAGGCGCAGATCCTCGACCACGTGTGGAAGTACGACTTCCGGGGTGACGACAACATCGTGGAGTCGTACATCTCGTACCTGCGCCGCAAGGTGGACAACGTCCAGCCGCGACTGATCCACACGCTCCGCGGCGTCGGCTACGTGCTGCGCAAACCCGCGGCATGAGCCGACCGTGTCCCTGACCATCTCCGACCGGGTCCGCAGCCACGTCCCCGAGACCAATCTGCGGCGGGTGCCGCTGCGCACCAAGCTCGTCGCGGCCGTGCTGGCTCTCGTGTTCGCGGCGCTGTCCCTGATCAGCGCCGCGAGCACGTACGCGCTGCACAGCTACATGATCAACCGGCTGGACGTGGGCCTGGTCCGCTTCACCGACACCCTGGAAAACCTCAAGGGCAACGAGACGCTGATCCTGCCGGCCGACTACTACGTCAACGTCACCACGGTGGACGGCATCGGCGACTCGGACTACCCGAAGTACGACCCCGCGCTGAAGCCGACCCAGCTGCCCCCGGTGCTCAAGGGTGTTGACGAGGTCAACAAGCACATCGGCAAGCAGTACACGGTCAAGTCCGCCGACGGCACGGTGATCTGGCGGATGCTGGTCACCTACGTCAACGGTGGCACAGTGCTGCACGCCGGGCAGCGGCTGCGCGGCATCGACGAGGCCATCGCCCGGCTCATCTGGGTCGACGTCCTGGTCGGCGCCGGGGTGCTGTTCGCCCTGGCCGCGGTGGGTGCGGCCATAGTGCGGCAGAGCCTGATCCCGCTGGGGCAGATCGAGCGGACCGCCGCCGCCATCGCGGCCGGCGACCTCACCCAGCGCGTGCCCGATCCGGAGCCCGACGAGGGCGAACCCAAGACCGAGCTGGGCCGGCTGTCCCGAGCCCTGAACGCGATGCTGGCCCAGATCGAGGCGGCCTTCACCGCCCGGGCGCTGTCCGAGACCGCCGCCCGCGCCGCGGAGTCGCAGGCCCGCGACGCCGCCGAGGCCGCGCAGATCTCCGAGGCCCGCGCGGTGCGCTCGGAGCAGAAGATGCGCCAGTTCGTCGCGGACGCCTCGCACGAGCTGCGCACCCCGCTGACCTCCATCCGCGGTTTCGCCGAGCTGTACCGCCAGGGCGCGGTCGCCAACCCGGAGGACACCGCCAAGCTGGTACGCCGCATCGAGGACGAGGCCGCCCGGATGGGGCTGCTGGTCGAGGACCTGCTGCTGCTGGCCCGGCTGGACCGCGAGCGCCCGGTCGAGCTGGCCCCGGTGGAGCTGCCGGTGCTGGCCATGGACGCGGTGCAGGCCGCCCGGGCCACCGCCCCGGACCGCAAGATCGAGCTGGACGTGCGGGAGGCGCCGGAGAAGCTGGTCGCGTACGGCGACGACGCCCGGCTGCGGCAGGTCATCGGCAACCTGATGACCAACGCCCTGGTGCACACGCCGGCCGATGCCGCGGTGACGCTCTCCCTCTATCCGGAGTCGGGCAACCGCGCGGTCATCGAGATCGCCGACACCGGGCCCGGTCTGTCCCCCGAGCAGCGCGAACACGTCTTCGAACGCTTCTACCGCGCCGACGAGGCCCGCACCCGGCACACGGACCGCGCGGCCACCGGCACGGGGCTCGGCCTGGCCATCGTGGCCGCGATCGTACGGGCCCACCACGGCACTGTGGAGGTGCTGAGCGAGCCGGGCAAGGGTGCGACTTTCCGGGTCACTTTGCCCGCTCTGGAACCGGACGACTCCTGATTTTCCCGGCACTTCCATTCACAGAAAACGTCCAGGGCCAACACAGGTGAGTCGGAGCGGACAGGGGCAATGTAGTCCGCATGAACGAGTACGAGACCAACCCGCAGCGGCACGAAAGCTCACCGTCCGAGGAGCTGTCGCACCGGCCCGCGGACGCCTCTCCCGCGACCGGCCCGGAGCGGGGACAGTCCGACACCACGGCGCAGCAGCCCACGCTGAGCCAGCCGGCCGCCCCCCAGTCCGGCGTTCCGCACTCCGGCGTTCCGCAGTCCGGCGCTCCGCAGGCGGGTGCGCCCCAGTCCGGCATCCCGCAGTCCGGCGCCCCGCAGGCGGGTGCGCCTCAGCAGCAGGGCGCGTGGCTCGCGTCCCCGTGGCAGCGCGGTGGCCAGCACCCGGCCCAGCAGCAGGCAGCCCAGCAGCACGGGGCCCAGCAGGGGGCGCCGCAGCACCACACGCAGCCGCTGCCCTACGGCCAGCAGCCTTACGGCGCCGGCCAGCAGCAGTATCCGGGCCAGCCGCAGCCGCCCTACGCGGGTGCCTACGCCGGCCAGCCCCACCCGCAGTACGCGGCCCAGGGAGCGCCCGGCCAGCCCGGCCACTGGACGCCCGGCGGCGGCGTACCCCCGCAGTCGGACGCCCCGGTGTGGGCCCAGGCCGTCGGGACCGAGCAGCGCGACCCCGCGCGGGCCGGCCGGGGCCGCAAGATCTTCGTGGCCGGCGCGGCCGCGGTGCTGATCGCCCTGGGGGCCGGCGGGGTCGGCGCGGCCACCGCGCTCGCCTTCGACGACGACAACAACACCAGGACCGTGCAGACCGCCGACGCCTCGGTGAACCGGGTGGTCGACCGTTCGTCGCTCGCCCAGATCGTCGCGGCGGTCAAGGACAGCGTCGTCTCGATCACCACCCAGACCGGTGAGGGCTCGGGCGTCGTGATCAGCGCCGACGGCTACATCGTGACCAACAACCACGTGGTCGCCACCGCCACCGGCGACTCGGTCACCGTCATCTTCGCCAACGGCAAGAAGGCCCAGGCCAAGATCGTCGGCACCGACCCGCGGACCGACCTCGCGGTGATCAAGGCTGACGGCGTCTCCGACCTGGCCGCGGCGAAGTTCGGCGACAGCTCGAAGATGCAGGTCGGCGACACCGTGCTCGCGCTCGGCAGCCCGCTGGGCCTGGAGGGCTCGGTGACCGAGGGCATCATCAGCGCCAAGGACCGCACCATCCGGTCCGGCGGTGAGGACCAGCAGACCCCGCAGAACCCGTTCGGCGGCCAGCAGCAGCAACAGCAGAGCGCCGGGGCGACCTCGATGTCCGGCCTGCTGCAGACCGACGCCCCGATCAACCCCGGCAACTCCGGTGGCGCGCTGGTCAACACCAACGGTGAGGTGATCGGCATCAACTCCGCCATCGCCACCTCCGGGCAGGGCTCGGGCAACATCGGCCTCGGCTTCGCGATCCCGAGCAACAAGGCCAAGGACGTCGCCGACGCGCTGATGGCCGGCAAGAAGGTCAGCCACCCGGCGCTGGGCGTCAGCGTCACCGAGGCCGAGGGCGGCGGCGCGCTGGTCAGCACGGTCACCGAGGGCAGTGCGGCGGCCAAGGCCGGCCTGGAGCGCGGCGACGTCATCAACTCGGTGAACGGCAAGGCCGTCAACGACTCCGACGACCTGATCGGGATCGTCCAGTCCGCCAAGGTCGGCGACAAGGTGACCGTCGTCTTCACCCGCAACGGCCAGCAGCAGACGGTCAGCGCGACGCTGGCCGAGGCCTCCTAAACCAACCTGGCGCCGCTCGGGCCATCGGGCGGCGTCACCTCCCCACGGCGGTGGGGGGGGGGGGGGGGGGGGGGGGGGGGGGGGGGGGGGGGGGGGGGGGGGGGGGGGGGGGGGGGGGGGGGGGGGGGGGGGGGGGGGGG
>NZ_JBVJIR010000006.1:0-15543 GCF_055586185.1 Actinoplanes sp. NPDC051405
CCCCCCCCCCCCCCCCCCCCCCCCCCCCCCCCCCCCCCCCCCCCCCCCCCCCCCCCCCCCCCCCCCCCCCCCCCCCCCCCCCCCCCCCCCCCCACTTGCGTCATCACCAGGGGACGATGCCGGCGTCGTTGAAGAACGAGCCGGTCGGGCCGCCGTCGGGCAGCGTGGCGAGCCGGATCGGGGTCGCCGCGGCCTCGCTCACGGGCCGCCCGGAGAAGCCGGTGAAGTCGGTGGCGACCAGGCCCGGGCAGGCGGCGTTGATGAGGATTCCGGTGCCCTCGAACTGCCGGGCGTAGTGCAGGGTGACGGCGTTGAGATACGACTTGGTCGGCGAGTAGGCCGCCATGACCGGGCCGACGTCGACAGCCGGATCCGCCTGCCAGGTCAGCGATCCCACGCTGCTGGAGATGTTGACGATGCGCGGCGACGGTGCCCGCCGCAGCAGAGGCAGCAGAGCGTTGGTCACCCGGATCACGCCGTACACGTTGGTGTCCACGACCTGGCGGACCACGTCGAGGTCGAGGGTCGTCGGATCCTGTACCCACCCCGGTCCGGTCTCGCCCGAGATGCCGGCGTTGTTGACGAGCACGTCGAGGCGTCCGGCCTCGCGTTCGATCAGCTCCGCGGCCTCAGTGACGCTGCGGTCATCGGTGACGTCCAGCGGTACCGCGAAGGCGTCGACCCCGGCGGCCCGCAACGACTTCACGGCCGCCTGGCCGCGGGCCTGGTCGCGGGCGCCCACCGCCACGCGGTAGCCGCGGACGCCCAGGCCCGTGGCGATCTCGTACCCGAGTCCCTTGTTCGCGCCGGTCACCAGCGCGGTCTTCTTGTCGCTCATGACCCGATGCTGACTCGGCGGCCGGGCCGGTGCTTACACCGTTGCGGTGCGCTGTCATACCGCGCAGGTATCACCGCAGTATCGTTGCGCGGTGGACACGCTGGAGACCCGCGAGCTCAGGTACTTCGTCACCGTTGCCGAGGAACTGCACTTCAGCCGGGCGGCCGAGCGCCTCGGCATCGCCCAGCCGCCGCTGTCCCGGGCCATCCAGCAGCTGGAGCGCCGCCTCGGGGTCACGCTGCTGGACCGCAACCGCCGGGGTGTCACGCTCACCGGGGCGGGCCAGGTGCTGCTCGACGAGGCCCGCGCCATCCTCGACAGCGCCGAGGCGGCCGCCCGCCGCACCCGTCGCGCCGCCACCGCCACGAACCGCCTGACGCTGGCGACCAAGGCCGGGGCCAATCACGAGCTGCTGCGCAAGCTGCTCGACGCGTACGGCGCCGAACCGGGAGCGGCCGAGATCGACGTGGTGCTGTGCGGCATGGGCGACCAGGCCCGGATGTTGCGCGACGGCCGGGCCGACGTGGCGTTCATGCAGCGGCCGTTCGACTCCCTGGCCGGCTTCGACACCGAGGACGTGCTGACCGAGCAGCAGATCGCCGTCGTGCCCGCAGCTCATCCGCTCGCGGCGCGGCCGTCGCTGCTCATGGCCGACCTCAGCGACGTTCCCGGTCTGCCGGTCGCGCGCTGGCCCCGGCAGGACGGCACCTACGAGGACGGCCCGGGCCCCGAGATCCACGACCTGTCGCAGCTGGCCCAGCTGATCGCCCTGGGGCACACCATGGCCGTCATCTGCGCCTCCGCCCGGACGTGGCTCTGGGGCGCGCACGCCGCCATCCCGCTGACCGATTCGTCCCCTGTCACCACGGTGCTGGCCTGGCCGGCGCACAGCCGCTCCCGGGCCGTGGCCGGGCTCGTCCGCACGGCGACGCGACTGTGACGGCAGCCGTCACCCGCTGAGGCGGGGGTGGGCGGCGAAGAAGTCCCAGAGGATGTCCGTCGCCACGATCGGTGCGTCGGGCAGCGCCAGTTGCCCCTGCTTCGCTCCGGGCCAGGAATGTCCCATGTCCGTGACGACGTACACGTCGACGTCACTGCCGTCGGCGCACCGGGCGCCGGACCGTTGCACCGTCCTCCCGCCGCTCGGCGCTGTCTTCACCGGCTCGCACTTCAGCCGCTCGCGCCACTTCTTCAGCCCGGCCTGGAAGATGTCGTAGTACTGGTCCTGGGCGCCGATGACGGTGACGACCGAGACCGGCTTCGTCGGCGCGTAGGAGGGCGCCTGCACCCGGGGACCGCCGAAGCCGCCGCTCACCGCGCCGATCGCGGCGAACACCCCGCTCGCCTCGACCGCGAGCCGGAAGCTCATGTCGGCGCCGTTGGAGATGCCGGTGGCGTAGACCCGGTCCGGGTCGACCCGCCAGTCGGTGATGAGCCGTTCGGTCAGCGCCCGCAGGAAGGCGACGTCGTCCTCGGCGCCGCAGCAGACCAGCGCGTTGAAGCCGCCGCCGACCCCGTCCGGGTACGCGACCAGAAACCCGTGCTCGTCGGCCTTGGCGTCCATCGCGATCATGTCCCGCAGCGCCGTGCCCGAGCCCGGATAGAAGTGCAGGGCGACAACCAGCGGTACGGGCTTGTCGGCCCGGTAACCCGGCGGGGCGTGCAGCAGATAGGTGCGTTCCTTGCCACCGACGTCGAGCGTGAGCTGGTGGTCGCCCGCCGCCGGCCGCTGCGCCGCCGGCGCCGCTGCCGGTTCTTCGCCACATCCGGCCAGCAGCAGCCCGCACACCACACCGATCAGAACCGTACGCCGCACCGATTGCCCCCGTCCTCGCCGACCGCCACGCCAGCAGGGTCGGTCACGGGTTCCGGCCGGTCAACGGTTTCGGCCGGCACCGAAAGGCTGGCAAGCTGTCCGGATGTTGCGCCTGTGGCTGAGGCCCGCCGACCTCACGCAGATCCGGTTCGCCGACCGGCTGCATCCGGCCGGCACCGTGCTGCTGGCCAGCCAGGCCCTGCGGCAGCAACCCGTGGCCGCCGCCCTGCCGGCACTCGCGCGCCGGGTCGCCACGGCGGCGCCGGTGCTGCAGCCGCTGCACCATCTGCTGCCGTCCCAGGGATTCGTGCCGGACTTCATGACCCCCTGGGCGGGCCTGGGATCCATCGAGGAGGGGTTGGACGCGATCCGCTCGACGCCGGTGAAAAGGGTCCGGGCGGAGGTGTCTGCGGCGTACGCCGACGTCACGGTCAGCGCAGCCCGCCGCCGATTCGCCGCCGCCGACCCCCAGGTGCTGGACACGCTGGTCACCGCCATGCGGTCGTACTTCCATCAGGTGCTGGCCCCGGACTGGCCGGCCCTGCAACGCACCCACCGCCGGTTCGTCGGCGAGGCCGCGAGCCGGTACGCGCTGTGCGGAGCCGACGGCGTCCTCACGGACCTGCACCGGGCGATCCGGTGGCGGGCGCCAGCGCTGGAGGTCGACACCTGGCAGGACGGTGAGGTGCGGCTCGGCGGGCACGGGCTGCTGCTGGTGCCGTCACCGTTCGCCGGCCCGCGCCCGCGGGTGCTGGTCGCGCCGGACCGGCCCGCCCTGATCGTCTATCCCGTCGAGCCGCCGGCCGGGCTGGACAGCCGGCCGGCCGGATCCGCTGCCCTGGCCGGACTGTTCGGCCGGACCCGCAGCGCGGTGCTGATCCAGGCCGCCCGGCCCGGCCGGCACACCACGTCGACGATCGCCCGGCAGGCCGGGATCAGTGTGTCATCGTCCTCGGAGCACCTGTCCGCGCTGCGGGCCGCCGGACTGGTCTCCAGCCGCCGCGAGGGCGGTGCGATCGTGCACCGGGCCACCACCCTGGGTCGCGACCTGGTGAGCCAGCACGACGAATGACGTCAGGGCCTGAGGTTCTCCAGGTCCTCCAGCAGGCTCGGGTGCGTCGGCTTCCAGCCCAGCGCCTCCCGGGTGTGGGCGCTGGACGAGGGCTGGTCGGTGGCGAAGATCGCGCCGAGCGGCCCGTAGGTCTCCGCCGGCACGGCCTGGACCGGCAGGCCCAGCCGCCGGCCGATGACACCGGCGATGTCCCGCACCGCGTCCCCCTCGTCGGCCACCGCGTGCCAGGCGGTTCCGGCCGGCGCGTCCTCCAGGGCCAGCCGGAAGAGAACCGCCGCGTCGAGCGCGTGCACGGCCGGCCAGCGCTGCGTGCCGTCCCCGGGGTAGCCGGAGACCCCGCTCTGACGCGCGATGCCGGTCAGCAGACCGGCGAACCCGCCCTCGCCCTCGTTATGGACCGTGCGCGGCAGGCGGATCGCCGTGCTCCGGACCCCGCGCGAGGCCAGGTCCAGGAGCGCCAGGACGCCGCGGCTGCGCCCGCCGACCAGCCCCTCGGTCGAGAGCGGATCGGCCTCGGTGGAGGCCCGGCCCTCGACGTACGGGGTGCCCGAGACGGTGACGAACGGGCGCTCGCTGCCGGCGAGCTCTTCGCCCAGAGCCGCGACGGCGGCGTTCTCCTCGGCGACCGCCCGAGCGACGGCCTCGGCGGTGCTGAAGTCGTGGCTGAACGCCAGGTGGATCACCCCGTCGGCCTGCGCGGCGCCGGCGCGCAGGACGTCGAGGTCGGCGAGCCCTCCCCGCAGCGTCTCGGCGCCGGCCACCTCGGCAGCCGCCGCTGACGCGTCCGAACGGGCGAGCGCCAGCACAGTGTGGCCGTGGGTGAGCAGTTCGGAGACGACAGCCGACCCGATGAGGCCGGTGCCGCCGGTGATGAAGACGCGCATGAAGGTCTCCCTGAGTGATGGGACTTTTATCCCATGACCCTACCAGAGTGATGGGACACAAGTCCCATCGCTTATGATGGGCCCATGGCTCGATGGGAACCAGGCGCGCGCGAACGACTCGTCATGGCGGCCGTCGACCTGTTCACCGAGCAGGGCTACGACGCCACGACAGTCGCCCAGATCGCCGAGCGCGCCGGGGTCACCAAGAGCACCTTCTTCCGGCACTTCCCGGACAAGCGCGAGCTGCTGGTGGCCGGCCAGGAGACGCTGAGCCGGCTGCTGGCCGAGGGCATCGCCGAAGCACCGCCCGGCGCCAGCCCGCTGGACGCCATCGCCGCCGGCCTCGAGCGCGCCTCCAGCGCCCTGGGCCCGGCGAACCGCGAGCTCGGCCCCCGCCTGAAAGCAGCCGTCGCGGCCAGCACCGAGCTCCAGGAGCGGGACGCCCTCAAGAGCGTCAGCCTGGCGGCCGCCATGACGACGGCCCTGATCGCCCGCGGAGTGCCCGACCCGACCGCGGCGCTCGCGGGCGAGCTGGGCGTGCTCGCCTTCAAACGGGGATACGCCGAGTGGTCCGAGGGCGACCAGGACGATCTCGCGCCGTACACGTCGGCGGCCCTCAAGGAACTGCGGGCCGCGAGCGCGGCGCTGAGCTGATGGACTCCGACCGGCTCTCGTCATCCTTCGGCGCGGCGGCACCCGCGTACGCCGAGCACCGGCCGGACTATGCGCAGGAAGCGGTCCGCTGGGCGCTCGACCTCGCGCCCGGGCTGCGGGTGCTCGACCTCGGTGCGGGGACCGGCAAGCTCACCGGCACGCTGGCCGCGATCGGCGCCGATGTCACCGCAGTGGAGCCGGACCCGGCGATGCTGGCCGAGCTGCGCCGTGCCCGGCCGGAGGTGCGTGGCCTGCCCGGCAGCGCGGAGAAGATCCCGCTGCCGGACGCGTCTGTCGATGCTGTGCTGGCCGGCAATGCCATGCACTGGTTCGACATGGCCGCCGCGGGACCGGAGATCGCCCGAGTCCTCGTTCCTGGCGGGATCCTCGGCGGGCTGTGGAACGTGCTGGACGACAGCGTCGACTGGGTCGCCGGGCTGGCCCGGGTCAGCGGGAGTGCGGTCATCGGCCCGCGGGACACTCCCGACGCCTGGCGTGCCGAGACGGCCGGGGCACACCTGCCGAGGCCCGGCGGGGCCGCCGCGCGGTTCGGGTCGCCGGAGCAGGAGGGTTTCCCGCACGCGCAGCGGCGCACCGCCGACTCTCTGGTGTCGACGCTGGGCACCCGGGCCGGGCTGCTCACCATGCCGGAGCGGGAGCGGGCGGCCACGCTCGGCCGGATCCGCGCCTTCCTCGCCGGCCGGCCGGAGACCGCGGAGGGCGAGTTCACCCTGCCGATGCTGACCTGCGTGCTGCGCGTGCGGCGGCTCTGAGCGGCGCCTTCCTTCGCCGGCCGGCCAAGGCCGCGGCGGGCGGGTCATCCTGCCGGCGCTGACCGGCGCCTTGCTCGCCGGCCGGCCAGAGGCCGCGGCGGGTGGGTCATCCTGCTGGCGCTGACCGGCGCCTTGCTCGCCGGCCGGCCAGAGGCCGCGGCAGACGGATCGCAGACCCGCGTGCCGCGCCTCCGGTGGCGCCGCGGCGGGACATCGCCGGCCTCCCCCGGCCCGCATACTGAACCGGTGACCGACATCGTCACCTTCGGCCCCGGCGAGCCACCCCGGCGGCCGTCCCGGCGGCTGCTCGTGGCCGGCGTCGTCGTGCTGGCGGCTCTCGGAGCCGGGACGGTAGCGATCGTCCTCGACCACCGTCGCGCACCGGTCCCACCCGCGGCCTCAGACCCGGTGCCGCCCACCGCCGGCCCGTCCTGCCCGGCACCGAGCCGCGCGACGGCCGCCGTGCCGGTCGCAATGATCGTCGGCTGCGCCCGTGCCGGCACGAGCCTGGACCGCCGAGACCCCACCGCGAGCAACGGCCCATGGACCGTCGTCGTCCGCCGCACCGACGGCTCACTGGGCCGGCACGGCGCCGTGGTCACCTTCCCGGTCGCCGCACCGCCCGCGGGCGCCGGCACCGTCCAGGTCGGCGGCAAGGCCGGTAAGGCCGGACCGGACTCGGTGATCTGGCCGGTCGGCGGTGCGTACGCCCGCATCCGGGGCGACCTGCCCGAGCCCACGCTGATCACCATCGCGGCCCGCACGAGCGTCGCCGCCGGCCGGCCGGTGGTCGAGGAGCCGCCGGCGGGTTACACGGTGGCCGGCGGTGGCCCGTACCGGCCGCCCGCCATCCATGAGGTCCGCTACGGCAGCGCCGCGCTGGGCGAGCAGGCCGCGCTCGGCGGGGGGCTGGCCTACACCGGGGTCGTTCGCGGCGGCGGGTTCGAGGACCAGTTGTACGCGGCCCACGCCACCGCCGCCGGGCAGGTCGGTGACCGTCCGGCCGTGGTGTCGCCGGTCTTCGGTGGCAACGGTTCGCTGGCCTGGGAGCCGGCGCCGGGCGTGGTGGCGTACGTCGGCTACAGCGGATCGTCGCTGACCGACGGTACCGTTGCCGCTCTCCTGCGGCTGGCCCAGCGGTCGCAGCCGGTCGACGACGGACAGTGGCGAGCCACGCGTCCGCAGGCGGTGGAGCAGAGCAACGAGCCGGGCTGAGGTCAGCGCAGCTTCACCTCCAGGGTGTGCCGTCCGCCCGTACCCGCGGTCACGAGCACCTCGGCGCCGCGGGCGGTGCTGCGCTGCTGGTGTGCCGTGGGCTCGCCGTCCAGCCGTACCTCCGTCACCGACGCACCCGCCGGCAGGACGGCGCCGATCGTGAGCTTCAGCGCCGCCCGGACCGAGACGGTGATGGCGCCGGCGGTCCGGGTGGCGGTCACGTCGAGCGAGCCGCGGCCGAGCCGGATGTCGTGCCCGGCGATGCGGTTCTGGCCGGGTGGCAGCGCCGGCACCACCGACAGCCGGCCGCGGCCGACGTCCGGGTCGACGCCGAGCTGCTGGTGCACCACCGGCCAGAGCACCCCGTACGCGCCCCAGGCCTGCAGCACGCTGGAGCGGCTCAGGAAGTCCCGCTCGATGTTGGCCACGAAGTCCGGTGACGGCGCCACCTCCGGCATCGCGCCGGGCATCTCCCAGACCGCCGGGTCGAGCTGGATACGGGCGTTGCCGGTGGTGTAGTGGCGCTGCGGGCCCAGCCGGCCGTAGTTGCCCTCGGCGACGGCCATGACGGCGGTGTTGAGGGAGAACGTGGCCCGTTCGGCGGGTACGCCGGACACCACGCTGTCGCAGGACGGCCCGGTGTTGCCGCCCGGTGCGCCGGTCGGCCCGCTGCCGGTGTGGAACAGGCCGAACTCGCCGGTGTAGCAGTCGCGTTCGCGCTGGGCCAGGGCGGCGTGGGCGTGGCCGGGAGCGGCGAGCGGCCCGGCCGGTGACTCGGCCTCCATCGGGGTCAGGCCCGTCCAGTGCCGCTGGAACACCTTGCCGTTGCCGGGATCGGTGAGCGAGTCGGCGTACGCGTCGGCGTCCCCGCCGTACCACCAGGCCTGCTCGAAGTCCCGCTCGCGCCGCTCGGCCTGGGTGGTCGCCCAGCTCGCGGTGGCCCGGTCGCCGCGCGCGCTCGCGAGGTCGGCCAGGTCGCGCAGCCCGCGGATGGTGTAGACGGCCACGTCGAGCTTCTCCGGTCCCATGCCGGGCCGCTCCACGTTGCCCGAGCCCTCGGGCCAGCCGTCGGCGTCGGCGTCCAGCGCGGTCACGTGCCGCATGGCGCGTACGGCGAAGTCGTACATCTCGTCGCGGAACGCGTCGTCGCCGGTCCACCGCCAGATCAGCGCCACCGTGCTGGGGAACTTGGCGCTCTCGTCGGTGTTGCCGGGGTCGTCGTTGGCGCCGAAGTACACCTGGCCGTCCGGGGTGACCTCGTGCACCACCTTGCCGGACCGGCCGTTGACGATCTCGCTGATGTCGCGCAGCGCCCGCAGGTGCGCCTTGATCGGCTCGAACTGCCCGGCCGCCACCGACGCGAACGCGGTGTACTCGGCGTCGGTGGCGAAGATCCACGGGTAGTCCGGCCAGCCCGCGCCGACCCACCGGGCGACGCCGACGGTGCCGGCCGGCGGCGGGAACTGTGTCCCTTCCTGGCTGGCGAACACCCGCAGGTCGTGCGCCTCCTGCACGGAGTCGGCGAGGTTCTGCTTGGACCACTCCACACTGCGCTGCAACAGCCGGTCGCCGGGCAGGTCGACCCGGGTACGCGCGGCGATGCGGGCGCGGTCGGCCAGCTTGCGGGCCAGTGCCGGGGCCGGGGCCCGCAGCGCGCGTTGCGACTCGGCGGTGGCCGCCGCGACACCGTCGTCCGAGCCGGCCACCGTGAACCAGACCGTCCGCCCGGTGCGCGGCACATCGAGGGTGTACGTGAGGCGGCCACCGGTGCCCCGGCCGTACGGGCCGTCGTCGCACCGCGCCGGCGCCGGATCGGCCTCCGGGCACACGACGGCGGGCTCCTGCGGGCCGCGATGGCCCGGGCCGAGCTCGTGGCTGTCCGGGGTGAGGGAGCTGCCGACCACAGCGGCGTAGTCGTGCGGGCGCTCGCCCGTGGCCGTCTCGCGGAAGACCAGGTTGCGCCCGTCGAATTCACCGGTGTCGCTCAGGTTGACCGCCTGCGCGCCGGGCGTCGTCCAGCCCCAGGGGTACGCGGGTAGCAGCTCCGAATGCGCGTCCACCGCCAGCGTGATCCGGCGCGCGGGCCCACTGAACGTCAACCCGACCAGCGCGGCCCGGCCTCCGTCCGGCAGCACGTCGGTACGCCGGATCCGCGAACCGCCGGGGCCGGCCAGCTCCATCTGGACGAACCCGGTGCCGCTGGTGAACCGGGTCGCGCTGAGCCACTGCCCGTCGACGGCGAACCACAGGCCGTCGAGCAGCTTGATCGGCGGGCTCCAGAAGCCGCCCATCTCACCGCGGATGTGCCAGCCCGTCGCCGGATAGCTGCCGTCCTCGGCCCCGACCTCGTAGGCGCGGTCGCCGGTCGCCACGAACCGCCGGTCGGCCAGGCGCCGCTGCTCCGAGAGCCCGGCGCGGGACGGACCCGCGGCCGCCGGCGGCGCGAAGGCGACCACCAGGACGAACAGGGAGAACACGACGAGGTGGACGCGGCGCATGGGGACCTCCCGGCGGATCGACACTGATCGCTGGTCCCACGGTGTCCCCGGTGCGCCCAAGAGCGCAAGTGCACGGATCAGGCGTAGGCGGCCGGGCCGGCCGGTGCCGCCATGCTGTCCAGGCCGGCCAGGATCATGTCGCAGCTGCGCAGCACCACCTCCGCGGCCCGGCGCTGGGCCGGGACGAGGTCGCGGCCGTGCGCCTGCTCCCGCCAGCGCTCGGCGGCGGCGTGCGCCTCGCCCCAGGTGTCCTCGGCCGTCGCCTCCGGGGACATGCCCAGCCGCTCCCCCAGGCTGGTGCCCGAGCCGCCGAGCAGCCGCCGGGCGTCGACCGCGTGCTCGCGGGGCAGGTTGACCCGGCCCGCGCGCAGCGCCGCGAGCAGGCGCAACTCGCGGAACTCGTGCGCGTCGGCGAGCAGCAGCTCGAGCTCGGCCAGCAGGTGGACGGCCGGCGGCACCGGCTGGGTGCGCAGCAGGCGGTCCAGGATGGTCAGCGCCGAGCGGGCCCGCAGCGCGACCCGGCGGGCCGTGAAGAGCTCGGCGATCGAGGCCTGCAGGTCCTTGAGGCCGCTGTGCTCCTGCAGCCGCTCGCCGAGCACCGCCGCGTGGTCGCAGCCGGTCCGGACCAGGGTGATCGCCAGCCGGATGCCGCCGAGGCCGAAGCGCTGCAGCAACTGGGCCCGCTGCTGGGCGGCGACCGGCCGCAGCGCGTCGGCGGCGGTGAACCGGTCGGTGGAGAGCAGGTGCGCCTCGGCCGCGGCCCGCGGCAGGGCGGCCATCGTGGCGATCGCCCGGAACTCGTCGTCGCGCAGGGTGCGGGCGGCCGCCGCGATCAGCGGCGAGACGGCGAGCACGTCCTGGCACAGCGCGCCGACCCGGGGCTCGCGGCGGCGGCGCCGCGCCGCCTGCTTGGCGGTCAACAGGGCGTCGGGGCGGCCACCGCCGGTGGCATCGGCCCGGGACAGCACGATCATGGTGTGCACCGGGAACACCGAGGGGCCGCGGATGCCCCGCGCCGCCTGCAGGGCCTGCAGGTCGGCCTCGCCCAGGTGGGGCGTCACATAGAGGACCGCGTCGGCGGTCTGCTGGACCTGCGGCAGCGGCAGGTGGGTGTCGGTCAGCTCGGTGCGGCGCAGGACCCGGCTCGGCCATTCCACGACGGCGCGGCGCGCCCCGTCCGGGCGCCCGGCGTGCCGGCCGTCCGGGACCAGCCGCAGGCCGTGGGCGGTGCGGACCGTGGGGATCTCGTACGGCGTCCCGCGCTCGTCCTGCCACCAGGCCCGCGGCTGGGTGCCGTCCCGATAGGTGACACTGGCGAGCTGCTCACCGGGCAGCTCGACCGGCGCCAGACCCTCCCCGATCAGCGCACTGACCAGAGTGGAGACGCCGGCGCGGGCGGGTCCGGTCACGGCCAGCCGCACCGGGTCGGCGAGCCGGTCGATGGTGGAGCGCAGCAGCGCGGCGGCCGCCGGATCACCCCGGTAGACGTGCGCCGCCTCGTTCAGCAGCCGGTAGGTGCGCTGCTCGAACTCCTCCTCGTTGATCATCCGCGGCCGCCCAGCGCCCGGGCCTGGGAGTGCAACTGGACGAGCACGGCCAGCTCCTGCTGGAGCCGCCGGGCGTGCTGCTCCCGGGCGGCGACGTCCTGATCGGCCGCCGCCTTGGCGTTGCGCAGCGACTCCATGACGATCTCCTGCAGGTCCTCGGTGACCGCGGTGAAGTGGTCACGCAGGGCGCGCTGGGCCCGGCGTACGGTGTCGCGCGCCTCCTTGTTGAGGCCCACGAAGATGTCGTCGACGTGCCGCTGGACCGCGGTCCGGGCCTCCGCCTGCCGCTTCTTGAGCAGCGACTTGCTCTCGTCGCGGATCGTCTTGCCGCCGAAGAGCGCGCCGCCGCCGATCGAGATCGGGTTGATCAGCGACATCCCGGCCAGGCTGGTGGCCAGGCCGAACATGATCACACCGCCGTAGGAGCCACGCAGACCGATGAACAGCTTCTGGCCGGGGGTGAACTTGGCCACCGGTGGCGCGTCCAGGCCCGGCACCCCGTCGGTCCGCCCCTCGGCCGAGACCAGCGCGGACGGCGGGAGCACCTCGCCCGCCTCGGGCGGGAACTGGTCGGCGACCCGGCGGGCCATCCACTCGATCCGCTCGGCCAGCCACGTCATGCTGGTCCCGGTCAGGTCGGCCAGGGACTGCCGCAGCCAGGGCTCGAACTCGTCCCAGGCCTTGGCCGGGTCGGCGGTGGCGAAGAACTCGTCCGACTCGGTCAGCACCGCGCGGGTGCGTTCGCGCAGGTCGTGCTCGATGTCCGACATCAGGTCGCCGACCTCGTCGGAGAGCGCGTTCTGCCAGCGGACAGCGCATTTGCGCAGGTCGTCGAGGCGGCGCTGGGTGGTGTGCAGGCGGGCCACGGCGTCCGGCAGGCCCGCGTTCTGCTGGGCCGCCAGCTCGTCGCGCAGCGGGCCGGCCAGCTCCTCCAGGGCGATCCGGCCCAGCCGGCTGACCGTGTCGCGGGCCAGCCGGTCGGGTTTGGCCGCCACCATCTGTTGCAGGTGGACGATGAGGTCGGTGAAGCCGGACTCCTTGTTGAGCGCCGCGTCGCCGGCCTGCAACGCGTGCAGCCGCAGGGTGGCCGAGACGGCGGTGGTGGCCGCGGGCACCCCGGCCCGGGCCAGCCGGGTGCGGCTGTCGGCGAGGTTGCGCCGCCAGTCGATCGCGTAGTCGGTTTTGGTGAAGACGACCAGCAGGCCGGGAAAGAAGCGGGCCAGGTCCTGCAGCACGGCCAGGTCCGCGTCGGTCAGCTCGCGGCCCGCCTCGCAGGCGTAGACCACCAGGTCGGCGCCGGCGCTGGCGGCCAGGTCACTGGCGGTGCGCACCGCCCGGTCGGCCGAAGCGGGCAGGCCGGGCAGCGGCGGGGTGTCGATCAGCACCAGGCCACCGGCCAGCAGCGAGCGGGGCACCGCGATGTCGGCGTGCACCGGGGTGCCGGCCGGGAACCGGGCCGCCGCCTCGGCGATCGCGCTGTCGAGCGCCTCCAGGCCGAGCGGGACCCGGTCCTGCAGGCCGACCTCGGCCGTCCACTCGGCGCTCGGCGAGCCCCGGCGGATCAGCTGCGCGGCCGGCGACTCGGCGTGCCGGACCACCGCCGGCACGGTGGTGCCGCCCGCGGTGTCGACCGCGCACACCCCGGCGTTGATCAGAGCGTTGATAAGCTGACTCTTGCCCTGGTGGGCGGCCCCGACGACCAGCACCCGCAACTCCGGACGCAGCAGCTGCGCGCGCCGGCGGGACAGCCACTCGGCGACCTCGGACCGGCCGTGCGTGCCGCACGTACGGATCGTGGAGTCGAGGACGTCGAGCCACCACAGGGCCCCGGCCGCCCGCAGCGGATCCGGTTCGGCCGCACGGGCCGGCACCGGGCTCTGCGGGACGAGGGAGGCCGGACCCGCATAGGCCGTGGGTCCGGCCTCCCATCGCGTCATTCGCTCCCGCCCAATTCGTGTCCGCCCAGTCTCTCGTCGTCGTGTCGCCCGACCCGGACCGGCGCCGCGGGCACTTAGGGGTGCAGCCCGCCCAGCAGGTCGTGCGACGGCTCGCTGTCCTCGGCCGGGTGGGTCACGCCGTGCAGCACGCCGCTGGTGACGTCGTGCGCGGCGCCACCGACGCCGGTCAGGGTGCTGTCGAGGCCCTGCACCGGGTCGTGCGGCAGGACATTGCCCAGATCCGGCTTGATCAGGGACCCGACCGAAGAGGTTGCCCCGCCGACCCCGGCGACGTCAAGGTCCGGTACGTGATCCAGCGGGATCGATGCGGGCAGGTTGGTGACCGTGCCCAGGCCACCGTCCAGGATGCCGACCGGGCCGGCGTCGACGCCGGGGGCCACCTGGTCCACGCCACTGACCACGTTGGTCACGCTGTGCTCGACCGGGGCCACCACAGTGTTGTCCAGGTGCAGGGCCGGGTCGTTGCCCGCGGACAGCCCGCCGACCCCGACCGGCACGGCCGTGGTCACGCCGCCGCCCAGCCCGGCCAGGCCGAGCGAGTTGCCGGACAGCACCGAGCCGCCGACCACGTCGTCGCCGGCCACGGTGAGCACCGTGGCGTTCACGCCGGCCAGGGTGTTGGCGACGTTGAGGTCGCCGGCCACCTGACCCGGCATGACGGCCACCTGCGAGGTGATCGCCTGCAGCTGCGACACCGCGCCGGCCACGTCCAGGTTGGCCACCCCGGTGGTGAGGTCGTCGGCGCCGGCCAGGCCGTACAGGCCGGTGACCGGGGCCGAGTCGACCACCAGCGGGATGACCTGCTGCACGTCGGCCGCGGTGACGTCGGCCAGGCCGGCCGCGTTCAGCGCGGTCTCCGGGTCGAGCTCGAAGGCCGAACGGGCGGCCGGGTCGTAGATCAGGTTGAGGACGAAGTCCTGCAACGTCGGGGACGAGTCCATGAGGCTCCTTCAGAAACCGGTCACTGGCACCGGGATCCGGCACCGCAGCAAACCGTACGGAGGCCGGCCGGCGCGGGCATCGGGGTTGGTGCCCCCAACCGGTCCGGGCCGTTCGGTGCTCCCCGGGGGCCGCGCGTTAGGGGGTTAGGGGATTCGGCGGCATGATTTTTTGGGGGACGATCCGCGAGCGGTCTTCTGGTACGAACATGTGGACCTATCCGGCCGAATGACGCCCGCCGCGCTGTCACACCCGCAGTAATGGCCGTCGGTGATGGAGGAGTAACGACGTGCCCTACGTCCTGGGGATCGACATCGGCGCCGGCGCCACCAAGGCCGCCGTCTGCCGGCGCACCGACGGCGCCGCCGGAGGCTGGGGCCCGGCGCAGCCGGTGACGCTGGGCCTGCGCTCGCGAACGGTCAGCTCAGGGCTGGTGCTGACACCGGAGGGCGACGTCGTGCCGGCCGACCACGGCCGGGCGCCGGCTGCGACCTCGGTGGGCGGCTATCTGCACCGGGTCGGCGACAGCCTGCCGATGCTGTTCGGCGACGACTACTTCCCGGCCCACGGCCTGGTCGCCGCGATGGCCCGCTGGGTGGTCGACCGGGTGTGGCAGCAGCTCGACGAGCCGCCCGAGCGGATCGCCCTGGCGTACCCGTCGGTGTGGGGCAACGGGCGGCTGCACCTGGTGCACTCGGCGCTCGGCGAGGCCGACCTGGCCCAGACGGCGCTGGTCACCCGGGCCCGCGCGGTGGTGGAGACCCACCAGGCGGCGGGCCGCGTGCCGGCCGCCGGCGGGATGCTGCTGGTCTACCGGATCGGCGGCTCGACCTGCGAGGTCTCGGTCGTCGTGTCGCACGCCCCGGGCCGGCTGGAACTGCTCGGCTGCGCGGAGATGGCCGAGGTCAGCGGCTTCGATCTGCGCGACGCGACGCCGGCCGACGCCCGGGCGGTCATCCAGTCCACGGTGGACCTGGCCGTGCACACCCTGGGCAGCTGCGGGGCCACGCGAGGTGATCTTGTCGCGGTGCTGATCGCCGGAGGCTCCGATGACGTATATCCGCATGTGTCCGATCTGTTGTCCGCGGCCTTCCCGGTGCCGGTCCTACGCGACCCCGATCCGCCGATGACGGTGGCCGCCGGGGCCGCGCTGGCCGTCCGGCCCCTGGTGCGCCGGCCCGCCCCGCCGGCGGGTGCCCCGCGCGCCGCCATCGCCGGCCAGCGGCCGGACGCCCACCAGCCCGGCGGCCAACTGCAGAGCGGCCCGCTGCAGGGCGGCCAACTGCAGGGCGGCCCGCTGCAGGGCGGCCAACTGCAGGGCGGCCAACTGCAGGGCGGCCCGCTGCAGG
>NZ_JBVJIR010000006.1:15638-76020 GCF_055586185.1 Actinoplanes sp. NPDC051405
GCAGGGCGGCCAACTGCAGGGCGGCCAACTGCAGGGCGGCCAACTGCAGGGCGGCCAACTGCAGGGCGGCCAACTGCAGGGCGGCCAACTGCAGGGCGGCCAACTGCAGGGCGTCCCGCTGCAGGGCGTCCCGCTGCAGGGCGTCCCGCTGCAGGGCGTCCCGCTGCAGGGCGTCCCGCTGCCGGGCGGCCCGCTGCCGGGCGGTCAACTGCCGGGCGGTCAACTGCCGGGCGGTCAGTCGGCGGCCGGACAGCCTGCGGGCTATCAGCTGCTGGACGGCCAACTGCCCGACGCGCACCTCCCGGGCGGCCGGCTCACGGGTGTGGCGGGCCTGCTGGACGCAGCGGGGCAGCCGGGCGTGGCGGGCGGTCCGGCGACCGCGTCGTGGCCGGAGATCAGCCGGGACACCCGGGCGCAGGACCGGCCCTCGCGCCCGCCGGTCGATGTCGCCGCGGTGCGGGCGAACGCGCGATGAGCACACCCATGTTGACCGGTTCCGTGGCCGGCTCCCCCGCCGCCGACCTGCTCGCCGAGGTCGCCGCCGACCCGTTCGCGCCGTTGCAGGCCGTGGTCGGCGCGCCGGGCGGCTTCGGCAAGACCGTGCTGCTGCGGGAGCTGGCCGGGCTCTGGCAGCGGGCCGGGGTCACGGTCGTCACCCCGTGGCGGCCCGTCGACGCCAGCGGTGACCAGGTGCTGCTGGCCGACGACGCGCACCGGCTGCCCGCGGCCCGGCTCGACGAGCTGCGGGCGTACGCGGAACGGCCGGAGGCGCGCATCGTTGTCGCGTACCGTCCATGGCCTCGCCCGGCCGGCCTGCCGGCCCTGGTCGATGCGCTGCGCCGGGCGCGGCGCCCGGTGCAGCTGCCCGCGCTGACCGCCGGGGAGATCCACTCCCGGCTGGCCGCCGTCGTCCCGGACCCGTCCCCCGACCTGGTGGCCTTCGTCGCCGAACGAACCGGCGGGGTGCCGCGCTACGTCGCCCGGGTGGCCGACGCGCTCACCCAGGCCGACGCCGCCGCGCGCCGGGTGCCGGTCGCCGCGCTCAGTGCGTTCGCGGCCGACCTGGATGAGCTCGATCCGGACCTGCGCACCCTGCTGCTGGCCGTGGAGGCCGGCGCCGGGCTCTCCTTCGAGCTGGTCGCGGCGCTGCTCGAGCGGGACGCCGAGACCGTGGCCGGGCTGGTCGACGCGGGCCGGGCCACCGGGTTGCTGGCCGCGGACGGCACGCTGGTGCCATTGGCCCGGCAGGCGATCGCCGCGCTCGGCTCGATCGGGCACCGGATCGACGTGCGGCAGCGGCTGGCCGGGCTGCAGCTGGAACGCGGCGGGCCGGTCCTGCCGCTGGTCCGGCCCCTGCTGCGCGACGCCGGCGACAGCAGGGGCGCCCTGGTCCCCGGTACGGCCGGCACCGGGCTCGGCAAGGTCTACGAGGCCGCCGGCGAGGAGGCTTTGGGCGACGACCCCGAGCTGGCCGCCCGGTTGTTCGCCGCGGCGGCCGGCGCCGGCCGCACCACCGCCGCCCGCCGGGCGCTGGCCACGGCACTGGCCGGGGACCTCGACGAGGCGTCCCGGCTGGCCGATCAGGCGCTGGCGGCGGGCACGCCGGAGCAACGCGCCGAGGCCGCGTACGTCGCCGCGGCCGTGCTCACCCACCGTGGGCAGACCGCCCAGGCCGCCGCCCTGTACCAGTGGTCGCCGTCCACCGTCACGGCCGGCTTCGGCGCGGTCGCCCTGATCGGTGTCGGACGGCCGGCCGACGCCGAGGCCCTGGACGCGTCGGGCACCGGCGAGCCGCCGACCTCGCTCAGCGCGACCGCGGCGCTGATGGCCCGCGGCATGGCCGAATCGGTCCGGGGCACTCCGACCGCGGCGCTGTCGGCGCTGGTGCAGGCGGCCACCATGATCGAGCCGGCCGGTCCGGCCGTGCTGCTGCCGGACAGCCCGGCCGCGCTCGGTGCGACGATCGCCCTGCACAGCGCCGAGCTGGACACCGCGGACGCGCTGCTGGCCCGCGCGGTCCAAGCGGCGACCGGCGGCACCTTGCTGGCCGACCGGCACCGGCTGTTGCAGGCCTGGACGATGCTGCTGCGCGGCCGGATCGGCGAGGCGCGCGCGGCGTTGCTGCCCGGGCGGCGGGGACGCGATCGCCTGTTCGCCTCCGCGTTGCAGGTCGGGCTGAGCCGCCGGGCCAGCGACCTGGTCGGGCTGCGCAGTGCCTGGCCGGACGCCTGTCACACGTTGATCGGCCAGCCGGTCGACCTGTTCACCCTGCTGCCGCTGGGCGAGCTCGCGGTGGCCGCCGCCCGGCTCGGTGAGCAGCACCGGGTCGCCGGGCAGCTGGCCGAGGCCGACCTGCTGCTGTCCGCGCTGGGCGATCCACCCCTGTGGAGCGCGCCGCTGCACTGGAGCCGGTTGCACGCCGCGGTTCTCGTCGAGGACCACGACGCGGCCACCCGGCACGCGCAGTCCCTGGCCGGCATGCGCGGCTTCAGCCCGTACACGGAGGCGGTCGCGGCAGCCGCCGCGCAGTGGGTCGACGTCCTGACCGACACCGCCGACCCGGACGCGGTGGTCGCCGCGGCCCGCGGGCTGAGCGCACTCGGGCTGGCCGGGGACGGCGCCCGGCTGGTGGGTCAGGCGGCGATCCGGACCGCCGACCGCAAGGCGATGACGCTGCTGCTCGACTGTGCCCGCGCGTTGCAGGAGCGGATCGCCGGGCCGCACGAGTCCGCCCCGGCCGTGGGCACCCGCTCGCGGGCCGGCGAGGGCGGCCCGCAACTGCTCAGTGAACGCGAGCGTGAGGTCGCCGCCCTGGTCCTGGAGGGACTGACCTACAAGCAGGTGGCCGAGCGGCTCTACCTCTCGGCCAAGACCGTGGAGCATCACATGGCCCGCATCCGGCAACGTCTCGGGGTCACCGACCGGCAGGCCCTGCTGACCCGGCTGCGCGCCCTGATCGGTACGGGGGAGCAGCGATGAGCACGCTGACAAAGGTGATCACCGGCCTGGCGCTGCTGGTCGCGCTCTGGGCGGCAGCCGCCGTGCCCGCCGTCACCGAGGCGGTGCAGGTGATGTCGGCCCGGCTCACCGCGAACCACCTGAGCCGGCCGCTCGGCACACTGGTGCTCGCCCTGGAGGCGGAACGCCGGCTGTCGGCCGGTGAGTCGCCCGCGGGCCCGGAGCTGGCTGCCCAGCGGGCCCGTACCGATCGGAGCCGGCAGGAGCTGCGGACCACCCGGGACAGTTGGATCACGTGGCTGGCCGACACGGACGCCACCCGGCAGACCGACGCGCTGCTGGAGCACACCGACCGGCTGCCGGCCGTACGGGCCGCGGTGGACGGTGGTCAGGTGGTGCGTGAGCGGGCGGTCGACTCGTACACCGCGCTGATCGACCCGGCGGGTCTGCGGACGCCGACGGTCTTCCCCGACCAGCTGGCCGGGTCCTCCGCCGGGTTGTCCGCGCTGAGCCGTTCCCGCGAGCTGCTGGCCGAGGAGGATGCCCAGCTGGTCGCGACGGCCGGGCGCCGGGGCGGGCTCACCGAGGCCGACCGGGTACGGCTGTCCACCCTGTCCGGCGCGCGGCGGAGCCTGTTCGTGGCGGCCGGCAGTGACCTGCCCGCCGCCACGGCGACGCAGTATCAGCAGCTCGCCGCGGACACCCGGCTGGCCGCGGCCGAGAGCCGGCTGCTGGCGGGCACCGGTGGCGCGCCGGACTGGTCGGCGGCGTACAACCAGGTCAACACCGGGCTGTGGGAACTGCAGGCGAGCGGGACCCGGGCGGCGGCGGACGCGGCCACCGGGCATGCGGTCGTGACCGTGGTGCGGGCGGGGCTGGTCGGCGGGGTCGGGCTGATCGCGGTCATCGCCGTACTCCTGGTGGCGCGCCGGTCGCGCAGCCGGGCCACCGCTTCCGGCGGCGAACGCCGGCCGGGCACCGACCGGGCGGCCGGGGATCCGTCGTCCCGGCTCGAACCGCTGCTGCGCGACCTCGAACGCCGCAACCAGGGCCTGCTGCACCGGCAGTTGCGGCTGCTCGACACGCTGGCCCGGCGGGAGTCGGACGACGAGACGCTGGGTGAGATGTTCCGCGCCGACCACCTGGCCAACCGGATGCGCCGCAACCTGGAGAAGTCGATCACGCTGGCCGGGGGAACGCCGGCCCGCCGCTGGCGCAACCCGGTGCCGATCGGCGAGGTGGTGCGCGGTGCCGCGTCCGAGATCAGCGAGTACGGCCGGGTGTCCACCTCCCAGGTCGAGCCGGTCCTGCTGGCCGGGGCCGCGGTGACCGACCTGATGCACCTGCTGGCCGAGCTGATCGAGAACGGGACGATGTTCGCGCCGGCCGAGACCCGGGTACGGGTGACCGGCTCGGCGCAGGAGTCCGGTTATCGCCTCACGGTGACCGACGTCGGGCCCGGGATGGACGAGGACGACCTGGTCACGGCGGCTCAGGTGATGGCCGGGGAGGATCCGCCGGCCGGTGGCACCTGGTGGGGCCTGTACGCGGTGGGCCGGTTCGCCGCCCGCAACGGCATCGCGGTGGAGCTGCACAACGGCGCCGACGGTGGCCTGGCCGCCGAGGTGACCGTCCCACCCGCCTTGATCAGTCCGGCCCCAGCCGACCCGGAGGAGCAGGTGACCGGTGAGGAACCGACGCTCGACGACCTGGAGCCGGTGATGCAATCGTGACGATCTCCGACGAGGCGTGGTACGACGAGGACGCCGGCCCGCTGGTCCGCCTGTACGCCCGGGTCGGCGGCCGGTCCACCGTGCCGCACGATTTCGAACTGAGCACGATGATCCACTGTGCTCCCGGCGTCACCGCCCCGGACGGGCTGTCGGCCGACCAGCAGGCAGCACTGCGGCTGTCCCGGCGGCCGATCGCGCTGCCCGAGATGGCCGTGCACCTGGGCCTGCCGCTCGGGCCGACCCGGCTGCTGCTCGGCGAGCTGCGCGCGGCGGGCCTCATCAGCACCGGCGGGCCGGCCGAGGGCAAGCGCGACTCCTCCCCCGCCGTGCTCCAGCGGCTCCTCAGCGGGCTGCGCTCACTGTGATGATCGCGTTCCTGGACACTGTCGGCTTCCGAAGCACCTTCGACGTCCCGGCGCACAGCCGGCTCCCGATCCACGAAGGCTTGAGATGAACGACACCGATTCGCGGCCGCCGCGCTCGCTGGTGGTGGTGCTCCTGGACGGGGTGCTGCGGCTGGTCGCGGCCGTCCACTCCGGCGCGACGCCGACCCCCAAGGTCCGCGAGGCCGGCGAACGGCGCGGCGTCGGACGCTATCTGCTGGTGGCCGGGGTGGTGGCCGCGCTGGCCGGCACCGCCCTGCTGGTCGTGATGCTGGTGCGGGCGCCCGACGGCGGCACGCCGCCACCCGACCGGGCGGCCGCCCTGCCCGGCCTGGCGTCCCGGACGGCGCAGCCGAGCGTGGACGTGACGACGACTCCCGAGGCGGTGGGCACAACCGCGACCCCGAGCGACGCCCGGAGCGGTCCCACCACGGCGGCGACCAGGCCGGCGCCGTCGGTGTCGGCCAAGGTGCCGATCACCGAGAACGCTCCGGTCCCGCTGACCGCGTCGTACCGGACGTCGTCGGTCACGGCCGGGCTGCTCGGCTACCGGATGGCGGTCACGGTGGCCAACCCCGGGACGAGCGCGAAGGACGGCTGGACGGTGACGGTGACGCTGCCCCGGTCGACGCTGCGGGTCTCCGGGGTCAGCGGCGCGACCGCGGCGCAGGACGGCTCGGTGTGGACCTTCACGCCGGACGCCGCGACCTCCCGGGTGCCGGCGGGCGGCTCGGTCGAGCTGGCCTTCGAGGTGCACGGCGCGACGCTGATCGACGCGACCCCGCAGGACTGCCGCATCGACGGCAACCGCTGCGGGGACTGAACGCCGGACCTTACGGCTTGCGGCCGACCGCGCCGTACTGGTCGATCTCGGGGGACTCGGCTTCCGGCCGCCACCGGGTGACCGAGACCAGGCCCGGCTCGACCAGCTCCAGGCCGTCGAAGAGCTGGGCCAGGCGGGCCGGGCTGCGCAGGTGGTACGGCAACGCGGCGGACTGGTTCCAGAGCCGCGCCGCCTCGACGACCTCGGCGCTGATGTCGGTGCCGTCGTACAGGGCGAGGTAGCTGCCCGACGGCACCGCGGCCAGCGCCTTGCTGACCATGGACTGCGCCTCGGCGTCGTCCTCGACGTGGCCGAGCACGCCCATGAACAGGACCGCGACCGGCTGGGAGAAGTCCAGCGTCTTGGCCGCCTCGCGCAGCACCAGGTCCATGTCGTGCATGTCGGCGTCGAGGTAGCTGGTGACGCCCTCGGGCTTGCTGGTGAGCAGGGCCCGGGCGTGCGCGAGCACCAGCGGATCGTTGTCGACGTAGACGATGCGGCTGTCCGGGGCGACCGACTGGGCCACCTCGTGGGTGTTGTTGGCGGTGGGCAGGCCCGTGCCGACGTCGAGGAACTGGCGCACCCCGGCCTCGCCGGCCAGGTAGCGCACCGCCCGGGCCAGGAACGCGCGGCTGAGCCGGGCGTTCTCGGCGAGCGCGGGCTGGCCGACGAGGATCTGGTCGCCGACCGCCCGGTCCACGGCGAAGTTGTCCTTGCCGCCCAGCAGATAGTTCCAGATCCGGGCGGTCTGGGGAACGGAAGTGTCCAGTTTGGGGTGCTGCTGCTCGTCGCTCGCCACGTGCCACTCTCCGAATCGGACGGTACTGGTCGGCAGGTCCGCGCCAGCCTAGACTGCCGCGTCCACGCTACCGCGCGGCTCCGTTCGCCGGGGTCCCGAACCAGCGGGTCGCGGCCCGCTCGAACGCCGCCCGCTCGAACGCCGCCCGGCCGGGGTCGCGATCACCCGTCCAGGCGACGGTGCCGTCGGGCCGGACGAGCACGGCACCGAGGCCGAGATCGTTGTGCGCCGGCCCGGCCGCATAGCGCAGCCGGCTCCGCCAGCGGTGCGCCGGCTCGGCCAGGGATCGGCCGGGGCTGAAAGCGAGTACGGCGCCGTGTCCGTCGCGCAGCAGGTCGCCGAGGCGGGCGCCGTCCCGGAGCCGGAACTCCGGGGCGTTGTGGCCGACCAGCGGCTGATCGCTGCCGAGGTCGTAGCGGATGGCCGAGCCCGACAGCTTGCCGTACACGTAGGTCGTCCCGTCCCGGGTCGCGATCAGGTCGCGGATCAACGCCTGGACCGCCTGGCCGTGCGGGTCCGGCCGCATGGCCGCCGCCTGGGCGCGGGTCCAGTCGAGCGCCGCGGCGCCGATCGGGTGACGCTCGCGGGCGTAGGTGTCGAGCAGCCCGTCCGGCGCGTGCCCGTGCACGGTCGCGGCCAGCTTCCACCCCAGGTTCAGGGCGTCGCCGAGGCCCAGGTTGAGGCCCTGTGCGCCCAGCGGCGAATGGATGTGCGCGGCGTCGCCGGCGAGCAGGATCCGTCCCCGGCGGTAGGTCGTCGCCTGCATCGCCCGGTCGGTGAAGGTGGAGGCGAACCACACGTTGCTCAGCGTCACTTCGGTGCCGGAGACCCGGCGCAGCACCGCCTGCAGATGCTCCCGGGCCGGTGTCCGGGAACGATCGAACGCGCCGTCGTCGACGTCCATCATGCCGAGGTGCCCGGGTACCGCCATCCCGCGCCGGTAGAAGGCCTCGACCGACGTGACGGACAGTCCCCGCATGCCCAGCGGCATCGCCTTCCACGGCGAGTCCGGCTCCGGATCACGTTCGAGCACCAGGACCGAGCAGCCCGCGACGCCCAGCTCGCACGCGAGGAACAGACCGACCGGGCCGGCGCCCGCGATCACGACGTCGTGCACGGCGCGCCTCATGCGAACAGCGCCAGGTCGACGGAGTCGGCCAGGGCCCGGTAGCCGGCGTCGTTGCCGTGCAGGTGGTCGCCCGCGTCGAACTCGTCCCGGAGCCGGGCCGGATCGGCCGGATCCCGCCAGACGGCATCGAAGTCCAGCACGGCGTCAAAACCACCACCGGTACGGATCCAGGCGTTGACCGCCTGCCGCGCGCTCTCCCCCGCCGGGGCGAAGACATCCGAGCCCCCGTACGGCGTGAGCGTCGCACCGTAGATCTTCACGCCGCGGCTGTGTGCTCGGGCGATGAGCTGGCAGTAGCCCGCGATGAGGTCGTCCGCGGTCACCGGCGCACCGGGGAACATCATCAGGAACTCGCCCATCGGCCCGTCGTCGCGCGGGGCGAAGGAGATGGCGAGGTCGTTGGAGCCCTCGAGCACCACCACGTGGCCGAGGCCCGGTGTCGCCAGCACGTCACGGTCGAAGCGGGCCAGGGCCGAGGCCCCGAACCCGTCGTTGAGCACCCGGTTCCCGCTGATGCCCTGGTTGCAGACGTGGACAGCGGGCCCGTCCCGCCCGGCGAGACGCCCGGCCAGCAGGTCCGGCCACCGGTGGCCGGCGCCGGGGGTCGAGCCGGCGCCGTCGGTGAGGGAATCGCCGAGCGTGACGACGGCCGTGGCCGGCCCGTCGGGAAGCACCTCGACCGCCGAGAGCAGACCTTGCGCCGGCAGCGGCACGGCACCGCCGGGCAGGGCGGGGGCGGCCACGGCGTCACCAGGGATGGACCAGCCGCCGTCCAGGTCCGAGCCGTGGGTGGTGCAGGTCTCCACCCGGCCGGGCAGGTACAGGCTGATGGCCAGGTGGGCGAGAGCCGCCACGGGCAGGTCCACCGGGTCGCTGAGGGCCGGGGCGCCCGCCGGGACGTCGACGGCCGGCCGCCCGGCGAAGGTCAGCTCCCGGTCGCTACCCGGCTCGATCGCCCCGCCGGGAGCCGCCCGGCCCAGCCGCGCCGCGCCGATGGTCAGCGGGGTGGTTCCGTACTCGTTGGTGAAGCGGACGCGCACCCGGCGCCCGCCGCCGCTGAGCCGCACCACCTGGCGCAGGGTGGTGTCGGCGAAGGGCTCGAGGGCCGAGACCGACGCGTCGGGCGCCTGGGGCGAGGCGCTCCAGGTCCGGACCCAGCCCTGGTCCGTGGTGTTCATCTGGCTCATCCGGTGCCTCCGTCGTTCGTGGTGGTGATCCGTCCGGGACCGAGACAACGGCCGGGCGCTCACACCGGGCGCACACGGCGCTCACACGCACTGATTTGGGGACTTCCCGGTGCCCGCGCGAAGATCAGGTGATGGACGAGGGCGGGGGGCTTCGCGTCGCGCTGCTCGGCGCCTTCCGGCTGTCCCACGGGGACGCCGCGCTGCCGATCGCGGGCGCGCGGTTGCAAGCACTCGTGGTCCGGCTGGCGCTCGCCGGCGGACGGTCGGTCGAGCCCGGTGTCCTGGTCGACGCGATCTGGGCCGAGGACCCGCCGGCCGGCGCCGCGCACGCCTTGCAGGCCCTGGTCTCGCGGTTGCGCCGGATCCTCGGCGCGGCCGGTGACCTCGCGCAGGTCGCGGGCGGTTACCGGCTGGCCCTCGACCCGGCCGACGTGGACGCGCTGCGGTTCGAGCAGCTCGCCGCCGCCGGCCGTGACCGCCTGCGCGCCGGCGACCCGCACGCCGCGGCGGCCCTGCTCGACGGGGCCGTGGCGCTGTGGGGCGAACGTCCCGGCGCCGAGCCGGCCGCTGTCGCCGCGGTAGCACCCGCAGCCGCGACCCGCCTGGCCCACATCTCGGTCGAGGCCGTCGCCGACCTGGCCGAGGCCGAGCTGATGCTGGGCCGCGCCGACGTGGCCGCCACCCGCCTGACCGCGCTGCTCGCCGAGCAACCTGTCAACGAGCGGGCGGCCGCGCTCCTCATGGACGCGCTCGCCGCGCAGGGCCGCCAGGGCGACGCCCTCGCCCGGTACGAACAGACGCGGCAGGCCCTGGCCGAGGCACTGGGCACCGACCCGGGCGCCGCCCTGCACGAACGCCACCTGCGCCTGCTGCGGGCCCCCGCCGCCGGCACGGCACGGGCCCGGCCCGGCAACCTGCCCGCGCCGCTGACCAGCTTCATCGGCCGCGAGGAGGACCTCGCCCGGATCGGCACCCTGCTCGCCGCCGGACGGCTGGTCACCGTGCTCGGCCCGGGCGGTGCCGGCAAGACCCGCCTCGCCGTCGAGGCCGCCCGCCGCCACCAGCACGACTTCCGCGACGGCGCCTGGCTCATCGACCTCGCCTCGGTCACCGAGCCGGCCAAGGTCGGTGCCGCCGTGCTCGCCGGGGCCGGGCTGCGCGGCGGCGCGATGTTCGAGGCACGTGCCCGGGTCGAGGGCGACGAGCTGGAGGTGCTCGCCGAGCAGCTCGGCGGCCGGGAGAGCCTGCTGCTGGTCGACAACTGCGAGCACCTCATCGACGCCGTCGCGCAGCTGGCCGCGGCGCTGCTGGCCCGCTGCGCCGGGCTGCGGGTGCTGGCCACCAGCCGCGAACCCCTCGCGGTCGACGGCGAGACCCTGGTGCCGCTCGGCCCGCTCGCCCTGCCCGCGGCGGACGACAGCGTCGAGGCGGCACGGCAGACGGCGGCGGTGCGCCTGTTCACCGAGCGGGCCACGGCCGTCCGCCCCGGCTTCCGCGTCGACGAGTCCACACTGGCCGAGGTCGTGCAGGTGGTCCGCGGCCTGGACGGGATGCCGCTGGCCCTCGAACTGGCGGCGGCCCGGCTGCGGACGTTGTCGCTGCCCCAGCTGGCCGCCGGGCTCACCGACCGCCTCCGGCTGCTGTCCACCGGCAGCCGCGCCGCGCTCCCCCGGCACCGCACGCTGCGCGCGGTCATCGCCTGGAGCTGGGAGCTGCTCAGCGAACCCGAACGGACGGTCGCCGAGCGCGTCTCGATCCTGCCCGGCGGTGTCACACCGGCCTCGGCCGCCGCGGTCTGCGCGGGCACCGCGGTGCCCGCCGACGAGCTCCCCGAGCTGCTCGCAAGCCTGGTCGACCGGTCACTGCTGCAGCTCGCGCCCGAGCCCGGCCGCTACCGCATGCTGGAGACGCTGCGCGAGTACGGCATCGACCGCCTGGCCACGACGGGCGCGCTGGGCACCGCCCGCGACCTGGCCGCCGACCATTTCGCGGCGCTGCTGGCCCGGTCCGATCCGCAGCTGCGCGGGCCCGGACAGCCGGCCGCCCTGCGGCTCATCAGCGCCGAGTACGACAACACCCTGGCCGCCCTGCGCCGGCGCTGCGACACCGGCGACAGCCCCGGCGCGGTCACTCTGGCTCTGCACCTGACCTGGTACTGGCACATGCTGGGCCGGCGCCCCGACGCCGCGTACTGGCTGGGTGAGGCCCTGGCGGTGCCCGGTGGCGGCCCCACGCCCGAACGCGACTGCGCCCGGGCGATCCACCTGTTCAACCGCCTCGACACCGGGCCGGGGACGACAGCCGGGGAGACCGCCGCACAGCTGCGCGGGACGGCCGGCCGGCTGCTCGCGTACCCGGAACTGCCCGGACCGGCCGGCGCGCTCGCCGCCCTCGCCCTCGCCTTCCTGCGGGAGGAGCAGGCCGCGCTGACGCTCATCGAGCGGATGGCGGCCGGCGCCGACGGGTGGCTGGCCGGGCTGGCCCGGATGTTCCGGGCCGAGTTCGCCGAGAACGCGGGCCGGCTCGACGAGGTGCGTACCGACATCACCGCGGCCCTGGCCGGTTTCCGGCAGGCCGGCGACCGCTGGGGCCAGGCGACCGTGCTGCCGATGCGCGCCCAGCTGCGCCAGTACGACGACGACCTCGACGGCGCGCTGGCCGACCTGCGCGAGGCCCGGTCGCTGGCCGGCGCGTTCGGCTCGCTCAGCCGGGGTGACGAGGTGTTCCTCGACCTGCGCTGGATCGATCTGCACCTGCGCCGCGGCGACACCGGCCCGGCGCTCGCGACGATCGGCTCGGCCCGGGAGCGGGCTGTCCGCGCGCGGGCACCGGAGCTGCTGTTCCTGGTCGACGCGTGGGAGGCCGGCTTTCGGCTGCGGCTGGGCGACCCGGACCGGGCGCGGGAGCTGCTCGACGCCGCCGAAGAGGGTCTGCGCGGCGACTCTCCGTTCCCCGGTGACGACGCGCGCACGATGGTCGGCAGCGTGCGCGCCGGGCTGCTGCTGGCCGCCGGTGACCGGACCGGCGCGAAACGAGCGCTGGCGCAGGCGTACGCGTCCGCGTTGCGAACCGGCGACCTGCCGATCCTGGCCCAGGTGGCGGTGCACATCGCCGCTCTCGCCGAGGCGTACGGGGACCATCACGAGTCGGCTGTCCTGCTCGGCGCCGCCTCCCGGCTGCGTGGCGCGCATGACCGCACCGACCGGCAGGTACGCGAGCTGAGCCGCCGGGGCCGGGCCGCGCTGGGCGTGGACGATTTCGCCGCGGCGTACGGGAAAGGCTGGGAGCTGGACGCGCAGACGGCCGTGACCACCGTCGACCCGGGCCGGCTCGGCCGGTGACCGGCCTCAGGCGGGTGCGGTCCAGTCCGGCGGCTCGGCCGGATGCAGCTCCGGGTCGTCGACCGCGAACGTCCGCACGGGTCCCGGCGGCGTGGTGGGACCCTCGAAGCGGACGGTGACCCGGCCCAGCCCGCTGCCCCAGACCCAGCCCGGTCCGTGCTCGTCGTGCCGGACGTCCTGCCCGGGCCGCCACTGCGCCGACAGCGGCTCGGCGGGCACGGACGGCTTCACCAGCTCCGGCACCGCAATGGCCGCATCGACGTCCGGCGCGGCGGGGGCGGAAGAGCTGAACAGGTCGTCCTGCGCGAAGTCGGTCAGCGTGGTCATCCCGACCCCGAGCAGCCGGATGCCGGCCGCGGTGTCGACGTCGGCGAGCAGCCGCCGGGCCAGCTCGGCGACCAGCCGGGGATCGTCGGTGGGCTGGTCCCGGGTCAGCGACCGGGTGATCGTGGTGAAGTCGTGGTGCCGGATCTTGACGGTGACGGTCCGCCCGGAGATCCCGCCGGCCCGCAACCGGCCGCCGACCCGGGCGGCGAGCAGGTCCAGCTCCCGGACCAGCCGGGCCCGGTCGGCGACGTCGACGTCGAAGGTCTCCTCGGCGGACACCGACTTCGCCTCCCGTTCGGTCACCACGGCGCGGTCGTCGTCGGCGCGGGCCAGCCGGTACAGCCCGGCGCCATGGGCCTGGCCGAACCACTCGATCAGGTCGGGCAGGGCCACCGCGGCGAGCTGACCGACCGTGTGGACCTGCGCGCGGCGCAACCGTTCCTGGGTCGTGGGCCCGACGCCCGGCAGCCGCCCGACCGGCAGCGGGTGCAGCACCGCGCGTTCCGCGCCGGCCGCGACGACCAGCAGCCCGTCGGGTTTGCGGAGGTCGGAACCGATCTTGGCGAGGAGTTTGGAGGAGGCGGCGCCGACCGAGCCGGTGATCCCGCCGGTCGCCGCCGCGACGGCGGCCTTCAGCCGCCGCGCGATCGCGGTGACCCCGGCGGTGGAGAGGTCGTGGTCACCGGCGGCGAGATCGACGTACGCCTCATCGATGGAGACCTGCTCCACCACGGGCGACACGTCAGCCAGCAACGCCATGAAGACCTCACTGGTGCGGCGGTACGCGCCGAAACGAGGTGCCAGGAACGCCGTACCGGGCGGGCACCGCCGCCGGGCCTCCGCGGTGGGCATCGCGGACCGGGCGCCGTACGCGCGGGCCTCGTAGGAGGCGGTCGCCACTACCCCACGCCCGGCGACACCACCGACGATGACCGGCCGGCCCCGCAGGGACACCTTGTCGCGCTGCTCGACGGCGGCGAACATCGCATCGAGATCCACATGCAGAATGCTCGGCTCACGTCTCACCCTCCCAGTGTCGACCGGGCCGGGGTCAGGCGAAGTCCGCGGGCTTGAACTTCCCCTTGGCCAGGTGATCCTCGATCTGCTCGAGGCTGCGCCCGGTCAGCTCGGGCATCTTGCGGTACAGGAAGAAGAAGGCGATGACGTTGAACGCCGCGTACATCCAGAAGGTCTGTCCCGTGCCGATCGCCTTCATCGTGCTGAGCAGGGTCAGGGTGATCAGCACGTTGGTGCCCCACAGCGACGCGGACTGGGCCGCGGCGCCCGCCGCCCGGGTGGCCAGCGGATAGATCTCCGACCCGGTCAGCCACCCCATGAGCTGGATGCCACCGGCGGTGAAGGCCATGAAGGCGATCAGCGTCGCGACGATCCACGGGATCATCGACTTGCCGTCGTTGCCGGAGACGAAGAACCAGCCCAGCACGACGAGCGCGGCCGCGGAGCAGGGCAGGGTCAGCAGGGTCAGCCGCCGGCGGCCGACCCGGTCGATGATGACCAGCCCGATGAGCTGGGCGATCAGGTACGTCAGACCCAGCGCGACGGACACCCGCAGCGCCGTGGAGTCGGAGAAGCCGTTGTCGGTGAGGATCGTGGGCGTGTAGTAGACGATCATCTCGATGCCGGACAGCTGGGTGAAGATCGCCAGCCCGCAGCCGACCACGAGCGCCGGCCGCACCCAAGCGGCCCGTAGCCCGGCCCAGCCGCGGGTACTGGCCTGCTTCTCGGCGCGTACGTTGTCCTTGATCTCCTGAAGCTCCCCGGACAGGTCGGCGTCCGGGTGCCTGACCCGCGTGAGTGCCTCCCGCGCCCGGTCGATGTGGCCCTCCCGGGCGAGCCAGCGCGGGCTCTCCGGCAGCCGCAGCATCAGGGCGAACATGATCGCGGCGGGCACGGCGGCCATCCCGATCGCCACGCGCCAGTCGATGACCCGGGCCGCACCGACGACGGTGGCGATGACGATGCCGACGCCGATCGCGATCTGGAAGAACAGCACCAGCCGGCCCCGGTAGGCGGTCGGCGCGAGCTCGGCGACGTACACCGGGGCGGTCTGCGTGGCGCCGCCGACCGCGAAGCCCAGGACCAGGCGGCTCAGCGACAGGGTGACCGGATCCGGGGAGAGCGAGGCGGCGAGCGACCCGACGACGAAGACGATGCCGATCAGCAGCAGCGTGCCGTGCCGGCCCCGGCGCTCGGCCAGCCGGCTGCAGGTCAGCGCCCCGATGACCGCGCCCACCAGGATCGACGCGGCGATCACCTGCTCCCACAGGTGGCCGATGCCGAAGTCCTCGCCGATCTGCAGCAGGGCGCCGGAGATGATGCCGGTGTCGTAGCCGTAGAGCAGGCCCGAGACGGCGGAGACGAGCGCGACCACGATCACCGAGCCCGTCAGCCGGTCCTCGCGCCTCGGCGGCGACAGCTGCGTCCCCGGCCCGTCCTGATCGGTCTGGCTCATCTCGGCCTCCCGGCGCAGTCACCATTCACCTGTGGGCCCGGCAGTGCCCCGGGAGAACCGGAACTAACATCATCAATGCCGGGAGGCTTGCGCCGCTCACGAACGTCGCCGAACCTCAGCCGAGTAGATGCTGAGGCCGAGCGTGTGCGCGCCCTGCGCCCGGGCGTATCGCTCGCCGAGAATCATGGCCGCGTGCCCGAGGCCCGGCCACGCTTGCCAACGTCGATCAGGATGTCCCAGATCCCCACGCACCGGCGTCGTCGCGCGTTTGCCCCACCGCGACCGGAGTGAGTCGCATTCATGACCGACCGTGCGGACCCCCGGCGGGCGTAATCGGCGTCACGGAGGGTAGAAAGCTGTCATGGACCCGATGCGGCTGTCGTTCGCTCACCGCACCGACTACGCGGCTGTGCGGCAGCACGCCCGGAAGGTCCTCGGCCAGTGGCAGACCCCCGAGCTGGTCGACGACACCCTGCTGGTGATCACCGAGCTGGTGGAGAACGTCGTGCAGCACACCGGCGACGGCGGCGAGCTGCTGCTGCACCGGCGCGCCGACGCCGTCCGGATCGAGGTCACCGACACCAGCTCCGAGCTGCCCCGCGCCTACGGGCCGGATCCTCGCCGCATCGGCGGACGAGGGTTGCTGCTGGTCGGGGCGTTGGCCCGGGCCTGGGGGGCCCGCCCCAGCGACCACGGCAAGGTCGTCTGGGCCGAGGTGCCGCTGACCGACCAGCCCGGCACAGCGGCCGCGACCCGCTGACGAAGGTTTCAGAGGCAGCGGCGGACGACCAGCACGGCGATGTCGTCGGTGGGTCGTTCGGTCCCGGTGCTCGCCATGATCGCGTCGCAGACCGCCTCGGCGGCGGCGGGCCGGATCGCGTCGGCCAGCCGCTTGATCCCCACGTCGATGATCTCCCCGCGGTGTTCGACCAGCCCGTCGGTGTAGCTGACCAGGACCGCACCGGGCGGGAAGTCGATGATCGTGGTGGTGCGGACCCGGGCCGGGCGGCCGATGCCCAGCGGCGGGCCGACGGGTATGTACGGCACGCCGGCCGGTTGTCCCGGTGCGGCCAGGATCGGTGGCAGGTGCCCGGCCAGCGAGATGTGCACGGCGGTGCGATCGGGGCTGATCATCGCGTACAGCGCGGTGGTGAGGTTGCCGGTCTCGAAGTGATGAACTTTGCGGTCCAGCAACGTGAGGACCTCGGCCGGATCATCGGAGATCAGGGCGTACGCGCGCAGGGCACTACGGACCCGGCCCATCACGACCGCCGAGGCCAGGCCGTGCCCGGACACGTCCCCGATGACCACGCCCAGCCAGCCGGACGGGAGCGCGAAGACGTCGTACCAGTCCCCGCCGATGCCGAAGTCGTGCCCCGGCACGTAGCGGGCGGCCATGTCCACGCCAGCGGCTCCCGGCAGGAGGGTGGGCAGCAGACTGCGTTGCAGGGCCAGCGCGGCCGCCTGGTCGAGCTTGTTGGACCGGATCTGCCCGGCCCGGCTGGCGCGGTCCGCGACGAGTTGCAACAGGTGCACGTCGTCGGCGGTGAACACCCGCGGGGTGAGGCTGCCGATGTGCAGGACACCGACCACCTCGTCACCGGCGAGGATCGGGACACCCAGCAGCGATCTGACGCCCTTGTCGAGCAGGATGGGATTCACGACGTCGTCGGGGGTGACATCGTCGATGGCCACCGGCTGCCGGGTGTGCGCGACCCGGCCGGCGAAACCGCGGCCGATCGCCACCCGGAAGCCCTGCTCCACCTCCTCCTCGAGGCCCTTCGCAGCGGTGGCGACGAGATGACGGGAGTGGGCGTCCACCAGCAGGATCACCGCGGTGTCGACGCCGAGCAGATCGCGGACCCGGTCGAGGAGCTCGTCGAGCAGGTCGGCGGCGGCCATCCGGGACAGGGCCATGTCGGTGACGGCCTCGAGCCGGCGCAACCGCTCGGTGTCCTTGATGCCCTCGGCCTCCACCACACGAGCAGCCTAGAGCCCCGCGACCGGCTCACGTACCAGGCACCCACGGGGTGGACCGTCGGCGCGGCGCGACGGGCCCGGCGATATCGTTCTGCCGTGGACACGAGCGCAGCGACCCCTGGCATCGACCCGACCAAGGCGCATCCCGCCCGGCGCTACAACTACTGGCTCGGCGGCAAGGACAACTTCGCCGCCGACCGGGCCTCCGGCGACGAGCTCGAACGGCTGTTCCCGAAGGTACGCCTCGGCGCGCTGGCCAACCGGTCGCTGCTGCAGCGGGCCACCCGGTTCCTCGCCGCGGAGACCGGGATCCGGCAGTTCCTCGACATCGGCACCGGCCTGCCGACCGCGGACAACACCCACCAGGTGGCCCAGCGGCACGCCCCCGACAGCCGGATCGTCTACGTCGACAACGACCCGCTCGTCATGGTGCACGCCCGGGCCCTGCTCGACAGCAGCCCCGAGGGCCGGACCGCCTACATCGAGGCCGATCTCAACGATCCGGACGCGATCCTCGGCGACCAGGTCCTGCACGAGACGCTCGACCTGACGCAGCCGGTCGGCCTGATGCTGATCGCCGTCCTGCACTTCATCCACGGCCACGGTGCGGCCCGGCCGATCGTGCGCCGGCTGGTCGACGCGCTGCCGCCGGGCAGCTACCTGGTCGCCACGCACGCCACCTCCGACTTCGGCACCCCCGAGCAGCAGGCGCTCTATCAGCAGCTGGTCGAGCAGGGCAAGTCCGACGTCTGGACCCGGAGCCGGGCGGAGTTCAGCGAGCTCTTCGAGGGACTGGAGCTGGTCGAGCCGGGCGTGGTGCCGGCCAGCGAGTGGCGGCCGGAGCCGGGCGCCCACATCCCCGTGAATTCGGACATCAACCTGTGGGCCGCGGTGGGCCGCAAGGGCTGACGGCACCGCCTCAGCCCTGGCCACCGGGGGTGACCAGGCCGGTCTCGTAGCCGAAGACCACGGCCTGGACACGGTCGCGCAGGCCCAGCTTCTGCAGGATCCGGCTCACGTGGGTCTTGGTGGTCTGCTCGGCGATGAACAGCGACGCGGCGATCTCGGCGTTCGACCGGCCCAGCGCGAGCAGGCGCAGGACCTCCCGTTCCCGGTCGGTGAGGCCGTTGAGCGCCGTGGCGCCGGCCGGGCGCCGCGGCCGGGCGGAGACGAAGTTCTCGATGAGCCGGCGGGTGATGCTCGGCGCCAGCAACGCCTCGCCGCCGGCCACCACGCGGACGGCCCGCAGCAGGTCCTCGGGCTCGCTGTCCTTGAGCAGGAAGCCGCTCGCGCCGGCCTGCAACGCGGCATAGATGTAGTCGTCGAGGTCGAACGTCGTCAGCATCAGCACCCGCGGCGTGTGCCCCTCGGTGCGGTCCGGGCCGAGCAGCTCCTGGGTCGCGGCCAGCCCGTCCAGCACCGGCATCCGGACGTCCATCAGCACGACGTCCGGGCGCAGGCTGCGCGAGCGCTGCACGCCGAGCCGGCCGTTCTCCGCCTCGCCGACAACCGTGATGTCGTCCTGCGCCTCGAGGATCGCGCGGATGCCGACCCGGATCATCGACTGGTCGTCCACGATCAGCGTGCGGATCACTCGTCGCCCCCGATCGGCAGCTTCGCCTCGACCCGGTAACCGCCCTCGGCGCGCGGGCCGGCCGCCAGGGAACCGCCGGCCAGCCGGACCCGCTCGCGCATCCCGGGCAACCCGTGACTGACCCGGCCGGGCGCCTCCATCGGCTGCGCCGGCTGCGCCGCCGCGTCGTTCACCACCGTGAGCACAAGATCAGGGCCTTCGACGTCGAGACAGATCGTGGTACGGGCGCCGGGCGCATGCCGGATGACGTTGCTCAGCGACTCCTGGATGATCCGGTATGCCGCGAGGGCGACGCTCTCCGGGAGTGCTGCCTCGCGTACCGTCCCGGCCTCGCGCAGCTCGACCGGCACGCCCGCGCGACCGGCCGACTCGATCAGCTCCGGCAGCCGGCCCAGCCCGGGCACCGGCGTGAGCTCGGGGTCGGCGCTCTCGTCGCGCAGCACGGCCAGCAGCTGGCGCATCTCGCGCATGGTCGACCGGGCGCCGGCGGCGATCCGGGCGAACTCGGCCTTGCTCTCCGGATCCAGGTCCTTGATCCGGTACGACGCCGAGGTGGCCTGCATGTGGATCACCGACATGCTGTGCGCGACGACGTCGTGCAGCTCGCGGGCGATCCGGGTGCGTTCCTCCGCGACCGCCCGCTGGCTCTGCTCGACCTCGACGTCGTGCCGCGCGTCGGCCAGCTCCCGGCGGACCTCCCGCCAGCCGCGGATCATCAGCACGGCGCCGAGGGCGAGCGTCGACAGGATCGGGTAGAGGATCATCATCGTCAGCCCGTCCGTGAGGGTCCGGCCCCGCGGATCGAGCAGCGCCACCACGGTGAGCAGCAGCACGCTGCCCGACCAGGTCACCAGCGCCGTCCGCCGGCCGGCCCAGGCGGCGACCAGCGCGATGTGCGCGACCAGCGTGAACAGGCCGGTCACGGTGAGCGGCCAGGTCGACCCGGAGTCGGGCGGGATGGCCGTCGCGAACACCGCGACGGCCACGAACTGCAGCACGGTCGCCGCCCGGGGCCGCAGCAGGATCAGCACCAGCGCGGCGCTCTGCGCGATGCCCGCCACGAACGCGATCAGCGGGAACACGTCGAACTCGGTGACCGCCAGCGTCACATTGAGCGGTAGCAGCGTGAACGCGAGGAAGCCGGCGATCAGCCAGGGCAGCAGCCACTTCAGCACCGGGCGGTTACGCCGGCCCAGGGCCGCCACGGAATCGGCGGCCGGCCCGCCGACCCTGGCGATGACGGGGCGGAGAGCCCCGAGCGCGTGCAGGATCGCCATCACCGCCCGCGGCAGACGCGAGAGCAGGAGCCGGCGCCGGCCGGGCGCCGCCGGGCTGTGCTCCTGCTCCGTTTCCGCACGCGCCATCACGCAGCGACACTACCGAGACCGGTCACGCGCGGCGTCCAACCGCAGAGGTATCCGACCCCCTACCCGGGGATGACGCCCGCCGGTACCGGAGATCGACGCCCGCCGCGGTACCCCGCGCCCACGCTTCGGCCCATGGATCTGATTCCTCTGGTCGGCCCGGTGATGACGTCTCCGCTGCTCTACCCGCTGCTCGCGGGCCTGTGCAGCCTGGACGGCGTGGTGCCGATGATCCCCTCCGAGGCCGCGGTGCTGGCGTCCGGCGTCTTCGCCCACGCGGGCACGCCGAGCCTGGTGCTGGTCGTGCTGGCCACCGCGCTGGGCGTTTTCAGTGGCGACCACCTCGCGTACGGCCTCAGCCGCAGCGTCCTCGGCCCCCGGCTGATCAACCGCTCCCGGCACGTCAGCCGGGCCGTCGCGGCGGCGGGCCGGCAGCTCGACCGGCGTCCCGGCCTGCTGATCGTGATGTCGCGGTTCCTGCCGGGCGGCCGGGTGACGATGAACCTGGCCTGCGGCACGGCCCGGCTGCCGCTGTCCAGGTTCAGCCCCGCCTCGGCGACAGCGGCGCTGGCCTGGGCCGCGTACACGGCGGGGCTGGGCTTCGTGGGCGGCGCGGCGTTCGTCGAGAACCCGCTGCTGGGTCTCGGCGTGGGTCTGGGGCTGTCGTTCGCGTTCGGTGGCGTCATCGAACTGGTCCGCCGCCGGATCAGCCATCGCAAGTCGCACACCCGCCACCGCGTCAAGACGCTCCCGGTGCGCGCCGGGTGATGCGCGGCCTACTCGCAGAAGACCCGCACTTTGGCGTCGGGCTGGTCCACCTCGACGGTCATGTCGTCGAGGTGGTCCACGAGCGCCTCGAGCTGTTCCGGTTTGAGCTGGGTGAGGTCGAACGGCACGCCCGCCTTGCTCAGCTCGGCATTGGCCCGGCCCAGGGCCTGCGGCGGGATCAGGGCGGCCAGCCGGACCCCGGCGCGCAGCAGTTGCAACGGCACCCGCACGTTGACCCGGCCGGGCTCGCCGTTCTCCACGGAGTCCACCACCACCCGCAGATACTTCACCTTGCCGTGGGGCCGGACCTCGGGGCCCGGCGCCGACGCCGGCCGGTTCCGGTCGAGCGCGGCGATGAGCTGCTCGGCCTCCTCGGCGGTGATGCTGCCCTCGGCCAGCAGGTCGAGGATGTCCCTGCGCTGTTCGTTCATCGCGAGCTCTCCTATCGGACGGTGACGAGCACGGCCGTGCGGCCCTGCTCGATGTCGACCCGGGTGCCGGGCAACGCCGAGACGGTGCGCCACCCGGTGCCGAGGGCCCGCGCCACGCTGACGCGGTGGACGAGACAGGCCACGGCCGCCGCCAGGACGGCGAGGACCAGGACCGGCAGGAGGACGAGCACCACGGGCAGGACCGGGACCCAGATCCGGATGCGGCGGCCGCGCGGGCTGTTCACCCGTACGGTCACCAGCTGCGGCATCACGTGTCACCGTCCAGCTCGGACAGTGCCTGCCGAGCGGTGATCTCGCCGCGGCGCAGCCGGTCGATGACCTCGGCCCGGGACGGCGCCGGATCGGTCTCGACGAAGCCGAGCAGCTGGGTGATCCGGTTGAGCCGGGACTTGATCGTCGGGTAGCTGACCCCGAAGATCCGTTCCATCTCCTTGATCGAGCCGTGGCACCGCACGAACGCCGTGACGAAGACCTGGTCCTCGACGGTGAGCTGAGCCAGTTGCGGCGGCTCGAACGCACCCTCGATCGCGATGTCGCCGCCGGTCAGGCGGACCCGCTCGACCACGAATGGCCGGCCCCCGGTCAGGCCCGTCAGCTCCTGCCAGTCCATCGCCTGCTCTGTCATATCTCTAGTTTTACACCGCGACAGCTTCACTTTTACGATGTCGATCTTGATTTTCTTAATCAGTGATCGCGCGGACGGCGTCGGCGACGGCCGCGTGGTCCTTCTTGAGGATCGCCCCGTGGTTGCTGGTGACCTTCGCCGCGATCCGGATGTTCGGGTTGCGCCCGGTCACCGCGTCCAGGCCGGCGCGGATCTTCTCCTGCTCGTCACCGCGGCTGCCGAAGGACGTCCCCGACGCGACGACGTAGCGCACCGGGACGGTGATGCCGTCCAGCACCGGGCCCAGCTCCCGCTCGCGGGAGAGCCGGCCGAGCTCGATGTTGCTGTCCGCCTGCTGGCCGGCGTTCATCCTCGGGGCCAGGCCGGTCGGGCGCAGCAGCGGCAGGAACCAGCTCATCCGCCGGAACAGCTTGCGGATCCGCAGCTCCATGGCCTCGTCCAGCCAGTCGTGCGGGAACGCGCCGTCAACCAGGACCGCGCCCACAGCGCGCTCCGGATTCCGGTGGGCCCAGTGCGCTGCGACGACCGCCCCGTAGGACCAGCCCACCAGCAGCGCCCGGCCCACGCCGCGGGCCGCCAGGACCGCGTCGACGTCCCGGACGGCCGCCTCGAACGAATAGTCGGCCGACCGCTTCGACTTGCCGCGGGCCCGCTCGTCGTAGGTGATGTGCCGCCGGCCCGTCCCCAGATCCGCGATGACGCGGCGCCAGTATCCCTGGGTGGCGAACTGGCCGTTGAGGTAGACCACGGGGATGCCGGGACCGCCGGTGTCGGTGACGGCCAGTGCCGTGTCCTCGACCGGCACCATGCCGGTCCAGGTGGTGTTCTCGTTCATGGTCAGCTCCATCAGAGGCTCCGGGCGGCGATGTCGCCGTGTGCGGTGGTGGCGCGGATGTCGAGCTCCGCGGTGCCGTCGTTCTTGAGGGTGTTGCTGATCCGGCCGTGGCCGGTGCCGGCGTCCAGGACCGCCGAGACCCCGGCGGCGGCAGCGACCGAGATGTCGCCGGACTGGGTACGCAGGACGACGGTGCCGCTCACCGCCTCCGCGATCCGGATGGCGCCCCGGGTGGTGCTGATCTCCGCCGGGCCGTTGAGCCGGCCGACCTCGACGTCGCCGTCGACCGCGGTCAGGCGGACGCTCCCCGCTTCGTCGATCTTGATCTGGCGGTACGCGCCCTCGACCGTGATGTCGCCGAGCCGGCCGACACCCCGCAGCTCGGCAGCGGCCGACGTGGCCTCGATCCGCGAGCCGGCGGGCAGCTGGACGGTGACCTCCACGGAGCCGGCGGAGCCGAGCAGCTGACTCTTGGGCGTGGCGGCCTGGATCCGCAGGACACCGTCGGCGTAGGAGACGGTGGTCTGCTCCGCGGCCTCGAGGTCGCGGCTCTTGGCGGGATCGGCCGGCCGCACCTCGACGACGGTGTCGGCGCGGTCGGCGGCGATGACCTGGATGCGCCCGGCGGGGATGTCGAGGACGGCGGCGATCGGGGCGGGGGTGTCGAAGTTCGGCATCGTGTTCTCCTGAGCTCGTTAGGTGTTTCCGATGTGCGAAACGCTACGTTGCCTTTCCGGAGTCGGCAACGCCGTTGTTGCACTGGGGCGGCAACTTCGCAGCTCAGCCGGACAAATTCATTGCAATGATGATGTCGCGTAATGCAACGTGCGCGTGCCTTCATTGCAATGGACAAGAAGTGAACGCTATGGTGGCGGCGCGGAACAGCCACGGACCGAGGAGATCGCGATGCCGGGAGGCAGGCTCACCCAGCAGGAACGGCAGCAGATCGCACTGGGACTGGCCGACGGCCTGCCCTACGCCGAGATCGCCCGGCGCCTCGATCGCCCGACGTCGACGATCACGCGGGAGGTGATGCGCAACGGCGGCCCCACCGCGTACCGGGCCGACCTGGCCCACCGCGCCACCGAGCGCCGCGCCCACCGACGCCGGCCCGCCGCCTCCCGAGGGGCGCAGCCGGCCCCCCAGGCGCACGGACGCGACGCCGAGGCCGTGGCCGAGTACGAGGAGACGCTGACCACGGTCCTCATGGCCTCCGGCGTGAGCAAGATGTCGGCCCGCGTGCTGACCTGCCTGTTCACCACGGACGCGGGCAGCCTCACCGCCGCCGAGCTGGCCCGGCGCGTCCAGGTCAGCCCGGCCTCAATCTCCAAGGCGATCGCCTTCCTGGAGAGCCAGAGCCTGGTCCGCCGGGAACGCGACGACCGCCGCCGTGACCGCTACATCGTCGACGACGAGCTCTTCTACCAGGCGACGATCGCCAGCGCCCGGGCCAACGACCAGCTCGTCGAGACCGCGCGCCGGGGCGTGGCCGTCCTCGGACCGAATACCGCCGCCGCCACCCGCCTGGAGAACATCGCCCGTTTCCTCGACTTCATCAGCGAGAGCATCACGCGGGCCGCCGAACAGGCCCGCGAGGTACTACACACGCCGCCAGTCAGTTCGAGCATTGACAGTTAGAGTCCAAACAGTTAGCTTTCTCATCATGGATGCACCGAAGCTCACCACCAGCCTGGAACTGGTCCGCTGGATCGGCTGGGCCCAGCGCAAGGCCGGCGAGGACTGGATCCGGGCCCGCGAGCTCAGCCACGAGCAGGCCTTCGTGCTGGGCTACCTGGTGCAGCATCCCGGGTCCATCCAGCGCGACATCGCCCAGGTGAGCCGCACGACCCCGGCCAGCGTCTCGAGCCTGCTGCAGGGACTCGAGCGCAGCGGCCTGGTGGAGCGGCGCACGGAGGCCGGCAACGAGCGCAGCAAACGGGTCTACGCGACGCCGGCCGGCGCCGAGCTCATCGCCGGCTTCGACACCGCCATGGCCGCCGCCGATGAGACCATCCTCGCCCCGCTGGACGAGGCCGAACGGGCCACCCTGCACGCCCTGCTCACCAAGATCACCGCGGAACTGCCGCAACCCACGCGGTCGTAACCGCGGACGCGCGGCTCCGGCGGACGCCGGCGCGTAGCTGAAACCTGCCCTCCGAACGACCAGCGTCGGCACTCGCCGCCGCTGCCTTCAACCTGCCCGAATACCGCCGTGCCGGCTTCCGCCGGCGCGCGCTCGACCCTGCCCGAAGGAGAAGTCATGACCACCGACGTCGACGGCACGAACCGCTGGTACCTGTCGGCCGCACCGATCACCCGCGCCCTGCTGCACCTCTGCGTGCCGATGGCGGCCGCGATGATCGTCGGCGCGATCTACAACCTCATCAACGCCGGTTTCATCGGCTCGTTGCACGACACCGCGCTGCTCGCCGCGATCACCTTCGGGGCGCCCATCCTGGGCCTGGTCATGGCGGTCGGCAACGTCTTCGGCGTCGGCGGCGGCGCGCTCGTCTCGCGGCTGCTCGGCGCCGCGGAACGCGACCCCGCGAAGGCACGCGAGATCAGGCGCGTCTCGTCGTTCGCCGTCTGGGGTTCGGTGATCGTCGGGGCCGTGCTCGGCGGCACCGGGCTGTTCCTGCTGCACCCGCTCGTCTCAGTGCTCGGCGCCGATGCCGCCGCTGTGCCCGCGACCAGGGCGTTCGTCGCCGTCATGCTGGCCTTCGTGCCCGTGCTCGCCGCGGCGGTGTGTCTCGAGCAGCTCGTCCGGGCCGAGGGTGCCGCTCGGCAGGTGATGATCGGGTTGATCGCCTCGGCGGCCGGCAACGTCGTGTTCGACGTCCTGTTCATCCTCGTGCTGCACCGGGGTGTCGCCGGCGCCGCGCTGTCGATGGGTCTGGCCAACCTCGGTGTGGTCGCGTACTTCGCCGTCTGGCTGGCCCGGCACAGCGAGCACCTGAGTCTGGCGCCGCGCTGGTTCACGCTCTCCCCCGCCGTGCTCAAGCCCGTCCTCGGCGTGGGGGTCGGCACGCTGCTGCAGTCCGCGTTCCTGATCGTCACCTCGCTGGTGCTCAACAATCTCGCGGCCGCGTACGGCGACGGCCCGCTCGCGGCCATGGGCGTCGCCGTACGCATCGCGCAGGTGCCGGAGTTCCTGGTCATGGGCGTGACGTTCGGCGTCCTGCCGCTGCTCGCCTACTCCTACGGCAAGGGCGACCGGACCCGGCTGCTGGCAGCGCTGCGCGGCTCCGCGATCGCCGTGGGGGGCATCGCGCTGACCTTCTCGCTGGCGGTGTTCCTGTTCCGCGAGCAGGTGTTCTCCGCGTTCGTGGCCGACCCCACGGTCCTCGCGACCGGCGTCACGATCCTCACCGCGCAGCTCGTGGCGATGGTCGCGAACGGCTTCACCGGCCTGATCACCTCGCTGTTCCAGGCGACGGGCCGGGCGGTGGCCGCGACCGTGATGTCGGTGACCCAGGGCGTGCTGTTCCTGCCGATCGTGCTGCTGGGCAACCTCTGGTTCGGGCTGGCCGGCATCATCTGGGCGCTGACCGTCACCGAGGTCGTCGTGTTCGTCGCCGGCGGCGTCCTGTGGCTCGCGTCCCGCCACGCGATCGACCGCGGCCTGGCCGCGGGCAGCCCGGAACCGGATCAGCCGGTCAGCACGTCCAGCGCCCGGTCCACATCGGCCTCGGTGTTGTAGATGTGGAACGCCGCGCGGAGCCGGCCGGCCCGCTGGGCCACGCGGATGCCGGCCGCCGCGAGGACGGCCCCGGCGTCGCGCGCCTCGAAGGTGACGATCGCGCTGTCCCCGGCCGGTCGGCCCAGCCCGGCGAGGAAGCGGTTGGCCAGCGCCACGTCGTAGTCGTGGATCGCCGCGATGCCGATCCGCTCCACCACGCCGAGCGCCGGCGCGGCCCCGATCCAGCTGAACCACGCCGGTGACACGTCGAAGCGCCGCGCGTCGCCGGCCAGCCGCATCTCCGGGCCGTAGTAGGAGTCGCTCAGGTCGGCACCGGCGAACCAGCCCGCGGCGATCGGCCGGACCCGGTCACGGATCCGCGGACTCAGATAGGCGAACGCCGCGCCCCGCGGACACATCAGCCACTTGTACGCGCTGACGACCACCACGTCCGCCAGCTCGGCATCGAACGGCAGCCACCCGCACCCCTGGCTGGCGTCGACGACCACCGTGGCCCCCACCTCGCGGGCGGCCGCGACGATCCGCTCGTACGGGGCGACCTCCCCGGTGGCCGACTGCACCAGCGAGAACGCCACCACGTCGCAGCCCGCGGCCACCGTCTCGATCAGCCGGTCGGTCGGCACCGTGAGCACCTTCAGCCGGTCGCTGTGCACCAGCCAGGGGAACAGGTTCGACGTGAACTCGATCTCCGGCACCACCACCCGCGACCCGTCCGCGACGGCGGTGGCGACCGGGGCGATCAGCTGGGATGCCTGCGCGCCGACCGCGACGTCGGCCTCGGGCACCCCGAGCAGGCGGGCGAAGCGGGCGCGGGCGAGTCCGGTGGCACCGTCCCACTCGGTGGCGAAGGTCGCGCCGACCCGCCAGTCGCCGAGCGCGGCCTGCAGCGCGTCCCACGCAGGCTGCGGCGGCAAGCCGTAGCCCGCGGTGTTCAACCAGCCGGGCAGTGCACTCCAGAGCTGCTGAGCTTCCCTGATATCCACTCGGCCGAGTGTGTCAGCGCAGCCGCCGGGCCGAAGCAGCCAATCGGGGCGTCGTGGCCCCCGTGGCGGATCAGCCCCACTCCCGGCGCACCATGGGCTCGGCCGGCTCCTCGTGCACCGGCTCGGCGTCCTCGGACTCGACCAGATCCTCCGGACGGACCCGCGCGGGCAGGTGACCGAACCTGGTCTGCCGCAGGTGGGCGAGCTCCTCCTCCGTACGGGGCTCGACTTGCTCCTGATCGCCACTCATCGCGGGCCTCCCTGGTCGAGCTCACCGGACTCGGACTCTCCATTCTCCACCCCCACCTCAAGCCAGGACGAGCTCGAGCAGTCCGGCGAGCTGTTCGCGCTGGCGGGGGTCGAGCCGGCCGGTCGCCGGGGCCAGGTCCCGCTGGATCTCGGCCTGCACCCGGTCGGCCAGTTCGAGGCCGGCCGGGGTGATGAACAGGATGCCGAGGACCCGCAGCTGGGTCAGGGACAGGTCGTGCGCAGCCCCGGCCCGGGTGAGCACTCCCATGACCCGGAAGGCACTGCGGACCAGGGCGTCGTCCACGACGGCGTCGGAAGTCCTGCTCGCGGCGGGCCTGCACCATCTGGATCCCGCCGGGCGCCTGCGCTACGCGGTGCTGGACGACACCGCCCTGGGCACGTTCGCCGACCGCACCGTGATCGACGTCCGCCGCAGCGTGCCGCTGCCCGACGACATCGACCCGGTCCGGATCGCCGCGGCGATGAACCCCGCGATGTCCTCCTGGGTGGCACTGCGCCGGCGCATCTCCTTCCGCGCGGCCGGCGTGTCCTCGTGCTCGGCGCCACCGGCAACGCCGGGCGGATGGCGGTCCGGATCGCCAAGCAGTTCGGCGCCGCGCACGTCATCGGCTGCGGCCGCGACACCGCGCGGCCAACCGGTCTGACCGCCCTCGGCGCGGACGAGACAGTCACCTGCGACGACGTCGATCGCGCGGCGGATGTCGACGTCGTCGTCGACCACGTCCGGGGTGAGCCGTCCGCCCGCGCCATGACGGCGCTGCTGACCGCGCGCGCCGACCGGAGTGCGCCGCTGAGCTGGATCCAGATCGGCTCGGTCGCCGGCGGGACGGTCGTGCCGTCCGTGGCCCTGCGCGGGGCGAGGCTGCAGATCGGCAGCGGCATCGGCTCCGTCCCCGCGCGCGACTTACCCGCGGAACTGCCGGAACTGGCCGCCGCGGTGGCGAACGGCGCGATCGACGTACGGCCGCACACCGTGCCGCTCGCCGAGGTCTCGCAGGCCTGGGCGATCCGGACCGACGACCGCATCGTCTTCGTGCCGTGAATCACCTTGCCTAAGACCATTAGGTAAATGCATAGTTGCTTTAGGAAAAGGGGGGCGGTCGTGTCGCGAGCGGGAGTGACGCCGGAGCGGCTGGTGCGGGCCGGGGCGGATCTGGCCGACGAGGTCGGTTTCGACCAGGTCACCGTGTCCGCGCTGGCCCGGCAGTTCGACGTCAAGGTGCCGAGCCTGTATGCCCACGTCGAGGGCTCGCGCGACCTCAAGACCCGGATCGCTCTCCTCGCCCTCGACGAGCTCGCCGATCTCAGTGCGGCGGCTCTGGCCGGCCGGGCGGGCAAGGCCGCCCTGAGCGCGCTGGGCGACGTCTACCGCGACTACGCCCGCGCCCACCCCGGCCGGTATGCCGCGACCCGCATGCGGCTCGACCCGGCGACCGCCGCGGCGAGCGCCGGGCCGCGGCACGCGCAGCTGCTGCGCGCGATCCTCCGCGGCTATCAGCTGAGCGAGACGGACCAGACCCATGCCGTACGGCTGATCGGCAGCACCTTCCACGGTTACCTCAGCCTGGAGCTGGCCGGCGGTTTCGACCACAGCAGCCCCGACTCGCAGCAGTCCTGGACCCGCATCATGGACGCCCTCGACTCGCTGCTGCGCAACTGGCCCGCGGAACAGCCCCTACCCCTTCGACCCGAGGTGGCGTCATCAACACCTGGATCACCACACCCCTGACCGCCGAGCTCTTCCGCGGTGCCGCCGAGCTGGAGCGCACGGAGCACGGCCTGCGGCCGCACCGGCTGCCGGCCTGGGCCCGGGCGCAGACCCCGGACCCGCAGCTGGCCATGGTCGAGGCGCAGCCCTCGGGCGTACGGATCGGCTTCCGCACCCGCGCCACCGCCGTCGAGCTCGACGCCCTGGCCACCCGGCGCACCTACGCCGGCCTGCCGCCCCGCCCGCACGGCGTGTACGACCTGCTCGTCGACGGCCGGTTGGCCGGGCAGGGCAGCGTCCCCGGCGGCGCCACCCTGACCATCGACATGGCGACCGGCAGCACCGAGCACCGGCCGGGCGCGGTGGGCACCGTGTCGTTCACCGGCCTGCCGGACACCGACAAGGACGTCGAGATCTGGCTGCCGCACAACGAGGCCACCGAGCTCGTCGCCCTGCGTACCGATGCACCGGTCTTGCCCGCCGCCCACGGCGACCGGCCGGTGTGGCTGCACCACGGCAGCTCGATCAGCCACGGCTCCGACGCCGCGAGCCCGTCCACCACCTGGCCGGCGCTCGCCGCCGCCCGCGGCGGCGTGGAGCTGATCAACCTGGGTCTCGGCGGCAGCGCCCTGCTCGACCCGTTCACCGCGCGCACCCTGCGGGACACCCCGGCCGACCTGATCAGCGTCAAGCTCGGCATCAACCTGGTGAACGCCGACCTGATGCGGCTGCGCGCCTTCATCCCGGCCGTGCACGGCTTCCTCGACACCATCCGGGAGGGGCACCCCAGCACTCCCCTGCTGGTCGTCTCCCCGATCTACTGCCCGATCCACGAGGACACCCCCGGGCCGGGCGCCTTCGACCTCGACGCGCTGCGCGAGGGTCAGGTCAAGTTCGTCGCCACCGGCGATCCGGCCGAGCGCGCCGCTGGCAAGCTCACGCTGCGGGTGATCCGCGACGAGCTGGCCCGCATCGTGGCGCAACGCGCCGCCGGCGACCCGCACCTGCATCACCTGAGCGGGCTCGACCTCTACGGCGAGGCCGACTTCGCCGAGCTGCCGCTGCCCGACCGGCTGCACCCGGACGCGGCCACCCACCGCCTCATCGGCGACCGCTTCGCGAAGCTGGTCTTCGCGGGCGGCGGCGCCTTCGCCGCGGGCCGCGACGCCTGACGACCGGCCGGGCTTCGCGGGCGGCGCCCTCGCGACGCCCGCGACGCCTGACGACCGGCCGGTCCTCATCCTCAGCCGAGCAGGCCGGCCCGCTGGGCGAGCGTCGCGGCCCGCACCCGGTTGTCGCGGTCCAGCTTGGCGAACACCCGGCCGGCGGCCAGGACGCGGGCGCGGCGGGTGAGGTAGGCGGAGACGACCAGGCCGATCCGGGCCCGTGCCCGCGTCTGCGGAACGACTGGCGCGCACCGGGACCGGATCAGACTTTCGTTGACTTGACGGGTGCGCCGTCTCCGGGGATCAGTGGCTGGTGACGAGCAGACGGACGGCCACGGTGGCCAGGACCAGCCCGGTGACCTGCTCGATGCGCGCCTTGACCCGCGGGCGGCGCAGCCAGCGGCCGAGCCGGTCCACGGCGGCGACGTAGAGCCCGAACCAGCTCAGGTAGAGCCCGGCGAAGATCGCCGACAGCAGCAGAGCCTCGGCCCGCGGTGAGCCGCTGCCGACGGTGAGGAACTGCGGCAGGAAGGTGACGAAGAACAGCGCCACCTTCGGGTTCAGCGCGTTCGACAGGAACCCCTGCCGCAGGTACGCCGACCGCCGCACCGGCACCACGTCCGCCTGCCCGGTGACCGGCGAGCGTGGTGACCGCGCGGCCGACCACAGCATCTGCGCCGCGAGCCACAGCAGGTACACCGCCCCGGCGACCTTCAGCACGGTGAACGCCGTCGCCGAGGCGAGCAGCAGCGCCGACAACCCGAGCGCGGCGGCGCCCGCGTGCACCCCCACTCCCAGCACGCCGCCGACCAGGCTCAGCACTCCCCCGGCCCGGCCGCCGACCAGCGCGTTGCGGGTCATCAGGGCCTGGTCCGGGCCCGGCAGCATGATCAGCACCAGGGCCGTTATCGCGAACGTCAGCATCGCCGTCTCCTCGTTCCGTCGGTCCGATTGACGATGCCGCCGACCGATCCATACGTCCAATGCCAGTTCTCGGGCGGTCCCATGACTAGAATTCATGAATGGTGACCCTGGTGCAGTTGCGCGTGATCGCCGCCGTCGCCCGGCTCGGGTCGGTGACCGCGGCCGCCAAGGAGCTGCGCTACACCCAGCCCGCGATCAGCCATCAGCTGTCCAGGCTGGAGGCTCAGCTCGGAGCCGGGCTGGTGCAGCGGGCCGGGCGCGGGATCCGGCTCACCCCGGCCGGCCGCCTGCTCGCGGACCGGGCAGCCGAGATCATCGGCCGGGTCGACGCGGCCACCGCGGAGCTCTCCGCGCTGGTCGGGCTGAGCACGGGACGGGTCCGGCTGGCCGGCTTCGGCTCGGCCATGAGCTCGCTGGTCCCGCAGGCGGCCACCATCCTGGCCCGGCGCCATCCCGGCCTGGAGCTCGGCCTGGCCGACACCCATCCGGAAGAGGCCCTGCACCAGCTGCGCACCGGTCAGGTCGAGGTCGCGGTGATCTTCCGGTACGACGACACCGCCCCGGAGGACGACGGCATCCGGCTGACCCATCTGCTCGACGACCCGCTGTACCTGCTCACCACCGGCGGTGGCACCACCCTGGCCGACCACGCGCGTACGCCGTGGATCGCCGGCTGCGAACGGTGCCGCCGCCATCTGGTGGAGATGTGCGAACGGGCCGGTTTCACCCCGCGCCTGGCGTACACCACCGACGACATGGTGGTGATGCAGAGCCTGGTCGCCGCGGGCATGGGCGTCACCACGATCCCGGGACTGGCGCTGCGGGCCCACCGCCACCCGGCGATCACGGCCACGCCGCTGCCCGTACCGCTGCGCCGGATCCACGCCGCCACCTACGGCGAGCCACCGGACCCGCCCGCCACCGCCGCGCTCGTCGCCGCCCTCACCGAGGCCGCGCACATCCACCTCCGAACGGAAGCGAGCCAGCCATGCGGGACAGAGAAGAACGACTGCTGGGGTACGCCTTCGTCGTCGCCCAGTCAGTCCTGTTCGCCTTGATCTTCGCGCCGCGCCGACGTGCACACGGTGCGGCGGGTCCGCGCACGCTCCGAGCGGTCACCGGCCTCGCCATCGGAACCGGTGCCGCCGTGGCGGTGGCCGGCCTCCGCGAGCTCGGTTCGGACCTCACCCCGATGCCAGTGCCCCGCGAGGGCAGCCAGTTGCGCACCCATGGCGTGTACGCGCTGGTCCGGCACCCGGTCTACACGGGCGTGATGACGGCATCCGCCGTCCGCGGTGTGACGGCCGGCGGCCGGGTCCGGCCGGTCGCCGCGGCTGCGCTGTGTGCCTTGCTCGTCGTCAAAGCCGGATGGGAAGAGGGCCAGATGCGGGCGCGGTTCCCGGACTACCAGGCGTACGCGCGGCGCACGCCGCGATTCGTGCCGAGGCTCGGTGGGAGCCGGCCCGCACGGTAGCGACTCCGGCCAACTCGCCACACAGCGCCACCAAAGCTGACCAATTGTTGAAATTCATGTTGCTCGATGCAATACTGGGAGCGCTCCCATATGGAACCTCACGTCGATGAACGGAGATGATCCATGAGTTCCCCCAAGCTCGGGCAATCCGGCAGGCGATCCTCCTCAGCCGTCCGCCAGCCTCTCCGGGCACTCGTCCTGCTCCTCGCCATCATGGCCGGCATGCTGCCGTGGGCCGGCGCGGCGCAGGCCCACGGCACCATCGTCGACCCGGCGTCCCGGGCCTACCAGTGCTGGCAGGCCTGGGGCACCAACCACACCAACCCGGCCATGCAGCAACAGGACCCCATGTGCTGGCAGGCCTTCCAGGCCAACTCCGACACCATGTGGAACTGGATGAGCGCGCTGCGGGACGGCCTCGGCGGGCAGTACCAGGCCCGTACGCCCGACGGCCAGCTGTGCAGCAACGGCCTCGCCAGGAACAACAGCCTGAACCAGCCCGGGGCCTGGAAGCAGACCCGGGTCAGCAACAACTTCTCGGTCCGGCTGTACGACCAGGCCAGCCACGGCGCCGATTTCTTCCGCGTCTACGTGAGCAGGAACGGGTTCAACCCGGCCACCCAGAGCCTCGGGTGGGGCAACCTCGACTTCCTCACGCAGACCGGACGGTACGCCCCGGCGCAGAACATCACGTTCAACATCTCGACCTCCGGCTACACCGGACACCACATCCTGTTCGTCATCTGGCAGGCCTCGCACCTCGACCAGGCCTACATGTGGTGCAGTGACGTGAACTTCGGCTGAGCCGCAGCACCGCACCACCCGGCCCGGGACACCACCGTCCCGGGCCGGACTCTTTCCCGGCGACGCCGCCCCCACGGGATCTCATCGATGGGCAACAATGTGACCGGAACGCGAGGAGGTGCCGCGATGTCCCGAGTGTTCGAGTCGCCGGACGGTCCGCCCGGCCCGGCGCGCATCATCGACCTGTACTGCGGCTACATGATCTCCCAGACGTTGTTCGCGGCCGTGGAGACCGGCCTGTTCGCCGCGGCCGGACCCGAGCCCGCCACCCCGGTCCAGTTGGCCGAACGCTGCGACATCCCGGAACGCAGCGCGCGGGCGATGGCCGACCTGCTCGCCGACGCCGGCCTGCTGGAGCGTCAGGGTGGCGCCTTCCGCACCGCGCCGGACGCCGAGGCGTTCCTGACCGGACGCGGACCGGCCGACCTGCGGCCGATGGCCCGCTACTGGGCCACGGTGAGCTATCCGGCCTGGGGCAACGCGATCGAGGCGTTCCGCACCCGGCGCGGCGTGCGCCCGGTGCTCGACGAGGCCCAGACCGATGCGTACGAGTCGACGGTCGCGCTCGTCACCGCCGAGACCGCGGCCGACCTGGCCCGCACGTACGACTTCGGCCGGCACCGGCGGTTGCTCGACGTGGGCGGCGGCTACGGCACGTTCGCCCGGCCGATCCTGTCCGCGTACGAGAATCTCAGCGTCACCCTGATCGACCTGCCCGAGGTGGCCGCGGCGGTCGCCGGTCAGGCGATCCCCCGCCTGACCGCGATCGGCGCCGACGTCTTCGAGTCGCCGTTGCCGCCCGGGCACGACGTCATCCTGGTCGCGAACCTCGTGCACCTGCTGCCCCCGGACCGGATCATCGAGCTGTTCCGGCGCCTGCGTGCAGCCGCCGCGCCCGACGCCACGCTGCTGCTCGTCGACTGGTGGCGCACCGACCAGGCACCGCACCCGTCGGCCCGCTTCGGCGCCGGCGAGTTCCTCATCATCAGCGGCGGTGACCTCTACCAGGTCGACGAGGTGACCGGCTGGCTGGCCGGGACCGGCTGGAGATGGACCGGTCTCACCGAGTTGCCGCCGCCGTCCGGTGTGCTGGTGGCCGTCCCGGACTGAGTGCCCTCGTTCAGAGGTCCTTGGCCATGTTGCGGCTGGTCTCGACGAAGCCGAGCTGCTCGTAGAGGGCCCGGGCGCCGTCGTTGTGGGCGAAGACGCGCAGCCCGATGCTGGTCAGCCCTTGGGCCCGGCACCAGCGCTCGGCGGCCAGCATGATCGCCCGGCCGTAGCCCCGGCGGCGCAGGCCGGGCTCGACCGCGACGTTGTAGACGAAGGCGGTGTCACGGGTGACTTTGATCCAGAGGAAACCGACGCGGCGCTCGCCGTCGTGGGCGTACCAGAAGTGGTGGTCGGGGGTGGCGAACTCGTCGGGAAGCAGCCGCGCGTAGGTGTCGGCGGCGTCGCGGGCCGCGGCCTGCGGCGACAGGCCGGTCGCGGCGACGCTGCGCGCGTAGTGCGCCTCGGCCTCGGCCCGCCACGGCTTGTACTGGTCCTCGGTCATCGGCTCCAGCCGCACCTCCGTCATGACCGCCAACCTACCCAGTGGTCTCCCGGACCCACGGCAGCAGCAGCGTCTCCACCAGGACCAGCAGGTAGTACAGGACGATGCTCAGCGCGGCCACCAGCGCGATGGCCGCGAACGCCAGCCCGGTGTCCGAGCCGGCGGTCGTGATGACGTAGCCCAGCCCGGCACCGGCGCCGAAGAGTTCGCCGAGCAGCGCGCCGATCACGGCCAGCGGCAGCCCCACCTTCAAGCCCACGAAGACCTGCGGCAACGCACTGGGCAGCCGCACCCGGGCGAAGGTCTGCCAGCGGCCCGCCGACAGTGACCGGGCGAGCTCGATCAGATCGGCGGGTGTCCGGGCCAGGCCGGTCGCGACCGAGAGCACCACGGGAAAGAAGCACAGCAGCACGGCCATCACGACGCTCGACGTCCGCCCGACGCCCAGCCACACCAGCAGGAGAGGACCGAAAGCCATTTTGGGTACGGCGTTGAGCGCCACCAACGACGGCATGAACGCCCGCTCCAAGGTGCGGGAACTGCCCAGCAGAGCACCGACGGCCACCCCGAGCACAACGGCGACGGCGAAGCCCTGCACTGTCGTCAGCAGACTGATCCAGGCACTCTCGAAGAGGTAGCGCGGCATCCGGCTGAACGCCGCGACCACCTCGGGCGGCGTCGGCGCCGTGTAGGAGGCGATATCGAACACGACGATGGCGAGCCACCAGAGCCCCACACTGACAGCACCGCCGCCGACAGCCAACGCCGTCGCCGCGACCGGCCCACCACTGCCCCGCATCCGAGCCGTCCGTCCGTCGTGTTCAGTCCGGCGCCAGGTCGAAGGAGATGACGTCCTCGGGTGCGAAGGCGGACGGGACGGCCCCGGCGCCGCGGAGGACGTTGATCGCCCGGGCGACGCGCTGGGTGTCCAGCGCGCCGACCGTCGTACCGGCGGCCTGCACGTACGGGGCCATCAGCGTGTTCTCGGCGGCCGCGACCGGCTCCGGCTGGATCTTCTGGTGCTTCGCGTAGATCCGGCCGGCCTCAGCCGGGTCCCGCACCGCGTCCCGCAGTCCCTTGAGTAATGCGTCGCTGAACCGGCGGACCCGTTCGGGATCCTCGCTCTTCGCCCTCCGGGTGACGCCGAGCCCGACGCCGTACAGGTCGGGCAGCACGTCGGCGTACGGCAGCACGACCACCTCGCGACCCTTGGCCACCCGGTCGATGCCCGGCCGGCCCACCGCGAACTGGGTGGCCGCGTCGACGGTGCCCGCACCCAGGTTCTGCGGGTGCTGCTCCAGCGGGATGTTGACCCACCGGATGCCTGACTGGTCGATGCCGGCGAGCTTGGCGTAGGCCGGGAACAGCTGCTTGGCGACGCCTCCGGGCAGATAGGCGATCTTCTTGCCGGCCAGGTCCTTCGGGCCGCTGATGCCACTGCCGGCCAGCGCCATGATGCACTGCATGTTGCGCTGCTGGACGGCGTTGACGATGGTGAAGTCCCGGAACGTGCCCTTGCCGTACTCGATCAGCGCCGCGGTGATGTCGAGGGCCGCGAAATCCACCTTGCCGCTCTGCAGGAGCTGCAGGTTGGCGTTGGTGCCCTTGCCCGCCTGCACCTCGACATCAAAGCCGGCCTCCCGGAAATAGCCCTTGTCCATCGCCACAAAGGCGAACGCCTCGCGCCCCAGGATGCTCGCGCCGGTGAGATACGAGACCTTCTCGGCGGCGCCCGGGTCCTGCTCGGCACCGGTGCAGCCGGCGCTCAGCACGATGGCGGCGACCGCTGCGACGACGCCGAGCAGGCGGGTCAGCGGGGCCGGCATCAGCGGGGCCTGCGGCCGGCGGTGGACAGCAGCATGATGCCCCGCAGCACCAGGCGTGGATCCAGGGCGATCCGCCGCAGGAACTCCAGGTCATCGGGTCGCATGCCGGCCTCGACGAGCCGGTCGTGCAGCTCCGTGGAACCGGAGTGGGCGAGCAGGCACACACCCGTGCCGCCGGCGAACGAGCCCTGCCAGCCCTGGGTGTCGACGTCCTCGAGCCCGAGGTCGAGCATCGCCGCGTGCTTCAGGCGGTTCCACGTCTGGTCGTTGCCGCCGGCCGCCAGCACCCGGGTCAAGGCCTTCTCGTACTCGGCGAAGACGTCGAAGGCACGAGGGTCCGGGGTCGCCAGTACCGATCGGCTCCAGCCCGCTTCCAGCTCCTCCACGACCAGCACACCACCGGGCGTCAGCGCATCGGCGAGCTTGGCCAGCACTTCCCGGCGCTGCGGCAGGTGCTGCAACACCGCCCGGGCATGCACGACGTCGAAGGGGCCGCCGGGCAACGGCTCGGTGACCACGTCATGCCGGATGGTGGTCAGGCCCGGGCGGGAAGGCACGTGCTGCGGCTTGAGATCCGTGGCGAGGACCGACCCGGCCGGACCGACCTGCTCGGCGAGCCACACCGCGATCGTGCCCGCGCCGGCGCCGATCTCCAGGCAGCGCATGCCGGGGGTGACACCGGCTTCACGCAGGCGTGCGGTGGTGAACCGGTCCAGGGTGGCGGCGAGCGCGCCGAGCAGGGCGGCGGCGGTGGGCTCGTCGTTGTCGAACGCGTACGGGGAATCAGACTCCGTGACCGCGGTCATGCGTCGCTCCTGACGTCGTGGCGACGGGCGAGGAAAGCGGTTGCCCAAGGGACGTTAGCGAACGAACCCCTTGATCGGAATGACATCCATCGATATGTCTAGCCGGCCGGATACCGCAGCTGGTGTACGGCGGCCGGCGTGGAAGCCTGCGGCTGGTGGATGTGCCGGTACGCGGCCGCGGGCAACCATGAAGCATGATCGAGGCAGACCAGCTCACCCAGCGACCGGTGCGGCGCGAGCCGCGGGCCAATCCCTTCGAGCGGGGGGCCGAGCTGGGCAGCATCGCCGAGAAGGTGCTGCGCAAGGGGTACGGCCCGGAGCCCGCGAGCACCTCTCCGACCGGGTCGAGCTGGTCCCGGTCGAGGTGCAGATCCGGACCGCGGCGATGGACTTCCGGGCCGGGCTGGAGCACAAGATCCGCTACAAGTACCGCGGTGACATCCCGGCCGGCCTGGTCGAGGAGCTGCAGGAGGCCGCGACGGTGGCGGGCAACCTCGACAAGAAGATGGAACGGCTCCGCGCCGAGCTCGGGCACGGCTGAGCGGGGGCTACTCCGCGGCCGCGCCGGCTGAGAGCAGGCGTTCGGCCAGCGCGCGGCAGCGTCCCACGAGCTCCGGTGGGTCGAGCACCTCGAAGTCGTGGCCCAGCAGGACCATGTGCATGAGGACGAAGTCCAGGCTGCCGGCACCGCTGAGCACCTCGCAGCGCCGGCTCCCGCGCGGCCGGACGACGGCCGCGGACGCCGGGACCTGAGCGCGGACGGTGTCGGCCGGCGCGTGCACCAGGAACCGGGCCTGGTGCTTGTAGACCCGGCTCGCCACGCCCTCCTGCACGTGCGTCGCCGCGTCGGGGGCCGGGCGCGGGCGGAAGTGCCAGGTGCGGGCGGCCACCTCGGTCATCCGGTCGGCGCGGAAGCTGCGCCAGTCGTCGCGGTCCAGGTCGTAGGCGAACAGGTACCAGCGTCGGTCCGAGGCGACCAGGCGGTACGGCTCGACCCGCCGGCGGCGTACCTCATTGCCCGACGGATAGCCGAAGCCGGCTTCGACCTGGTCGCGGCAGGCCCGGGCCAGCGTCATGAGCACGTCGGGGTCGACCGGGGTACGGCCACCGCCGAAGGACTCCACCGAGCCGGCGAGCGCGCGGACGTCGTGCCGCAGCCGCAGGGGCAGCACCTGGTCGAGCTTGGTCAGCGCCCGCAGTGCGGCCTCCCCGGCCCCCGCGACCTCACCGCCCGCACCGGCGAGCAGGGAGACGGCGGTGGCGATGGCCTCCTCGTCGTCGAGCAGCAGCGGCGGCAGGTGCTGTCCGGGGCCGAGCTGGTAACCGCCGCCGACGCCCTGGCTGGCGTGCACGGGATAGCCCAGCGCGCGCAGCCGCTCGACGTCGCGGCGCACCGTGCGCGGGGTGACTCCGAGGCGGCCGGCGAGTTCGGGGCCGGTCCAGACCTGCCGCTGTTGCAGCAGGCCGAGCAGGGTGAGCACCCGTTCGGTCGTGCCCCGCTCCCCGCCGCCCACCAGATCCATGCCACCACTTTGTCAGAGATAGCGGACCGATACTGTCCGCCATGGGTGGCAGGGTGGGCGGCATGGAACCAGACGAACTCGACTGGAATGCCACACTGCGGGGGCAGTGGGAGCACCACTGGGAGCATCAGCTGCGCGCCCGGCTCGACGGCCTCACCGACGACGAGTATTTCTGGTCGCCGGTCCCGGACGCCTGGAGCGTGCGGCCACGCGGCAGCTCGACGGCGCCCGTGCAGGTCGGCGCCGGAGCTTTCACGATCGACTACGCGTTCCCGGAGCCGGTGCCCGCCGCGTTCACCACGATCGCCTGGCGGCTCGGTCATGTCATCGTCGGCGTGCTGGCCGCCCGCAACGCGGCGCACTTCGGCGCGCCGCCGGCGTCGTACGAGTCCTGGGAGTACGCCGCCGACGCGCGCACCGCACTCGACCAGCTCGAGACCCAGCTCGGCGTCTGGCTGGCCGGTGTCCGCGAGCTCGGCGAGACCGGGCTGCGGACCAGGGTCGGCGCGAAGGAGCCGTACCCGGAGGCGAGCATGGCCGACCTGGTGCTGCACATCCACCGCGAGCTGATCCACCATCTGTCCGAGGTCTGCCTGCTGCGCGACCTCTGTCTGCACACGACAACCACCCAGAATGGAGCTACCCGATGAGCCGCGAGATCCAGGTGACCTTCGACGCCCACGACCCGGCGGCGCTGTCGTCCTTCTGGCGCGACGCCCTCGGCTACGTCCACCCCGGCCCGCCCGGCGTCGAGCTGCCCGAGGGCGCCGACCCGCTGGCGGCGTGGGAGGAGTTCCTCGAGCGCGTCGGCGTGCCCAAGGAGGAGCGCAACACGCGGTCGGCCATCGAGGACCCGGACGGGCGCGGGCCGCGGCTGTTCTTCCAGCAGGTGCCGGAGGACAAGGTGGCCAAGAACCGGGTCCATCTCGACGTCCGGGCAGCCCCGGGGTTGCAGGGCGACGAGCGGATGGCGGCGCTGGAGGCCGAGTGCGACCGGCTCGTCGCGCTCGGCGCCCGCCGGGTGAGCCGCTCCGAGCCCGAACCCCCGATGAGCTTCGGCTTCATCGTGATGGCCGATCCCGAGGGCAACGAGTTCTGCCTCGACTGAGGACAGTTCAGGGCTGTCTCAGGGTGTTTCCGGATACCGGCCACTGTCGACACGCGTCGATGCTGTGGGTCCATCGAAGGGAAGTGCGATGACCCGCAGCATCACCGTACGAGCCGTGGCCGGCACCGCCGCCGTCGCCATGGCCGCCGTGTTCGCGCTCGCTCCCCCGGCCGCCGGCACCGGGCGACCGGCACCGGCGCTCGCCTGGCAGACCTGCCCGGACGACATCAAGGAGCTGCCACTCAAGCCGGACGATCCGGTACGGTGCGCGACCCTGCGCCTGCCGGTCGACTGGGCACGGCCGCACGGGGCGACGTTCGAGCTGTGGGTGGCCCGCCGCCCGGCCCGCGTGGCCGGGCAGCGGGCCGGCACCCTCGTGTTCGGCCCGGGCGGCCCGGGCGACTCCGGGGTGAACCGGATCCGCCAGGGCAACCGGTTCAGCCCCGAGATCCTCGACAAGTTCGACACGGTGAGCTTCGACCCGCGTGGCGTGGCCCGCAGCGGTGCACCGAGCTGCGCTCCCGACCCCGCTGTCCCCAAGCCGCCGATGCTGCCGGCCGGTCAGCGCGACTTCGACGCGTTGATCGCCTACAACCGGGCGCTGTGGGACGCCTGCCGCCCGACCAGCCCGGTGTTCGACCACGCGGACACGCTCAGCACTGTTCGCGACCTGGAGGCATTGCGCCGTGCTCTGGGTGAGCCGAAGCTGACCTTCCACGGCAGCTCGTACGGCACCCTGCTCGGCGCGCAGTACGCCGAGCGGTATCCCGGCCGGGTCCGGGCCGTCGTGCTGGAGAGCGTGTTCGACCACAGCCTCGGCGTACGGGAATTCGTGCGTACCGCGGCGATCGCGGCGCAGGACTCGTTCGACGAGTTCGTCGCGTGGTGCGACACGAGCACCGCGTGCGTGCTGCACGGCAAGGACGTGCGCGGGATCTGGGCCGACGTGCTGGCCCGGGCCGACCGCGGCGAGTACGGGCCGTACACCGCCTTCGACATCGCCGCGATCCCGGTCGGCGCCCTGGCCCGCCCAGACTGGCCCGGCTTCGCCGGGGCGGTGAGCTCGCTGTCCGAAGGCACCCCGGTGCCGGCCGCCATCCCGCCGATCAGCACCGCTGTGTTCTGCAACGACTGGCCGGTGCCGGTACGCGACTACGACGAGTACGCCGAGCTGGTCAGGACGGCCGCGGCCGCGGCCCCCGACGTGCGCTACGGCGCGGGCCTGCTCGCCGTCGGTACGTGCCTCGGCTGGCCGACGCCGGTGCGCAACCCGATCCACGTGCCGCGGGTCCACACCAGGACCCCGCTGCTGCTGCTCAACGCCCGCCACGACCCGCGCACCGGCTACGAATGGGCCACCCACGTCGCCGCGCAGCTGGGCCGGCACGGCCGGCTGGTCACCTACGAGGGCTGGGGCCACGGCGCGTACGGGACGACGCCGTGCACGGAGGCGGTGGTCGACCGGTATCTGATCGACCTCGTGCTGCCGCCCCGGGGCGCCACGTGCGCCGCACCCCCGCGCGTCCCCGGAGCCTAGACACGGCCGGGTGGTCCCGTCCCCGCCGGACAGGACCACCCGGCCGGGTGGTCAGCCCACCGGGACGACGCGGACCTCGGTGCCCGCGCCGGTGCCCTCGATGACGGCGGTGCCGGTCGCGTCCGGGGCCGCATCGACGCGCACGGTCGGGTCGACGCCCGGCTGGCCCCACGGCGACGCCCAGACCAGCGACACCTGACGGGTCTCCCCCGCCGCCAGCGGCGCCAGCAGGCAGGCCGGGACCTCCGGTCCGGCCAGCACCGACACGCAGTCGGTCCAGGCCTGCGTCTCCTCGCTCGGGGTGAAGAAACGCACCACCGGGTACGGCACCGGCTCGGCACTGATGTTGGTCACCGTGACCCCCACGGTGCCACGCCACACGCCGTCGGCCTCCTGGGCGAGCCGCAGCTCGGTGGCCGCGATGTCGAAGGTGCCGGTGAGCGGCGCGAACGACACCCGCCAGCTGGTCCTGGCCGCGGTACGCGGAACCGCCGCACCACCGACCTCACGGGCCACCTCGACCTTGGTCTGCACCGTGGCGCCCGGGCCGCGGTCACGGGTCAGCCAGCCGAGCTCGAAGTCGCGGGTCTCGCCCGGCGCCAACGGGTACGCCCAGCAGCGGAACGTCCCTCCGCCCAGCTGGGCCTGCGGGCACCCGTTCAGGGCGCCGTGGTCGATGTTCAGCAGACTCGAGTAGGGCAGGGTCAGCAGCGGCGCCGGAATGGTGTCGCCACTGCGGTTGGTGATGGTCACCGTGTTGGTGCCGGTGCGTGTGCCGGAGAGGTCCGGCTGGCCGTAGACCACGTCGGTGGCGGTGATCGCCAGCGGCCCGGTGCGGGCGGCCGGTGCGGCGACGGCTGCGCTCACCCCGGTCAGCGCGGTGGTCGCGCCGAGCAGGGCCGCCACGAGCGTGCGGCGGATGGTGCGGTTCATCTGAACTTCCTCTCGTCCCCCGTGGGACCGCCGGAAGCAGTCCACAAAGGAGGGAGTGTAGGGAGGTGCCGCAAGCCTCGTACTGTTCGTGCGTGGCTCGCCGCCGGACCGCCGCCTACGGTGCTGATCATGACCGCGTTCACCCCGATCGTGCTGGTGCACGGGATGTGGCACGGCAGCTGGTGCTGGAGCCTGCTGACCGGGCCGCTGGCCGCGTATGGCGTACCCTCCGTTGCTTTCGACCTGGACGGGCACGGCCTGGCCGGGCGCTCGCCGTCGGCCCGCTGGTCCCGGCCGTTCGATCCGGCCGCCTTCGCCACCGAGTCCGCGCCCTCGGCCGCCGTGACCGCCTCCTCGGCCGGCGCCACGCTCGCCGCGCAGATCCGGCGGGCCGGCGGCGGCCGGCCGTGCGTGGGTCGGCGCGCTGCGCCTCGACCCCGGCGACCGGTCCCGGCACGCCTCCGTGCGGGAGACCTTCTACCACGACGTCGACGAGCACCTCGCCGACGCGGCTATCGGGCTGCTCGGCCCGGACGGCATCGCGGGTGAGACGCTCAGCATCACCCCGCAACGGTACGGATCAGTGCCGCACACCTACGTCGTCTGCACCGGGGACCGGGCCGTGCCCCCCGCGCTGCAACGCCGCTTCGTCACGGAGATCGACGCCGTGTCGGCCCACCCGACCCGGGTCGTCGAGCTGGCGACGTCGCACTCGCCGTTCCTGTCCGTTCCGGAAGCGCTCGCCGAAGTGCTCGCCACGACTTACCGGGCCCACCGGCCGGCGCCGGTCACGGCTTGAGCCCCGGACCGGGGTCGCTCGGCGCGGCCTACCGGCGCCACCGGCCGGCGCCGGTCATCGCCTGACCTCGGCGCTCGGCTCACTCAGCGAAGCGAGGAGCTGGGCCAGCCGCTCCTCGGTCCCCGTGCCCGGTACCGGGTGCAGCAGCATCCGTTGCCGGGACAACGGGCTCAACGTCACCGAGCAGTCGAGGTCGAAGCGACCGACCTCCCCGTGCACGACCCGTTTCGTGGCGCAGTGCAGCACGGACACCTCATGCTCGTCCCACAGGTCCGCGAACTCGCGGCTGACCGCGCGCAGCTCGGCGACCAGCGCGGCGGCCCGGGGTCGGTGACCGAGCGCAGGTCGGCCACGTACGCCCGGCCGGTCTGCTCGTGCTGGCTCTCCGGCTCCAGGGTGCGGCGCCACTCGGCGGAGGTGAACCACAGCCAGATCAGGTTGGCCTGACGTCCGGGCCGGCCGGCGAACCGGCCGAACAGCGCGATGTTCAGCGGATTCCGGGCCACGACCGTGCCCAGCTCGTCGGAGATGAACCCGGGCGCGGTGGCGGCGGCCGCCTGCAGCACGGCGAGCAGGGAGGGATCGACGTAGCCGGCCGGCTCGGGTGCCGCCGGCGGCCCCTGCCCTGCTCCAGGCGCTCGTAGTAGACAGTGGACATGGTGGCCAGGGCCGCGATCTCGTCCCGGCGCAGTCCCGGCGTCCGCCGCCGTCCGCTCGCGGGCAGCCCGACCGCCGCCGGCGGGATGGACTCCCGCCGCCGGCGCAGGAAGTCACCGAGGTCGTGCCGCCAGGTGCGCTGGGTCGTGATGGACACCCGGGGGAACCTGTCAGCGGGACGCCCCGGCCATCAGCTCCAGCGTGTCGATGACGCGGTTGGCGAAACCCCACTCGTTGTCGTACCAGGCCACCACCTTGACGTGCCGGCCGTCCACCCGGGTCAGCGCGGCGTCGAAGACCGCCGAGGCCGGGTTGCCGGTGATGTCGCTGGAGACCAGCGGGTCGTCGGTGTACTCCAGGACGCCGTGCAGCGCGCCGCCGGCCGCGGCCCGGTACGCCGCCAGCACCTCGTTGCGGCTCACCGCCCGCTCGACCGTGGTGTTGAGCTCCACCAGCGAGCCCACCGGCACCGGCACCCGGATCGAGTCGCCGGTGAGCCTGCCGTCCAGGCGGGGCAGGACCTTGCCGATCGCCTTGGCGGCACCGGTCGTCGTGGGGGCGATGTTCACCGCCGCCGCCCGGGCCCGGCGCAGATCACGGTGCGGCCCGTCCTGCAGGTTCTGCTCCTGCGTGTACGCGTGCACGGTCGTCATGAAGCCGTGCTCGATGACGGCCAGGTCGTCCAGCACCGACGCCAGCGGGGCCAGCGCGTTCGTGGTGCAGGACGCGTTGGAGACGATGAGATGCCGCTCGGGGTCGTACGCATCGGTGTTGACGCCGAAGGCGAGAGTGACGTCGGCACCGTCGGAGGGCGCACTCACCAGCACCCGGCGCGCGCCGGCCTCGAGGTGGGCCCGGGCCGCCTTGGCCGCGGTGAAGCGGCCGGTGGACTCCAGCACGATGTCGACGTCGAGATCGGCCCAGGGCAGGGCGGCCGGGTCCCGTTCGGCGTACAACCGGATGCGGTGGCCGTCGACGGTGAGATCGGTGCCGTCGAGCTCGACCGGGCGGCCGAGGCGTCCCAGCGCGCTGTCGTACTTGAGCAGATGGGCGAGGGTCTCCGGGGCGGCGAGGTCGTTGATCGCCACCACCTCGAGCTTGCTGTCGCGCTGCAGCAGGGCCCGCAGGGTGTTGCGTCCGATGCGTCCGAAGCCATTGACGGCGATGCGAGTCATGGCTTCATCGTCGGCGACCCACCGGCGCGGCGACAGTGGCCGGGGAGCCACCATGCGCAAGGATCTCGCCATCAAGATCAGGAAGAGAACGTGTTGCGGTACTCCGTCGGGGAGGTGCCGAGGATGCGCTGAAAATGCAGGCGCAGGTTGGCCGCGGTGCCGAGACCGACCCGGGCGGCGATCTGCTCCACGCCGAGCCCGGTCACCTCGAGCAGCTCGCGGGCGAGGTCGACGCGGGCCCGCAGCACCCACTGCATCGGTGTGTATCCGGTGTCCTCCACGAACCGCCGGGAGAAGGTGCGTGCCGACACCCGGGCGTTGCGGGCCAGCGCTTCCAGGGTGAGCGGCTCGTCCAGCCGGGCCAGCGCCCACTCGCGGGTGCCGGCGAACACGTCGCCCAGCGGTTCGGGGACGCTGCGGGGCACGTACTGGGCCTGGCCGCCGCTGCGGTACGGCGCCGCGACCAGCCGCCGGGCCACGATGTTGGACAGTCCGACGCCGTGGTCGCGGCGTACCAGGTGCAGGCACAGGTCGATGCCGGACGCCGCGCCGGCCGAGGTCAGCACGTCACCCTCGTCCACGAACAGCACGTTCTCGTCGACCCGTACCTGGGGGTGCTTCTCCGCGAGGGCCCGCGTGTAGTGCCAGTGGGTGGTGGCCCGCTTGCCGTCCAGCAGGCCGGTCGCCGCGAGCGCGAACGCGCCCGTGGAGATCGCCGCGAGCCGGGTGCCGCGCCGGTGGGCGGCCTGCAGCGCCGCGACGACCGCGGCCGGCGGTTCGGTGGTGGCGGGCTGCCGGTAGCCCGGGATGAAGATGGTGTCCGCGTGCGCGAAGGCGTCGATCCCCTCGGCCACGTGGTACGACAGCCCGTCCCCGCCGGCCACCGGTCCGGGCGCGGCCCCGCACACGAACACCTGGTACGGCATCGTCGGCCGGTTGGCGAACACCTGCGCGGGGATGCCGACGTCCAGCGGCTTGGCGCCCTCCAGCACGAGCACCACGACCCGATGATTCATGAAGCCACGATGGCACCGGCCGCAAGGATCCCGCCACCTGCCGCGCGTGCTCACCTCACGGCGTGGCGGCGGCCAGCAGGGCTCGTACGCCGGCGAGGTAGCCGGCCGTGTCGGTGCCCTTCACCAGGAGACGTTGCAGCACGAAACCCTGCACCAGGCTGAGCAGGGCGGCGCCCACCTGCTGCGGCACCGCGTCGGCGGCCAGGTGACCCGCGGCCTGCCAGCGGCGGGCGACCTCGGCGAAATGACCCCGCAGCCGCTCGTACACCGTGTTCGCGCGGGCGGCCAGCTCGGGGTTGCGCAGCGCCTCGGCCCAGACCTGCACCCCGATCCGGGTGATGTCCGCGCCGATGGCCGGGTTGTCGGCTATCCGGCCGCTGATCGCTTCCAGGATCGCGGTCAGGGCGCGGTCGGGTGACGGCGTGGCGCCGTCGGCGAGCAGGTCGCCGAACACCTCGTCGGCGGCCGACAGCGCCTGCTCCGCCACGGCCCCGATGAGTTCTTCCTTGCTCCGGAAGTACCGGTAGACCGCGCCGGCCGACAACCCGGACGCACCGATGATGTCGGCCATCGACGTGTTGTGGAAGCCGTTGGTGGCGAAGAGCCGGGCCGCCGCGACCAGGATCTCGGCGCGGCGGTTGGTGCGGTACTGCTCGGAGACGCGAGGCATGAGCCGACAGTAAAGCGAACGTTCGTTCTTGACAAGCGGGCGCCCGGCGCGCACCATAAAAAGCGAACATCCGTTCTCTTAAGGAGTAGACATGGCCACGCGGGCCTCCTCAGCAGCAGACACCTCGGCACCGTCACCGTGGGCGCGGGTGGCCGGGGCGGTCGCCCTGCTGACCCTCATCATCAGCGTGCTGCTGACCGCCTTCGCCTGGCCGTCGGTGCGGTCCTCGGTGCACGACGTGCCCATCGCCGTGGTCGGGCCCAGCGCCGCCGCCGGCCAGGTCAGCGCCGCCCTCGACCAACGTCTCCCGGACGCCTTCGAGATCACCCGGGTCGACACCACGGCCGCAGCCGTTCGGCTGATCCGCGACCGCGAGGTCTACGGCGCCATCGACGTCAGCACCGGCACCCCGCAGGTGATCACCGCCTCCGCCGCCAGCACCCCGGTCGCCCAGACCTTGCAGGGCGTCGCCACCGCGCTCGCCCAGGCGCGGGCCCAGGGACAGACCCCCGCGGTGGCCGTCCGCGACATCGTCGCGCTGCCCGCCGACGACCCGCGCGGTGCCGGACTGACAGCCGGCGCCCTGCCGCTGGTCATCGGCGGCCTGCTCGCCGCGGCACTGCTCACCAGCCTGGTACGCGGCACCGGCCGCCGGGTCGCCGGCGCGCTCGCCTTCGCGATCACCGGTGGCCTCGCCATGGCGGCGATCCTGCAGTTCTGGCTCGGCTCCCTCGACGGTGCCTACCTGGCCAACGCGGGCGCCGTCGGCCTGACCATCGCGGCCACCGCCTTGACCGTCCTCGGCCTGGAGTCGCTGCTCGGCGCGGCCGGACTGGGCCTCGGCGCTGCCACCATGATGCTCGTCGGCAACCCGCTCTCCGGCACCGCCACCGCCCCGGAGATGCTGCCCGGCTGGTCCGGCGCCCTCGGCCAGTTGCTCCCGCCCGGTGCCGGCAGCCAGCTGCTGCGCTCGACCGCCTTCTTCGACGGCCACAGCGCCACCCGGCCTGTCGTCGTGCTGGCGGCGTGGGTCACGCTCGGCGTCGCGTTGTGCCTGATCAGCGGGCTGCGTGCCCGCCGTACCACCGGCCCGGCGACCAGCGACGCGGCGGCACAGCCGCAGATGCCCGCGACAGTGTGAGACACCGGACCGGGTCGGCCGCTGCCGACCCGGTCGCTCGATGGCCTCCCGGTGCACATGCAGCCCGGCGCCGAGCCCGAGGATCTGCTCGCGGCTCAGCGGCACGTCGACCTGGACGGTGGCGTACACCTCGCGCGACACCGACATGACGAGCTGCCGGGTCCGGCCGACCGAGCGCACGACGGACTCGTGGCCGGCCCCGGTGAGCTTCTCGCCGGTCAGCTCGCCGCGGTACTCCTCGGTCTCCAGATAGATACCGATCTTGCCGGTCGGGTCCCGCGGGTCGTACATCGGATGCTGCGAGGGGGTCGACGCCGGGGCCGGGGTGCTGGACCGCGACGGGCGCGATGGTCAGGCCACCCTCGTCGTCGTTCTGGATGAAGAAGCCGTCGGGCGCCTTGTCGACGGTGAAGTTCCGGGGCTGCGGATCGGCCGCCGGCACTGACGACCTTTCGCCGGCCGGTCGCGGCCGGCGGTGACGACCCTTCGCCGGCCGGTCGCGGCCGGCACCGAGGACACTGAGCGCCGGTCGGTCGCGGCCGGCGCTCAGATCCCCCGGGCCGGCTCGGCCGCGGCCGCGACGACGCGGGCGCTGGTGCGGGGCCCGGCGGCGACCGCGGCGTCCCAGCCCGGGGTGATGAGGTCGAAGATCTCGTCGACCGCGGCCGCCGGATCCGCCGCCTCACGAGCGAGCGGATGCACGCCGAGCACGAAGCGGGCGAACGCGCGGCAGAGCGTCGACGGCTCCGGCCGGCCGAGGTCGGCGGCGAGCGCGGTGGCCAGCGCGGCCTCGTGGCGCAACCACATCGTCGTCGCGTACTCCCGCAGGGCGGGTGAGCTGTCGACGAGCTGCCAGAAGGCCACCGAGCCGGGCGTGGCCGACTCCCGGACGGCCTCGTGCAGATGCCGGCGCAACGCATCGGGAACCGACCGGCCCGGCTCTCGCTCGGTCACCGCCCGGATGAGCCGCTGCTCCCGCTTGGGGTCCTCGTCGAAGACCAGCGCCTCCTTGGACGGGAAGTGGGCGAACAGCGTCGTGATCGCCACATCGGCCGCCGCCGCGATCTCGCGGATCCCCACCGCGTCGTAACCGCGCTCCAGGAACATGCGCAGCGCCGTGTCGGCGATGGCCTTGCGGGTGGCGGCCTTCTTGCGTTCACGTCGTCCGGGCGGCTCGGTCACGACCGCAGCCTAGCAGCAAAACACTAACCGTTGCAAAACACTAACCGTTAGCGTTACGGTTCCGGGCATGACGATCACAGCACCCGCGCCCCGGTCCCTGCGGGAGGCCCGGGTGGCCCTCGCCGGACTGTCCGCGGTGTTCCTGTTCGAGATGCTGGACAACTCGATCCTGAACGTCGCGCTGCCCACCATCGGCCGCGAGCTGCACGCCTCGACGGTCGCGCTGCAGTGGGTGACGGGCGCGTACGCAGTGGTGTTCGGCGGGCTGATGCTGCTGTTCGGCGCGACAGCCGACCGGTTCGGTCGCCGGCGGATCATGCTCATCGGGCTGCTGCTGCTCGGCGCGGCCAGCCTGGCCACCGCGTTCGTCACCACCGCGGAGCAGCTGATCGTCGTGCGCGTGCTGATGGGCGTCGCGGCCGCGATGACGACACCGGGCTCCATGGCGCTGGCCTTCCGGCTGTTCGAGCAGGACAGCCTGCGGGTGCGGGCGATGACCCTCATCTCGACCGTGGGCCTGATCGGGCTGGCGATCGGCCCGACGGCCGGCGGCCTGGTGCTGGCGATCGCCCCGTGGCAGGTGCTGCTGCTGGTCAACGTGCCGATCGCCGCGCTCGCCGGCGTCGGCGTGCGCACCGGCATCGCCGCGGACGAGGCGGCCGATCTCCATCGGGACCCGATGGACGTCCTCGGGGCGGTGCTCGGCACCGCGACGATCGTGCTCGCGCTGGTCGCACCGACGCTCTTCGTCGACGAGGGCAGCGGCTCGTGGGCGCCGTGGACGGCCACCGCGGCGGCCGTCGCGGGCGGGATCTTCTTCGTGCTGCGCGAGCGTGCGGCGCGGCACCCGCTGCTCGACCTGCGACTCGTGGCCCATCCCCTGGTCGCCGGCGGCCTGGCTTACAAAGCGGCAGCCGGGCTGGCAACCGCCGGCCTCGGTTATCTGGTGACGCTGCAACTGCAGCTGGACTGGGGGTGGTCGCCCGCGCTGGCCGCCGCCGGAATGCTGCCCCAGGTCGTCGTGCTGGTCGTTGGTGGCGCGCTGGTCGATCCGTTCGTGCGGTGGGCCGGCCTGGAGCGGGCCGCGTGGCTCAGCGCCACGGCGGTGGTGGCCGGGCTCGGCGTCTACGGCCTGCTGGGCACCTTCGGGTACGCGTGGATCGCGGTCGCCCTGGTGCTGGTGGCGGCGGGAATGCGCGTGGTCGGCGTGGTCGCCGGCGTCAACGTGTTGCGTGGCCTGCCGAAGGACCGGACCACGATCGGCGCGGCCCTGGTCGACACCGCTTCCGAGGTCACCTCCGGGGCCGGTGTCGCGGTCACCGGCACCATCCTCGCGGCGATGTTCACCGGCACCATCGCCGTCTCGGCCTGGACCGGCCGGCAGACTGCCCAGTTCGAGCAGGCCGCCACCATCTCCGGCCTCACGCTGACGGCGGTGGCGGCGGTGCTGGTCGGATGGGCGATCCTGCGCACCCGCCGCTACGCCCGGGACAGTGAGGCGGGCGCCAGCCTGATCATCTCAACCTGACCGTCCACCCGGAGCGGGCCGGCGGCGTACGGCACCAGCAGCGTGTCCCCCCGCCGCAGCGACAGATCGTCCTTCTCGCCGGTCAGCCGGCCCTCGCCGCGCACCACGACCAGCACGCTGAAGCCCTGTTCCAGGCGGTCACCGCCGCGCAAACGCCGAGCGGAGAAGAACTCATCCGCGGCCTCGGGCAGCAGCCGCGGCCCGCCCCGCAGCGTGTCGAGGCGTTCCGGCGTCCACGCACCGCGGTCGACGCACTGCAACGCCTGCTCGTAGCCGAGTCCCAGGTGCCCGTCAGCGAGCCCGAAGCCCTCGTACTCCAGCAGCACCGAGAAGTCGGTCGGTTCCTGGATCTCGACCAGCAGGATGCCGTCGCCGATCGCGTGCGGCAGCCCGGCCGGACACAGAACGGCGTCCCCGGCCGCCACCGGGATCCGGTTGGTGGCCGCCAGCATCGGCCCGGTCCGCTGCGCGGTCACCCAGCCGGCCAGCTCCTCGGCCGCCACGTCGCGGGCGAAGCCGAGATGGACATGGGCGTCCGGGCGGGCCGAGACGATCACCCAGGCTTCGGTCTTCCCGTACGGCGAAGCGAGATGCGCGGTCGCGAAGCGGCGGTCCGGGTGCACGTGCAACGGCAGCCGCTGTCCCGCATCGAGCAGTTTCACCAGGATCCCGGTGTCGGCCCGGTCCGGTCCGAGCCAGTGGCGCCGGTCGGCCTCGATCGCCTCGGCGAGCACCCGGCCGTCGGGCAGGGTGGACAGGCCGGACGGGGCCAGCCCGAAGCGCGTGGTCACCGAGGCGACCCAGTCCTCGGGCCGATCCGGCAGCGCCGGCCCGTTGCGGAACTCCGCGATCCGCCCGGCGCCGCGGTAGAAGGTCTCGGGCTGGTTGGCCGGCAGGGCCTGGACGGTCATCGGGACTCCCTCCGGGCGACCGCGGTGAGGAAGCCACCGACGAACGTGTCGCCGAGCCCGACGGTGGTGGGGTTCCCGACGTCCAGCGCGAAGCCGGGAACACAGTGGACCACGTCGCCCATCCGCTCGCTCAGCTCGGCGGCGAAGGCCACCGACTCGGGCCGCCGCGGTTGCCGGCGCAGGCGGTCGACGTCCTCGTCGGTGAAGTCGTCGCCGTGGCAGTAGCGGGTAGCCGCCATGAGTGTGCCGGTGTCGAGGGCGTCGGCGTAGGCCGCGGCACGGGAGCCCAGGACCAGGGCCCAGTACTTGGTGTGCAGCACCAGCGCCGGCACCGGAATGAGCGCCTGCACCGCGGTCAGGGCATCCGCCACCGCCGGCGCCGAGAGGAGATCGACCGGGTGTCCGAGGTACGCCTGCAGCTCGTCCTCGTTCAGCCCGTACACGTCGATCCGGTCGAGCAACGCGTCGCGGACCCGGCGGCTGAACGCCGGCTCGTGGTACGCCGCGTCCTCGAAGTAGGTCACCGCCGCCGGCGGCAGCTGCCGCATGTGCGCGCGCAGCTCGGCGAGCCGGCGATCGAGCTCGGCCGCGGAACGCATGGCGTTGAACCCCGAGATCAGGAACACCTCCGCCTTACCCAGCCGGTCACCCAGATCGGCGGTGAGCAGCATGGCGCCGTTGGCCGGATCGTTGACGTAGATCAGCCGGTTCGGGAACGGCGCGGTGATGTCCAGGTCGCCGGTGCGGATCCGCAGGCCCCGGTCGTACTGGACGATCAGGTGCGGGTAGAAGGTGTCCTCGGCGCCGCTGGAGATGTACTCGCTGTCCGGGGGCAGCAGCCGCCGTACGGTGTCGTTGACGCTGACCAGGTGCAGCGTCGACGGCACGCCCAGCCGGCTCATCAGGATCCCGGCCCGCACCGAGGTCCCGCCCAGCGCCGGCCGGTACGGGAACCGGGCGGCGAAGCTCTCGAGCGCCGGGGCGGAGGCGACGTAGTGCTCGCCGCCCCCGCCCCGGGCCACGTAACCGAGGATCGACACCACGAGGTCCCGAACGCTACTCACCACGGCGGGCGGCGTCAGGTCCGCGGCGGTGATGCCGTGCTCGGCGACGAGCTGCTTCAGGACACCGGCGGTCAGCTTCAGCTCGTAGTCGACGCAGCCGCCGAGACCCAGGACCACACAGGAGGCGTCGGCCATCTCAGTAGAGCGAGCCCTTGCCGGCGGCGCCGAACAGCTCGATCTTCTGGGCGGCGACGACCTTCATGGCGTCGATGCACGCGGGCTGGATGGCGTTGGGCTCGCGCACCTTCGGGTCGTTGCCCAGCACCTCGCGCATCTTGTTGTGGTAGGCGACCTTGATGTCGGTGGAGATATTGATCTTGTTGATGCCGGTCCGGGCGGCCTCGGCGATCTCGTCGTCGGGGTTGTTGGAGCCGCCGTGCAGCACCAGCGGGATCCGCACCCGGCCCTTGATCTCCTTGAGCAGGTCCAGCTTCAGCTCCGGCTTCAGGTGCGCCGGGAAGAAGCCGTGGTACGTGCCGATGGCGATGGCGAGGCTGTCCACGCCGGTCTGCTCGACGAAGGTGACCGCGTCGTCGGGGTCGGTGTAGATGATGGTGGCGGCGCCCGCCTCGGCGTAGCTGTCGTTCGCGCCGATCGTGCCGAGCTCGCCCTCCACCGACAGGCCCAGGGCGTGGGCCGAGTCGGCGACCTTGCGGGAGAGCGCGACGTTCTCGTCGAACGGCAGCAGCGAGCCGTCGATCATCACGGAGGTGAAGCCGTACTGAGCCGCCTGGAGGATCTGCTCGTAGGTGCCGCCGTGGTCCCAGTGGATGGCGATCGGCACGCTCGCGCGGTGCGCGCGCTGGATGATGCCGGTGATCATCTCGCGGCCGATGTGCCGGACCTCGTCCGGGTGGATCGCCACGATCAGCGGCGCGTCGGTCTCCTCGCTGATCTCCACGATTCCCTGGAACATCGCCCAGTCGCTGATGTTGAAGGCGGGCACGGCGAAGCTGTGCTCATTGGCGACGTCGAGGATCGCCTTGCCGGTCGTCAGCATGTTCGGTGTTTCTCCTTTTGCGTAGCTGAGGGTGGTGTGTCAGGCCTTGACGGCGCCGGCGGTCAGGCCGCCGATGAAGCGCCGCTGGAAGAGCAGGAAGAGGACCAGGACGGGGACGGACCCGAGGATGCTCATCGCCATCATCTGGTTCCACTCGTACGAGTGCTGGCCCATGAGCAGCTGGATGCCGATGGGCACCGTGCGCATGTCGTCGGTGCGGGTCAGCGTGAGCGCGAACAGGTACTCGTTCCACGAGATCATGAAGGTGTAGACCCCGACCGCGATGAGACCGGGCACCGAGACCGGCACGAGGATCCGCCACAGTGCGGTCCAGCTCGTGCCACCGTCGACCTTGACGGACTCGTCCAGCTCCCGCGGCAGCGTGTTCAGGTACGCGGTGATCATGATGATCGCGTACGGCAGGGTGAACACCATGTGGGTGAGGATCAGGCCGGGATAGGTGTTGTAGAGCCCGAGCGCGACGACCAGCCCGAAGTACGGGATGACGAGCGTGATCGGCGGCACCGCCTGGACGCTGACGATCACCGCGTTGATGGTCTTCTGCAGCGGGAACGTGAAGCGGCTGAACGCGTACCCGGCGAGCAGCGCGACGAGCAGGGTCAGGGCGGTCACGGCCAGGGCGACGATGTAGCTGTTGAGGAAGAACCGCAGCTGGGCACCGTTGCCCAGGATCTCGCGGTAGGCGTCGAAGGAGAAGCTCTCGGTGATGAGCTTCGGCGGGTTCTGGAAGACGTCCCCGTTGCTTTTGAACGAGGTGGAGAGCATCCACAGGACCGGCAGGCCGGCGAAGAGCGCGCCGATCACGAGCCCGGTGATGACACCGGCCTTCGCGAGGGTGCGCCGGGTCTTGACGGTGGCCATCTGCCTCACCGCTCCCTTTGCGAGCGTACGTAGAAGAAGGCCAGCACCATCGTGATGAGCAGGACGACCACAGCGGCGGCCGACGCGGTCGCGAACTCGTACTCGCTGAAGGCCTGCTTGTAGGTGTAGGTGCTGAGCATCTCGGTGCTGTTCAGCGGCCCGCCGCCGGTCATCATCCAGATCAGCGCGAACTGCTGGGAGGTCCAGATCAGGTCCAGCACGGCCATGCTGATGATCACCGGCCGCAGCTGGGGCAGCGTCACGTGCACGAAACGCTGGAGCCAGTTGGTGCCGTCCACGGCGGCCGCCTCGTACAGGTCGGCGGAGATGCCCTGGAGCCCGGCCAGCAGGCTGATCATGAAGAACGGGTAGCCGGACCAGATGTTGGCGAAGGTCACCGCCCACAGCGCCGTGGTCGGGCTGCCGAGCCAGTCCACGCCCTCCTGCACGAAGCCCAGCGTCTGGAGCACGTAGTTGACCACGCCGGACGGGTCGAGCAGCAGCCGCCAGATGACGGCGATCACCGCGATCGTGAACAGCCAGGGCAGGATGTAGACGATCCGGAAGACCGCCTTGGTGACCCCGCTCAGCAGGTTGGTGTTGAGCATCATCGCGAACGCGAGACCCAGGACCAGGTGGGCCGCGGTGCTGACCGAGATGAAGATCGCGGTGTTCTTCATCGCGACCAGGAAGTCCGGGTCGGTGAGCACCTTGGTGTAGTTGACCAGCCCGGCGAACACCGAGTTGTCCTGCACGATCACGTTGTCCCGGAACGAGTAGCCGATCACCATGACGATGGGGACCACCATCAGGACCACGATCAGCAGCACCGTGGGGGACAGATAGCCGTACGGGACCAGTCGCCGGGCCAAGGAAGAGCGGGGCCGGCCCGGGGCGGCCGGTTCGGCCGGCGCCGCGGTTTCCGGTGCGGTCAATGTCATGGCTGTCTCCTTGATCGGATGCCGCGCCGGACCGGCGCGGCATCCGGGCGAGCTACTCGATCACCGACGACCAGGACTCCTGCGACTTGGCGAGGGCGTCGTCGACACTCGCCTTGCCGGTGAGCACGAGCTGCAACTGCTCGTCGAAGCTGCGCATCAGGTCCTCGGACTTGGGCAGGCCGACGAACTCGTTGGCCGGGTAGCCCTGCTGGTAGATGTCGAAGGCGGTCTTGAACAGCGGGTCACCGGTGCTGAAGTCGGGCTTGGCGTTCTTGTTGCCGGGGAAGCCGTTCGCGATGGTGCTCAGCTTCGCGTTGGTCTCCTGGCTCATCAGGTACGAGACCAGCTTGAACGCCTCGGCCTTGTGCTTGGTGGAGTTCGAGATACCGATCCCCCAGGACGCGTACGGGATGCCGCGCTTGCCGGTGTAGCCGTCCTCGGCCGGCAGGGCCGCCACCTCGAACTTCAGGTCCGGCTTGTTCTTCTTGATCAGGTTGATGTGCGCGAGCGAGTCGATCATCATGCCGACCTGGCCGTTGGTGAACTTCTCGACCTTGTCCTGTTCCTTCATGGTGAGCGAGCCGGGGGCGATGACACCGGCGTCGTTCAGGCTCTTCACGTACTCGACCGTGCTCTTGACCTGCGGGCTGGTCAGGGCCGGCTTGCCGTCGGCCAGCATGCTGCCGCCGGAGGCCCAGAGCCAGGACATGACGTCGTTCTGGATGCCGTTGGGGACGGCGGTGTCGAGCGGGAGCGCCCAGCCCTTGACGTTGCCGCCGGTGGCGCTGATCTTCTTGGCCGCGTCCAGGAACTCGGTGCGGGTGGTGGGCACCTTGCTGACGCCGGCCTTGGTGAGCAGGTCCTTGTTGACGAACAGCGGGTAGACGAAGTTGACCACCGGGATCATGTACGTCTTGCCCTTGATCTGCACCTGGCTGGCCAGCTGGGAGGCGTCGTAGCTCGCGTCGGTCATCAGCTCGGACATGTCGGTGATGGCGCCCTGCTTGGCGAAGTCGTTGACCCAGGCGCCGTCCAGGCCGACCACGTCGGGCAGCGTCTTGGACGCCGCGCCGGTGACCAGCTGCTGCTTGGTCGAGGCGTACGGCGCGCTGAGCAGCTTGACCTTGATCGTCGGGTTCTGCGCCGTGAAGTCGGAGATGATCTTGTCGAAGTCCCCGGCCGGCAACTCGGCTCCCCACCACTGGGCGAACTCCAGCGTCACGGTGCCTCCCGAGCCGGCGTCCTCCGAATCGCCTGAACCGCACGCCGCCATGAAGGCGACCAGCGAGGCGGCGGTGGCCGCCGCTATCACTCGCTTGAGCCGGGATGCACCAAGAGCCATGGCGAACTCCTTCTATCGAGATCTTTCTGTTCTCTGCTGTGTTGGCGCCACGTTAGCAGCGTGTTACAGACAAGGACAAGACAAGAACAGCAGAAAACTGCGGAGTACGGCATACTGTTGCGTCATGCGGCAGAACTGCAGGCTGGACGAGGCGGCGTTGAGCTGGAGCCGGGCAGCGAAGAGCACCCTTCCGAGGGACGGTGCCCCTTCTTGCGGCTCTTCGCCGCTCTACGCAGCGATGTGCGTGGTGTTCGCACGGTTGTGGCATACTGCCGCACTGATGAAGGGGAAGCAGTGAGCGTCGACAAGGACGAGCGGCAGCGGCATCTGCCCGCCGGACGCAAGGCCCAGCTGGCCGCGTACGTCGCCGACACCGGTCAGGTCACGGTCGGCGAGCTGGCCGAGCGGTTCGGCGTCTCCATCGACACCGTGCGGCGTGACCTCGATCAGCTGAGTGCCGACGGGGTGCTCGTGCGCACGTACGGCGGCGCGGTCAGCCTGTCCACGATCTCGCGTACCGACCGCGCCGTCGACCAGCGGCTCGCCCTGATGGAGCAGGAGAAGGAGAAGATCGCGGCGCTGGCCGCGGCCCTGGTCCAGGACGGCTCGACCATCATGATCAACGGCGGGACGACCACCCTCGCGGTCGCCCGCAACCTGGGCCAGCACCGCGACCTCACGGTGGCGACGAACAATCTGCTGCTGCCCGGCGCGCTGCCGCCGACCGCGGTCCGCGACATCTACGTCTTCGGCGGTGCGGTGCGCACCCTCACCCTTGCGACCATCGGGCCGGTCAGCTTCCGGGCCAACGGCGGCGCCGAGCTCGACATCAGCTGCGACCTGGCGCTGATCGGCGTCGGCGCGGTCTCCGCGGAGGCCGGCTACACGACCAGCAACCTGGCCGAGGCGGCGATGATGCAGGAGATGGTCTCCCGCGCGGCCCGGGTGGCGATCCTGGCCGACTCCTCCAAGTTCAGCCGCCGGCTGTTCGCGCAGGTCTCCGAGCTGGGCGCGGCCGACTACCTGATCACCGACACCGCCCCGCCGGCCGATCTGCGAGAGGCCCTCGCCGCGAACGGGGTGGAGCTGATCACCCCGGCGGCCCGGAGCGCCGCCTAGGGCCCGGCTTCAGGCCCAGGGCAGCCGCGATCGCTCTTCCCAATAGCGGGCGCCGGGCACCGCCAGGCCCTGCCACCGGGCGGGGTCGACAGTGAGTGTCTGCGCGCGGAGGTTCGACGCCAGCTGGTCGCCGGTCACCGCACCGGAGAGCACGACTGTCGCCCACGGCTGGTGCAGCGCCGCCGCCAGCGCCACCGCGTCGGCCGGGGCGCCGCCGGAGGCAAGGCTCCCGGCTCCGGCGAGGCGGCCGTTGGCCAGTGCTTCCTTGACGATCACCAGGCATCCCGCGTCGTGCGCCTCGGCGAGCGCCGGGCCCGCGCTGGGCTCCAGCGGATTCCACGTCGCCTGCACGCTGCGGAACAGCGGGCGTCCGCCGACCCGGATGCCGAGCGCGGCGCGGATCGCCTCGGCCTGCGCGGGACCACTGGTCGACAGGCCGATCACGGTGCCCTGGGCGGCGAGATCGGCGAGCCGGCGGTGCAGGACCTCGTCGTGCAACGCCGGGCTGTCCGGGGTGACCGAGTGGATCTGGTACAGGTCGAGGCGGTCGCCCAGCAGCGCCCGGGACTCCCCCAGCTGTCGGTCGAACGTGGCGACGCTGTGGTCCTTGAGCTCGTGCGCCTCGGCGTCGACCCGCCACCCGGCGACGTAGGTGTAACCCCACTTGCTGCCGACCACGACGTCGTCCGCGTCCGGCCGGGCCCGCAGCCACTGGGCCAGGAACTCCTCGGCCCGGCCGTACGAGCGGGCGACGTCGACGTACCGGACACCGGCCGCGTACGCCTGATCGAGCAGCTCGTGGGCCCGGGCCCGCATCGCCTCGACGGTCCGCCCGGCCGGCAGATCCGCCTCGCGGCCGAGATTGATGTAGCCCGGGCGGCCGACGGCGGCCAGTCCGAGACCGACCCGGGACGCCCGGGCCAGCCGGTCGATGACTGTCATCAGCTCAGAATGCCTTCTCGGGGGATCCGCGTCGCAGGCGAGGCCCGACGTCGTCAACCCTGAGTTGACGACGCGCCTACGTCAACCTATGGTTGACGGCATGACGACTCCTGAACCCATCGCCGCCTCGGTCCGGCTCGACGACCTGATCGAGGCCATCAAGAAGACCCACTCCACCGCTCTCGACCAGCTCTCCGACGCGGTGCTGGCCGCCGATCACCTCGGTGACGTCGCGGACCATCTGATCGGCCACTTCGTCGACCAGGCGCGCCGCTCCGGCGCCTCCTGGACCGAGATCGGCCGCAGCATGGGGGTCAGCAAGCAGGCCGCCCAGAAGCGGTTCGTCGCCAAGGGCGAAGCGCCGGACCTCGACGCCAGCCAGGGGTTCAGCCGCTACACCGACCGCGCGCGGAAGGTCGTCGTGACGGCGCAGGAGGAGGCCCGCGCCAAGAGCAACAGTCAGATCAGCGTGGCTCATCTGGTGCTCGGCCTGGCGGCGGATCCGAGCGCGCTCGGCGCCCGGGCGATCGTCGCGCAGGGCGTGTCCCTGGACAGCGTCCGGCAGACCGCCACCGCGACGCTGCCGGCGGCGGCCGACTCCGTGCCCGCGCTCATCCCGTTCGACGCGCATGCCAAGAAGGCGCTGGAGCTGACCTTCCGGGAGGCCCTGCGGATGAACCACAACTACGTCGGCACCGAGCACATCCTGCTCGCGCTGCTGGAGCTCGAGGACGGCACGGGGGTCCTCGCCGGACTCGGCATCGACAAGGGCACCGCCGAGGCGTCCATCACCGCCGCCCTGGCCGCACCCCCTTCATGATCTTGACTTTGTCACCGGCGGGGGGGGGGGGGGGGGGGGGGGGGGGGGGGAGGGGGGGGAGGGGGGGGGGGGGGGGGGGGGGGGGGGGGGGGGGGGGGGGGGGGGGGT
>NZ_JBVJIR010000006.1:76028-82068 GCF_055586185.1 Actinoplanes sp. NPDC051405
CCCCGTCCCCCCCCCTCTCCCTTCTTTTTGTTCGTCCGCGGGTGGTTCCCTCTTCCCCCCCCCCCCCCCCCCCGCCGCTCGCATCTACGCGGGTTCGATCCAGAGGTTGCGGTAGCGGACGTTGGCACCCGGGTCGCCGTGGTCCTGCAGGCGGATGGGCAGCATGTCCGGTCCCTGAGCGGCACCGTTGCCGGTGGGACCGTCGATGGCGACGTTGTTGTGCACCGTCGTGCCGTTCCAGACCACGGTGACGCGGGCGTCCTCGGTCTTCGTCGTGCCGCTGTAGCGGGCGGCCCGGAACGTGATGTCGTAGGTCTGCCACGTCTCCGGGGCCGTTCCGGCGTTCGCGGACGGCGCTCGTTTCAGGTAGATCGCCGCGCTGTCGTTGTCGGCCAGGGCCGGTTTGCCGTACGAGTCGAGGATCTGGACCTCGTAGCGGTCCTGCAGGTAGATGCCGCTGTTGGCCCGGGCCTGCCCGGTCACGTCGGCCGGCAGGTTCGGCAACCAGAACTCGGCGTGCAGCTTGAAGTCGCCGAAGGCCTGCTTGGTGCGCAGGTCTCCGCCCAGCACCTCGGCCGAGCCGCCGGAGATCGGCCACGTCGGTGCGCTGCCGTCGGCGTTCTGGAAGGCCTGCAGGTTGCCGCCGTCGAACAGCGTCACCCGGCTGGTGCCGTTGTGGGTCCACTTCTGCTGGGCCACGTCGGCCCACTGCCAGATCTGCACCGGGGTGCCGTCGGTGCTGACTCCGCCCGCGACGTCGAGCACCTTGCCGGACTGCGGGTTGAGCAGCGACCCGTTGGGCTGGGCCTGCCACACCTGGGCGGTGCTGTTGTTGCAGGTGTGCAGCTGGACCCGGGTGCCGTCGGCGGTGCCGGCGTTGTCGATGTCCAGGCACTTGCCGAGCGCCCGCAGCGTGTCACCGACCCGGGTCCAGCTCTGCGCGGACGAGTTGTTGCAGGTGTAGATCTGGACCTTGGTCTTGTCGGCGGTGCCGGCGTTGTCGACGTCGAGGCACTTGCCGGCGATGCCGGTGATGGTGCCGGTCCGCGCCGTCGTGGTGCCGCCGGTGCCGGTGCCCACGGTCAGGCTGTCCAGGTTGACGTTGCCGGCGTCGCCCGTGTCCACCTTGTACGCGACGGTGTTGCCGCCGGCCCGCAGCGTCACGGTGTCGGTCTTGGTCGCCCAGGTGTCCCAGTTCCCGGTGTCGGCCAGGCTGACCTGCCGCACCTTGCTCCCGTTGACGTACAGGCTCACGGTCTTGGCGCCGGCCGACGGGTTCGGTCCGTTGCTGAAGCGCAGCGCCACCGGGTACGACCCGGCCGACGGCACGTCGACGCTGAAGGTCGTCGCCGCGCCGACCGAGCCGTAGCCGGCGACGAAGCCCGAGCCGGTGTAGCCGGTGTGGTCGGAAGCCACGCCCGCAGTGCCGCTGAGGCCGGCGTTCTCGGCCTCGACCCGGTCCGTGCGCAGCGTCGTGCCGTCGGCGAGACTGTTGAGCGTGTACCAGGCCTCGGTGCTCCACAGCGAGGTGCCCGACGTCGAGGTGAACGGTCGCGGGGAACGGACGTGCACGACCCGGCCCGGCTTGAGCCCGTTGAGCTTGAGCGTCACCTTGAGCCGGTCCGCCGAGAGGGTCGCCGACGCCACCGCCAGTGCCTCCTCGTCGACCTTGGGGCCGCCGTACGACGGGGTCGGGACGTAGCGCCACTGCTCGGCCCGGTACCGCGCGGCGAGCTGGGCGGCGGTGCTCTCCGACACGGGCTGGGTGTACTCCAGCTCGAAGCCGCCCGCGACCGCCCGCATCGCCTTGATGTCGAAGACCGCGTTCCCGTTGGGCGTGAGCTTCTGCAGCCCGTACGTGAGCTTGCCCTCCTGGCCCCAGTTGCCGCCCGCACCGAGCCCGCCGGTGTAGAGCGCGCCGTCGGGGCCCTGGCTCAGCCGGAGCACGCCCGACTCCAGGCCCTGCGTCAGGCGGAAGACCGCACCCTGGTACTGGCCGTTGATCTTCTCCAGGAAGGCGCGCTGGATGCCGCCGTACGTGACGTCACCGAAGAGCATCTGACCCGAGAACGGTCCCGAGTTCAGCAGCAGCGGCGTGCTCGGCGAGTTGGCGATCTCGTTCTGCGGCAGCCACAGCACCGGCTGGGTGACCGGCTGGTTGTCGAACGGGCCATCCGGGTTGGTGTAGTGGTTGAAGAAGCGGTTCGGCTTGATCTGCACGAGTTTCGAGGCGGGCAGCCAGCCGCCCTGGTTGTCCAGGACAAAGATGTCGCCCTCGGGCCCCCAGCCCAGACCGTCGGGGGTGCGCAGGCCGCCGGCCACGTACTCCACCGCACCGGTCGAACGGTTGATCTTCAGGCTGGTGCCGCGGTTCGGTGAGCCCTGCGGCTGGGTGGTGGCCCCGCCGAGGTCGATGGAGACGGACAGGTTCAGGTAGAAGAAGCCGTCCTTGTAGAGCAGGCCGAACGCGAACTCGTGGAAGTTGCCGTCGAACGGCCAGGTGGCGACCCGGCGGTACTGGTCGGTGACGCCGTCGCCGTTGGTGTCGTTGAGCTCGGTGAGCTCGTGCTTCTGCGACACGTAGATCTTGCCGTCGACGATCTTCAGGCCCATCGGCTCGCGCAACCCGGTGGCCACCTTCTTGTACGTGACCTGGCTCGGCGACGTGCTGCCGGTGGCGCCACTGAGGACGTACACCTCACCGGCCACGGTCTCGCTGCCGCCCCAGGTGGCGATGGCCAGGCGCCCGTCGGGGAACCAGTCCATCGCGCTCACCTGCGGCTGGAAGCCGGCCGGGCGCAGGTTGGTGAGCGTGTAACCGGGGTGCACGGCGTTGAGCGGCAGGCCGTCGCCGGGGCTGTCCCCCGCCGCCTCGCACTGCTTGCGGCCGGGCGCGGTCACTCGGACCACGCCGGCGTCGGTGCTCAGCGCCGAGTTCGGCACGACGGTGAACGCGGTGGCGCCCGGCTGGCGCCATTCCAGGGTGAGCTGCTGGCCGCCGGTGGCCTCGAAGTAGTCGATGTGCAGGCTGTGGTACCCGGTCGTGAGGGTGATGCCACCCTCCATCGAGGTCACGCCGTGCAGCCCGTCGTGGTTGATGACGGTCGCGCCGTCGATCAGCAGCCGCGAGCCGTCGTCGCTGGTGAGCCGGAACGTGTACAGGCCGGCGGTGGGGATGGTGACGTTGCCGATCACCTCGGCCTGGAAGTTGTCCTCGAGGCCGAAGTCCGCCGCGGTGCTCCAGTTGACCGTCGGCAGGAGCTTGTCGACGTTCGGGGTCTGGCCGGACTTGAGGGTGCAGATCCGGTCGCGCGCGGTCTGCAGGTCGAAGGTGCGCAGGGTGACGCCGGGCTGCTGGGGAGGGACTGCCGCGGCGGCGGGGACCGCTTGCAGCAGGCTGGCCAGCAAAGCAGCGCCGACCAGCGCAGACATACGGGGACGGGTGAACATCGACATTCTCATAGAGCGCTCTCCCCAGACACCGGGACGGTCGGGATCGAGGGTCGACGACCATCGATGTCTGGAACCTAGGCTCCTTCTGCACCAAAGTCCACAACTTTGGTTAACCAGCTATGAACTTTTGAATTTTTCTTCAGAAGTCAGTCGGTGAGATGGGCCCCGATCTCGGTCTCGCTGACCCGGGTCGGCTCCAGCACCCGGTGCAGGAACTCGCGGGTGCGCTCCTCACGGGGGCTGCCGAACACCGTGGCCGGCGGGCCCTGCTCGACGATCACACCGTCGTCCATGAAGACGACGCGCGCGGCGACCTCCCGGGCGAACGCCATCTCGTGGGTGACCACGAGCATGGTCATGCCCTCGGCGGCCAGGCCCCGCATGACCGCGAGCACCTCGCCGACCAGCTCGGGGTCGAGGGCACTGGTCGGCTCGTCGAAGAGCATCAGCTGCGGGTCCATCGCCAGGGCCCGGGCGATGGCGACCCGCTGCTGCTGGCCGCCGGACAGCTGCGCGGGATACGCATCCGCCTTGTCGGCGAGACCGACCCGGTCCAGGTTCACCTTCGCGATCCGGTCGGCCTCAGCCCGGCTGCGCTTGAGGACCCGGCGCTGCGCGATGGTGACGTTCTCCCGGACGGTGAGGTGTCCGAACAGGTTGAACTGCTGGAAGACCATGCCGATGCCGCGGCGGACGGCGTCGATGTCGCAGTCCGGGTCGGTGACCTCGGCGCCGGCCACCCGGATCGTGCCGGCGCTGGGCTCCTCCAGCAGGTTCACACAGCGCAGCAGCGTGGACTTGCCGGAGCCGGAGGGACCGATGACGCAGACGACCTCGCCCGGATCGACCGAGAGGTCGATGCCGCGCAGCACCTCCAGCTGGCCGAAGGACTTGTGCAGGCCGCTGATCTCGATGGTGGACATCCCGCTCACCTCTCTCTCCGGGCCCGGCGCTCCAGCCCGCGGACCAGCTGGGACAACGGCAGGGTGATCACGAGGTAGAGCAGACCGGCCACCACCAGCGGCGTGGGGTTGACCCGCGTGTTGAGCGCGTCGCCGGCGAACTTGGTGAGCTCGATCGTCGTCGAGGTCACGCCGAGGACGTAGACCAACGAGGTGTCCTTGGTCAGCAGGATGATCTCGTTGGTCAGCGGCGGGATGACGATCCGGAACGCCTGCGGCAGCACGATGGAGATCATCGCGCGGGTGTGCGACATGCCCAGCGTACGGGCGGCCTCGAGCTGCCCCTTGGGCACCGCCTGGATGCCGGCCCGGATGGTCTCCGCCATGTAGGCGGCGGCCGTCAGGCCGAGACCGACGGTCACCGAGCCGTAGACCCCGCCGGGGATCTCCCGGTCCGGAAAGGCCAGCGGCACGCCGTAGCCGACCATGAACAACACCAGCAGTGCGGGCAGGCCGCGGAACAGCTCGATGTAGGCGGTGGCGAGCCACCGGTACGGCAGGATCGACGACAACCGCATCAGGGCCAGGACCAGCCCGACCGTGAGACCGAAGACGAACGCCAGCAACGTGTACGCGATGGTGTTGCGCAGCGCGACGGTGATCGCCTGCGGGAACATGCTCCCGGCGACGTCGAGCCGGAAGAACGCCTCGGACAGCCGGCCCCAGTCCGCGGCGCTCACCGCGGCCACGATCACCAGCGCGAAGACGACATAGCCAGCGACGCGGACCATCCGCTGCCGCCGGCGACGGCTCATGACCATGTCGAGGATCAACCGACCGGCTTCTCGCCGATCCAGCTCTTGTAGATCTTGTCGTACGTGCCGTCGGACCGCGCCGCCGCGAGGGCCTCGTTGACCACCTTGAGCAGCGCCGCGTTGCCCTTCTTGACGGCAAAGCCGTACTGCTCGCCGGTGTCGAAGCCGGTCGCGACGACGACCTTGCCCGGGTTGGCCTTGATGTACTCGTTCCACACCGGCAGGTCGTTGACGGCCGCGACGATCTGGTTGGTGGCCAGCGCCTGCTGCAGCGCGGCGAGGTCACGGTAGGACACCACCTCGATATCCAGCTTCTTCTCCTTGACCTGGGCGTTGATGTACTCCTCGCCGGTCGTCCCGCCCTGCACGCCGAGCCGCTTGCCGGCCAGCTCCTCCAGGGTCTTGACCTCCTTGCCGGTGAGCACGGCCAGCGCCTGGGTCGCGTCGAAGTAAGGGTCGGAGAAGTCGAGCACCTTCTTGCGTTCCTCGGTGATGGTCATGCCGGCCGCGGCGATGTCGCATTTGCCGGCGTTGAGGTCGGAGCCGGACTTGATGCCCTCGAACGGCGTGTCCACGATCTCCTGGGTCACCTTGAGCTTGGCGGCGACCAGGTCGACGAGCGCGACGTCGAAGCCGACAACCTTGCCGGACGCGTCCTTGGACTGGAACGGCGCGTACGGAAGGTGGGTGCACGTGGTGAGCACGCCGGCCTTGACCAGCGCCACGCCGGTGTCGGTGGTGCCCCCGGTGTCCTCTTTGGCGCATCCGGCGAGGCCGCCGATCGCCAGCACCGGGGGGGGGGGGGGGGGGGGGGGGGGGGGGGGGTTCTTTCTTGTTCCTGGTTTTTTTTTCTTTCCCGGCCCCGCCCAC
>NZ_JBVJIR010000006.1:82078-132507 GCF_055586185.1 Actinoplanes sp. NPDC051405
CACCCCCCGTCTTGTTTTGGTTTTCCCCCCCTCTTTCTTCTTCCCCCCCCCCCCCCCCCCCCCCCCCCCCCCCCCCCCCCCCCCCCCCCCCCCCCCCCCCGCGACTCTGTCCCTGCATGTTCATGGTTTTCTCCCCGGTCCCGGCCCACGCCCGCGGCGGGCGATGCCAGGTTAAACCAGGGCGATCAAAAACATCCATGCCCTACCGGAGGACGAGGTCTTCAACACAACGATCTTCAGGACAGCAGCTCGACGTAGCCGTCGGTGCCGTGCACCCGGATCCGCCGGCCGTCGCGGATGAGCCGGGTCGCCTGCGGCACCGCGACGACAGCCGGCAGGCCGTACTCCCGGGCGATCACCGCGCCGTGGGTCATCTGGCCCCCGACCTCCGTCACCAGGCCCGCGATCCCGACGAACAGCGGCGACCAGCTCGGGTCCGTGAAGGATGTGACGAGGATGTCGCCCGCCTCCAGGTCGGCCTGGGCGAGGTCGAGGACGACCCGGGCCCGGCCCTCGACCGTCCCGCCGGAGACCGGCAGCCCGGCCAGGGCATCGGCCGGCAGGTCGGCGCGCCGGTACGAACCCAGGACCGCCTCACCGTCCGAGGTCAACACCCGCGGCGTCGTGAGCGCCTGGTACGCCCGGAACTCCTCCCTGCGCTGCGCGATGAGCCGGCCGTCCACGCGGTGCGTCCGCACAACCTCGTGGAGCTCCTGGAACGTGAGGTAGTAGATGTCCTCCTTCCCGGCGAGCACACCGGCCTGCACGAGGCGGCCGGCCTCTTCCAGCAGAGCCTGCTTGTAGAGGAAATAGCGGCAGATGATGCCGTACTTGGGGTACTCCCGGTAGCCGATGAAGGTGCGGACCCGGTCGATCATCCGCTCGGTCTCGCCGGCCTTGTCCTCGCCGTCCGGCAACGCGCGCAGACGTTCGAGCACCTCCTGGGCCTTCTCCTCCGCCTGCCGCCGCCCCTGCTCGAAGCGGCGCTCGGCGGCACCAGGCCCGAAGTTGCGGACATTGTCGAGGATGACCGGCACGAGCGTGGTCGGTCGCTCACGCCAGCGCGGTCTGGTGATGTCGATCTCGCCGACGCAGCGCATGCCGTACCGGTCGAGGTAGGTCTCGATGGCGTCGCGCGCCTCGGTCCCGCCCGCGAGCTTGGGCAGCTCGTCCAGGAACCCCTCGTCCTCGACGCCGCGCAGGAACGCCACCACCTCGGGATGCGGGCGGATCACGTCGGCGACGTCCAGCAGCGCCAGGCCCATCTCCGAAGTGATGTTGCCCGGGGCGGACAGGGTCAAGGTGTCGGCCGCGTTCTTCTCCCCCAGCCACTCCTGCAGCCGGTCGTTGAGCCACCAGGTGGCCTCCATGCCGGCCATGATCGCCTGGATGCTCAACGGATCACTGAGGACCCGCTTGTGCTCCTCGAACGCCTCCAGCAGGAAGTCGAACAGCGCCGGCCCGGTCTTCGTACGGATGTCACGCTGCAGGGCGGCGACGGAGGCCTCGCTGCGAGCGATCAGCTCGGTGACGACGGCCGGATCGGTCTCGATCGGGGCGGGCCCGGCACCGGCCGGCGGCCGGCCGGGACCCGCGTCCGGGGACAGCGGGACGAAGTCGCGGCTGAGAACCGTCTCCAGCGCGTCCCGGGTCAGCGGATCGGACCGGGCCGCCATGTCCAGCAGGCCGGTGCGGCCCGCGGAGGTGGCCAGGGCCCGGGTGACGTCGACGAACAGCCTCCCGCCGGCCTCGTGCATCGGCGCCATGGCCGTCAGCTGCCACATGGACCAGCCGAGGGGCCGCATGGCGTCGGTCATCATCTGCTGGTGGCCGACCGACAGGTACACGCGCGCCTGGTCGTCGCCGGCGGGGACGGGGAACAGCGTCGTGATCGGGCGGCTCTGCACGATCCGGAAGCCGTCCTCGGCCAGGCACCACTCGATGTCCTGCGGGCGGCCGAAGTGGGCCTCGATCCGCCGTCCCAGCCGTACGAGCTCCAGGACCTGCGCGTCCGTCAGCGCGGGCTGCTCCTGCCGGGATGGATCGATCGCCGCCTGGTGCGTACCGCCGCCGGGCAGGGCCTGCACGGCCCGCTCCTTCGCGGCGATCGTCCGGGACACGATCTCGTCCCGGCGCACCTTGTAGACGTCCGGGTTGACCAGGCCGGAGACCAGGGCCTCGCCGAGCCCGAAGCCCGCGTCCACGGTGGCGGAGGTGCGGTCGCCGGTGACCGGGTCGGCGGTGAACAGGATGCCGGAGGCCTGCGGGAACACCATCCGCTGCACGACCACGGCCATGGCGACCGTACGGTCGTCGATGCCGTTGCGCCGGCGGTAGATCACCGCCCGCTCGGTGAACAGGGAGGCCCAGCACCGGCTGATGTGCTCCAGGATCGCGGCGGGCCCCACCACGTTCAGATACGTGTCCTGCTGGCCGGCGAAGGAGGCTGTGGGCAGGTCCTCCGCCGTCGCGCTGGACCGTACGGCGTAGGCGGCCTGCTCGCCGTGCTCGGCGAGCGCGCGGGTGATCTCCGCCGCGAGATCCTCCGGGACCGCGATCCCTTCGATGCTGCGGCGGATCTGCGCGCTGAGAGCGCGGATCCCTTCCCGGTCGTCCGGGTCCAGAGCCGACAGCTGAACGAGCTGATCGTCGATCAACGGCACTGCCACCCGGCGGAACGCCTCCGTCGTCACGCAGAAGCCGGCCGGCACCCGGACGCCGTCGAGCCGGGACAACGCGCCCAGCTGCGCGCCCTTGCCGCCGGCCACCGCACCCTGTGTCCCGTCGATCCGGTCGAGATCAAGCACGTACCGCCCGGTCACCGCGGCAGCTCATCGGCCGACAACATACGCACGTCGTGTCCCCATTTCCGCAGGTGGTGGTCTCGGCGGACGATTCTGCGCCATCACCGGGGTCTTGCCGCAAGCCCCCCGGTGCGCTATACGTTAGAAGTGGCAGGGAGAGGTCTCCTTGCCTTTTGCTTTTTCTGCCGGGCGCTGCTTCCTTCCGGGCTTTCTCTCCCACGCTGCGCTTCCTCCCCGGCTTCCTTCTCAGGCGCCGCTTCCTCCCCGGCTTTCTCCCCACGCGCCGCTTCCTCCCCGGCTTCCTCTCCCACGCGCCGCTTCCTCCCCCGGGCTCCTCTCCCACGCGCCGCTTCCTCCCCGGCTTCCTTCCCACGCGCCACTTCCTCCCCCACCGCCACTTTTTTCGGGCGCTGCTTTCTCTCGGGCGCTGCTTTCTCCCGGGCGCTGCACTCTCCCGGGCGCCATTTCCTCCCGCGTGCCGGATTGGGGGAACCATCGGGTGGGTCCAGCGCCCTTACTCCGGTATGGGGTTGCTCCGCGGTGCGGAACCCGCCGGCTACGAGGACTTCGTCGCCGGCCGGTACCGCGAGATCGTTCGCTTCGGCGCGCTGCTGGCCGGGGACAGCCGGTTGGGCGAGGACCTCGCCCAGGAGGGCCTGATCGCGGCGTACCGGTCGTGGTCCCGGCTGGGCGGGCCCGACGGCCGGCCGGAGGCGTACGTCCGGCAGGTGATGATCCGGGCCGCGATGCGGGCCCGGCGCCGGCGCTGGCGCGGCGAGGTGCCGACCGAGCAGCTGCCGGACACCTCACGCCGGGGTTTCGCGGAGCAGGTTGACCTCAGCGTGCAGGTGTTCGCCAGCCTGCGCCGGCTGCCCGCCGACCAGCGGGTGGTGCTCGTGCTGCGGTTCTGGGCCGACGCCTCCGAGGCCGAGGTGGCACAGACCCTCGGCATCGCGGTGGGCACGGTCAAGAGCCGCACGTCCCGCGCCCTGGCGGCGTTGCGTGCCAGTGGCCTGTTCGTCGAATCCGCCCGGGAGACGCCGTGAACACCAGCCAAGTCAACGAACTCCTCGACCGCGCGGCCACCTCCGTGACGCCGTCCGAGACCGACCCCGCGGCCCGGATGGTCAGCCTGGGGCGACGAAGTGTGCGGCGCCGCCGCGCCTGGACAGCTGCCGCCTCCGCCGCAGTGGCTGTCTTGACCCTGCCCTTCGTCGTCACCACCTTGGGCCGGTCGGACGTCGAGCGGCAGTCGGGGACCCCGGTGAGCTTCGGCGGCGTGTCGGTCGTCGTGCCGGAGGGCTGGCGGACGAGCACGGTCCACGCCTTCAACGCGTGCACCGCCGAGCCGCACACCGTCTACCTCGCCGCCCAGTGGGATTTCATGCCGTCGGACTCTGTCCCTCCTGGGGGCGGTCTCGTCGTCTGCCGGTCGGACGGTGAGCCGTGGATGGCTCTCGTGGAGCGGGGTGTCGCCCCGTCCCTCGGTCCGGAGCAGCTGGTGGCCAAGGACGACCAGCTGCTCCAGGTGGAACAGGCCAGCCCGATCGGGGTCACCTCCGCCTGGTCGTACCGGCCCTACACCGGCCCGATCGAGGCGACGGCGGCCCTCATCTCGGGCGACGAGAAGCGTCGCGAGCAGCTGCTCGACCGCATCACCTGGCCCGCTGCCCCGGCGGCCCCGGCCTCCGGCGGCCTGAACTTGCCGGCCCGGATCACCAGCGCCACCACCGACGCGCCGCCCAGCAACGGCATGGTGGTCGCGACGGACGCCAAGACGCTGAACCGGATTCGGGCCGCCCTCGCGGAGCTGCGTGATCCGGTGCCCGCCGGTGCGGAATGCGTCCTGCGCGGACCGGAGACGGTCGGCATCAGCATCGGCGAGGTCACCGTGGTGCTGGGCGACAAGAACTGCCCGCAGGCCATCTCGACAGGCGGCGGGCGGGTCCGGGTCCCGGCCGGTCTGGGTGAGGAGCTGCTCGGCCTCATCGTGGCGAGCGACCGCGCCGCGACCGAGCGGTCCACCAAGGACTGACCGGGCCCTCAGGTCCGGTTTGGGATCCTCAAGTCCGCCTGAGCACCCTCACCTCCGCCTGAGCACCCTCACCTCCGCCTGAGCACCCTCACGTCCGCCTGAGGTCCCTCACGTCCGCCTGAGGTCCCTCAGGTCCGCCTGAGGATCTTCAGGTCCGGCTGAGGATCTTCAGGTCCGGCTGATGACCCTTAGGTCCGGCTCACGGTAGGTAACGCACCTCGGGGAAGACCCCGCTAGGACCGTCGAGCAGCTGCCCCCGACGGTGGCGCAGATGCAGGTCGAAGAAGGCGAGCGGGTAAGCCTGCTGGATCCGTACCGCCCGGGCCGGGTCGAGGGTGCCGATCCAGCCGGCAAGCTCCTCGTCGCTCATCCCGATGAGCGTCGCCAGCTGCGGAACCAGCCACTGGCTGTCGCAGTACGCCCCGTGCAGCGCACCGTCCGCCTGCACGTTGAGCCGCCACCCCCGTAGCTGCGACCAGAACTCCGCGACGCTCGGCTCGGCGGCCCGGTTGAGCTCGGCGGTCATCAGCATGAACGGCCGGTCGAGCCCGGTGACCGGCGGCTGCGACTGCATCGGGCCGTCGAGGCTGAGCCCGGCCCGCACCCGCCGGTCGGTGTTCATGGCCAGGGCGGTGGCCGTCGCCCCCTTCGACCAGCCGAACATGCCGACACCACGCGGATCGAGCGTGGCCCCCAGGCCGGCCGGCAACCGGCGTCGCCCGGCGTCGGGATTGCGCCCCGCGACGAGATCCTCGACCCGGTCGAGCACGAAGCGAACGTCGTTCGCGTGGTCCCACGGCGTCACCGGAACGTCGTCGTCGGGCACGGTGAGCCGGCCGCCGGGGAACTCGCTGTACGAGTCGTACGGATGGTCCACTGTGACCACGGCGTACCCGTGACTGACGAGTTCCTGCACCACGACGGTGGTCTCCGCACGGTGACCGCCGGAGCCGTGGGAGAACACGATCACGGGCCGCCGGTCCGCTGCCCGCAACACGGGCGCTCCCTCATGCCCGGCCGTACGGGGGCCCGCCGCGACCTCGGGATCGAAGCCGTTGCCCGCCAGCAGGGCCCGCAGCGACGCGGCGGGCATCCACGGCGCCACCGGATGACGCCGGGCGCCGGCAGCGGCGGGATACCAGACACTGATCATCAGCTCCCGGTGCCGCCCCCGCCCGGCCACCGGGTCCGGGCGGGACCGGTCGACCAGGTGCAACGACACGGTGCCGATCCGGTGCGGCCCGGTGGGTGCGGGCAGCGTCAGCCGTACGGGGCCGGGCACGGTCCGCGCCGCCCGGGCAGGGCCGGCGCCGAGCGGCACGGCGACGCCGGTCGCGAGCGCGGCGGTGAGCACGTGCCGGCGGGTCAGGGCGGTGGTCATCAGTCCTCCGGGGTGTCGGTGCTCTCGATCTGGGTGATGAGCAGCTTCAGCCGCTTGATCTCCTCGGCGAGCGCGGTGCTGCCCGCGGCGGTCAGCGTGATCCAGGTACGGCCGCGCCGGCCCTCGTAGCCCTTCTCCACGTCGATGAGGCTCGCCATCTCCAACACGCTCAAGTGCTTGGAAAGGTTGCCGGCAGTCAGGTCCAACTGATTGCGCAGGTAGCTGAACTCGACCCGGCGCGCCTCGTGGGTGATGGCGAGGATCCCCAGCCGTACCCGCTGATGCACAACCTCGTCCAGCCCGGTGACCGGATGCGCGGCCGACGCCTGCGGCTCCGGCACCTCGGCAGTCACCGGTGCCGCCGGCGGGCCACCGCGAAGCCGGTCGCGCCCAGCAGCAGCACGATGCCGCAGATGACCTGCGGGATCGCGAAGTCGGCCCGGATGCCCCAGGAGGTCCCCCACCCCTCGTTGGTGGGCAACGTCAGCGCCACGGCAAGGTATCCGAGGGTGAACAGCAGCAACGCGACGTTGCGCTCCCCCCGGGCCAGCACCAGCAGCGCAACCCCGATGACCCCCCATGGCGCGATCAGCCGGTCCACCACGAGCACCCAGGACGAGAACCGCACCGGGTGGTCCGGGAAGTACAGGGCGGCCGCCACCCAAGCGGCGGTGAACAGGACGGTCAGGGCGGCACCGGTGATCGCGTACGGCAGCACCCGGGCACCCAGCCCCCGCGCCCGGGCGGTCCGGATGTAGCTGACGGTGATCCCCGCGTACGCCAGCAGGAGTGCGGGTGGCCAGTAGAAGAGCACGCCGCGCCGGGCGAACTCGCAACTGCCGTCCGAGGCGCAGTTCAACCGCAGGCCGAACCAGTCGAACGGGATTCCGACCAGGGTCACCAGGCCCAGCACCAGCAGCGCGACCCAAGTCAGCCGCTGGTCCAGGCGCACCCGGTGAGTCAGGCCCCGGACGTCCGACAAGAGCCGGCGGGGGTCGCCGCCGGCGGACATCGATTCAGTGGTCATGCCAATAGGTTTCCACAGCAAACCAATTGGCGCTAGCTCTCCGTGGTGCTTTTGTTGTGCTCGGCGCTCGAGGGAGCGGGCTCATCGCGGGCGCCGGCGATCGCCATCACGAAGCGGACGAGGGCTTTGTGATCGGGATACGCACGTCGCGGCGGCCTGCCGCCGCCGCGCGGGAGAGCAGCGCTGGGCTCGGCGGACGCGGCTGATCACACCGCGACAGACGCGCCGCAGGCAGGCGCGCCGCAGGCAGGGTCCGCCGCAGGCAGGGTCCGCCGCAGGCAGGGTCCGCCGCAGGCAAGCGCGCCGCGGCCAGGCCCACCGCAGGCAGGCGCGTCGAAGGCAAGTGCACCGCAGGGCAGGTGCGCCGCGGCCGGCGCCTGCGGGGAGGCACGCCGCAGGCAAGCACGCCCGAGGGGAGGTGCGTCCCGAGCAGGTGCGCGGCAAGCGGTCAGCGCACCGCAGCAGCGCTCCCCCGGCTCAGCCCGCGAGCATGGTCTGGCCGAGGTGCACGCCCGCCCCGGCAGCAGGCAGGACGAAGTAGTAACCACCCCCGAACGGCAGCGTGTAGCGCTCCAGCGCCTCCCCACTGAGCCGTCGCTGGATGGTCGCGAACCCGGCCTCGATGTCGCGCTGGTAGCAGATGAAGATCTGGCCCGCGTCCTGCGTGCCGGACACCTGCGGCTCGCGCTTGTACGAGTAACCGCGGCGGAGGATGCGGTGGGCCTGGCTTTCCGGTGTCCGCGGGTTCGCCCGGCGGATGTGTGCGTCCAGGGCGATGATCTGCCCGTCGGGGTCCGCCGCGAAGTCCGGCTCCTCGGTCTCCCGCGTCCGGCCCAGCGGCGCACCCGTGGTCTTGTGGCGGCCGAACACCCGCTCGTGCTCTTGTTCCTGCTCGCCGTCCCAGGTTTGCATGGCCAGCCGGATCAGGCGGACCACCTGGTACGTACCGCCGACGCACCAGTCGGGCTCGCCGTCGCCGGGCTGGGTCCAGACGAGCTGGTCCATCAGGGCCGCGTCGCTGGTGTCCGGGTTGCCGGCGCCCTCGCGGAAGCCGAACAGGTTGCGGACCTCTCCGGCCTTGCGCGCCGGTGGGTGGAAGCCTTCCATGCGCCAGCGCTGCCGTAGGCCCGGCAGTGGGCGGGCGAGGAGTGCCGTCAGCTCGGCTGGGTCGTCGGCGGACACCTGGACGAGCAGGTCGCCGTGGCACCACTGGGGGTCGAGGACGTCGGCGCGGAACGCCGGCATGGGTTCCAGGCGGCGCGGGCGGCTGAGTCCGTACCGGTTGTCGAAGAGGGAGGCGCCGACCGCGACCGTCGCGGTTGCGCCGGACAGCCGGTCGGTCAGGGCGCGCAGCGTGCCGGCCAGGGCCGTCCGGTCCGGCGCCTCCGCGTCGTATGCCACCAGGAGGGTGGATGAGGGGGCCCGGCCGAGGATCGCTGTCTGGCGGGGAATCGCCTGGTGAGGGGCCGCGGCGGGCTGCGGGTCCGGATGCGACGTGGAACAGCCGGCTGCTCCGGCGAGGCCGGCCGAGCCGACGGCAGCCAGGAACTGCCGTCGGCTCACACCTGGTACGCCGGTCATGGCGTGGCCGGGCGCACCGGCGGATCGATCACGTCGGTGATGTACAGCAGGCGGTCCGGGGTGCCTCGCAGGGTCGCCGGGTTGATCGCTCCGATGGTTGCCGAGCCGACGATCATGGCGCTGACCTCGGCCGGGGTCGCGTCCGGGTACTTCGACAGGATCAGCGCCGCCGCGCCCGCCACGTGCGGGGCCGCCAGGGAGGTGCCTCGGGAGACCCTGGTCGCCCGGTCGCTGGCGTTGTACGCCGACTTGACCTGCTCACCCGGCGCGAAGAGGTCGACGCACAGGCCGTAGTTGGAGCCGGGCTGGGTGCCGCCCCAGCCGGTGGCGCGTTCGCCCGACGGGTTGCTGGCCGCCACCGAGATCGCCGCCGGGACGTCCGCCGGGCTCGTGGTGCACGTGTCCACCTCGGAGTTGCCGGCCGCGATCACGTAGGTGATGCCCGCGGCGATGGACGCGGCGACGGCGTCGTCCAGGGTCTGGATCTTGGAGACACCGCCGAGGCTCATGTTGACGACCGCGGGGCGCCGCGCGTTCTGCGTCACCCAGTCGACGCCGGCGATGATCTGGCTGACGCTGCCGAAGTTGTCGCAGCCCAGCACCCGGACGGCGACCAGGCTGGTGCGTTCGGCCAGGCCGTAGGTGGCGCCGCCGGCGATCGCCGCGACCTGGGTGCCGTGCCCGAGGTCGCCGCAGTCCTGGCCGTTCCAGCCGTCGCCGATGGCGTCGAAGCCCACGGTGGCCCGGCCGCCGAACTGCGTGTGGGTCGTGCGAATGCCGGTGTCCATGATGTAGGTCGTGACGCCGGCGCCGGCCTCGTCGGTGAAGCTGTAGGAGTCGTCCAGCACCGAGGAGCGCTGGTCGATCCGGTCGACGTTCCACACCGGGTAGGGCCGGACGGCGGCGCCGGGCACCAGCGAGTCGGCCTCGACCCGGGCCACCCGCGGATCGGCGGCGAGCCGGCGGGCCTGCTGCTCGGTCGCGCTGAGGACAAAGCCGTTCAGAGCTTTCGTGTACGTGCGCCGTACCGTGCCGCCGTACTGCTCGGCCACCGGGCGGGCCGCTGCCAGGGCCCGCAGTCCCGGCGTGTCGCGCAGCGTCACGATGTACTGGTTCTTGACGATCCGGGCCCGGGCCGGCACGACGACCTGCCCCAGCCCCTGTTCAGCGGGTGCGGCCTGCGCCACCCCCGCGGTGCTTGTGACCAGCACCGCGGCCACCGCGGCGGCGAGCACCCCCGCCAGCGTTCTGCTCACTGCTTCCTCCCCCGTGACTGTCACACTTCACCGCGCTCGCGGCGCGCCGCTCACGGCGTGAACGGCGCGTTGTCGCCCCACTCCCAGTACAGGTGCCCGTCGTCCGCCGCCTTCTGCAGCGAGTCGATGAGCGGCTGCGGGTCCATGCCGACGCTGACGTCGAACGCGATGAACCGGTCACCGTGGTGCTCGTGGGCGACGCCGAGCCGCCGGGCCACCGCCACCAGCGAGTCCGTGACCGCGGCCAGCCCGGCCTCGTCGCGGGGCCGCAGCAGCGCACGCAGCACCTGGTGGCCCGACCGTTGCCGCACCTCGTGCACGTAGACCCCGTCCGGGTCGAGCGTGACCACGTCCTGGTACGCCAGGCCGTCGGCGCAGAACGGGACGCACATGATCCGGAACAGCCCGTCGTCGAGCTCCTTGAGGGGCAGCTGCTCGATCTGGCCGGGGAGCCTGGAGTAGTCCAGGCGCACCCGGGCCATGTAGAAGGGCGGATCCCACCCGATCGGACTCTGGTGCACGACGTAGACAGGTTCGGTCACCGACAGCTCCTCGATCATCAGGCGCCTCCGTAGAGGAGGTACCACTCCTGGATCATCCGCGGTGGCCAGTGCTTCGGTGGCCACGTCCCCACGTACCCCTTGGGCGGATTCCTGGGAACGTACCTGTCGCGCTTGCCGCTGTTGCACGGGGTGCAGATCGGTGCTTTGTTCTCCGGGGTCAGGTTGCCGCCGCGGGAACGCGGCTCGACATGGTCGACGGCCTGGGCCGGGTTCTGCCGGCAGTAGGAGCACATCGGCGGCGGGTATTTCGGATCACGGTTGACGCCGATGTTGAAGTCGATCAGGTCCTGTTGCGGGATCCGCTGCCCCGCGGTCGGCCCGCCGCTGGAACCACCGGGGATCTGGTAGACCGGTGCGCCGTTGGGGCCGCAGACGTTGGCCAGGCACGATCCCTGCGGCTGTTCACCGGTCGGGTCCCGCAGCTCGGTGGGCTGGTTGCCGACGTAGGCATGCAGGTTGATACCGCCGGCGAAGCCCGCCGGGTCCTCGCTGAGGAAGCGCTGCAGAGCGGGGCTGTAGTAGCGCTTGCGGTACGAGTACAGCCCGGTGCCGTCGTCCTCGCGCCCGGTGTAGCGGTACGGGTTGGCCCCGTCGTTGCCCGTCACCGTGGTCCGGCCGAACGGCTCGTAGCTGTACGACGCCCCGGCGCCGGTGTCGTCGACCAGCCCGAGCGTGCTGCCCAGCGCGTCGGTCAGGTAGCGCCGGGTCACCCCGCCGGACTCGCGGAGCTGGAAGCCGTCGATCCCGGCCGCGGTCATCGTCGCGGTGACCGCGTCGCCGACCTTCTCCTGCAACGGGTTGTCCCCGTCGTACAGGTAGGTGGTCGTCGTGCCGTTGACCGTGCGGGACAGCCGGCGGCCGTCGGCGGCGTAGCCGAAGCTCGCCGTCATCCCGTCGCGGGTCAGGCCGGACATCTCGCCCCGGGCGTTCCAGCTGAACGTGGTGGCGCCGTCGGAGGTGAGGTTGCCGTCGGCGTCGTAGCCGACCTGCGTCCCGTCGACGGTGTCCAGCCGGTTGGCGTTGTCGTAGGCAGCTGGGCCGTACGCCTCGGGCAGCTGCGTGCGCGAGTAAGTGCCGGTGGTCCGGACCGGCTCGCCGATCGCGTCGTACTCGTAGCCCAGGTCGCCCAGGACCGTGCTGCCGGCCCGGTAGGTGATGGTCTTGACCTCACCGGCGTCGGTGTAGGTGTAGTTCTGGCTGATGCCCGTGGTCGCGGGCGCGCCCACCCGGCTCGGGCGGCCGACCGCGTCGCGGCCGACGCTGAACACTGTGGTCGTGCCGTGCTGGACCTCGGCCAGGTCACCGGCCGCGTCGAACACGTGGCGCACGGCCGAGTGGCCGGGCACCGTCATGGTGCGGTCGCGGACGGCGGCGCCGTAGTCGTACGAGACGGTGCCGCTGGTGGTGGTCTCGGCCTTGACCCGGTTGAGGTCGTCGTAGTCGACCGTGGCGACCCCGCCGGCCGAGTCGTCGGTGCGGCGCAGCCTGTTCGCCGCGTCGTAGGTGTACGTGACGGTGCTCTCGGTGCCGTACCGGGTCTGCTTCACCCGATCCAGCTCGTCGAAGTCCTGCCCCGTGACGATGCCGCGCCGGCTGGTGTGCGTCTTGAGATTGCCGTTGAGGTCGTACCCGAACGACTGCTCCTTGCCCAGCGGGTCGGTGATGGTTTTGAGCCGCTCCATCTCGTCGTAGGCAAAGACGGTGGTGTGCTCGCGGGCGTCGGTGACCGTGGTGCGGTTGCCGTTGGCGTCGTAGCCGTACGCGAGGGTGCGCCGCAACGGATCGGTGACCGTACGGATCCGGCCCGCGGCGTCGTACGTGGTGTCGGTGATCCCGCCGCGCGCGTCGGCGTCCCACACCGCCCGGCCGATGGCGTCGAAGCCGGTACGGGTGGCCCGGCCCAGCGCGTCGGTGACCTTCACCGGGTCGGCGCCGACGTAGTCCGTGCGAACCGTCTTGGTCGCCGGGTCGGTGACGCTGGTGACCAGGCCGCTGCTGTCGACCACCAGGCTCGTCTTGCGGGTCATCGGGTCGGTGACGCTCTTGACCGCCCCGCGGGTGTCGAGCTCGTAGACGGTGGACTTGTTGTACGGGTCCGTCGACTTGGTCAGCTCGGCGTGCGGCCCGTTGTACTCCCACTTGGAGGTGCGCGCCTGCGCTGTGCCGGCAAGCTGGGTGATCTCCCTGACCTTGCCGACCGCGTTGTAGGCGTACGTGGTGCGCCGGTTGAATGCGTCGACCGTGGCGGCCACCCGGACACCGGAACTGTCGTACTCGGTGGTGGTCGTCTGGGCCAGGTCGGTGCCGAACGCCCGGGTGTCGGTGAGCGGGAAACCCTTGTCGTTGAAGGTGATCCGGCGTACGTGGTCGCGCGGATCGGTCATCCTGGTCTCGGTGACCACGCCGTTGACCGCGGTGTAGTCGAAGCGGGTGACCCCGCCGTCGGCGGCCTTCTGGGTCTTGACCCGGCCGTTGGTGTCGTACTCGTTGACCATGAACTCGACCGAGCGGGCGTTGGTGGCGCTCTTGAGCCGGCCGGTGCCGTCCCACTTGTACTCGGTGCGGCCCTGCTCCGCGTTGGTGACGAAGCGCAGGTGGCCGGTGCTGTCGTACTCGTAGGAGACCTTGCGCCCGATGTTGTCCTCGATGCCGGTGACCTTGGGCGGGTTGGCCGCGTCGTAGCTGAACCGGACCCAGCGGCCGCTCGGCGAGGTGATCTGGGTGATCGCGCCGTTGAGCCGGACCTTGCCGTCGGTGCCGGGCGCGGCGGTGGCCCGGGTGATGGTCGTGGTGTTGCCGTACTTGTCGCGGATCGCCTGCATCGGTGACTCGTCGCCGAGGACGATGACGGTGCCGTCGCGCAGTTCCACGTCCCAGCCGTCGCCGTTCCAGCGCACGACGGAGCCGTCGTACACGGTCGGGGTCGGATCGGCGGCGAACACCGCTCCGGCGTAGTCGTCGCCGACCGAGGTGCGGGTGTAGTGGACCTTGCTGCCGTCGGGCTGGACCAGGTCGAACTGCTTGAAGTCGAAGCTGCCGATGACCCCCGGGGACCACGGGAACATGCCGTACCCGAAGCTCGTGCCCACGCCGAACGCCCGGATGTCGGGGTCGCCCTGCTGGTAGGTCCGGGTGATGGTGATCGGCATGATGTCGTCGACCGTGAGGTCGACGGCCTGGTCGACGAGCAGGCCGGTGGCCGGGTCGACGGGGTCGGCGATCCGGATGCCGTTGGGCCGCGGCGCGACCGGCGGCGGGTTCATGCCCGGCACGGCGGTCATCGCGCCGGTGAGGCGGTAGAACCGGACGCCCTTGTCGGGCACGATCTGCTTGCCGTCGGCGGAGACCCTGCCGAGGCCGTAGATGTGCCAGCCCTTGCCGGTCGGGTCGTAGTTCCAGAACTGGGTGCGGGTGCCCGGGGGCTCCTTGGTGTAGTTCGGGTAGACGATCCGCGCGCCCTCGGGGAACAGCACGCCGCCGCCGGGCTGCAGGGTGAAGTAGACCGGCACCTTGGTCGGCGGCAGCGGGAACGGCGGCCGGTCGATCGGGATCGCGGTCAGGTTGAGCTCCCGGACGACCTTGCCGTCGGCGTCGCGGACGACGGTGCCGGCCGGGATGTGCACCTCGAGGCCGGGGATCGCCCTGGTGGTGAGCACGACCTCCTTGCGGGTCGGGCTGGCCACCCGGACCGTGCCCGAGCGGTCCAGCTTCGGCAGGAAGACGGTGTGCGGCAGGACCAGCACGCTGCCGCGCTGCACGTCGACACCGATGTCGAAGACGCCGTACGAGTCCTTGCGGGTGCCCGCCGGGCGCCCGTCGACCCGCAGCGCGAGGTGACCGGCCGGCACGCCGGTCAGCACGAAGCGGCCGTCGGCGTCGGTCTTCGCCCGCTTGTCCCCCGTGCTGACGGTGACGTCGGCCAGCGGCTTGTCGGTGGTGTCCAGCACCCGGCCGGCGACCCCGGTGACGCCGACCGGGAACTGCAGTGCCCGGTCACGGGCCGGTGCCGGTTCGTTGCGGGTCTTCCAGTCCTCGCCGCCGAGGTTCTTCGCGTCGGGCCGCCAGCCGCCGTCCGCGCACAGCGGATCCTCGACGGGTTGCTTCTCGGGGCCGGCCGCGGGCCGCAGCCCGTCCTGGGGCACGGGTGCCGAGGGCGTCTCGACGGTGGACTTCCTGGTGGCACACGGCTTGCGATCGAGTGCCTCGGCCGGGGCGAGCTTCTTGGTGGCGAGACCGGCCAGCGGAGTGGTACGCCGCTTGATGGTCGTGTCGATCGTGCCGGTGATGCCCTGCGCCGGATCGAGGACGATCGTGTACGTGCCCGCGGTCGTGAAGGTGGGCAGCCGTTCCCGCAGGTACCAGATGCCGATGCGCCGCTGGAAGACGGTGCCGGTCGGGCCGTAGATGGTGTAGTAGCCGGCGTACGGATTCACGATGACGCCGCCGGAGATCATGTCCAGCTGTGAGCCGGCGGGAGCGTCGAAGGTGAATCTCACGTTCTGCCCCGGCCGGGCGACCACCGGATGGATGGTGTCCCCGTCCACCGTGGCTTTTCCGCCGTCGACCTCGGCCGAGAGCAGCAGCGAGAAGTCACCGGTCGTGTAGGTCGTCTGGTACCACCGCATCTCGAAGCGGTAGACGCCGGCGACGGGCAGCGCCGGCAGGTCCAGCCCGTACGGCATGTAGGTGGCGCCGAAGAAGTCCAGCTGGGTGTTGTCGGGCTTGAACACCTTGATGTCCCACCAGTCGTGCACGGCGCTGGGAGCGGCCAGGGTGAGCCGCTGGCCGACCGCCCCGGTGAACGTCCCGGCGACGCGCTTGGTGGGCAGGGCGAGGGAGCCCGCGACCGGTGGCGCGTCGACCGTCAGGGCGCCGACGTTGTAGGTCTCGGTGACCGACACCGACAGGCTGCCCGTGCCGGGTGACTCCGGGTCGACCTGGATCCGGTACGTGCCGGTGTCGGGCAGCGCGTCCAGGTCGAGGGTGCGGCCGGTGAGATAGACGTTGCCGTTGGGCCGGTAGAGCTTGAAGTTGACCTCTCCGGGCAGCTGCTTGTCGAGGCTCGTGACGAAGATCGAGCGCCCGGCGGTGCCGCTGTACTGGAAGTACAGGTCCCGGCCGGGGCGGTCGATCGTCACCGTCTTCTTGGTGTTGACGGCGATGGCGCCGCCCTCGAGCTGGGTGGACAGCCAGGCCTTGACCGTGCCGACGGCCAGCCAGCCGGTGACGAAGATGGCGTGCGTGCCGGCCTTGGTGAGCTTGGGGATGTCCCGGGTCTCGGCCGAGCCGGTCCGCAGCTCCACCTGACGCTCGTCGGGCTCGGCCATGATCGTGGACGGGTTCTGCGGCCGGTCGTTGTCGAGCAGGGTGTTCTCGGTGAAGCCCAGCTGCAGCGTCTGGCCGACGGCGCCGGTGAACGGCAGCCGCACCGACTGCCCGGGCCGCTGGATCGTCATCCCGACGGCCGCGCCGTTGATGGCCAGGGTGCCGGCCTCGATGACGTCGGAGAGCCACAGCTTGCCGTAGCCGAACTGGTTGGCCGCGAACTGCACCGTGGCCGTGTAGGCACCGGCCTGCTTGGCCTTGAAGACCATGGTCGGCGTGTACCGGGTCAGGTCGATGTTGGCCCAGCTCTGCACGCTGCCGTCCGGCGCCTTCACCGTGACGGTGATGGTGTTGGCCGGCTTGCTCAGGTCGGTCATGCCGAGGCTGAGCCATTTGTTGGCGGTGGCGTTGGTGAACGGGAAGGAGACCGTCTGCAGCGACTGGGTGATCTGGAAGGGCACGCCCGAGCCGTCCGAGGCGAGCTGGGCACCCGTCAGCGTGTTCGACGCCGTCACCCGCACCGCGCCGGCCTCGCCGTCGTTCGGGGCGATGATCAGCGCGTACGTGCCGGTGGTGGGCAGCTTCGGCAGATCCTGGCTCAGCGTCGCGGAGCCCCACAGGTCGAGCGGGTCGCCCAGCGCGTTGCGGCCGAAGTTGCCGCCGTACGGCGAGTACAGCCACAGCGCCGACCGCGTCTTGATGCTGTTGGTGTCGAACTTGAGGTTGATGTTCTCGCCGGCGACGCCGTCCAGCAGCACCATGCCCGCCTTGCCGGCCGGGATGGTGGTGGTGACCGCCGGCTTGCCCGCGCCGGTGCGCCCGCCGATCACCAGGTTGCTCATGACGAACCCGCGCGGCGCGACGTAGAAGTCGGCGGCGCTCGTCGCCAGGCCGCCCGGCGTGCGGACGGTGATGCGCCCGGAGGAGGCGGCGGCCGGGACGCGCACGGTCAGGCTCGTCGTCGTGGCGGTCTGCACCTGCGCGACCGTGCGGTGGAACATGACGACGTCGTGGGTCTTGTCCGGGTCGAAGCCGGTGCCGGTGATGGTGACCAGGTCGTTCTTGTTGCCGCGGTCGGTCGAGACGGCGGTGATGGCCGGGGCCGGCATGCCGCGCTCGACCCGGAACGGCTGGGGACTCTGCGCGGTCTTGCCACTGGCATTGACCTCGATCACACCGTCGGTGGCCCCGGCCGGGATGGTGACGGTGAGCCGGTTGGCGGTCAGGGCCGTGACCGGCGCCGCCAGGCCGTCGACGGTGACCGTGTTGGCCGCCGCCGTCGCTCCGAAGCCGACACCGCCGATCTCCACCACGGTGCCGGCGGGCCCGCGCGCGGGTGTCACGGCGAAGACGGCCAGCGCGTCCGCGGCGAGCCGCTTGGTCTCGAGCAGGTTGCCGGCCGCGTCATAGCGGTAGGAGGCCGATCCCGTGGCCTTGTCGGCGACGCCGGCCAGCTGGCCCGCGGCGTCGTAGAAGTAGTCGCGTGGACCGGCCGGCGCGGGCGCGGCGGCAGCCCGGGTGGACGCGGCCCCGGTGGACGCGGCGCTGGTGGGCGGCGGCGCGTCGGGCTTCGCGGCGGCCGAGCCGGCCGGCAGTCCCGAGGCGACAACTGTCGCGATGAGTGCTCCGGCGACCATTCGTGAAGGCGCGCGGAAACGACGCGGTATGCGCATGGATCCCCCGTGATCATGGCAGACAACCGTGTATGGCGACCCCAATCCACACCGGGACTGACATCGACGCCGGTGACGCTATCCGAAGAGGACGGTTGCTCGCCACCCCGCTCCGGTGCTCTGTGGACATCCGACCGGCAATTGGCACAGGTGGCCCCTGAGCTGGGATTGTGGCTGACGTTCATCGATGTTGCGCGGCAATGTCGGTGCGGTGGCCGGCGCCGCACGGCCCCCACCCGGCAAGCCGGTTCGCGTATGGTTCCACCCGTGATCGGATCCCGCATTACGCTCGCCGTTGCCGCATTCGGAATCATTGTTTCAGCCGCTGCCTGCAGCGGCGAAAAACATTCCCGGGCCGAGATCGTCGCCGGCATCAGAGCCGATCCGCAGCTGGCCGGCGCGGACGATCGCACGGTGAACTGTCTCGCCGACTGGTACGAGAAGTACGCCACCGACGAGCAGCGCTCGGCCCTGCGCACCGACGGCGTCGACCTCGCCGCCGACGCCGCACCGGTGGGCACCGCGGCCGGGTCGGCGATGCTCGACTGCGTCAAGCTGGCCACCGAGATCAAATAGCTGCGCCGGGATTTCGAAAGACGGAATGGCCCGGAATCAGCAATAACTGTTATGCGCTGCGCGCCACGGAAGTCGCAGTGCGGAGCGCTTGCGGCCGCACAACACATCGAAGGTTGCCACTTGAATAAGCAGAAACAATCTGGCAATCTCTCGAATCAGGCTGTTAACGCTCTCATCTTTTCGTGGCCACCCCCATCGTCAGCAGTAATGACGCCTGTGAGCACGAGAGGTTACCGGTAACACGTTCCAGGAAGGCTCATCCCCTCATGAAGCTCCGAACCTCCACAGGAAAACGACGCACGCTGCTGCTCTCGGCAGCGACCGCGGGTGTGGTTGTCGCCACCAGCATCGCGGTCGTCGGCACCGCCGAGGCCGCCAGCACTCTGGGCGCCTCCGCGGCTGCCAAAGGCCGTTACTTCGGTGCGGCGATCGCGGCCGGCCGGTTGGGTGATGCGACCTACACCCGGATCCTGACCGCTGAGTTCAACTCGGTCACGCCTGAGAACGAGATGAAGTGGGATGCCACCGAACCGTCGCAGGGCCGGTTCACGTACACCAACGGCGACCGCATCCTCAACCAAGGTGTCGCCATGGGCGCCAAGGTCCGCGGCCACGCCCTGCTCTGGCACGCCCAGCAGCCCGGCTGGGCCCAGTCGCTGTCCGGCAGCGCCCTGCGCAACGCCGCGATCAACCACGTCACCCAGGTCACCACCCACTACAAGGGCAAAATCTACGCCTGGGACGTCGTCAACGAAGCCTTCGCCGACGGCGGCAGCGGCGCCCGCCGCGACTCCAACCTGCAGCGCACCGGCAACGACTGGATCGAAGCCGCCTTCCGGGCCGCCCGCGCCGCCGATCCCAACGCCAAACTCTGTTACAACGACTACAACACCGACGGCATCAACGCCAAGTCGACCGGCATCTACAACATGGTCCGCGACTTCAAATCCCGCGGCGTGCCCATCGACTGCGTCGGCTTCCAGTCCCACCTCGGCACCGGCATCGACTCCACCTACCAAGCCAACCTGCAACGCTTCGCCGACCTCGGCGTCGACGTACAGATCACCGAACTCGACGTCCAGCAGGGCGGTAACCAGGCCACCATCTACGCCACCGTCACCAAGGCGTGCCTCGCCGTGACCCGGTGCACCGGCATCACCGCCTGGGGCATCCGCGACACCGACTCCTGGCGCGATGACAACCCCCTGCTGTTCGACGGCTCGGGCAACAAGAAGGCCGCCTACACCTCGGTGCTCAACGCCCTCAACGCCGGTGGCACCACCAATCCGACCACGCCGCCGGTCACCACGTCACCCCCGCCGCAGACCGGCTCGGGCTGCACTGCCGCCGTCTCACTGAACAGCTGGAACGGCGGCTACGTGGCCACCGTGCGGGTCACGGCCGGCTCGTCGGCGGTCAACGGCTGGACCGTCAATGTGACGCTGCCGTCCGGTGGCGCTGTCACCGGCACCTGGAGCGCGACCAACACCGGCACCACCGGGACGGTCAGCTTCCGGAGCGTCGACTACAACCGCCAGATCTCCGCGGGTGGCAGCACGGAGTTCGGGTTCCAGGGCACCGGTACCGGCCCTGGCGTCACCCCGGTCTGCACCGCCGGCTGAGGTCGCGATCCGTCTGCCGGCCCGGGACTCCCCGGGCCGGCGGCGTGTTTCCCGGACGGCATCAGCCGGCCGCGCCGGACCGGTAAGCCGGCTCGACCGGGCGGCCCACGGTGCCGGCCAAATGCCGCATGACGGCGGCGAGGGTGACCTGCTGACCGGCCGGGATCGGGTGCACGCCGTCAGCTTCCAGCAGCTCCCCGGGCGCGCCGGCCCACGCCACGTCGTGCGGGCCGACCGACCGGGCGTCGATCCGGCCGATCCGGGCGGCGGAGCTGGCCACCGCGGCCGCGTCCCAGCTCAACGGCAGGCCCGCGAAGAAGGTCCCGGCGGCCGGACCGTCGACGGCCGGTGGGGTGATGCGCGTGATGCCGGCGTTCAGGTCACGGGTGATGAGATCGGCCAGCGCCCGCAGGTTGCGTTCGGTCTCCCGGCCGGTGGCCATGGAGTAGCCGGGCGTCCGGCCGTGCCGCCGGGCGTCGTTGGTGCCCAGCATCAGCAGCACGTGGGTGGGCCGGGCCGCCTCCAGCAGATCGAAGCGTTCCAGCACATCGGCGGTCGTGTCGCCGCTGAGCCCGAGATTGCGCAGGGCGAAGCCGCCGGGGCCGGCCGCCGCGACGGCCGCGGCGAGCATCTCCAACCAACCGACCCGGTCCGCGGTGATCGAGTCGCCGACGGCCACGACGCGGTCACCGGCCCGGAACGGCAGCGCCTCGATCGCCGCCCGCAGCCCGGCGTCGGCGAGCAGGTCAGCCGCGGCCCGGCCGACCTCGGCCCGCAGGGCCCCGATCCCGGCGGCGACCTCCTCCGGGCGCTGGAAGATCAGGAAGATGGCCAGGGTCGGCGTCAGGATGAGCAGCGAGCCGGCGCACACCAGCGGGATGTCCATGCCCCACTGACCCCGGAACGCGCCGAGCGCACCGGCCATCGTCCGTTTCGCCGAATCGTCGACCAGCACGATGGCGAATCGTGACCCGATGTGCTGTCACCGCCGCCTGCTCTCGCACTGCCGAAGCGCTTTGATGAAAGCAGTCCACAGATCGATCGTCAGCCCATTGGATAAAGACGATGCCCGCACTATTCCCATACGGGGCGGCGCCATTGTGGAATACCGCGTCAATCGTTCTGGGTGCGGCGTTTGCCGGGCGACAACGAGCGTGCCGGCGGGCGGGCTTTGCACGACTGGTTCGGCGCGGTGCCGGTGCCGGGCTCAACCGTCAGCTCGCGGGCGGCGCCGGCCACGAGGTCGCGCAGCCACCGGTGCGAGGGATCGTGGGTGTGCGCGGGGTCCCACCACAGAGTCTCCACCACCGGCGGCAGGTCGAACGGCACCTCGAGGACCCGCAGCTCCGGCCCGGCGACCCGGGTGGCCAGCCGTTCCTGGATCAGGCAGAGATGGTCGGTGCCCCGGACCAGTTCGGGCAGCAGATGGAACCCGCCGACGGAGAACCGGGCCTGGGGCGAGAGCCCACGGGCCCGCAGATCGGCGAGCACCGGGTGGTGCGCCCGTACGTCCTGGTGCACCACCCAGGGCAGCGCCGCGAGCTTCTCGATGGTCAGCCCGCCCCGGACAGCCGGATTGTCCGCGGCCGCGAGGCACACCCAGCGGTCGGAGAAGAGGGTCGTCCCGGGCATCCCGGCCGGGGCCAGGCTGCGGGGCAGAACCACCCCGTCGGGTGGGCGCGGGCGGCCCGGCGTGGTCCCGGCCGGGTCGTCCGCGGGCAGCTGGTCGAGGCGCAGGCGGGCAACCGGCGACGCCTGACGGAAGGCGCGCATCAGCGGCGGGCCCAGCACCGCCGCCGCGTAGTCGGAGGCGAGCAGGACGAACTCACGTTCGCAGGACGCCGGATCGAAGCCCTGTGCGGCGGTGAAGGTCTGCTCGACCAGCTGCATCGCCGCGGCCGAGGTGGCCCGCAGGCCCATGCCCAGCGGCGTCAGCTCGTAGTTGTTGCCGACCCGGACGAGGAGCTGGTCGCCGAAATGCCGGCGCAGCCGGGCGAGCGCCTCGCTCATCGCGGGCTGGCTCAGCCCGAGCCGCCGCCCGGCCCGGGTGACGTTGCGCTCGGCCAGCAGAGCGTCGAGGGCCGCCAGCAGGTTCAGGTCGATGCTCGCGGTTCTCATCCGTCACTCCTGCCGTGGTGTCGGGCGGCCGGGGACCACGGGTTCAGAGGCCCGGCTCGGCGCGGAACCGCTGCGCCGGCCCGGTGGCCGGTCCGACCAGACGCACCGACCGGCTGTCGGCGATGAGGTGGCGGTCGGGGAAGTTGCTCGACCGCAGCACGAAGGTCCCGCCGGTGCCGGCCGCCTGCGGGCAGAACGTCGCATCGGCCGCGAACAGCGACGAGCGCTCCCGCGGCTGGAGCACCGCCACGAAGGTGCGGTGGCGCATGAACCGTCCCGGGAAGTTGACCGCCTCCAGCGACACGCACCGCGCGTCGGCCAGGCCCCGGCGCAGCACGAAGGTGGCGTCGGCCCGGGCCAGGGCCGGACTGCGCGGGCCGATCGCGGTGAGCCGCATCCGGAAGTCCTGGTGCCGCAGCCGCAGGCCGGGAGAACCGACCGCGACCAGGCTGATCCGGCTCCCCGGCTCGGGCAGCAGCCGGGCGGGCGTACGGCGGGGCGCGGGACGGGACGAGGAGGGCCGGGCCACCGGCAGGGGCATACCGGTGGCCGCGGCGTTCGGGGCGCCCGACGGGGACGGCGTGGCGGACTGCAACGGGATGAGCGCCGGCGACTGGTCGGCCACCGGCGGAGCGATCCACGCCCCGCTCGTACCGGGCGCGGTGTCCGCGTGCTGCCGGCGCTCGATGACGATCACCAGCACCATCGCCAGCACCGCGAGCACGGCCCCGCCGACGATGACGGCTGAGCTGCGCGGTTGTGCGGGCGACCGGCCGGCTCGCGGTCCGGGACGGCCGCGCGAACGACCGGGCTGCTGATAGGACATGGGGGGTGTCTGTCTCCCGGATACCGGCCGTCACCGCGGCGCAGCCAGAATGGCGATGCCCGGCAATATTCAATGATGTGGCTCCGGAAAGCAAGGCCGGTCGATCCGTTGTGAGCGTTATCAGAGGTGTCGATCCGGGGCATCGGGAAAACCGATACCCGTGATCCGGGGGCATTCTTACCGTACCGGTAGGATGCGCCGGACCGGCGTTATTGATAGTGGACCGGCGAATCGGCGAACGGGCAATACGGATCGTTCCCAGCCTGCCGGGTCTCCCCCACCGACCGGCTCGACCGGACGGTCTTCGACCCGTTCACCGTCCCGGCCGGCGGGCCGTGGCCGCGCTGGCAGCACAACGAGGGCGACGACACCGGCTTCGCGGCGTAGACGCGCACCCGGCCGACCGAGGGGCTTCGCGTGGACGCCGCACGCCGCCACCGGGTACGGCCTGGCCGGCGCGGGCGGCGACCCGGGCCTACCGCGCCGCCGAGCAGGCGATCGCCGCGGCGGTGACCTCGAGGCGGCGGGGTGCGGGACTTCGTCCGGGCGGTGAACCAGCTGCCCGGCATCGAGACCAGCGAACGCGAGGACGCCGCGGCCGCGGTGGCCCGGCCGGCCGGCGACCACGCCGAGGCAGCCCGGGCCCGGTTCGACGCCGAACGCGATTTCTGAATCCCGCTCCAATTTCCGAAAAAACGTTACGCGGAAGGTCCTCACAAAGTCGCTCACCAATGGCGAATCAGCGCCTTGATGAGCAGGAAACCTTCTGGCAACATGGGCTTCTCGGGAGCGCTCCCAATCAGTGCCACTCCAATCTTCGTCACTCCGCGTCCCGAGATCAATGTCGGCGTAGTTGTGAACGTTAACAACTGGTCACCCCTCCCCCACTCCTGAAGGAGAACGACACATGGAAGTGTCCGCCCGTCCCCGGCGGCCTCGCTGGATCCGTACGGCCCTGGCGTCCCTGGCGCTGCTGGCCACCGCCGGAACCGTCGCGATCACCGCCACCGCGGCATCAGCCGCGACGATCGATACGAGTGCGTCGTACATTCTGGTCAACCGCACCAGTGGTAAGGCGTTGGACGTGTACAACCTGGCCACCACTGACGGGGCGCGGATCACGCAGTGGACCCGTAACGACGGTAGCCAGCAGCAGTGGCAGTTCGTGGATTCCGGTGGTGGTTTCTACCGGCTCAAGTCCCGGCTGTCCGGCAAAGTCCTCGACGTCTACAACTGGTCGACCGCCGACGGCGGCGCGATCGTGCAATACAGCGACAACAACGCCGCGAACCAGCAGTTCAGCATCCAGGACATCGACGGCTACATCCAGCTGATCAACCGCAACAGCGGCAAGGCCCTGGAAGTGCAGGGCGCCTCGACCGCGGACGGCGCGAACATCGTGCAGTACGCCGACTGGAACGGCGCCAACCAGCAGTGGCAACTCGTCCGCGTCGGCGGCACCACCCCGACCACGCCGACGACACCACCGCCGGGTGGCTCGTGCACGCTGCCGACGTCGTACCGGTGGAGCTCGACCGGTCAGCTGGCCACCCCGAAGGCCGGGTGGGCATCGCTGAAGGACTTCACCACCGCGCCGTACAACGGCAAGCACCTGGTCTACGCCACCACCCACGGCACCACCTCGACCAGCGGCTGGGGCTCGATGAACTTCAGCCTGGTCAACAACTTCAACGAGCTGGGCTCGGCCAGCCAGAACACCATGTCGTCGGCCACCGTGGCGCCGTCACTGTTCTACTTCGCGCCCAAGAACATCTGGGTCCTGACCTACCAGTGGGGCGCCACCGCGTTCTCCTACCGCACGTCCAACGACCCGACCAACCCCAACGGCTGGTCCGCGGCGCAACCGCTGTTCTCCGGCAGCATCACCGGGTCCGGGACCGGGCCGATCGACCAGACGGTCATCGGCGACGGCACGAACATGTATCTGTTCTTCGCCGGTGACAACGGCAAGATCTACCGCGCCAGCATGCCGATCGGGAACTTCCCCGGTAACTTCGGCTCCTCGTACACCACGATCATGAGCGACACCACGAACAACCTGTTCGAAGCACCGCAGGTGTACAAGGTGCAGGGCCAGAACCAGTACCTGATGATCGTCGAGGCCATCGGCAGCCAGGGACGCTACTTCCGCTCCTTCACCGCGAGCAGCCTCAACGGCTCGTGGACACCGAACGCCGCGACCGAGAGCAACCCGTTCGCGGGCAAGGCCAACAGCGGCGCCACCTGGACCAACGACATCAGCCACGGCGAGCTGATCCGGACCAGCGCCGACCAGACCATGACCATCGACCCGTGCAACCTGCAACTGCTCTACCAGGGCCGCTCACCGAGCTCCGGCGGCGACTACGGCCTGCTGCCGTACCGCCCGGGACTGCTCACCCGACAGCGCTGACGGCATGACGCAATCGGCGGGCCCGGCCAGGGAGGCCGGGCCCGCCGATTCATGACTTCACCAGACCCGTACGCGGGAATCGCCTGAGGTCAGCGCGGCGACCGGACCGGCTGCCGCGGTCTCGCCGGGGTTGCGCCGCTGCCCGGTCAGGTCCACGTCGATGACCGCCGGGCTGCCGTCCGGCTCCTCGAACTCCGCGTCGGCGAAGCGGACGCGCGGCAGGTCACGGCCGCCGACCGGACCGACCCGGGCCTCGTCGAACCCGGCCGGGAAGTTCGTCACGAGATAGACCGCGTCGCCCTCCTCGACGACCGACACGGTCGCGTCGCCGAGCACCTGCGGGTTGGTCTCCGCGGCGAACGGCCGGGCGCCGGCGGCGTAGACGTTGTCGCGGGCGTAGACCGCCTGGAGCACGTCGAGGTAGCGCTGGTGGTCGCCCGGGGGCTGCGCCTCGATGCGGTCCAGGTACTCCTCGAAGGACGCCGGGTAGTCGTCGTAACCCGCGAGGCCGTAGCCCGGCTCGGATCCGCCCTGGCCGCCGTCGCCGTACGCCGCAGCGGTGTCGCCGCCGAGGAAGACGTTGCCGATGTAGCGGTCGTCGCCGCCGCGGATGAACGCGTAGCCGGCGACCTGGGTGCTGTGCGGCCGGTGGTACGGCGTGGCCCGGTCCATCACCGCCTCGAGGCGCAGCGTGCCGGCGAACAGGTTGCCGACGAACGCGCCGCCCTGGCTGAACGACTCGAACGACGCGCGCGAGCCGAACAGGTTGTGGTCCACCAGGTAGGGGCCGTGGCTGACCTCGACGAACAGGTCCCGGTTGTTGCGGTAGTAGACGTTGCGGGTGACCCGGGTGCCCTGGGTCTCCCAGTCCAGCCAGGTGCCCATCGAGCAGTCGTGGATGCGGTTGTGCCGGATCACCACGTCGATGGCCGCGTGCAACTTGATGCCGCCGATCTCGTAGCCGTAGAACTCGCGCTTGAGCGCGATGTTGTAGATGTGGTTGTCCTCGATGGTGGAGAACACGCAGCCGAGGTGGCCGACGATGCCGTTCTGCCCGCAGTCGTAGATGGTGTTGCGGCGCACGATGTGCGAGCCGATGTGCTCGCGGTCCCAGCCGATCTGGCGCGCGGCGAACACCGACTCGAGCTGGTACTGGTAACCGGGCTTGTCGCCGCGCTCGGTGGCGTAGTTGTGTCCGGTGGACGCCTCCTTGCCGAGCGAGACCGCCGAGCACTTGGCGTCGTGGATGACGTTGTCCTCGATGATCCAGCCTTTGGCCCAGTTGGGGCCGATCAGGCCGGGCTGGTCGGCGGTCGGCGGGGTCCAGGGCGACGCGGCCTGGGCCAGCTCGAAGCCGCGTACGGTGATGTAGTTCACGTGCGGGACCAGCGGGTGGAACACCGACCGGCGGACGTTGATCTCGACCAGTTCGGCGTTCGGGTCGGCGCCCTGGAAGTTGGCCCAGATCGTCGTCTGCTCGGCGCCCACCTCGGCGTACCAGACCAGCCGCGTCTGCTCCGGGTCCCGGACCTGATCGGCCAGGCCGGTCCAGTGGTCCACCTCCTCGGTGCGCAGCGGCGGGTCGTCGAGCTCGGCGCGGCCACCGGCCTCGTAGAAGCTGCGGCCGTTGAGGTACACGTCGCCGAGGTGCTTGTGCGGCGCACCCTCGGGGTAGACGATCCAGTCGCCGGCGACCTCCTCGGCGAACGGGTTGAAGCCGCCGAACAGCGCGTTCGGCACCTCGGCCCGCCACACCGTGCCGCCGTCGGGCACCCAGCCGGTGACCCGCTCCGACCCCTTGATCACCACGTGCTCGCCGTCGGCGGCGGTGTAGGTGATCCGGCGGGTGTCGCTCAGGCCGCCGCGCGGGGGCGCCACCCACTCCCGGTATTCGCCGCCGTGCACGACAACCGTGTCGCCCGGGCGGGCCGCGGCCGCTGCCTGGTTGATCGTGCGGAACGGCTGTTTCTCCGAGCCGTCGGCGTCGTCGGAACCACTGGTCGCCACATGCAGGACGAAGGTCATTGTCGGCAGAGCCCTTCTGGCGTCCGGCCCCCAGGAGCCGTCGGCGGACGAGACCACGCCAACGTAATAGCGTGAAACATTCGGTGTCAACGCCGAAACATTCCGATAGTTTGCTGGTTACTTTCGGCCGTGCGCCGGCTTCGTACGCTCGTGCAACATGCGGGCGGGTCGGCGTCGCCGGCCCGCTGTCACACGCGTATTCCGCCCGGACGCGGGTACGCTTCGGCTGGAAATCTGTAGTCGACGCCACCCTGACGTCGGCGTGCTTGCGTCATGCAGCGGCGTGGGTCCCGGATCCCCCTGCGGGGTTCCTGCAGCGACCCCGTCCCCGAGGACACCTGCCATGACCGGCGCACACCCGATGGATCCCACCGACGCCTTCCACGAGATCAGTCTCCTCGCGTTCAGCGGGACCAGCGTCGACGGCGTGTTGAACCAGATAGCCGAGCTGGCCCAGCGCACCGTCCCCGGCACGGCGGAGGTCTCCGTGATCCTCAGCCGGGGCAAGGGCGCGCACACCGCGGCGTTCACCGGCGGCCTGGCGCTCGACCTGGACGAGAGGCAGTACGAGCAGGGCCACGGACCCTGCCTCGACGCCCTCGCCTCGGGCGGCACACTGGTCGTCAACGACCTGAAGAGCGAGGCGCGGTGGCCGGACTTCGCCGCCCTCGCCCTCGACGCCGGGTGCAGGAGCTGCCTGTCGGTCGGGCTGCCCGTCCACGCTTCGGCCGCCGGGGCGCTCAACCTCTATGCCACCGAGCCGGAGGCGTTCGACGAGGACGCCGTCACCGTCGCCCAGACCTTCGCCGGCTACGCCGCTGTGGCTCTGGCCAACGCCCGCCTGCACGAAGCCCAGGCCAACCTGGCCGGCCACCTGCGGACCGCCGAACTCGGCCGCAACGCACCACGGTAGGCCGACGAGCCTCACGCCGGCACGTCCTCGTCCGGGATCTCGTCGTCGTCCCCCTCCGCGGCGAGGTCGGCCGGGCGACCGGCGGTGCTGGTCGCCGTCAGCGCGGCGGCGAAGAGCACCAGCTGGTTGACCGCGTTGAGGAAGACCAGCAGCCCGACCGAGCCGGCGACCAGATGGTACGTGGGATTGGCCGCGGTGTTCTGCACGTACAGGCGGCCGAGGGTCTTGAGCAGTTCGAGCCCGGCCGCCGCCAGCAGCGCCGGTCCGAGCACCCGGCGCACCGGCATCCGTACGCGGGGCAGCCCGGTCAGCATGCCGGCGGCCAGCACCGTGTTCACCGCAAGGCCGATCAGCAGCCCGACCGTGGCCAGCACCCACCGCGACGGGGTGGCCGCGGTGTCCGCCGCGTCGACCGCCCGGTTCGCCAATGTCGTCGTCACGTACGCCACCGACAGCGAAGCGGCCAGCAGCACGCCCAGCCCGGCCAGCACGAGCAGGTCCAGGAGCACCCGGACGACCAGCTTGCCGGGATACTCGGGCAGGTCCCAGATCTTGCGGATGGAGGACCGCAGCACGTCGACCCAGAACCAGCCCGTGATCGGCAAGCCGATGAACGCGATGACGCCCGCGGTGTTACGGGCGTTGCGCCACGTCTGCACGTCGACGGTGGGCAGGTTCTCCGCCGCGTAACGCTCCACCGCGCGCAGCACCGCCGGATCGTCCAGGACGAACCCGAAGACGGCGAAACCGAGCAGGCCCAGCGAGAACGTGGCGAAGAACGCGTAGTAGGTCACGGCCGCGGCCAGGCGGCCACCGTCGGCCTCGTCGTACCGCAGCCCGGCCCGGACGAGGTGATCCAGCCAGCCGACACGGTGACGCAGTCGCCGCCACGCCACCGCGACCAACCGCGGGAAGCGTCGATCCGTCACGCGGCACCGATACCCCGCCGGCCCCTCCGCTACGCCCGGCCGCGGTTAGCGGACCCGCAGCCGGGTAGGGCCTGGAAGAGACCTGAGGGGAGTGCGACCATGCCGATCGCGACGATCAACCCGGTCACGGGTGAAGTGCTCAAGACCTTCGACGCGCTCACGGAGGAGCAGATCGATGTCGCCATCGGCCGGTCGCTGACCGGCTTCCGCGAGCTGCGGAGAACCACCTACGCGCAGCGGGCCGCCTGGATGACCGCGGCCGCCGACCTGCTCGACGCCGACCGCGACGACGTCGCCGCCCTGATGACCCTCGAGATGGGCAAGACCTTCGTGGCGGCGAAGGCCGAGGTGGCCAAGTGCGCCACCGCCTGCCGCTACTACGCCGAGCACGCCGAGCGCTTCCTCGCCGACGAACCGGCCGAAGCGTCCGAGGTCGGGGCCGTCCGCGCGTACGCCCGGTACCAGCCGCTGGGGCCGGTGCTGGCCGTGATGCCGTGGAACTTCCCGCTGTGGCAGGCGATGCGGTTCGCGGCGCCGGCCCTGATGGCCGGCAACACCGGGCTGCTCAAGCACGCGTCCAACGTGCCGCAGACCGCTCTCTACCTGGGCGAGCTCTTCACCCGGGCCGGATTCCCGGCCGGGGCCTTCCAGACCCTGCTGGTCGGCTCCGACGCGGTGGAGCGCATTCTCACCGATCCCCGGGTACGGGCGGCCACGCTGACCGGCAGCGAAGGCGCCGGACGATCGATCGCCGCCATCGCCGGGCGGGAGTTGAAGAAGACCGTGCTGGAGCTGGGCGGCAGTGACCCGTACGTCGTCCTGCCGACCGCCGACCTGGACCGGGCCGCCCAGGTCGCCGCCACCGCCCGCTGCCAGAACAACGGCCAGTCGTGCATCGCCGCGAAACGCTTCATCGTGCACACCGACGTCTACGACCGGTTCGTCGACGCGTTCGTGGCGCACATGTCGGCCCTGACCGTGGGCGACCCGATGTTGGACACCACCGACGTCGGGCCGCTGGCCACCGAGCAGGGCCGCCAGGACGCCGAGGACCAGGTCGCCGACGCGGTCGGCAAGGGCGCGACGGTACGGTGCGGCGGCCGCGCCCCGGAAGGTGCCGGCTGGTGGTACCCGCCGACCGTGGTCACCGACCTCACGCCGGAGATGCGCATGTACGCCGAGGAGGTGTTCGCGCCGGTCGCCGGGGTGTACCGGGCCGGGTCCCTCGACGAGGCGATCGAGCTGGCCAACGCCACCTCGTACGGGCTCGGGGCGAACGCCTGGACCGCCGACCCGGACGAGCAGCAGCGGCTGATCACCGAGCTGGAGGCGGGCGCGGTCTTCATCAACGGGATGGTGACGTCGTACCCGCAGTTGCCGTTCGGCGGTGTCAAGAACTCCGGGTACGGCCGGGAGCTGTCGTCCGCGGGCATCCGCGAGTTCTGCAACCTCAAGGCGGTCTGGGTCGGCGAAGGCGACAAGGCCGACGTGGACGCGGCCACCGAGTAGCGGCCGCTCCCGTCAGCCGAGGCCCGGCAGGCCGGCCAGGGCGGCGATCAGGCCGGCCGCCGCGCAGATCCCGAGCACCCGCAGGACCGACCATTTGACCTTGATGAGCAAAACAGCCGCGACGACGGTGAGGACCACCGCGGCCGGCCGGATGGTGCCGAACTGCGGCACCTGAGCATTCAATGGCCCGGCGGTGACCGTGCGGACCTCACCGAAGAACGTGTGGACGGCGAAGTAGAGGCCGAGGTTGGCGATCACCCCGACCACCGCGGCGGTGATGCCGGTCAGGGCGGCCGAGACCGACCGGTTGCCCCGCAGCTTCTCGACGTACGGGGCGCCGAGCAGGATGAACAGGAAGCACGGTACGAACGTGACCCAGGTGGTGAGCAGGGACGCGACGATGCCGGCGGTCCACGGATCGAGTGGGCCGGGGTGGTGGTACGCGCCGAGGAACGCGACGAACTGCACCACCATGATCAGCGGGCCGGGAGTGGTCTCGGCCAGGGCCAGGCCGCGGACCATGTCGCCGGCGGACAGCCAGCCGTAGTGCTCCACCGCCCGCTGGGCGACGAAGGCGAGGACCGCGTACGCGCCGCCGAAGGTGACCACGGCGGTGCCGGAGAAGAACAGCCCCTGCTGGGTGTAGACGCTGTCCGTGCCGGTGAACAGCGCGAACGCGGCCACCGGCAGCAACCAGGCGGTGAGCCCGACCCCGAGGATGGTCGCGGTACGGCGGGCGCTGGGCTGGTCGTGGTGCAGGGCGTCGTCGGAGATCAGCGGTTGCGGTCCGGACTTCTCCGCGCCGTGCCCGCCGCTGTTGTCGGTCAGGGCCGGGCGCCACCGGTGCAGCGCCCAGCCGGTGAGGGCGGCCAGCAGGATCACGACCGGGAACGGGATGCCGAACAGCGCCAGGGCGGCGAACGCGGCCACCGCGAGGCCGAGCAGGACCCGGTTGGTCAGCGAGCGGCTGCCGACCCGCCACACCGCCTGGGCGACGATCGCCACCACGGCCGGCGCGAGCCCCGCGAACAGGCCCGTGACCACAGTGGTGTCGCCGTAGCCGACGTACACGGCGGAGAGCGCGAGCAGGGCGGCCACGCCGGGCAGCACGAACAGCGTCCCGGCGACCAGGCCGCCGCGCAGCCCGTTGAGCAGCCAGCCGACGTAGATGGCCAGCTGCTGGGCCTCGGGCCCGGGCAGCAGCATGCAGTAGTTCAGCGCGTGCAGGAACCGGTGCTGGCTGATCCAGCGCCGGTCGTCGACCAGGTGGCGTTGCATGACGGCGATCTGCCCGGCCGGGCCGCCGAAGGTCTGCAGCGAGATGGTGAACCAGGCCCGTACGGCCTCCCGGAACGGGACGACATCGCGCGCGGGTTCACGGGTTGCCGGCGTGGTCATGAGGCTCCTGACCTTAGCGCAGGGTCCGCAACAGGTCCGCGAAGCTGGCCGCGTCACACAGATGCGGGAACCGTCCACCCAGCCGCGCCTGGGCACTGCCCTCAGCGCTGAGCCTCAGCGGCATCGCGTCCGGCCGCGGCTCGCTGTGCGCGGGCGGGCTGAACCAGGACCGGTAGCCGGCGAGCAGCACGTCGTCGTGCCGGGCGACGGCGAACTGCCGGTAGAGCTCCGGCACGCCGCTCAGGTCGCCCGCGTCCAGCTCCCGCGTCGTCTCGGGCGGCTCGGCCCGCGTGTCCTGGAAAGTGAGGACCGCCTGGGTGGCGTACGCGGCGGCGAACGTCTCGGCCAGCCGGGCCGACTCGGCGTGCCCGACGATCACCGGGGCCCGGTGCAGGGCCAGGCCGTTGATCAGCACGGCCAGGTCCTCGGCCAGCTGGGTGACGTCGTAGTCGTCGCGGGCCGCGGAGTCGCCGTGCCCCGGCAGGTCGACGGCGATGGCGGCACAGCTGTCGCCGAGCTCGGCGGCGACCGGCCACCACATGGTGCGGTCGTAGAACAGCCCGTGCAGCAGCACGACCGGCCGGCCGAAACGGCCCCAGCGGTCGTAGACGAGCCGGTTCTTCGGGGTTCCGTAGGCGTGGGTGGTGCGGCGAGGCGGTTGCGGGTGCACAGGGAATCGTCTTCCTGGGGGCTGCGGGACACGGAACAGACGCCGCCGGCGTCAAAGCCGGTGGGCGCGATGGCGTGCGGTGGTGCGGTGAGCAGGAAGGAAGACGCTGCTATACCCGCAGAACGCCCAGTTGACTCAGATCCGCGTCAGCCGCGGCGGCGACGATGGGCGACGTACGCATGTCCGGGCACAGTGCCGTCGCATCGACGGCGACCGTGGCGACCAGGGTGACGCCGCCGGCCGGACGGGCGCGCGGCGACAGGTAGGCGGTCCAGTCGTCGCCGTGCTCATGCTGGTGGACGGGGGTCTCGCCGGTGTGCGCGGGCGGAACGCACGCGAGGTCCGCGACGGTGACCCGGTCTCCCGCAGGAGCATCGTGCGGGTGTCCGTGGTGGGCGCTGCCCGCGGAGAACAGCAGGCCCGCGGCGAGCAGCAACAGGACCAGGGCCGCGCCGGAGATCCGCATCGGCCGGGCACGGCCGGGCCGGGACATCCGGAACGGGTACGCGGCCACGTCTGTAGTTAACCAGCCGTGGCGGCCGTCCGCCCCTCGGGAGCAGTCCCGCCTTCCCGGACGAGCGACGGACACCGGGTCCGGATCATGCGCTCCGGACCGGCCCATACTCGGCCTCCGTGACCCGATCAGTGCCCGGTACCCGTCGCCGCCGCGTCGTGGCGATGCTGATGACAGCCGTCCTGGGCGCGACCGCGTGTGATGGTCCGGCTGAGCCCCGCGTGGTGCTGCCCACCAGTCCGGCGGTGCCGCCACCGAGCCCGGCTGTGCCGCCACCGAGCCCGGTGCCGGTGTTGCCGAGGCAGGACGCGGTGCTGCGCCTCGATCAGGTCGGCTACGGCATCGGCGAGGCCAAGACAGCGACACTGCTGGCACCCCGCGACGCCGGCGGTGCCCACGCCACCGTCATCGACACCGCCGGGCGGACCGTGCTGTCGCCGGAGATCGGCGGCGGCCGGGGCGAGTGGAATGCCAGGTTCCCGGCGGTCCACCCCATCGATCTCACCGCGCTGACCAGGCCCGGCACGTATCGGCTCCGGGTGCAGGGATCGGTCACCGCCGAGTCCCCCGCGTTCCGGGTCGCTCCCACCGCCGAGCTGTTCGGTCCGCTGGTGGCCAACTCGCTCGCGTACTTCCAAGCTCATCGGGACGGCGCCGATCAGGTCGCCGGCGCCTGGCGGCGTACGCCGGCGCACCTGGCCGACCGTGAGGCCGGCGTCTATGCCGATCCCCGCTACGACGACAACGGCCGGATGATCGCGGCGCTGGAGCCCATCGGTGGCCCGGTGGACGTCGAAGGTGGCTGGTACGACGCGGGCGACTTCCTCAAGTTCACCCACACCAGCGCGTACGCTCTGGTCGCGATGCTGCTGGTGCAGCGCGACGGGCCGGCCCCGCCGGGCCTGGCCGACGAGACCCGGCACGGCGTCGACTGGCTGGACAAGATGTGGGACGAGCACACCCGTACCCTCTACACCCAGGTCGGGATCGGCAGCGGCGTCGCCGCGGATTTCCTCGGCGACCATGACACCTGGCGGCTGCCGCAGGCCGACGACCAGCTCGCCGTCGAGCCGGGCGACGCACGCTACTACCAGCGCTACCGGCCGGTGTTCCGGGCTGCCGCTCCGGGCGGGCAGCTCAGCCCCAACCTGGCCGGCCGGGTGGCCGCCGCCTTCGCGCTGGCCGCCCAGGTCGAGGCGGCCGCCGATCCCGCCCGCGCCCGCCGGCACCTCGCCGCGGCGGCGCAGATCTTCGACCAGGCCGGCACCTCCGACGTCGGTGACCTCGTCACGGCCCAGCCGCGCAGCTTCTATCCCGAGGACAGCTGGGCCGACGACCTCGCCACCGGCGCGGCCGAGCTGGCCCTGGCCGGCGCCCTGTTGCGGGATCCGCGATCCCGGGACTGGACGCTGCGGGCGGCCCGCTGGGCCAGGGTGAATGCCGACACCGGCCGGACCGACGCCCTGAATGTCTACGACCTCAGCGCGGTCGCCGACGCCGAACTGAGCAAGGTGCTGACCACCACACCGGTGACCGGGGCGGCCATCAGCCGCGAAGAGTTACGGCGCGACCTGCGCAAACGCCTCGATGCCGGGGTCCGGGCGGCCGAGACCAACCCGTTGAGAGCCGCCGCCGGCAACGGCGGATACGACTACGCCTCCCGGCAGCTCGGTTACGTCGTCACCGCGGCGCTCTACCGCGGCCTCACCGGCGACGACCGCTACGCCGCGTTCGGCACGGCCCAGCGGGGGGTCGCGCTGGGCGCCAACGGCTGGGGTACGTCGCTGGTGGTGGCCGCGGGTACGACGTACCCCCGGTGCCCGCACGACCAGATCGCCGACCTGACCATCGGCTCCCCCGCTCCCGGCATGACGGGGGCGGTGGTCAACGGCCCCAACAAGGCCGACCGGATCCACGAACTGATCGAGACCCGCAAGCACGGTTCATGCTCCACCGACGCCTTCGCCGCCTTCGACCGCGACGACGCCCACTACACCGACGACGAGCAGGTCTCGGCCAACACCGAGCCGTCCATCGACTTCACCGCGACCGGGATGCTGGCCTTCGCACTCACCGCCCGCGGGCCCTGACCGGCGATCGGCGTCAGGAGGCCAGCTTGAACTGACCGATCACCGACCGCGGGTTCGCGGCGGTGACGGCCAGCTCCTGGCCCGCCTGCCGGGTCTAGGACGCCGACAGGGTCGCCTCCCGCGAGGTCGTCGTCACCGCGGTGACACGCTCGGCGATGTCGCCCGTGCGACCGGCTGCGCACGACACCCCGTCCCTACCCGCGCACCCAGCGTGCGTAGGCGTCCAGGTCAACGTTGCCGCCGCAGATGATCGTGGCCACGTGGCGGCCGGCGAAGCGGTCACGGTTCTCCAGGAGCGCCGCGACGCCGAGGGCCGCGGAGGGTTCGACGACCAGGCCCGCATGGTGCAGCAGCAGCCGCATGCCGGCGACGATGGACGCCTCGCTCACCAGGATCGCGTCGTCGGCCACGGCGAGCAGGTCGTCCAGGACCTCCGGGATGGGAAACCGGCCGGCGACACCGTCGGCGATGGTGTCGGCCGAGTCGGTGGTGACGACCCGGCGTTGCCGCCAGGAGCGCGTCATCGCCGGTGCGCCGGTGGGCTGCACGCAGATCACCTCGACGTCCGGTGAGAGCGTCTTGAGGACATAGCCCACGCCGGTGGCCATCGCGCCGCCGCCCAGAGCGATCAGGACGGTGTCGACGGATGTCCCCGCCTCGGCCAGCTCCAGGCCGATGGTCGCCGCGCCCTCGCAGGTCTCGAGGTCGAGGCTGTCCTCGACCAGCCTGACGCCACGCTCGCGCGCGACCTCCCGGGCCCGTTCCCGGGCTGTCTCGAAGTCGCCGTCGGTCAGCAGCAACTCCGCGCCCAGCGCACGGATGCGATCCAGTTTCGCGGTGGGCGCCCGGCGGGTCGCGACGACGGTGACATCGAGGCCACGGCGACGACCGGACCAGGCGAGCGCCTGGCCGAGGTTGCCGGCGCTGGCGCAGACCACCGCCGTACGACCCTGGCCGGTCAGCAGGCCGGCCACGAGTTCCGTACCGCGGGCCTTGAAGCAGCGCACCGGGTTGGCCGTCTCCAGCTTGATGCTGACCGTGCAGCCGAGCTCGCGCCCCAGCGCGTCGCACTCGTACAGCGGGGTGTCGAGGAACATCGGGTTGATGTCCCGGCGGGCCGCGCGGACCCGGGCGAGATCCAGACGCGTCGCGATCATGCCCGGCAACCTACCGCGTACCGCAGCGACCTCGGCGTCGATCACCCGGCCGGGGTGATCAACGCCGAGGGGCTGAGCTGGTCACGCCGTCGTCTGGGAAGCCGCCAGGATGAAGACGAAGACGACCCACAGGACGCTCAGCACGGTGAAGACGATGCCGAGCCAGAAGCCCGCCTTGGCCAGGCCGGCGCCCTGCTCGCCGGTCTGCCGGATCTGCCGCTTGGCCACGGCGCCGAACACGATGCCCAGGGGCGCGAAGATGAAGGCGAAGACCAGGGCGAGGATCGCCATCACGTTGGTGCCGGCGACCGCTCCGCCGGCGTGCTGCTGGGTCGGGGAATTCATCGGCTGCGCTTCCATGGTCCCTCCTCGTTGTCCAATGCGGACGGCATACCCAGGGCCGGCTGGTTTGATACCTCGATGTCCACAGGGGACCTTCGCGCGGGTCAGCCCGGGGCCTTGCGGCTCAGGTGCTCCCAGGTCCGGTACTCCTGGGTGCGGGCCTCGTCCAGCTGCTGGACCAGGTCGTACGAGGCGGAGCCGACGATCAGCCGCAGCGGCGGCTCCGCCAGCCCGGCCAGCTCCGTGATCACCGGGGCGGCGGTGCTCGGGTCGGGGCCGGCGTCCTCGCCCCACATCTCGGCCAGCTGGACGCGCAGCGGTTCGTACTCGCGGCGCGGCCCGGTCAGGGTGGTGCCCCGGGTGAACAGGTCGGTGCCGTAACCGCCGGGCTGCACGATCGTCACCTTGATCCCGAACGGCGCCACCTCCATCGCCAGCGCCTGGCTGAGCGAGTCGAGCGCCGCTTTGCTGGCCGCGTAGAAGCCCGTCGAAGCGAACCCGCCGCCGGAGCCCATCGAGGTGACCTGCAGGAGATGGCCGGATCCCTGCGCCCGCAAGTGCGGCACCACGGCCTGGGCCACCCAGAGAGCGCCGAAGAAGTTGACGTCGAACTGGGCCCGGACCTCCTCCTCGGTGGCTTCCTCCACCATGCCGAGCAGCATCACTCCGGCGTTGTTGACCACGACGTCGAGCCGGCCGAACGCTGCCACCGCCCGATCCACCACCACCCGTACGGCAGCACGGTCCGTCACGTCCAGCGTGAGCCGGACGAGCTTCTCCGGGTGGGCGCCGGCCAGGTCGTCCAGCGGGCTGAGATCGCGGGCGGCAGCTACGACGCGCTCTCCGGCCGTGAGCGCCGCCTCGGTGAAGGCCCGGCCCAGGCCCCTCGACGCGCCGGTGATGAACCACACCCGGGCAGTTGTCATGCGACCTCCTCGATCGTACGAGACGAGACGGCCCGTCTCGTGTTACACGAGTATGCGCGCTCGCCGGCGCACTGGCAAGACGGAACGTCTCGTCTTGTTCGGTGTTAGGCTCCCGGACGTGTCCCGCCCCAGCACCCCGAATCCCGCCCGGCGCAGTGAGCGATCGCGCCGGGCCATCCTCGACGCCGCCCGCGAGCTGGTCGCCCAGCTCGGATACGCGAAGATCTCGATCGAAGCCATCGCCGCCCGGGCCGGGGTCGGCAAGCAGACCATCTACCGGTGGTGGCCGTCCAAGGGCGCGGTGATCTTCGATGCGTTCCTGGCGCTCAGCGAGGCCGGGGACGAGGACGGCATCCGCCTGCCCGACACGGGCGACATCGCGGCCGACCTCAGGACCGTCATGCGGGCCACCGTCGCCGAGTTCGCCGATCCGGCCTTCGAGGCACCGATCAGAGCACTCACCATGGAGATCGTCGCCGACCCGGGCCTGACGGCGCTGTACCGCGAGAAGCTGGCCGGACCCGTCGACGAAGCCAAGAAGGAACGGCTGCGCCGGGCCCAGCAGGCGGGCCAGCTGGCCGCGGACGCCGACCTGGACCTCGTGCTGGAGGTCCTGTACGCACCGTTGTTCCAGCGCTGGCTGCACCGATCCGGGCCGCTGACCGAGGAGTACGCCGACGCGCTCGTGGACATCACCCTCCGCGCGTTCAGGCCGTGACCGTGTTCTGGCGCAACTCCCCGATGGCGGTGCCGAGGTCGGTCTCGATGCCGCCGGCCTGCTGCAGTCCCTTGTCGAGCAGCAGCCGGACGAAGGGCCGGTGCTCCGGCCGCCCGGCGGTGGCGAAGTACGCGGCCAGCCCGGCCGCCAGCTCCTCGTCGGCCGGCAGCGTCGCCCGGTCGACCAGTTCCTTGATGCCGGTGACGGCCACCTTGTCGAAGGCCGCGATCCGCCGGGCGAACGCGTCGGTGACGGCCTCGATGTCGGCGTCCGGGACCAACCGGTTCACGTAGCCGTACTCGGCGGCGGTCCGCGCGGAGATGTCCTCACCGCCGAGCAGAATCTCCAGGGCCCGCCCGCGACCGGCCAGCCGGCCCAGCCGGGCCATCGGCCCGCCACCGGGTACGGCACCGACACCGACTTCGAACTGGCCCAGGACCGCCTGCTCGGACGCGAAACGAATGTCGGTGGCGAGCACGAACTCGCTGCCCGCGCCGCGGGTGCGGCCCCGGATCTCGGAGATCGTGGCCACCGGCACCCGGCTCAGCCGCACGAAGTTGTCCAGGTAGGGGTGCAGGCCCGTGGGTCCCGGGGCCATCCGGGCCACGCGGGCGCCGTCGGCCAGGAAGTCCCAGTGGGCCATGAAGTAGCCCGGCCGGTCGCTGCGGAAGACGACGACCGTGAGGTCCGGGTCGTTCTCGATGCGCCCGATGAGCGCGCCGAGCTGCTCGACGGTGTCGGGGTCCAGGAGGTTGACCGGGCCGTTGTCGAAGGTCACCCGCCAGTAGGACGGCGACACCTCGTTGACGTGGAACTGCTCCGCGATACTCATGCGATCAGACTCGCGTCACCGGCCAGGGGGGTCGCACCAGGGAAACGCCCTGGCCACAGCCCACCAGGGGTCAGCGGCCGAGGTGCACGTAGGACGCCCAGAGACGCGGCATCCCGGGGAAGCGCCGGCGTAGCTCCCGCACCGTCTCGTGCAGGGCGCCGGCGGAGGCGGCGGCGTCCAGGCGGCCGGACGGGATGATCCGGTGGTAGACGTCGCTGCTGACCGCGGCGGCCCGCAGGTCGGGCACCGACCAGAGGGTGCCCACGACCCGCCGGTAGCCCACGTAGTGCAGGGCCGCGGCGACGGTCAGCGCCTCGTCGAGCAGCCGCACCCCGCCGGCCGCCGTCTTGCAGGCGGAGAGGAAGGCGAAGTCGCCCCGCGATCCGGCGGTGACCGCGCGCAGGTCGGCCACCGTCAGGAAGCCGTCGTGCACGGCCAGCCCGCTGCGGCTCGGATCCCGCGGATTCTGCAGGCCGTGGCAGCTGAAGTGTGCCACCCGGTGCCGGGCGACCAGCGCGACGACGCCGGCGCGGGTGGCCCGTCCGTCGCTCAGCTCGGTGAGCTCGCCGCCGGTCAGCTCGCGCAGCACGCCCAGCTCGCGGGCGGCGCTCGGCAACGGTCGCAGTCCCGGCGTGGCCGACTGAACGACGGCCAGGACCTCGGTGCCGGGCGTGCCGGAGTCCGGGCCGGACGCGTCGGCGAGCATCCGGACGGTCGGCGTGTACGAGGACACCACCCGGTCGAGCGCGCAATCAAGGCCGTCGGCACTGGTCGCGGCGTGCAGCGGCAGCAGCATCAGCGGTCCGGTCGGGCACCACCACACGCGGTGCCCGGGCTCCCTGGGACCGATCTCCGCCAGCACCGGGCCGACCACGGCTTCCCACAGCCACGCCAGGGTTGCAGTGATCGCGGCGTCGTGGGCGGCTCTGTCCCCGCCACTGTCGGCGGCCTCGTGGGCGGCCAGGCAAGCGTTGGTGCGGTCGTACGCGTCGTCGAAGGTGAGCTCCGGCAGCCGGACGACGCGGACGCCGTCCCGGTCGACGAGCAGGGCGTCGCAGCGGTGCCGGCTGGTCGTGACGATGACCGCCGTGCCGGCCGGCAGCCCGGTCCTCAGCTCCGCGAAGGTCGCCAGGCGCAGGAAGCCGTCCAGGCCGGGCAGCCGGCGAACCTCCGCCACCGTGGCTTCCCACTGCTGAGCGGCCGCCATGCGGTCCTCAACCGTCGACAGGTCGTCGTCGAGCACCGCGCGGAGAGCGTCGAGGCGCGCGCCGAGCTCCGGCGACGCGGCGGTGACCGCGGCCAGGTCGCCGCGCGTGGCGAGCCACTGCGACCACAGCACCGCCCGGCCGCCTTCGAGCAGTTCGACGGCTTCCTCCGGGTGACCGGCCTCGATCGCGGTGGCGGCCGCCTCGTCGACCAGGCCGGCGTACTCGGCCAGCAGGTTCTCACGGTCCTCAGGCGGCAGGCCGCGCCAGGCCACCACGGGCAGCAGGCCGACGGCTGCCCGATAGGCCGCCAGGGCGCCGGCGCTGCCGAACTCCAGCGTCGACTCCAGATCGGCCCAGGTCCGGGCGGCGTCCAGCCGGATCCTCGCCGGCGCGGTGACCGCTTCGGCGGCCTCCCGGAACAGGTCCGCGGCTTCCCTCGCGTCGCTGCCCTCCCCCGACACCCCGAACCGTGTACGCAGAGACTCGGCGAGGTTCAGGGCGTCGATTGCCCGGGAGCGGGTCGTCGTCGCGTCCGGCGCGGTGGCCGGCTCGTCCGGCGAGCACCGCCTCATCCAGAACGGCGCGGTCGCCCGTAGCCTCGAAAAGAGTGAGCAGCCCGGCGCCCAGATCGACCCACGCCGGACCGCGGAATCGGTGAGCCGGGGGTAGCTCCTCGAGCGCGACCCGCAGCATGCGGACCGCCTCCCGGACGTCGTCCAGCGCCTCCCCGGAGCCCCCGAGACGGAAACGGTCGAGCAGAGCAAGGCCGAGATGGACGGCACAGGGGGCGAAGTCCGGATCACCCGGTGGCGCCGCCGCGATACCGTGCCGGGCCGCGTCGATGGCCGCTGTCAGGTCCTCCGGGTCGCCCGCCAGGCGGAAGCGGTCCCCCAGGGCCGCACTGGAGTTGGACCACACGGCGGCCACCCCACGGTGATCGGGCGCGAGGGCGAGCGCCTCGGCACAGACGCCGACCGCCTCATCGAGATCGTCGCGGGACCGGTAGTGTTCATAGCGGGTCCGCAGAAGATTGCCGAGGTTGGTCAGGTACCGCGCACGGTGCATCCGGTCCGGATCCCGCCCGGCGACGGCCTCCCGTGCCGCCGCGACCGCGGCGGTGAGGTCCTCCGGCCGGCCGGACGCCTCGAAGAGCGTGCCCAGCACCGCCGCCAGCATCGAGTGGGCGCTCCCGCGGGCGAAACCCTCGAGCGGCAGCAGTCCGCCCACCGTCGGCAGACATCCACCGCTCGGACGAGATCATCACGCTGGTGCCGCAGCTGGAAACGCCGCCGGAGCGCAACCGCGAGGTGGGACAGCAGCGCGACGGTGCCGAGGTCGTCGGCTTCGGGCAGGGCCTCGTCGATCATCGAGACGACCCGGTCGAGCACGCCGAGGTCCGCGGAACCACGCAGCAGCAGCGCGCCGGCCAGCACCGCGGTCTCGGAAGCGGCCGCGGCATGAGGGTCCGGGGCGATGTACCCGAAGAGCTGCCGCGCTATCCGGAGTTCGGCTTTTCGCCGGCCGGGCGGCAGCATCATATACCGGAAACAGTAGAACCGGGCCACGAGGCGAAGGGCACGGCCGGCATCCCTCGATGGGATGGTCTCACTGTCGAGGGCAAGCATGACCATGTGCGCGTCGGCCACTGCCTCGTCCGAGGTGACGAACTCGTGGTTCCCGGCCAGGAACATCCGGATCCGGTCGCTGAGCGCCGTCACCCTCCCGTCGCCGGTCATGTCACGGTCCGAGGTGGATGCGGGCGGCCGCGCACGGCATCGACGGGCGTGGGCGGCACGGGTGGAGATTCTATCGGCGCGTGGCACGGTAGAGGGGTGTCAAGTCCACGAGCGGCGGACGTGGTCCTGCTCACCGCGCTGCCCGTCGAGCACCGTGCCGTGCTGCGGGCGCTCGGCGGCGTGACCCGGGTCGGACCGTACCGGGTGGTCGCGCGGTGCCTGGCCGGCATGGGCAACACCGGCGCCGCGGCCGGTACGCAGCAGCTCATCGACACTCTGCGCCCGGCTGCCGTACTGCTGATCGGCATCGCGGGCGGGGCGCCGACGACATCGGGCCTGGCGCTGGGCGACGTGCTGGTGGCCGACACCGTCGTCGGCTACGAGCCCGGCCGCCACGACAAGGCCGGCCTGCACCGGCGGCCCGACGTGCACCGGCCCGATTTCGCGCTGCTGGCCGCGGCACAGGAGGTGGAGCCGGGCGAATGGGCGCCGTACATCGACGCCGACCGTCCCGGCCCGCCGGCGCAGCCCCGGTCGCACCTCGGCACGGTCCTCAGTGGTGAGAAGGTGATCGCCGACAGCCGGGAGCTGGCCCGGCTGAGCCGGGCCTGGCCGAAAACGGTCGGGGTCGAGATGGAGGGCCTGGGCGTCGCCACGGCCTCCTACCGCAGCGGCGCCGGCTTTCTGCTGATCAAGGCGGTCAGCGACCTGGCCGACCACGACAAGGACGACGCCTGGCAGGAGTACGCGAGCGAGGCCGCGGCCCGCTTCGCGCTGGCCGTGCTGCGCCGGGAGCCGCTCACCAAGCGCGCCGACGACGACGCGACCGCCGAGGCCGAAGCGGACGAGCCCCGCATGTTCGCCCTCCTACCGGCACACCGATCGCCCTGCCGGCTCGGTGCGGTGGCCGGCAGCATCCGCCGCGTCCGCTTCGCCGACGCCTGGGTGAGCAGCGAGAACACCGACATGGAGATGTCCCGGGCGGCCGAGTTCACGATCTCGGGCATCGTCCGCTACTGGGGTGCGCGCCGCGACGGCGGCGGCCGGATCGTCGACGACACCATCGCCCGCCAGCTGGCCGAGCAGGTGGGCAGCCGCCGGCCGGTCATGCCCGGTGCCGCGTTCGTCACCGGCCCGGGCTCGCTGGCGGACAGCCACCACGTCCGGGCGATCATCCACGTCGCCTCGGTCCAGGGCGAGCCGGGGGCCGGCTTCCGTCAGGTCCGCAACGTCGGTGTGTGCGTGACCAACGCCCTGGCGCTGGCCGAGACCCTCGACGTCACCAGCATCGTCTTCCCGCTGCTCGGCGTGGGCAGCGGGCACGGGGACCCGCAGGCCACCGCGACCGCCATGATCACCGCCGCGGTCGATCATCTGAACGAACGGGCGACGACCGGGCTCCGGGCGATCTACTTCCTCGGCTACACCCGGGCCGAGCTGGACACCCTCACCACTTGCCTGACGGAATCCCCGTACCTGCAGGCGGTCTGACCGCTCACTCCGCGCGCGCCAGCGACGAGAGGATGATCTCCCGCGCCATCCGGACCGTGGCCGCGAAGGCGGCCGGATCCCGGCCGAGGCGCTCGGCGCCCGCGCGCATGACGCCGGACAACAGCTCCACCGCCAGCTGTACGTCGCCGACGTCGCGGAACTCACCGCGGGCGATGCCGTCCCGCACGACGTTCTCCACCTCGAGCACGATCGCGTGGAACGGGCTGCCCGGCCCCTTCGGCGCCGCGGCATCCGGCGGGCCGGAGCCGGGCCGGAACATCAACTGCAGGGCCTGGTCCGTGAACGCTTGCAGCACCGCCTCGATGATCTCCGGCAGCCGCTCCGCGGCCGGCTCCGCGGACCGGGCGGCGATCGCGGCCACCCGCTCGACCGTGGGCCGGCCGGCCCGCTCGGTCAGGGCCATGACCAGCGCACTCTTGTCGGCGGCGTAGTTGTACAGCGTGTTGCGCGCGAGCCCGGCCCGGGCCGCGATGTGGCCCATGGTGATCGAGTCGTAGTCGCGTTCGAGCAGCAGCTGCCGCGTCGCCTCGGCGAGCTCGGCCCACACCATCTCGTGGTGCTCGTCGATGCTGGCTCCCCGGATCCGCGGCATCCGATCATCCTCCCCCACCGGGGCGTCCCGATCGTGCCGGGCCCGCCCTCACTGCCGGCCGGCCTGCCCGGCAGCCACGGCGACCCCGGCCAGCTGCGGATTCTCCTGGTGGGCCGCGGTCAGCTTCACCCGGCTGAGGCGCCAGCCGTCCGGCGTGCGGACCGCCTCGTTGTCGTAGAAGCCGGCCACCAGCCAGCGGTCGGGCCCGTCGCCGGCCAGCTCGGCCGGGAGCCAGTGCTCGGCGCGGACGTGCGCGTGGATCGTCGCGCGGTCACCGTCGACGGCGATCACGTGGCCGGTGATGGCGTGGTGGGTCGCCGTGAAGGACGCGAAGGAGGCCCGGACGATCCCGACGTAGTCGCTCAGCGGCACGGTCATCGGCGGGATGCCGGCGACGGACTCGAAGTCGATCGTGAGCGGGTCGGTGAAGACGAGGCCGGGCAGGTCGGTGAACTCCTTCAGATCCGCGATGTCGGCGTAGCGGCTCAGCAGTTCGAAGAGTTGGGCGCGATCGTCGAGCACGGTCATGGGAAGCCCTCGATTCTTTTGGCGACAATCCGTCGCAAAGATTACGACAGGTTGTCGCCAAAAACAACCGGGTCCGCGGCGCGAGAGCGTCCTGGACCGGCGACTACAACGCCACGGTCGTCGAGGACGCCGACTGACCGGCGGCCACCGTTGGTGGTACAGGGATGGACCGCCCGGCGGAGCTGCGGGGCTACCGTCGCTCGTATGACCCTCCGACGGAGCGCCGACCCCGCGGTCGGCGAGCAGATCCGCGCCCGCCGCCTGCTTCGTGGGTGGAGTGTCCGGTACGCCGCCAGCCGGGCCGGTGTCTCCCACGCCACCTGGAGCCGGATCGAACGGGGGCTCCAGACGGCCGACAACCGGTTCATGCTGGCGGATATCGCCGGCGCCCTGGACTGTGCCCCGGCCGATCTGGCCGGTACCGGGGTGCCGGCTCTCGACCGGGCGACCGCGTCCGCCCGGGCCGGCGTGTTCGAGCTGCGCCGGGCCCTGGTCGACATCGACCTCACCGAGCCACCGGCCCGGCCCGCGCCGCCGACGGCCGAGCTGCGCCGCAGCGTCACCCTGGCCGACGCCCTGCACCAGGCGTGCGACTACGCCGGCGCCTCCCGCCTGCTCCCGGATCTGCTGCGGGACCTGCACACCGAGACGGCCGGCCCGGATCAGCTGGAGGCGCTGCGGCTGCTGTGCGACGCGACCCACGTCGCGTCCACGGTGCTGCGTGGTCTCGGGTATCCGGCGGACGCCTGGCTGGCCGCGGAGCGGTGCCGCGACGCGGCGGAGGCGACCGGCGACCCGGTGCTGCGCGGACACGCGGCGTACGCGCTGGCCCGAGCGGCCACCGCCTGCGGTTCGTACCAGCGGGGCCAGACCCTCGCCGAGCGGGCCGTGGACGACCTGAGCCGGCACCTCGGGCGGCCCGGCGGGCCGGAGGTGCTCGGCTCGCTGCACCTGGTCGCCGCCCTGGCCGGCCGGTGCCGGCAGCGGCTCGACGACAGCCGGGACTGGCTGGTCGAGGCGGCCCGGCTGGCCCGCCGCACCGGCGAGACGAACACCATGGGCATGTTCTTCGGACCCACCAACGTGGACATCTGGCGGATGAGCATCGAGGCCGGCGACGGCGACCCGGTCCGGGTGGTGGAGATCGCCCGGCGCACCGACCCGCGGGCGATCCCGGCCGGGGTCCGGCAGGTCTTCTACTACGCCGACACCGCCCGGGCCCTGACCCGCATCGGCGGGCAGGACCGCGAGGCCGTCCGCTTCCTGCTCACCGCGGAACGGATCGCGCCGCAGCATGTGCGCACGTCGGCCGAGGTCGCCGAGACCCTCCGGATCCTGCTGGACCGTTCCCGCCGTCAGGCCGGCGGCACCGAGCTGCGCGCGCTGTACGAGCGCATGCAGACCGGCTGAACCCGTTCCGGTCAGAGGTCGAGGACCCGTTCCAGCAGGCGGTACCGCCACATGCCGCGCAGCACGAAGAACCGGGTGGCGACGACCTGCCGGTTGCGCATGCTGTCATGAGCACCGGCTCGCCTCGGGGCAACAGCGGGCGTGGCGTTCGGCGTTGCTCGACCATGTCGTCACGATGGCCCGCCGCCTGCTCATCCCCCGGCTGAGCGGGCTCGGGGCGCTGGGCCTGGTCGGGGTCATGAGCGGTGCCGTGCTCACCGAGCTCGTCCTGCTCGACGGCGACGTGCTGGTACCCCTGATCCTGCTGGTCCTGCTGGCGACCATCGTGTGGTTCCGCCGGACCGCACTCTCGCCCTGGTCGGACACCTGCGGCCGCGCACGTCCGACCGACGGGTCTAGACCCGCCCGCCGGACAGATGCTCGCTCCCGGTCCGGCGAGGTGCCGCACCCGTACGCCGTGGGCCCACGCCGGCAGCTCGGGCAACCACTCCCCCAGGTCGACGCGGTGTCCAGCCGAGCCTGTCGCACCGGCAAAGCCACACAGGCGGCGGTGATCTGCTTGGACAGCGAGGCGACAGGTACCACGATGTCAGCAGTGAGCCCGCCTTGGGCCGGGTAGACCGGCAGGCCCCCAGCGCGCCGCGTTCCGACGACCAGCGGCTCGTCCTCGCCGTAGCCGGCCTGCCGGATCAACATGTGCTCTCGAAGGGGATCTCGGGGATGTAGCGGGCCCATTCCTCGGCGGTGAGGCCGCGACCGCTCACCGCGCACGCCTGCCGGGCCGGATCGGCGGCGACTTCCTTCGGCACCGTGATGTCCCAGAGCGTGACGGCGGTGCTCGGGCCGCCGTACGTGCCGCCGGCGGCCAACGTGCGGCCGTCCGGGCTCAGCGCCGTGTAGAAGCTCTGCAGCTCGGGACTTTTCATCGTGGCGTACCGGATCGGGGTCGCCGGGTCGGCGATGTCCCACAGCATGATGGCATTGTCCAGGCTGGCCGTGGCCAGCGTGCGCCCGTCCGGGGTGAAGGCCAGCGAGAGGATCGCGTTGGTGTGGCCGATCAGGGTGGCGATGCGGCTGGGCTGGGACGGGTCGCCGACGTCCCAGAGCATCGCCGCCGCCTCGTTGTCCGTGCCGGCGGCCAGGGTGCGGCCGTCCGGGCTGAACGCGAGGACCTTGGCGGTGTAGCCGATGAATTCCGAGAGGGCGATCGAGGTGAGCCGCACCGGGACGGAACGGTCGGCCAGGTCCCACAGGGACACGTTGTAGCCCTCGGCGACGGCCATCGTGCGCCCGTCCGGGCTGAACGCGATGGCCGTCAACGTCTTGCGCAGGGCGAGCGTGGTCAGCAGCACGGGGTGCCGGCGGTCGGCCAGGTCGTACAGCGTGGTCCTGCCGTCGCGGCGCCCGACGGCCAGGGTGCGGCCGTCCGGGCTGAACGCCGTCGCGTACACCAGGTCGCCTTCGTCTTTGATCGTGGCCAGCTGGGTGGGTGCGGTCGGGCGGGCCATGTCGAAGAGGGTCACCGTCTTGTCCGCGCCGGTGGCCGCCAGCGTACGGCCGTCCCGGCTCAGCGTGATGGCCTCGACCTTGCCGGTGCTCAGCGGTACGGCGTCCCGCCGCACGGGACGGGTCGGCTCGGTCAGGTCCCACGGCACGGCCGATCCTTGATGGCCGGCGGCGAGCAGCGAGTGGCCGTCCGCCCCGTACGTCAGTCCCACGATGCTGCCCGGGTACGGTCCGGGCAGCTCGGCGATCGCGTCGCGGGCGAAGCGGCCCCTGGTGTTCCACAGCGTCGCCGTCCGGCGGTCTCCGACGGTGATCAGCGTGCGGGCGTCCTGGCTGAAGGTCATCGACTGGACCGGGCCGCCACGGGCCACCACGGTGGTGATCTGGGTCGGCAGCCACGGCCACCCGTCGTTCTGGTCGACCGTCCACAGCGTGGTCGACCCGTCCGAGTCACCGAGGGCCAGCATGCCCCCGTCCGGGCTGAACGCCATCGTGCTCAGGTGCGCCTCCCCGGACGCCGCCACCTTTGAGGAGCCGCGCCGGGGCTGGGCCGGGTCGGTCAGGTCCCAGAGCCGCATGTAGTCGCCGTACTCCTCGACGGCCACCACCGGCAGCTTCGGGTTGAACTCGACGGCGGCGTCGACGACCGGATCGCCCCAGAGCTGGGTGAGCGCGGCCCCGCGGACCGGGTGGGCCGGATCGGTCAGGTCCCAGACGGTGACCGCGGTGCCGCTGGTCACTCCGGTGCGCCCGTCCGGGCTGAACTGCAGGGGGTACGCCCCCGGCATGCTAGCCAGCGTCGACGGTGTCGCCGTGCTGAGGTCCCACAGGACGGTGTTCTTGTCGCGGTTGCTCGTGGCCACGGTGTGACCGTCCGGGCTGAATGTGACTGCCACGATCCCCGCGGCGTCGGGCAGTGCTGCCTTCCGTACCGGATGGGCCGGGTCTGTCACGTCCCACAGCACCGCCTGCGGGCTGCCGTCGGAGACGGCCAGGGTCCGCCCGTCCGGGCTGGTCGCCAGCGTCTTGTCCGCCGTTCCACCGGCCGGCAGCAGGCCGATCCGGGCGGGGTTCGCCGGGTCGGCCGTCTTCCACAGCGTCACCGTCCCGCCGGGCCCGGCGACGGCGACCACCTGACCGGCGAGGGCCGCGGCATCAACCGCGTCGGCGAGGGCGCCGGCGTAGTGCGTCGACATGGCGAGGTGGCTGAGTTCTTCGAGGGTCTGGTCGTCGGTGTGCAGGCGCTGCGCGGCCACGCCGAGCATGAGGGCCTTCTTCGGGTCGTCCGTGATCATCGCGCGGGCCCGGCCCATCAGCCGCCGGTTGATCACCAGACGCTGCTGCAGAGCCATCTGCTCGCGTTGGCGGCGGGCGTCCGCGGCGGCTTCCCGGGCCAGTTTCTCCTGCTTGATGCGCTCCTGGTTGGCCTGCCGGGCCAGCTCGCGGTGGTGCCGGGCCAGCTTCTCCTGCTCCTTCGCACGGGCCCTCGCCTGCTTCGCCAGCTCCTGCTGCCGCCGCGCGTTGGCCAGCTGCTGTTCGGCGTTCTCCCGCTGGCGCGCCGCGTCCTCGGAGGCGCCCTGCGCCGCCGCCCGTTGCCGCTCCGCGTTGGCCTTCTGCCGGTCGGCGTCGGCCCGGAACTGCTCGGCGTTGGCCTGCTCGCGCTTCGCTTCGGCGGCGGCGTCCTCGGCCAGTGCCTGCTGCTCCTCGGCGAGCTGCGCCTGCCGTTCGGTCTCGGCCACCGCGTCCTGCGCCTTCACCTCCTGCACACGGGCGTTCTCCTGCTGGCGCAGCGACTCCTCCGTGGCGCGTTCGGCCGTGCCGCGTTGTTCGGTCGCCACCCGCTGCTGCCGGACGGCCTCCGCCGCGGCGGCGTTGGCCCGGCCGGCGTTGCGCGTGGCGACGACACCGGCCAGCGACGCGAGCAGGGTGAGCAGCACCAGCGTCGCGACCGCGACGGCCGACAACCGCCGGGCCCGCCGGTGGTACCGGACGTCCTCGCCCTCCAGCTCGTCCTTGCTCACCCCGTGCATCGGGGCGGCGAGCTGGGCGATCGCGTCGCGGAAGCGGATGTGCTGCAAGCTCAGGTGTACGTCATCACGAGCCCAGCGCAGGTCAAGGTACAGCGGTTCCTCGGTGAACACACCCCGCAGCGCAGCCGGCACAGCCGTGGAATCGGCGGTGAAGTCCCGGGTGTCGGCGTCCCAGCGCCACTCGCCGTCGGTGACCACCGGGAGGACGCGGTCCGGTGACTTGGTCGCCACCCAGTGCTCGATCTCCCGGTTCACCCACGGTGAGCTCGCCGCCTCGGGCGAGGCCAGCAGCACGAAGAACTTGGAGCCGTCCAGGGCCTGCTGGATGGAGCTCCACAGCGCGGGCGTGACGGCCAGCCCGGTCTGGTCCCGGAAGATCCACAGTGCGCGGCGCCGGTGCCACGGCTTGGCCAGCCGGTGCAGACCCCGCTGGACCGCGGGGGCGAGACGCCGGTCGGCGGCATGGCTGTAGGAGATGAACCCGTCGAACGGCATGACTGTCCCCGTCGTCAGCTTGATTGACGGGGACCGATTCTCCACGTCACCGGCGTACCGGTAAAGCGGTCGGGGGGGGGGGGGGGGGCCCCCCCCCCCCCCCCCCCCGTGGGCCAGCCCTTCCCCCAACCCTGTTTTTCGGGGTGGTTACCTCCCCCAACTCGAGGGAGGGGGCCGTTTTTCCTCCCC
>NZ_JBVJIR010000006.1:132517-315027 GCF_055586185.1 Actinoplanes sp. NPDC051405
AGGTTGGGTTCGTGGTGACCCCTCCCCCACCCCACCGCCGGCAGGGAAAGGCCCCCCCCCCCGCCCCCCCCCCCCCCCCCCCCCCGCACCGGGGTGGATCGGATCAGAGCTTGCCCCAGATCTGGTTGGCGGTGGCGGCGCAGTCCCAGAGCTGGAGGGCGGCGCCGTTGCTGCCGACCCAGTCCTTGATGTCCACGCACCGGCCGGACGAGACGTTCACCAGAGTTCGGGCGGAGGTGAGGGTGAACCGCTGCACCGGGTTGGCGTTGCAGTCGGCCAGCTGGACGCGGGTGCCGTTGGCCAGGGCGCCACCGGCCGGGTCCATGCACTTGCCCATCGCGCGCAGGGTGCCGTCGGACTGGAACGACCACTTCTGCGCGTCACTGCCGTTGCACTCCCACGTCTGCAGGAGCGCGCCGGCGTTGGCCACACCGCCCGGGATGTCGATGCAGCGGCCGCTGAAGTTCGACTGCAGCATCGTGGCGCCGGTGGCCGGCGGGTTGGTGGTCGGCGGGTTGGTCGTCGGGGGTACGCCGGGGTCGCAGTCGTTGGTGCTGACGACGTTGTCGGCGTGCGCGGTGCCCGCCGACCGGTAGCCGTTGATCGCCGCGGTGGCCTGCGCCGGGCTCAGCACCTGCTTCTTGGCGTGGTAGACGTAGTCGACCGACTGCAGCCAGGTGCTGGTGCCACCGGCGTGCCCGGCCAGGTCGATGAACCACTGGTTGAAGTCGATCGACATGTTCTGCCGCGGGTAGACCTTGCCCGAGTGGTCACCGACCAGCGCGCCGTCGATGTAGTACTTCACGTGTCCACCGGAGACGGTCGCCATCACGTCGTGCCAGCCGTTGATGCTGCGGGCCTGCTGGCTGTGCTGGTTGTCGGCGTACCAGGGGTCGGCGACGTACGTGTACCAGGAGGTCTGGTAGTTGATCGGGCCCGCCTCGCCCCACCCGCCGTTCGGCAGGTACTCGGAGAAGTCCAGCTCGGAGTAGGTCGGATCCATCGGCGCGGCCAGCGGGGAGATCGTGTAGAACGTCTGGTTCACGTGGTCGCCGTCGGAGCCGCTCGCCGGGGCGTCGGAGAACTTGATCCGGGCCAGGTAGGTGCCCTCGAAGAACCGCCGGTTGCTCTGCGAGAACTCGGCGTGCGACGTGCCGCCGGCGGTGCCGTCGGTGACCGCCTTGAGCTGGGCGACCTTCTGCCCGTCGACGGTGGGGAAGGAGACGTTGTCGGCGAGCCACCGGGCTCCGGCCACGCCGGGGCCGCCGGAGTTGCTCCGGATGCTCCAGCCGCGCTGGCCCAGCGCCGCGTCGGTGCGCGAGGCGTAGGTGAAGTCGTCGAAGAGCACGCCGCAGCCGGCCGCGGCACTGCTGCTCGGCGCGGCGGCGATGCCGATGCCGGTGAGGGCCGCGGCGGTCGCGGCGATGGTCGCACCGATGGCGACCTTGCGGGTTGACGTCAGACCCATGGGGGGTGGGCTCCTTCGGGTGAGAGGCACCGGCGGGCCTGATGGGGGTGCCCGCCGGGATACTGCGCGGCCGGTGACTTCCCACCGAACTGACCAGTGGTCAATCAATCGACCGCCCGAGTACCGTCGTCCATGCCAGTGGTCCACGTCAATACCTGCACGTGCCGGTTTCCTCATTGCACGTCGGTACCTACTCGACAGGACACGCACTGAACCGCGACACTGTGCGAGGCAGACCACTGGACAACTTCTGTGGGGGACGCGGTGCGGCGTGCTGAGGTACGGGACAGACTGCGCGAGCTGATCGACACCCGCGCCCCCGGCGACCCGATGCCCTCGGAGCGCTCCCTGTGCGAACACCTCGGCGTCTCGCGGCCGACCGTACGGGCCGCCATCGACGACCTGGCCCGTGACGGCCTGCTGGTCCGCCAGCACGGGCGGGGCACGTTCACCAGTCCACAGAAGATCTCCCAGGAGATCCCGGCGGCATCAGGCCTGCCCGTCCCGCCGGCCGACGGCGACTGGCTCAGCGAGGTGCTGGAATTCCGCACCGAGTCGGCGGGCGCCCGGCTCGGCCAGCGGTTGCACGTCTCCCCCGGCGACGACCTGCTCTATGTGAAGCGCCGGCGAATCGTCGACGGCGAGCCGATGGCCCTGGAAGAGATCAGGCTGCCCGCGGCGCTGGTCCCCGGCATCGCCGCCGACGACTTCGTCTCCGGATCGCTGTACCGGCTGCTGCGCGAGCGCCACCAGGTGGATCCGACGGATGCGGTGCAGACGATCGCGCCGACGGTCACCGACGCGGGCGAGGCCCGGCTGCTGGGGGTGCCGCTGTACTCACCGGCTCTGCTCTTCGAACGGACGACCCGCGACGGCGCAAGCCGGGTCATCGAGTTCACGCGCTCGATCTACCGCGGGGACCGCTACCAGATCACCAGCCACCTGAAGCTCGGACCGGACTCGGGCTGACAAAGCAGCGGCCTCCCCCGCATCGCGAGGGAGGCCGCAGTGGAATTTCGCCGCTCGGCGAGAGTCGTCAGCTCCGCAGCTGTGTCCAGTCGATGACGCCCGCACCGAGATCGCGGACCGAAGCCAGCAGGCCCAGGCGAGCCGCCCGCAACGCCGGCTCCTCCGCCATGACGAACACCTCGTCGAAGAAGGTGTTGATCTGCGCCACCAGGACGCCCGCGCCGCGGCGGAACGCGTCGAGGTCACCGGTGGGGTCGACGCGCACCTGCGACAGAGCCTCGTGCAGCCGCAGTTCCGCCGGCTCGACCAGCGCGGCCGGGTCGTAACCCGCCGGGTGCCCGGCCGGGACGATCCGGCTGCACCGGCCGATGGCCGCCGCCAACGCCTGGAACTCCTCGTCCCGCACCGCCGCGGTGAGCTGCGCCAGCGTCCGGTCCGCGAGACCCGGGCTGGTGGCGCGCACGGTCACCGCGCGAGCCAGGTCGGTCGGCACCCCCGCCTCGATCAGGGTCTGCTCGTACCGGCGGACGAAGAACTCCACGGCGTCGTCGATCACCTTCGGCTCGACCGGTACCGGCTGGCGCTCGGCCGCCAGAGCCAGCGCCGCCCGCAGGTCCACCCCGGCCAGCGCCGGCTGGGAGCGGAGCACCGCGAGCGCACCCAGCACAGCCCGCCGCACGGCGAACGGGTCGCTGGAACCGGTGGGCAGCCCCACCGTCGCGGCCAGGCCGGCGATCAGGTCGAGCCGGTCGGCGACAGCGAGGATGGCGCCGGGCAGCGACACCGGCAGGGTGTCCCCCGCGCTGCGGGGCCGCTCGGTCTCGGCGATCGCGACGGCCACCGCCTCGGACTCCCCGCCGTGCCGGGCGTAGTCCTCGGCCATGATCCCGGCCAGGCTGGTGAGCTCGGTGACCAGCTGCGAGCCCTGATCGAACTTGACCAGGCCGGCCGCCTGCGCCAGCGTCTTGCGGTCGTCGTCGCTCATCGTGAGCTGCTCGGCGAGCCGTACGCCGAGCGCGCCCACCCGGCGGGCCCGGTCGCCCATCGAGCCGAGCTCGTCGGTGAAGGTGAGCTTCTCGAGCCGGTCCCGCAGGTCGACGATCGCGACGTTGCGGTCCGCGCGGTAGAAGAACGCGGCGTCCTCGTACCGGGCGCGCAGGACAGCCTCGTTGCCGCTGCGCACCAGATCAACGTCGATCGAGCCGTTGGCGACCGCCACGAAGTACGGCAGCAGCTTGCCCTCGGCGCCTCGCACGGGCAGGTAGCGCTGGTGCTTGCGCATGACCGTCGTGAGCACCGCCTCGGGCAGCTCCAGGTAACGCTCCTCGAAGGAGCCCAGCAGGGGCGTCGGCTGCTCGACCAGATACGTGATCTGGTCGATGAGGCGCTCCTCGCCGGACACGTCCACCGTGCCGGCGACCGTGGCGGCCAGTCGCTCGGCTCCGTCGACGACGGTCCGGCGACGCGCGGCCGCATCGGCGACGATGCCCGCCGCCGCGAGCACGTCGAGGTACTCCTCCGCCGAGGCCACCGGGACGACGGGCGTCTCCGCGTTGCGGTGCACCCGGGTCTCGCGTCCGGCCGCGAGCGTCGAGGCGGTCATCGGCACCACGTCGTCGCCCCAGAGGGCGAGCAGCCAGCGGATCGGCCGGCTGAACGTCAGCGCCGGGTCGCTCCACCGCATGTTCTTGGCCGAGCGCAGCGTGCCCACCGCCCCAGCGGTCGCCTTCGCCAGCACCTCGAGCGCGGGGGAGCCGGTTTCGTGCCGGGTGACCGCCAGGTAGGTCACCCCGTCGATCTCAATGCGGTCCAGGGCCGCGACCTCGGTGCCTTGCGAGCGGGCGAAACCCTTGGCGGCGCCGGTCGGCTCGCCGGCGGCGTCGAACGCCGCGGCCAGCTTCGGGCCCTTGACCGTACGGGTGGAGTCCACCTCGCGAGCGGCGACGTCATCGACCACCACCACCAACCGGCGGGGGGTGGCCAGCACCGTCATCGCGCCGTGCGCCAGCCTGGAGGCGTCGAGCCGGGCCTGCAGCTCACGACCGAGCGCCGCCGCGGCAGCCGGCGCCTCCGCGGGCGGCAGCTCCTCACAGCCGACCTCGAGCACCAGCCGGCGCGGCGCGCTCTGCTCGGTCTGCACCGCCGGTGCCGGCCCGGCCGGTGTCGCGGCCGGGACCGTGCCCAGCGGATACTCCAGCTCGGCGCGGCGGCTCATCCACAGCTCGGCGATCCCGCGGGAGAGCCGCCGCATCCGGCCGAACTCGTTCGCCCGGTCCGCCGTGGACACCGCGCCACGAGCGTCGAGCACGTTGAACGCCTGCGAGCATTTCAGCAGGTAGGTGTGGGCCGGGATGGGCAGCCCGACGTCGAGCATCCGCTGCGCCTCGCCCAGGTAGAGCTCGAGCAGCGCGCGGTTGGTCTCCACGTCGGCGTCGTCGAGGTAGTACCGGGACATCTCGTACTCGGCCTGACCGATCATCTCGCCGTAGCGGATGCCCGGGGCGTACTCGATGTCCTTGAAATGGGTGGCCCCCTGCAGCGCCATGATGATGCGCTCGATGCCGTAGGTGATCTCGACCGCGGGCTGGTCGAGGTTGATGCCACCGGCCTGCTGGAAGTAGGTGAACTGGGTGATCTCCAGGCCGTCGAGCCAGACCTCCCAGCCGAGCCCCCACATGCCCAGTGCCGGAGAGGTCCAGTTGTCCTCGACGAAGCGCACGTCGTGCGCGGTGACGTCGATGCCGAGGGCACTCAGGCTGGCCAGGTAGAGCTCCTGCGCGTCCCGGGGCTCCGGCTTGAGCACGACCTGGAACTGGGTGTGCGTCTGCAGCCGGTTGGGATTGTCACCGTAGCGGGAGTCGTCCGGCCGGACCGAGGGCTCCACGTAGGCCACCCGCCAGGGCTCGGGGCCGAGCGACCGCAGGAAGGTCGCCCCGTTCCACGTGCCCGCGCCGACCTCGGTGTTCATCGGCTGGACGGTGAGGCAGCCCTGGCTCGCCCAGTACTCGGCCAGTCGCGCCAGTGCGTCTTGCATGGTCAACATCAACATACTCCAGTCCGATGGCAACAGTTAGCCAGCTTAGCGGCTTGGGAAGCCCGGAATCGTCCGGGTGCCGCCATCCCCGCTTAGGGCCGGGCCCGCACATTTGCCGGGTCACCGTCGGCCGCTTCTTTTGTGCGTGTCATCGGCGGGTACAGACGCACATATAGACGTGTCGCAATGGTCCGTTGCGCTCGCCGTGGAGTGTGCGGTAAAGTTCGCCGTCGACGGGGGTCATCGGAACGCTCCCGTCGGCAATACATGGGGGAAACTGATGAATACGTTTTACCACAACGGCCGGCAGCTTTCGCTCCGGCCACTCTCTTTGTCCGCGGCCGGATGACCGCCACGATGGGTCCTTCCCGTTTCCGTGCCCTCGGCTCCCGCGACATCGACACCATCTCCGACCGGTACGGCCTCGCGCCTGATCTGCGCGAAACGATTCGCAACATCTCGCTGGTCCTGCCGTTCCGGGTGAACGAATACGTCCTGTCCGAGTTGATCGACTGGCACCGCGTGCCCGACGATCCGATTTTCCGGCTCGTTTTCCCGCAGGCCGGAATGCTCACGCGCCACGATGAGCACCGCCTTGCCGCGGCCCGCGCCCGAGGTGCCGGCGGTGCGCTTCGGACGGTGGTCGACCACATACGCGAAAGTTTGAATCCGCACCCCGCCGGACAGCGCGAGTTGAATGTGCCGATCCAGGACGGCGGCGCCCTGGCCGGCATGCAGCACAAGTACCGAAGCACCGTTCTTTATTTTCCCGGCCAGGGCCAGAGCTGCCATTCCTATTGCACGTACTGCTTCCGTTGGGCCCAGTTCATCGGAGACGCCGACCTGCGCTTCGCCGCGCCCCACCCGGGCGAGCTCGTCGCCTATCTGCGCAGGCACCCGGAGGTCAGCGACGTCCTCATCACCGGCGGTGACCCGATGGTGATGTCCACCGAGCGACTGCGCAGCCACGTCGAGCCGTTGCTGGCGGTGGACAGCATCCGCACGATCCGGTTCGGCACCAAGGCGCCGGCCTATTGGCCGCAGCGTTTCGTGACCGACGCCGACGCCGACGACCTGCTCCGGCTGTTCGAGCAGATCACCGCGACGGGCCGGACGCTGGCCGTGATGGCGCACTTCAGCCACGACCGGGAGCTCGCCCCGCCGATCGCCCGGACCGCCATCGCGCGGATCCGGCAGACCGGCGCGCTCGTCTACTGCCAGGCCCCGCTCATCGCCAAGGTGAACGACTCCGCCACCGTCTGGGACCGGCTCTGGCGTGCCGAGCTGGCCGCCGGGGCGGTGCCCTATTACATGTTCGTCGAACGCGACACCGGCCCGCACGAATACTTCAAGGTGCCGCTGGCCCGGGCGGTCAAGATCTTCGCGGAGGCGTACCGCGGCCTGCCCGGCCTGGCCCGGACCGTCCGCGGACCGGTCATGTCGGCCACCCCGGGCAAGGTCGTCGTGGACGGTGTCACCGAGGCCGCCGGTGCACCGGTCCTGCAACTGCGCTTCCTGCAGGCGCGGGACCAGTCTCTGGTCGGCCGGCCGTTCCAGGCCCGGTACTCCGACACCGCGGCCTGGCTGGACGAGCTGGAGCTCACCGACTCGACCCCGGCGGACCTGCGGGCCGCGGTCGAGTCGGGCCGCGGGGTGCCGGTCACAGCCGCTTGAGACGGTCCAGCACGGCCGCACCCAGGACGTCCACCGTCCCCGCATCGAGCACGTCCGGCCGGTACACCAGGTCGAGCGTCGGGTGACCGGCCGGCTCCCGCAGGATCGCCTGCACATCGAAGCGGACATGCCGGCCCAGCGAACGGTGCGCAGGTGCCGCCGGGTCCGACACCCCGGCCGGCAACTCGGCGGCGATCCCCTCGTTGAACATGACCGAGGAGACGGGGAACCGGTCACGGCGGTCCGCGGACAGCCCGGCGATCCGCAGGTCGTCCAGGAAGTACGGCCGCAGCCGCGTAGCGTCCGCGAGCTGGGCGCTGACGTCCGCGAAGGCGGCGGCCCCGGTGCCGGGCAGCGGCTGCACGACGGCCAGCCGCGCGAACATGCCGACGGCGTCGACGAAGCGCGGCTCGTCGCGGCCGTGCACCGGCACGAGGATCAGTGGCGCCTCGATCCCGAGCACTTCGGTCACCGCGTCGGCCCACAGCGTGAGCAGCACCGTGGCCGGTGTGGCCCGGGCTCGGCGCGCCGCCTGCCGGAGCGACTCGGCGGCCTCCGGCGGCAGTGCGATCAGACGTGCCCGCCCCGGAGCCGACGTGGCGGGCAGCCTGCGCTCGGCCGCGACGTGCGTGGGAGCCCGGACTGCCGCGAACCGGTGGTCCCAGAAACGGAGGTTGTCGTGATACGGGTCGCTGTCACGCCACGCGCGCTCCCATGCGGCGTACTCCTCGTATCCGGCCCGGTCCGGACGGTCCGCTTCCGTACCCGTGGTCAATGCGGAGTGCAGCCAGGAGGCCAGCACGTCGGCGCTGCGCCCGTCGGCGACGAGGTGGTGCAGCACAACGGTCAGCTCGTCCGCCGCGGGGCTCAGGTGAGCCCGGATCAACGGTCCCGCGGACGGATCGGTCTCCTCGGCCAGCAGAGCGGTGAGCATGTCGTGATGCTGCGTCCGGCCGTCCGCGACGGTGAGCCGTACCGCGGCGGGCTCGTCCGGCAGCACCGGCTCGAGGCCACCGCCGGGCGTCTCGGCGAACCTGTACCGCAGCGCGTCGAAGGTGGCCAAGGCCTGCGCCAGCGCTGCTCGGACGGCTTGCGGCCCGGCGCCCCCGGCCGGGACCCGGACGCCGACGTTGCTGTTCGAACCGTGCGCCGGCATGCACGACCACCGGTAGCACCGCTGCGCCGCGGTGAGCTGGGTCAGGTGCGGATACGCCACCGGCGCGACGGGCTGAGCGGCGAGCGCCAGGGCCTGCGTCATGCCTCGTACGGTCGGACGGCGCAACAGATCGTCGAGCGTGAACCGGCCCGGGGTCAGCCGGGCCAGTTCCCGGGTCAGGGCCAGCAGCCGCATCGAGGTGCCGCCGGCGGCCATGAAGTCGGTGTCGTGGCTGGGCGCGGGCGACCCGAGCACAGTGGCCCAGGCCGCGGCCACCGCGGCCGCCGTGACCCCGGTCCCGCCCACGCGTGGCGTCCGGTCCGCCAGCACGGCGAGGAGCGCCTGCTTGTCGACCTTGCCGGCACCGTTCACGGGTAGTTCCGACACCGCGACCAGGCGGCCCGGGACGAGATGGCCGGGCACCTGGGCCTCGAGCCGGCTCCGGATCCGGCGTTCGAGGCCGGCCGGTTCGGCACCGGCCCGGGGCAGCACGAAGGCGACCAGTTCCGGCCCCTGGTCGAGGTGGTCGACGACGCCGACCGCCGCCTGCGACACCTCCGGCGTGCTCTCCAGCAGCCGTTCGACCTCGTCGAGCTCGACCCGGTGACCGGCGATCTTGGTCTGGTTGTCCTCCCGGCCGAGGATGAACAACGTCCCGTCGGCGCCCAGATAGCCGAGGTCGCCGGTGCGGTAACACCGTTCCCCGTCCACCCGGGGGAAGCGATCGGCGGTCAGCTCGGGACGGTTGCGGTAGCCGAGGGCAAGCTGCTCGCCGAAGATGCACACCTCTCCGACGTCACCCGGCGGCACCGGCCGCAGCTGCGGGCCGAGGATGCGTACGGCGGATCCCGGCAGCACGGTGCCGACGCCGAGCAGGCCCGGCGGCAGCTCGTCAGGTACGACGCCCACGGTGACCCAGATCGTCGCCTCGGTCGGACCGTAGAGGTTGAGCAGCCGCGCCCGCGAGCAGGAACGCAGGGCGCCGACGAGCGCGGGTCTGAGCGGCTCACCCCCGCTCATGACCACCCGGGCGCCGGCCAGCAGCGCACGACCGGCCGTGGTCGCCGCCATCATCCGCAGCTTCGTCGGCGTGCCCTGCACGTGCGACACCGTCGCGCCGGGCCGGACCCCGCTCAGGTGGCCACCGGCGCCCAGGGTGCGGACCCGGGCCCCGCACATGAGCGGGAGCAGGAGCTCGAGCAGGGACGGGTCGAAGGAGATGCTGGTGGCGGCGAGCCAGGTGTCACCGGGGCCGGTGCCGAGGACCGCCCGCATCGCCAGCAGGAACGCATCGAGGCTGCGGTGGCTGACCGTGACGCCCTTGGGCTGACCCGTCGACCCGGAGGTGTACATCAGGTAGGCGGGACCGGTGGGCCTGACCGGGGCGACCGCCGGCTCAGCCACCACCGCGGCGGTGAGCCGGCCGATGCCGAGCCGCCGGGCGCCCGCCCACTCGCCGGTGGTGTCGCCGGCCTCGACGACGGCGGCGGCGCCACCGTCGGCCGCCATGTAGGCGAGCCGGGGTTCCGGGTACTCCGGGTCCAGCGGCAGGTACACGCAGCCCGCCTGCCAGATGCCGAGGACCGCGGCCACCAGGTGACGGGAATGGGCGAGCCGGACGCCCACGACCTCGCCCGGGCGCAGACCGGCGGCCCGCAGGTGCTGACCGACCCGCGTCGCCAGCTCGGTGAGGTCGCCATAGCTGAGGTCGCCGTCCCGGTCGCTCACGGCGATCGTGGCCGGATCACGGACGGCCCGGTCGAACAGGGCGCTGAGGGTGCGGGACACGGATGTCATTCCTCCGGCTACTTCGGTGGGTGCGGACGGGACGCCCAGGCGATCGGTGCGGTCGTCCGCCGTCCGGCTTCCGCGCGGAACTGCCTGATCGCCGCCTCGAGCGCGCTCAGCACGTCGGCCACGGCCTCCGGCCCGAGCTCGACCGAGGTCGGATAGAGCAGGAACGCGGGCAGCCCGGCGGGATGACGATGGTCGGTATAGCTGGCGACGTAGCCGATGAACGGCACGGCGTTGGCGTTGCAGTAGTCGCTGTGCATCAGCCATTCGCGGAACTCCGCGGCCCTGCGCGCGTACCGTTCGCGACGCGCCTCGTCGGCGTGCTCCACATCCTTCAGCCGTTCGCCGGTGCCCTCGAGGTCGAGATGGACGACCACCTCGAAACCGAGGGTGTCCTGGTTGAGCACCTCGAACGTGGTGCCGCACAGCTCCCGGATGGCCTCGCGCAGGCGCTCCACCGAGATGAGCAGATGCAGCAGGTACCACCGCAGCCCGCGCGTGCCCAGACGGTGCAGCACCTGGTAGGCCGACACGATGCCGGTGCAGCTGCGGGAATTCTCGAAGGTGCGGTCGAAGTTCGAGATGTCGCCGTAATGCGTCTCCGGCGCCGTCGAGTCGCCGGGCAGCCGGTCCAGATCCATCAGCGCCTGGCCGTCGCGGGCGACGTAACAGCTCGACGAGTACGGGCTGAGCCCGGTCTTGTGGAAGTCCGCGCCGAAGGAATCCGCCGCGCGGACCTCGTGGATCGCCGCGACGGCCGACGCCAGCTGGGCCCGGACCGCCCACGGGACGCGGTGATCGGTCAGCTCCGGCGAGTCCTGATCGAAGGTCAGCCAGGCCCAGCTGATCACCGAGTCGAGATGGATGTGCGGCACGTAGTCCAGGCCGTACCGGGCGCTCAGGCGCCGCACGACGTCACGGGCGGCGACAACGGGGTCGACCCGCAGGTTCATCGTGCCGCCGCCGCTGAGCACGACGCAGGCGATGCGGTCGCCGCGGTCCATCGCCTCGCGGAAGGCGTCCTCCAGGGCGTCGATCCGGATCGCTCCGGAGGAGTCGACCGGCACCCGCTTGCACGCGTCATGCCCCAGGCCGAGGTAGTTGCAGACACTCTCCACCGAGAAGTGGGAGTTCGCCGAGGTCAGCACCGTGTATCCGCCGCGCAGGCCGGTTCTGGGCGCCTGCGGGTCGCAGCGGTTGAGTCCCGACTTCACGGCGTACATGAGGGTCGCCTTGCCGCCGAAGGTGAAGAGCCCACCGGCCTGCTCGGGCCAGCCGGCGAGCCGGCCGAGATACGCGATGACGCGCCGCTCCAGCAGCAGGAACTTGCCGGAGGTGGTGTCCCAGAGGGCGTTGGGATTGTGCAGGGCGGTCACCGCGGTCAGCGCCACGGTGTCGAGCAGCGGTGACGGGGTGATGTTGAACAGGGCATGGGGATGGTGCCAACGGATCGCGCCCTCGAAGGCCTCCAGGCTCCGTCCGGCCGCCTGCTCGAAGCTCTGCGGCACGTCGGGGAACGGGACCCGGTCGAGCTCCTCGGCGTAGTCGAACCGGCCGCCGATGGCGCGCCGGCCGGGCCGGGAGTGGCCCGCGGTGGCCAGCCGGTCGCCCAGCCACCGGATCCGGTCCACCAGATCCGGGAAGTTCGACTCGTCGGGCCGCAACGTGTTGCCGGCGAGGAACTCCCCCATCGCCGCCGCGTTCCACTCGCCGCTGAAGTCGGCATCGCCGGTCATCGTGTCGTCCCTTCCGGCCGGAGGAGCCCGGCGAGCGTTTCCCCGGGCCCCGCGGCGAACCGCTGCAGCATCTCCACGTGGCGGTCGAGCAGCGCCCGCACCGCATGGCGCTGCCACCGCGCCCGCCGGTACACCGCGACCAGCCGGCCGGGCTCGTCCGTCGTGTGCGCGAACAGTGAGAGGTCGAACTTCGCCATCATCGGCAGGCCGGACAGCTCCACCGGCCGCACCGTGACCCGCGGGATCCGGATACCGGCGCCGACCCGCTCATGGCCGCCGGGCATCGCGAAGGTGACATCGGTGACCGGATGTGGCCCGGCGCCGGCGAGTCCCAGCCGCCCCAGCACGTCCAGGAACGGCGCCTCCTGGTGGCGCAGCCCGGCCAGGCCCAGCTCGTTCGTGGCGCGGACGTACTCGCCGACGGTCGCCGACGGCGTCACCGCGACGCGGTAGACGAGCATGTTGGCGAACAGGCCGACCGTGGCGACGAGCTTGTCGTGGTGCCGCAACGCCGACGGGCTGCCGATGACGACGTCGTCCCCGGCGATCGTCCCGCCGGCCAGCACCGCGGCGTACGCGGCCAGGTGGAACGCGAACTCGCCCACGCCGAGTTCAGCGGCCCGGGCCCGGACGGCCCGGCGCAGCCCGGCCGGCAACTGCCGGTGCACGACCGCGCCGTCGTACTCCCCCGCGTCCGGTTCTCCCGGTGCGGTGAGCAACGGCACGGTCGCCCCGACGCCGGCCAGCGTCCGTTCCCAGTACCCGAGCTCCTGCTGCGCCGGGGGCGTGCCCAGCCATTCGTGCTGCCAGCGCGCGTAGTCCGCGTACGAGGCGTCCTCGGCCTCGGGCGGTTCCGGGCTCCGGCCGGTCAACTCCTGGTAGGCGCCGCTGAGCGTCCTGTTCAGCAAACGGCCGGACCAGGCGTCGTTGGTGACGTGGTGGGTCGCCAGCGCCAGCAGGTGGTCGCCCGGGCCGTACCGGATCAGCCGCAGGCGCAGGGTCTCGGCCGCCGCGAGGTCGAAAGGCTCGACGTAGGCGGCGCGGACCAGGTCGCGCGTGCGGACCTCGGCGTCGGTGGCCGTCAGGCCGGAAAGGTCGTGCAGTGTGGCGTCGACGTCCCCCTTCTCCATGACCTCCTGGCGGGCGACACCCGACCGGCGGCTCAGCCGGGTCCGGAAGACCGGGAACAGCTCGGCCAGCCGGTGCCCGGCCTCCAGCAACGCGTCCGGCTCGAGCTCACCCGTCAGCCGTACCGTCCAGAGGTCGTGGTAGGTGTGCCGGTGCGCGCCGAGTTGTTCATCGATGCGGAAGAACAGCTCCTGCTGACGGGCCATCGGAGCGACCGGGTCGGGGTCGCGCCCGATCTCCGGCCGCGGGGACCGTGCCCGCTCGGCCCGCGGACCGGACACCATCTCCGTCAGTTCTGCCACCGTGCTGCCAAGCACGGTCGCCGGGGAGATCTCGATCTGCCACGTCCGGCGCAGGTCGACGACGAGACGCATCGCGGCGAGGGAGTCCAGGCCCAGGCTGACCAGGTGGTCACCGGGCCGGAACGCGACGCCCGGGAGCATGCGCGCCAGCAGATCCGTCAGTTCGCCCCCGGCGACGGACGCCGGCCGCGACAGCAGGTCGGCGACGGCCGGCCGGTCCACCTTGCCGCTCGGCAGCACCGGAAGCGACGTCACCCGGCGCAGCACGGCCGGGATCATGTGGGCGGGAAGCTCAGTCGACAGCGCTGTGCGCATCTCGTCGGGAGCTGTCGCCCGGTCCGCGGTGAACGCGCAGGCGAGGATCGTCCCGTACGGCCCGGCCGGGGCCGTCACCACCGCGGCCGTGACGCCGGGTTGACGGCGTAACACGGTCTCGACCTCCTGCAGGTCCACCCGTTTGCCGGCGATCTGCACCTGCCAGTCCTCGCGACCGGTGAACGTCAGCGCCCCGTCGTCCGCCACGGCCACCAGGTCGCCCGTGCGGTACACCAGCCGGCCGGTGCCGTGCTCGTCCGGCAGCCGCCGGAACCGCTGCCGGGTCAGCTCACGATCGAGGTAGCCCAGCGCGAGCTGGGCACCGCCGAGGCACAACTCACCGCGCCGGCCGGGCAGCGCCGCGACGAGCCGGTCGCCGGCCAGCAGCCAGGCATGCGAGCCGGTGATCGGCGTGCCCACCGAGACCTGATCCCCGTGCAGGTCGCCACGGTGTCCGCGGGCATCGAAGCAGAGCACTGACGGGGCTTCGGTCAGGCCGTACCGGTTGAGGACGACGACGTGCTCGTCGAGAGCGGCCAGCGTACGGCCGAGCAGGTCCGCGCCGAAGGCCTCACCCGTCACGTCCAGCAGCCGCAGCGCGGGCAGCTGCCGGCCGAGATCCGGGAAGGCACGCACGAGGACGTCCAGGTGCGAGGGCACGATGGACAGCCGCGTCACGCCTTCCTCGCGGAGCCGGCGCACGAACACGTCGGCGTCGCTCACCTCCGGCTCGGGCAGAACCACCAGTTCCCGGCCCGTGGACAGCGGATGCAGGATGTCCCAGACGGAGTCCACGAAGGTGGGTGCCGTCTTGAGGACGAAGGTGTCGCCGGCCGAGAGCGGGAAGTGCTCGTTCATCCAGTCGAGCCGGGCGAGGATTCCCTCGTGCCCGCCCAGCACGCCCTTCGGCCGGCCGGTCGAGCCGGAGGTGAACAGCAGGTACGCGGCATCCCGAGGGTCATCGCCGGCCGGCAGCTCCGCGGCGGGCGCCGGCGCACCGATGCGCACGCCGACTGCCGGTGTCGTCCGCGTGTCCAGCCAGGGCACGGCGTCAGGGCCGCACAGGATCACGTCCGGCTCGGCGCCCGCGAGCATCGCCTGTGCGCGCTTCTCCGGCTCGGCGGGGTCGATCGGGCAATAGGTCGCCCCGAGGCGCAGGACGGCGACCACACCGACCACGAACTCGGCCGATCTGCCCATCACCACGGCCACGGTCCGCACCGGCGTGGCCGGGCCCGCGGCCGCGGCGATGGCGGCCGCGACCCGTCGTGACTCGAGCTCCAGCTCCCGGTAGGTCAGCCGGACCTCGCCGGCGCGGACCGCCGGCGCGTCCGCGGCCGCGTGGAACCGCTGTGTGATGAGGTCGTCGATGCGCTTGACCATGCTTTCCCCCAGGCATGAGAGATCAACGGGACAGCCCGAATTCCGGCGCCCGGGCGATCGCACCGCGCAATGCGGCCAGCATCCGCCCGGTGCCGGGCGCGGCGTCGTCCGGAAAGGACACGAAGCAGTCCGACAGGTAGTAGGTGTCCGGCCCGCGGGTGACCGTGGCGGCACGCCCGTCCGGATGAGTGGCGATCAGCCGGTGCTCGCCGTCCGAGACGAGCCGCTGTTGCAGCAACGGCTCGTCGTTGAGCCGCTCGGTGCGCATCCCGTGGGCCGCGAAGACGTCCCGGAACGGGGTCAGGTCGCTGAGCCGCAACGGGAACGACAGGATCCAGGGCCCCGGGCGGCACCCGGAGCTGAGCAACCGGTCGAAGGTGCGTCCGGTGACGTAGCTGAAGATGCCGGTGCCCAGGAGCAGGTCGACCGACGGCAGGGCGCTACGCAGCTCGCCGGGCGGGTCACGCTCCTCCAGGTCCGCGACGAAGCCCCGATCGAGCAGACCGGCGTCGCGGGCATAGCCGACCGCGTTCGGCGCCACGTCGAGGCCGAGCCAGCGCAGGCGCTCGTCCCTCGGCCACTGCTCGAACCAGCTTCGGTCGTGCGCCGCTGAGTGCGTACCCGTCGCGAAGTACCGGTAGACGGCGTCCAGGGTCAGGCCTCGGCGCAGGACGGACGCGCTGATTCCGTACGAGCAGCCGATGTCGAGGACCGTCGTCGGCTCCGGGCTCCGCGACTGCAAGAAGGCGCGGATCGCCTCGGCGGCCAGCACCGGGATGCGGTAGTCCAGAGCGGCCTGACAGCGGAAGAACGGCTGCGGGCCCACCTCGTCGTACGTCGCCTGCAGGGCAAGGTTGCCGGTGGCCGGCGTCTCGGCGCTCATGCGGCGGGCCGGGAGGAGTCGCCGGTGGACGCTGCCTGCAGATCGGCGTCGGGTGGCTCCGGCACTTCGGCGACCGGTGGCAGCTCGGCCCGGACGTCGGCGAAGGAGAGGCTGAGCACCCGGCTGGCCACGACGAGCGCGGCCACGACGACCAGCAGGACCGGGCCGCGGCTGTCGGTCGCGTACGCCGCGCCCAGCCCGTACCCGAGCGGGCGCAGCACGACGGAGCCCATCCAGTCGTATGCCGAGATCTTCGACAGCGAGTCGGCGGGCACCCGGCGTTGCAGGGCGGTCAGCCACAGCGCGTCGGCGTAGGAGAGCCCGGCGCTGGCCAGGACGAGCAGCAGCGCCTGGAGCGGCACCGGCGCCCGGAACGCCATCGCGACCAGGGAACCGGCGATGATCAGCTCGCTGATCCGGGCGGCGACCAGAGGGCGCCGCACCCGCAGGGTGAGTGCCACTGCGTCACCGATCAGGCTGCCGACGCCGAGGCAGGCGAAGAGCACCGCCCATGAGGACGACCCGTGTCCGTTCGCCGCCAGCAGCACCGGCCCGATGATGAGGTAGCTGGCGATCGCGACGTGGGTGACCATGAAGGCGACGATGCTCGACCAGATCCACGGCGCCCGGCGGACCAGGTGGAAGCCACCGGCGAGCTCGGCGTGCACGGTCGAGCGCTGGGCCCGGACCGTCCGCGGTAGCCGCAGCCGCGCGATGAGCAGCCCGCTGAGCAGGAAGGTGAAGCCGTCACCGACCAGCACCCAGCCGGCCGCACCGGGCCCGACCAGCACGCCCGCCACCAGCGGACCGGCGATCAGGGCGATGCTGCGGACCAGGGACAGCAGTGCGTTCGCGCTCTGCAGCTCGCTCTTGCCCACGGTCAGCGTGGTCAGCCCGACGGCCGCGGGCAGGTGCGAGGCCTCGGCCACTCCGTAGACGACCTCCAGCGCGATGAGCACCGGCAGGTTCACCTCGCCGGAGACCAGCATGAACCCGACGGAGAGCTGGATCGCGGCCCGTACCCCGTCCGCGGCGGCCATCATCAGATGCCGGGGTAACCGGTCGGCCCATACCCCGCCGTACAGCAGGCACACGGCGAGGGCGATGGTCTGGGCCCCGAGGGCCAGTCCGACCGCCGCCCCGGAGCCGGTCACGTGCAGCAGGCCGAACGTCAGCGCGACCGGGCTCGACATGGTGCCGATCATCGAGATCGAGTAGGAGGTGAGCTGGAGCCGGAAGCGCCGCTGGTGCAACGGTGCCGCCGCCTCCCGCAGGCGTCCTCGCAGGGCCGGCGCAGTCATCGGTGCCTCTCTCCTCGCGTGCCGACGTCGACGCCGCCGTCCGCGGCGAAGAGCCGGTCGATGCCGTCCAGAACCTCGGTGATGTGCTGGTCCAGGGTCTGCCGGTCGGGGCCCCGGACCGTCAGGTTGGTCATCCGGAAGCCGTGCGTGGCGCGGGCCCGGTGGGCGAGCGCGACCTCCTCCACCCCGGCCACTCCGGAGAGTTCGCGCAGCGCGCGCCGCTCCACCACCGACCGGACAGCGCCGTCCCGGTGCCGGAACGCCGGGAACAGCCCCGCCGCGGCACCGGAGAGCGGATGCTCCGGTGGCGCCGCGGACCCGGCGGCGAGAGCCAGCGCGATCCGGACCGGGTCGAGGCCGCCGGCCAGCCGGAACAGTCGCGCGGTGTGCCCGGCGAGTCGCCCGTTGACCTCCACGATGTCGAACCCGTACGACGTCAGGTGCAGCTCCGCGTGCGTGATCCGGCGGGTCACCCCCAGCGCCGCCAGGGCTGCCGAGACCAGCTCGTGGGCCGCGGCCAGCAACGGCTCCGGGAGTGCGGACGGGAGGATGTCCCCCTGCACGCTGACCGCGTCCGCGCCGCCGGGCCCGGCCTCCGGCACGACGCTGACCGGCAGTTTGTCGAGGGTGCCGAGATGCACCGGGCCGGCCCCGGAAGTCGCGCTCTCCACCGAGACCATGCCGCCGAGCCAGGGCGCGGCACCAGGGTGGGGCCGGCCGGCGATCCGGGTCTCCAGCAGCAGCGAGTCCCAGCCGGTGCGCAGCCGGAGCTGACGCCGGGCGGCGGCGTCGTCGTCGATGAAGGCCACCCCCCGGCCACCGGCGGCACGCCGGGGCTTGAGTACGCAGGACTCGCCGGCCGACTGCCAGTGGCCGATGAACTCGTCGGCCGAGTCGACCGGCCAGGCCCGTACCCGGGTCAGGCCGGCGGCGCCGAGCCGGCGGCGCTGCACCAGCTTGTCCCAGGGCGACTCCGCCGGCGGCGCTCCGCCGCGGACCCGGGCGTCCAGCCGATCGGCCAGGTCGACCTCGTCGTCGTGGAACGTGATCACCCCGGTCAGCCCGAGACCCTCGATGGCGGCCGCCTCGTCGGCACCGACGATCCGGAGTTCGAACAGGCGGCGGCCCAGCGTGAGCAGATCCGGATGCCGGGCGGCGACGTCCGCCCGCACGAGCAGCACCACCGTGCAGAGCTGCCGCGCGGCGGCCATGATCTCGCGCAGGTTGGCGGCGCCCTCCGGCCGATGGCAGATCCCGATCCGGGGCAGCTGGTTCCGCGTCACGGGACCGGACCGCTGACGATCGCCGAGACCGGGACGAGCGTGGCGCCGCGCAACCGCTTCGGTTCCTCCGAGGCCAGGCCGAGCACGAGCTCGCGGGCGCCGCAGGCGATGGCATGGCGCAACGGGCCGAAGATGAGGGCCTCGACGTACGCGTCGTGCCGGTGCTCGTCACCGGCGGCCAGCCCGACCTCGTGCACCTCCACCGCGTCACCGCACCGCAGCAGGAACGCGACCGCGACCAGGGTCCCGTCCCGGCGTACCGTGCACGCCAGCCGCCGGCCGACCGGCTGGCCCGCCCAGCCGGCCAGCCGCACCCGGGCCAGCCGGGGGTGATCGGGCACGCCGTGCCGGGCGTTGACCTGGGCCACCAGTGGTGCCGCCTCCGCGACCACCACCTCGGCCGGCGTGATGTCGCTGACCAGCGGGCCGGCCGCGAGGCGGGCCAGGTCACGCCGCACCATCCGCCGGCGTCCGCTGCTCAGCGCGGTGAGGTAATCGGCGAACGTGGACGGTACCGGCAGCACGGACAGCTGCGAGTGGGGATGGGCGGGCAGCACACCGCCGAGAGTGAAGGCGTCCAGATCGACGGCCCGGACGTACAGGGCGAGAGGCCGCAGTCCGCGGTGCGCGGCCCAGCGGTGACCCTCGTGGATCAGCAGCCGGCGGACCTCGGTCGCCTGCGCGGCACCGAGCCCCGCGTCGGTCGCGACACCGCAGACGAGATCGGGTCCACCGCCGAGCAGTACGTGCTCCGCGGCATCGGTGTCCGGGTCGAGCGGGACGCCGGAGCCGGCCAGCGGAGCGATGAGCGCCCGCGCTGCCTGCTCGGTGCGGGATCGTTGCAGTGCCAGCACACCGGCGACCCGGCCGGCGACCCGTGCGACGAGCAGCTGGGTCTCCCACCGGGCCTGGACCGCCGCCGAGGTCAGCACGTCCGGATGCAGGGCGGCCGAGGCGACGTGCCACCGCCCGCCCCGCAGCATCGGCCCGGCCTCGGCGGCCGGCACCGCGGTGACGGTGGCCGATCCGGCTGTCGCGAACTCAGACACGGGCATCCCAGATCCGCCCGAGGCTGCGGCCCATCGCCACGGCATCCGCCACCGCCGCACCGGCGATACCGTCGATCACGCACGGACGGACCTCGCCCCTGGTCTGCGCCGCCCACCCGGCCGGTTCGGGTGCCGTGGCCGCCGCGAGCAGCACATCGCAGGACAGCCGGACACCGGGCGCGGGGCGATAGGTCTCGGCCAGTTCGAAGTCGGCGCGGATCGTCGGCTCGAACACCTCGAACATCCGGGCGCTCTCCGCGATCGATGCCGGGACGGCCTGTTCCGCGCGCAGGACCGCCCGAAGCTCCTCAGCCGGCAACCGGTGCCACCGTTCGGCACCGGCCGGGTACTCCAGGGCCGGGCGGTTGACAGCGATCACCGCCGCCGGAGCGAGACCGAGCGCTGTCAGCGCCGACGCCAGCTCGGCGGCGATCGCCGCGCCCGAGCAGACGCCCAGCAAGGCATACGGGGTGGCCGTCCGGCCCACCTCGGCGGCGAGCACGGGCGCGGTCCCGCGGACCAGCTCGGTCATCGCCCGGTACGGCTCCTCGCCGAAGCGTGACTCGCGGCCGGGCAGGCGTACCGCCCGCAGCTCCCACTCCGGCGGCCGGGTCGCACTCACGTCCTGCCAGTACGCGGCCCCGGTGCCGGCCGGGCCCACGGCGTACACCACGAGCGCCGGCTGATCGACCGGGTGCGCCACGCGCAGCCACTTCGGGGTGCTCATCCGGCCGTGACCAGCCGGCGGAGTTCGGCGACGTCCAGCTTGCGGGCCGTGGTCAGCGGGAACTCGTCGAAACGGTGGAAGGCGACGGGAACCATGTAGTCGGGCAGCCGGGTGCGCAGGAAGGCACGCAGCGCGGCGGCGCTCTCCTCGTCTCCCACGTGACATGCGTGCAGCTGGGCGTCGTGCACCAGGACGTGCGCCTCGTCCACCGCACGGTGGGCCCGCAGGGCGATCTCGACGTCCTCCAGCTCGATGCGGTATCCGCGGACCTTGACCTGCCGGTCCAGCCGGCCGAGGTGCACCAGCTGACCGTCCAGCACGGTGACCCGGTCTCCGGTGCGGTACCAGTCCGACGGGCCCGGGGCGCCGGTCACCGCCGTCATCGGTCCCGCGGTGCCGCCCGCGTAGAACCGGCCGGCGTTCTGCTCCGGACGCAGGTAACCGTCGAAGCGCTGCGGCCCGCGCATGCAGAGTTCTCCTTCAGCGGCCGGTCGGCCGTCGCCGCCGATGATCAGTGCTTCCATCCCGGGATAGGGCGAGCCGATCGGCACAGAGCCGTTCGGCGTGGCCGGCCAGTCGCGCTGCTCGGCCGGCAGCCGGAACTCGGTGCAGGTCACGGTGAGCTCAGTGGGTCCGTACAGGTTCTCCACGATGCCGCCGGAGGCGGCCGCGGCCCACGCGGCAGCGCGTTCGGCGCTGAGTTGTTCACCGGCGAACAGGCTCCAGCGCAGCCCGGGAAGGCTGCCGGGCAGCAGGGTCCGGCTCCGCACGGCGAGCAGGATCGACGACGGCACGGTGAGCAGGTGCGTCACGGCGCTGTCGCGCAGGAAACGCACCGGGCTGAGCCACTGCCGGCCGGCCGGGGCCACGGCGTGCGCTCCGGACGCCCACGCCGCGAAGATGTCGAAGGTCGAGGTGTCGAAGGTCAGCTCGGCGGCCTGCGCGACCCGGCTCGCCGGGGAGAGCTCGTACCGGCCGGTCACGTGCCGCACGTAGCTCACAGTCTGGGCGTGCGTCACCGGGACGCCCTTGGGCTGACCCGTGGAACCCGAGGTGTAGAGCACGTAGGCGAGGTCACCCGGCTGCCCCGGCCGCGCCGCCGGGTCCCGGGGCGCGACGGTGCTCACGTCGAGGTGGCTCACGCTGCCCGTGGCCTCCAGCACCTCGGCGAGCGGGGCGTCGACCGGGCCCGGACCGACGATGTCCCGGATGCCGGCTTCACGCACGATCGCGGCGGTCCGGCTCGGTGGCGTCCGCGCGGAGAGGGGCACCACCCACCCGCCGGCCCGCAGCACGCCCAGGTAGGCGGCATAGGTGCTGACCGACTTCTCGGCCCACAGGCCGATCGGTCCGGGCCCGGTGCCGCGCACCTGCCGGAGCCGCTCGGCGATGCCACCGGCCGCCGACCAGAGCTCGGCATAACTGGCGGTCCGGCCGCCCGCGGTGATCGCCGGCCGGGCCGCGTGGCGCCCCGCCGCCGCCGCGAAGATCTCGACGAGGGTCGGAGCGCTCATGGCACCTCCGCCGTCCGCGCCCGGACATGCTCGACGAGCGCGGGCAGCGTGCTGTTGAAGAAGAAGTGCTCGAGGTCGAGCTGGACGTCCAGCTCGCCCTCGATCCGCTCGACCATCGTGACCGCGAGCAGCGAATTGCCGCCGAGCTCGAAGAAGTCACCGCCGTCGTCGCCGGGTCCCACGTCCAGCACCTGGTGCCAGGCGTCGTGCACCGAACGCTCCACCACATCGTTGTCCATCATCGGCACAGCTCCGTTCTCGTTGTCGATGCGTCGCCGGCTGTCAGCTCAGGCGCATGACGGCCGGTGCCGTGATGAGGCACCCGTCGACCAGCGCCACGATCAGTCCCGCGTGGACGTCGGCGCGCGGTGCCCGCTCGGCGAGGTCGCACTCGGCGTCGAAGGTCCACGAACCGCCCGCGGGAATCTCGGCCACCTGTACCGGCGGCGCCGGCGCCGGCGGCCGGCCGCCCGGGGTCGACGCGAAGCCGAAACCGATCGCGCCGGCGACCGCGGTGGCTCCCGAGTTGGTGAAGGTGCGGCGCAGGCGGGCCGGGCCGGGCCGGCGTACATCGAAGTCCATCGCTCCGGCGATCGCCAGGGTGCGGTTCGCCGGTGTCTCGGTCGACCACCAGACGTCACCGCAGCGCCGGCAGTTGAGACTGGTCAGCGCGAGTGCGGGCTCCGCGCGGTGCCGGAGGATCACCTCGTCCGCCCGGTCGGTGCGGCAGCTCGGGCACGGTGCCGGGGACCGGCTCTCCAGCCGGAAGGCGACATCGGCGTCGCCGAGGAAGTCCGTCCCGGTCCGGGCCACCGCCTCGACCAGCGCGGTCACCGCCGCGAGCTGCAGGTCCCGGATGGCCGGCTCGGCACCGGCCACGATCTTGTCGAAGCCGGCCCGGTCCAGGGTGCGCAGGCCGGCGGCGGTGCGCAGTGCGGCGCTGATCGGTGCGAGGCCGTCGGCGAGCAGCGGGACACCGAGCCAGGAGAGCCGCTCGCAGCGACCGGCGACCTCGTGCAGCCGGCGCAGGACGGGCCAGGCGTGCTGCTCGAGCTCGCGCTCGGCCCGGCCGGGTACGGTCTGCGGATCCGCCGCCGTGACCGGGAGCCGCAGGCCGGGATCACCCAGCAGCCCGTACGTCAGCAGGCCCCCGTCGTGCCCGGGGCCACTCTCGTTCAGCGTCGCGACGACCTCGCCGAGCGGTAGCCGCGCCGCCAGCAGGGATCGCAGCGCCGCAACCGCGGTGGGCTCGGTCCGGTGTTGCCCGAGCCCACCGATGACGGCGACCGCGGTGCCCTCCAGGAAGCCGGTCCCGACGCCCACCTCGGCGGGATAGGCCTGGGCCCCCGCGGCGACGGCCGAGCAGCTCTGCACGAAGAACAGCACACCGTTGAGGTCGGCCGCGCGGATCCGGCGTTCGGCGCCGAGGTCGGCGCGGTAGCAGCCCTCACCGTGCCGGCAGGCCGGCGTCCGGGTGCCTGCCGGGTCGGGCAGAGGTCGCGACGCGGACAGCGGCCCGGGCATCTCGTCGTCGGACCGGCCGCAGATCACCGAGTCCGGCAGGCCCGCGCTGCATTCGCGGCCGTGCGCGCGCAGCACGACGAGTTGAGGACGACGCCGCGTCAGAGCGCGGATCTCATCCAGCTCGACCGCGTCGGCGAGCAGGCCGCCGGGCAGGAACGGGTTGGAAATGGTGAAGAGCTCGTCGTCGAGGTCCACTCCGGCACCCGGCCGCAACGTCCGCAGGATCAGCGCGACGAGCGAGGCCTCGGTGCGTCCGACCAGGACTCCGCACCGCGGGTTGTACGCGCCGGGCCAGTCACCGACGGCCGCGATGGCGGCGGCCGTGCCGACCACCGCCACCGGACCCGGCTCCCCGCGGACCTCGGTCAGCAGCTCCCCCGGATCCAGGTGCCGGTGCGGCCGGACCGTGGCCGCCGCCAGCATGGACGCCGCCGCGCGACTGACCGCTGTCCCGGTCGACAGAACAACGCCGGGACGGGCCTCCACCAGCGGACCCGGCGGGCTCTGCGCGGCCAGCCGGACAGAGCGCTCAGCCGACGTCCCGGGCAGGACGGGAAACGGATCTCCCGGCTGCCAGCACTCGGCTGCGGCGATGAATTCCGCTGCGTCCGCACAGACGTGGACAAAGTGCTCAGCAGCTTCTGATGTCTCAGTCACGCGATCATTGCTCCCCGTGTTGCGTGGCTGGTCGAGTTTGATCCATGTCCGGGGGACGAGCCACCCCGCAGCCTGTGACATAAATAACTTTTAATATAGATGATGACGTTTGGAAGGGGTTTCTCCCGATCGTGCTAGCCTGCGCGCGTTCCCGACGCCTGAGCACCCGGAGGTCCCGTGCCGACGGTCACCGCGACGATCACCCGGATCTGGACCGACGTGCTGCACGTCGACCGGATCGACCCCGATGCCGACTTCTTCGACCTCGGCGGCGACTCCGCCCGGGCAGTCGCCGTCCTGACCCGCGTCCGGACCGAACTGGGCGTGGAGATCTCGTTGCGCCACTTCCTGCTCGCCCCCACGGTCGCGGAGCTCTCGGATCGGATCGTCGCCGCCCAACGGTGATCATTCGGGGCGGCCGGCCCGCGCGGCCCGATCCGCACGCCTCGCAGGACCGGCCGCACCCGGGTCCTCAGCCCGTCGCCGGCGCTCACAGACACACACCACCGGGCACTCGGCACGGCGCCCGCACCAGCCCGGGTGACCGGACCGCCGAGCCGTTCGGAACCTACCACTCCATGCTCTTCTCGAGCCGCATATTCCGGACCGTACCGTCATTACTTTCGGTTATCCACAGTGGTCGACGGTCGATTCTCGAACGAGCCAGGTTCCGGAACCACAGAGGGCTACCGACATAGACCAGATCCTGTATGGTTGCCGTCAAGCACCGGACAGTTGATCCACTTCGTACTGGCCGTCCGGACTAACGGGGAGAACGACTAGTGTTGTCTTTGACCAGGCTTCCAGCTGTGCTGGCGGCCTACTAGCAGGCTGCCGACGCCGGCGCGAAAGATCGCCGCCGTACGATGAATTATTCCGGTGAACACCTCGCATCCACTCGCGAAGGTGTCGTCTCACCGTGCTCAGTATTCATTCGAGTAATCCTTGGAATGCCGTCGACACGAGCGCGGCCGCATCATTCTTCGGATGGCTGCTGCGCGCCTTTTCCACACCTCGGGGGAATCACTTCCATGCCGTTTGACGTCGTTATCGTGGGTGCCGGGCCGGGCGGAATCGCCGCAGCGCTGAGCGTCCGTGAGCACCATCCACAGGCGCGCATCGCCCTGATCGAAGCGGGCCATCGGCAGAGCCGCCGGCCGTGCCCGGTGGACAACGGCCGGCAGTGCCGCGGGTGCGGCGGCATGTGCAATGTGATCAGTGGTTTCGGCGGCTGTATGCACTACGGCGACGGGGTGAAACTGAGTAAGTTCCCGTCCGGGCGCCGGCTCGGTGACCTACTCGGCCAGGACCGCGCGGTGCGTTTGTCGGACAAGGCGTTCGACCTGCTCACCCGGCATCTGAACGCCCCGGTCGAGCTGCGCGGTCAGGAAATCCCCTCGCGCATGGACGCCACGTTCGCCCGCCACGGTATGGACATCCGCCCGTACCCGGTGGCCACGGTCGGGGAGAGCAACCTGACCGGCGTCATCGACGGCCTGTACGCCGACCTGGCCGGCCACGTCGAGATCATGCTCGACTCCTCGGTGACCGCGGTGACCGCCGCTGAGCACGGTTACACGATCGAGGTGACCAGCCGTGGCGGGCGCCGCCGATCCACCCTCGAGTCGCGCGCGCTCATGCTGGCCACCGGCCGGCGCGGGCTCGTCAGCACCCAGCAGGTGCTCGAGTCCCTGGGAGTGGCGACCGAGGCACCGACGCCCTCCATCGGGGTCCGCTTCGAGATGCGGGCCTCCCTGCTGGAACAGGTCGGCCTCGGGCATCCCGACCTGAAGGTCTCGCAACGCGACCGGACCCGCAAGACCAAGAGTTTCTGTTTCTGCGGCGGCTCGAACGGCGGCCGGGTCAAGTACACCAACTACCAGACCGCGTTCGGCACGCCGGTCATCACGCTCGACGGCCACGAGACCCTGGACCGGGTGCCGGCGGGCGACCGCGAGCTGTCGGCCAACTTCGGCCTGATGTGCCAGCTCCCGGACCAGGGAACCGCCGACCAGGCCGCCTTCCAGGAGCGGATCTTCGGCGCGTACCGGGAGCTCTCCGGTGGGCGCCCGGTGGCGCAGCGGCTGCGCACCTTCATCGACCGGGGCGACGAGGCGATGTCGTGGACCGATCTGGCCGGGGCCCTGCCGTTCGAGCCGTCTGTCCTGGACCTGTCCACCGCCCCGGTGCACCGGCTGCTGAACGACGAGCAGCACGCCGCGATCACGCTCGGCTTCCGCGACCTCATGCAGCCGATCCTCGAGGTCGCCGGCGACGCCGCCCGGTTCGAGGATCTGCTCGACGAGGTGGTGGTCATCGGGCTGGAGGTGGAGTTCCTCTGGAACCGGGTGCCGCTCGACGCCTACAGCCAGACAGTGCTGCCCAATCTTTTCGTCATCGGTGACGCCGCGGGCTACGCGCAGGGTGTCATCCAGGCGATGATGATGGGCCTCGCGGCGGGCGAGCGGATGGGCGGGACGCTGCACGGCGAGCCGGTCCAGGCCGCCCCGTTGTCCGTGGTGGGCTGACGTGGCGACACCGGACCTGCCGGTGCTGGCCTGCACCGCCGAGGCCTGGGGCTATGGCCCGGCCGCCAAGCTGCTGGCCGTGGCCCGCAACGTGCCGGCTCGCCGGGTCGCGATCGGCACCGGCACGGCACAGGTCTTCGCCGAGCTGAACGCCGAGCACTACGACCGGGCCGTGGACCTGGATTCCCCGCTGGCCATCCTCGACCACCCGCTGCGGGCGGATCATCTGCTCAATGCCATGGACCCGCTGGCAGCCCTGCTGGCCCGCCGCTGCGGAGTGCCCTCGACCTACGTCGACAGCCTGCACTGGTTCTGGCGCTGGTCCGCGGACGACATCGACGACCTCGCCCGCGAGGCGGACGCCATGGTGCGGATGCCGGCCGCCGAGCTGGCCGCCGCGCTGGTCGACATCGACTGGCACCGGATGGTGCCGATGGCCTACCTCTGGTCCGACCGCGTCTTCCTGCAGCGCCTGGGCGAGCCGGCGGAGCGGATGACGGTCTTCGGCGAGCGGGTCCGCTACGTCGGCGCCATCGTCGACGTCGAGCCGGGGCTGCCGCCGGAGCAGCGTTCCGGCGGGCTGATCAGCCTCAGCGGTGGTGTCTCGCACGTCGGCACGGTCCGTTCGGCGGGCGTCTACGCCGAGATCGTCCAGCGGCTGCTCGACGGCGTACCCGGTGCGCCCGGTCCCGGTGCCGGAGCCCTCAGCCACCCCGCCGTGGCGGCGGGGACGACCGGGAACGCCCGCCCTTCGCTGCGCCACGACGCTCTGCGCTCGGCCTTGGCCGGCGCCCGCTACGTGCTCGCACCGGCCGGCCTCACCATGGCGTTGGAGGCCGCCGCCGCCGGCGTGGCAGTCGGCTTCCTGCCGGAGCAGCATGGCGGTCATCTGCCCAATCACCGGCTGCTCAGCGGCGCCGACCCGGCGCTCTATCCCGCGGTGCTGGCCGCCTCCCGCCTCGGGGTCGAGGAGTCCGACCCGGCCGCGTTCATCGCGCACCTGACGGACGCGTACAGCGAGCTGCTCAGGACCGGTGGGCCGCTGCTCGACAGCTTGCGCAAGGACATGGCGGACTGCGTCGGCCTGCTGTCCGATCCGGCCGGCGCGGCCGATCTGGCGCACCGGCAGCGTTCCCGGATCACCGAACTGACCGGCGGGTTCGACGGCGCGGCCGTCATCGCGGCGGCGGTCTCCGAAACCCTGAACGAAGGAGCACGATGACCGTCCAAGCCTCCGCCGCGCGTACCCCGGACGTCGGTGCCGTCCCGCTGACCTTCGCCTGGCCGCCGGTCGGTCCGGCCCAGCACGACGCGGTCAGTGCCTGCCTGGCCACCGGTGACCTGTCGCTGCCGTTCGGCGCCACGGCCGCGCTGGAGAGCGGCGTCCGCGAACACCTCGGCTGTGCCCACGTCGTCGCCCACTCCAGCGGCACAGCGGCGATGCTGTCGGCGTTGTACGCGGCCGGCGTCGAGCCCGGCGACGAAGTCATCTGTCCCTCCTACACGTGGTGGGCATCCGTCTCGCCGGTCCGGTGGCTCGGCGGTGTGCCGGTCTTCTGCGACATCGAACCGACGAACCTGACCCTCGAACCGCGAGAACTCGACCGCCGGGTGACCGCACGCACCCGGGCCGTCGTCGTACCGCACCTCTGGGGAGCCGCCGCGCCGATCCGGGAGATCGTCGCCTGGGCCCGTCCCCGCGGTATCCGGGTCATCGAGGACGCGTCGCACGTCTTCGGTACCACCGTGGACGGCGCCTTCCTCGGCACCATCGGCGATCTCGGCGTCTTCAGCATGCAGGCGCAGAAGGCGCTGCCGGCCGGCGAGGGCGGGCTGCTGGTCACCGGTGACCCCGGGCTCCACCGGCGCAGCCTGGCCGTCGGGCACTACGAACGGCTGGCACCGGACGACGAGTTCGCCGGCACCGGGCTGGGGCTCAAATCGCGGATCAGCCCGCTCAACGCCGCGCTCGCCGCCTCGTACCTGCCGACGCTGACCGGCGTCCTGGCCCACCAGGACCGGCTGATCCGGACGATGCTCGCGCCGGTGCTCGAGAGCTGCACCGTGACCGCGGTCGGCTTCCAGTCAGGAGTACGGCACGGCGGCAGGACAGCCCTGCGTCTGATCCTGCCGGAGGGCGTCCCGGTCGCGGACGTGGGCAAGGCGCTGAGCGATGCCGGTCTCCCGAGCAAGCCCGAGTACTTCCACCCGCTGCACCAAGCCACATTGTTCGCCGGGCGGCCGGGCGACGCACCTCCCTCGCTGCCCGTCACCGAGGCGATGGCGCCGCGGCTGTTGCACGCCGCCCTCCCCTCGGCCGGCCGGCTGGAGGAGGCCGCCGCCCTCGGCGCGGCAGCCGCGCGGGCTCTGCGCGACCAGGGGCTGGGCCGATGACCACGTCGCCGGTGCGCTGGGCCGTTGTCGGACTGGGCTGGGGCGGGATGCCGCACACCCGGGCCGCGACCGCCGCCGAAGGGGTCGAGCTGGTCGCGGTCTGTGACGCCGACGAGTCCCGCCGCGACGAGTGGTCCGCCCGGTCCACGGTGCCGGCGTTCGGCTCGGTCGACGAGCTGGTCGCCGCGACCCGGCCGGAGGTCGTCACGGTGGCGACGCCGCCGTCGGACCACCTCGCGAGCGCCCAGCGGCTGCTGGCGCGGGGGATCCACGTCGTGCTGGAGAAGCCGCCGGTCCGCACCGTCGAAGACCTCGACCTCCTCCTCGAGCACGAGTCGTCCTCGACCGCCCGGGTCTTCCCGATCGTCCAGTACCGGCATCACCCCGCCCTGCGGGACGTGCGGGAGAAGCTCCTGAACGGCGGTTTCGGCCGCATCGTCTCCATCGCGGTCACCGTCGTCTGGCCGCGTGACGCCGGCTACTACGCGCAGAACGCGTGGCGCAAACGGCGGGCCGACGGCGGCGGCCCGTTGATGAACCAGGCCTATCACCACCTGGACCTCGTGCAATGGCTCGTCGGACCGTGGCGCAGCTGGACCAGCACCGGCGGGACGGTCTTCACCGAGGTGGAGCGGGACGACGACATCCTGGTCGTGTCCGGACCGCTGGCCCATCCGGACAACCCGATCGGCTCGCTGCACGTCGCCACGGCCGGACCGGTCGGTGAGAACCACGAATCGCTCATCATCGTCACCGAGGGAGGCCTGATCCACGCCCAGGGTTTCCGGTTCGAGCGCACGTGGGTCGGCTCGGTGGACGACGCCGCCCCGGCGCACGAGGAGCTCGACTCCTTCCTGTACGCGGAGGTCACCCGTAACGTGGCGGCGGCCGTACGCGGCGCGGCCTCGGACTCCCCCGCACTGGCCGACATGCGACCGGCCCTGCGGGTCGCACTCGACGAACATCCGGCGCCGTGAGCAGCGCCCGGTTCAGCGCCGTCCGCGCCGTCACGTTCGACGCCGGGGGTGTCCTGGTCCTGCCCGCGGTCGAGGCGGTGCACGAGGCCCTCGCCCCCTGGGGTCTGCTGCCGTCGGCGACGGTCGTGGACCGTGCGCACTACCACGCCGTCGCCGCCGTCGACTCCGCCCCGGAACCGCTCTGGGACACCTACCTGAGCACCCACCTCACCGCCTGCGGTCTGCCCGGGCGGCACCTCGCCGAGGCGATGCCGCGATTCGACGAGGCGCTGTCCCCGGACCGCTGGATCCGGGTGCCGGCCGGTGCCCGCGAGGTGCTCGGTGCCTTCGCCCGCCGCGGCCTGGGCCTGGGCATCATCTCCAACAGCACCGGCGTCATCGCCCGGCTGCTCGCGGACGAGCCGGTACGGATGTGTCAGGCCGGCCCCGGGCCGGGCGTCGAGATCGGCGTGGTTGTGGACTCCGGCGAGTTCGGCACCGACAAGCCTGACCCGGCGATCTTCGAAGCAGCGCTCACCGCCCTGCGCATCCCCGCCGAGCAGGCCCTGCACATCGGCGACACGGTCCACGCCGACGTGCGAGGAGCGGTGGCCGCCGGGATGACGGCTGTGCACCTGGATCCGCTCGGCTCCTGCCGTGACTGCCCTGCCCATCTCCACGTCGCCGATCTGCCCGAGCTGGCCGGCGCCCTTGCCTCCCCGGGGGACCGATAGACATGCACTCCCTGACATTCGGTGTTCATCTGGGTCACGCCGATCCCGCGGGCGGTCACGCCCTCGATCACCACCGGCGGCTGCTCGACATCGCCACCCGGTGCGAGCCGGTCACCCACGTGTGGGTCGCCGACCACTTCCAGGAGAAGGAACAGCTGATCCTGGAGTCCTGGACCAGGCTCGCCTATCTCGCCGCGCTGTATCCACGGCTCACCGTCGGCCACTTCGTGCTCGGACAGAACTACCGCAACCCCGCGCTGGTCGCCAAGATGGCCGCCACGTTGTCCTACCTCACCGGTGGCCGCTATGTCATGGGCATCGGCGCCGGCTGGCTCGCCGAGGAGTACGCGGCGTACGGCTACGAATTCCCGCCGCCACGCGAACGTCTGGAGCAGCTCGAGGAAGCGATTCTCGTCCTCCGGGCGATGTGGGGCGAGCAGCCGGCCACGTTCGCCGGTAAGCACTACTCGGTCACCGACGCGTACTGCGTACCCCGGCCGGCGCGGCCCATCAAGATCATGGTGGGCACCAACGGCCCGCGCGCGCTGCGTCTGGTCGCCCGCCACGCCGACATCTGGAACTGGGACGCGCCGTTGGAGGCGTACCGCAAGCCGTACGAGATCCTGCGTGCGCACTGTGCCGAGATCGGCCGTGACCTCTCCGAGATCCAGCTGACCGCCGGCACCGAGGTGCACCTCCCGGTCCGGGCGGAGGACTTCCGCCCGGGCGAGATGCGCTACGGCGATCCGCGCATCCTGGGCCCGCACCCGGAGATGGTCACCGAGGCCCTGCATCCGCTGATCGAGCTCGGCGTCCGGCACTTCCAGGTGTACGTCGACGACGTGCCGTCGATGGAGCGGTTCTGCGCGGAGGTCGTTCCCGCCCTGGTGTCCACGGTATGACCGGCCCGGCCACCCTGAGCCGGTACTCGCTGCCCGGCTCGGAGCTCGACGCGCACCTCGGTGAGCTCGGCTCGGTGGCGCGCCGGGCCGAGGCCGGGGCACGGCGGCACCTGATGCTGGTGACGGACCGGATCCGCCGGGCCGCGCGGGCCGCCACCGGAACGGCTCATCCCGACCTCGAACTGCGCGACGTCTTCGACCCGTTCAGCGGCGCGGTCCGGCTGCGCAGCTGGGAAACCACCGGGCCGGCGGCGCGGCGGCTCTTCCGGCTGGACGACGGGACACCGCACGCGTGGCAGCGGCGGGTGCGCACGGACACGGCTGTGGTGTTGCGCGGCGGGTTGTACTGGTTCCCGTACGCGATGGCGATGGGCGAGAAACCGACGGGCTGGGTGCCGCGGTACCGGCGGTTCCTGGCGGAGGCCGCTGACGCGGCGCCCGCGCTGGTGGCCGATCGGGGCTCGCTGACGACCTTCAAGCTGGTGGCGGCCGTGCAGGACATGGTCCGCGGGCTGCTGCTGCATCTCAGCACGGCCGCGTACCTGCTGGAGAACGACGCCGGGACGGCGCGATACCCGGTGACGCAGCGGGTCCTGGCCGGCACCGCCGCCCATCTGCGCCAGCACCTCGCCTACCTCAGCGGCGACGGCGACACCATGGCCGAGCTGACCGCCGCACTCGGCCGGGCGGACCAGGTGCTGGCCGAGGCCGACAAGAGTCTCGGGCTCACCGCGGCGCTGGCTGACGACCGCCTGGCCGGACGGCTGTTGCGCGAACGGCACAGCGACGACCTGCTCGAGAACGCGGCCGCCGCGGAGCTCGGTCTCGGACACCTGGTCCCCGCGGAGATCGGTACCGCGATCGAGTGCGTCGGCCTGGTCGCCGGCGGGACCGAGCTGACCTTGCTGGGTCGCGAGTCACTGCGGCACCGGGGCGTCCCGGCCGGCCTGCGGCTGCTGCGCCTCTCGCTGTACCAGGAGGGCGACGGTGACATTCGCGGCCCGGCGCTGACCGTCCCGGCCGGCCCCGGGGTTCCGCCGGCGCGGCACGCGGTGATCTTCGACGACAACGTGATGACCGGCCGGACCCTCGACCGCGCGGTGCGCGCCCTGCCGGGGACCACGGTGCTCGGTGCCGTGATCACCCGCTACCCCGCACCGAATCTGGCGCCCTACCTGCACACGAACGGCTTCCCGGACCCGCGGCGGCTGCTGCGCGAGGTACGGGGGCTCATGACACCGCTGCCGTCGGGCGGCACCGGCGCGGACATCCACAACAAGAACGAGGCCCGGATCCAGCGGTACCTGCACCGCGAAAGAATGGGGAGCACCGCGTGAGCACGTACGTCTTCGCCGGCGGCGAGGTCGAGCAGACCCGGCTGTCGGCTCTGGAGTCCCTGCTCGACCAGGGCACGATCACCACGCTGGACCGGGTGGGTGTGCGCCCGGGGATGCGGGTGCTCGAGGTGGGCGCCGGCGCGGGGTCGATCGCCCGCTGGCTCGGCGCCCGGGTCGGCCCGCAAGGCCGCGTGACCGCCACCGACCTGGACGTCCGCCACCTGCGGGCGGCGGGCCTGCCCGGCAATGTCGACGTCGTCCAGCACGACATCCTCACCGGCCCGTCGCTGCCGCCGGGCTACGACCTGATCCACGCCCGCTACGTGCTCGAACACGTGCCGGACGTGCCGGGCGCCGTCGCTGTCATGGCGGCGCTGCTCGCGCCGGGCGGCGCCCTGGTCCTGGAGACCTCGGATCCGGCCACCGCCTGGCTCGGGCTGCCCGCGCATCCCGACGTCCAGGCCCTGCGGACCGCCTTCGACCAGGTCTTCGACGATGCCGGCGGCGACTCCTACCTGGGCCGCACTCTGCCCGTCACCCTGGCGGCGTGCGGCCTGCGGCAGATCGACGGCGCCGCCCACGCCCGGTTCCTGCCCTCCTGGTCCAGCCCGCAGGCCGAGTCCTACCGGCTCTCGGTCGCCGAGGTCGCCGACCGGCTGGTGGGCACCGGTCTGCTGACGCAGCGGCAGCTCGACACGGCGCTGCACGTCCTCGCCTCGACACCCACGCCGTTCCTCAACCATCTGACGATCGCGGTGTGGGGGCGCAGTGGCTCCTGACCCCGCCGGCATCGACACCGTCGAGGAGTTCTGGGCTCCGGACGTCGTCGCGGAGCTGATCGCCACCGGCGCGACCGCCGAGCCGGACATCTTCGCCCGGCGCCTGGTGGAGCAGATCGGTCTCGAGGGCACCGCCACCCCGATGGTCAGTGCCCGGGAGGCACTGCGGGCATACCTGGCCAGGATGGCGCGGCCCGGCTCGCGGGATCACGTGCTGATCAGCGCCTTCAACTGCGTCGCGGTCGCCGAGGCGGTGAGCTCGGCAGGCCTGGTGCCGGTCACGGTCGACGCGGGCACCTCGTTCGGCGCGTTCGACCCGGACGTGGTGTTGCGGATGCCGCCCGCCCGGGTGGCCGCGCTGGTGGTGCCTCATCTGTTCGGTGCACCGGCGGAGGTTCGGCCCTTGGTCGAATGGTGCCGCGGGCACGGCGTCAAACTCGTCGAGGACTGCAGCCAGACCTTGGGCGCCACCCTCGGGGGACGGGCAGCCGGGGCCTTCGGCGACGCCGCCGTCTTCAGCTTCGGCTACGACAAGCCACTCTCACTCGGCGGTGGCGGGCTCCTCGTGACCCGGGACGGGACCACAGTCGAGGGCCGGACCGGCGACAGCGCCACCGACAGGCGACTGTTGACCGCCCTGCTCGCCTTCCTGCGGGAGCGACGGGCCCTGATCGTCCCCGCGGGGGCCACGACCGATGCACGGCAACGGCAGCGGCTCTACCGCCGCTCGGCGGACAGCCCGGCACCGGCCGCGATCGGCCCGCTGCGCGCCCGGCTCGGGCTGTGGCAGCTCGAGCGCTACGAAGCCGTACGCCGGGCCCGGAACACGAACGCCGCGCTGCTCGCCGCTTCCGGTCTCGTCACCTGGCCGGTGCCCGAGGACGGCGAGCCGGCCTGGCTGAAGCAGAAGGTCCTGCTCCCCGGCCCGGCCGTCGCCGATCGGGTCGCCGCCGAGCTGCAGGCGCAGGGACTACGGGTCGGTCCCTTCAACTGGGCGCGGCCCGTGCCGGACGGTCCGACGGGCGAGCTGCGTCCCCGGGCCACGAGCTATGCCCGGCGCTCGGTGGACGTGCCGATCCATCAACGCGTTGCGCCCACCGCCGTCCGGCTGATGGCCGCGACCCTGGGGGCCGCCGCATGAGCCCGGGTTCGTGGACCTCCAACTGCCTGTTCGAGGAGCCCTGGTGGCTGGACATCGTCGCTGAGGACCGGTGGCGGGCCGCGGAGGTGCGCCGCAACGGGACCACCGTGGCGCGCTGGGCGTACACGTCGGCCACCGTCGAGGGCGTCAGGGTGCTGTGCATGCCCGAGCTGACCCAGACCCTCGGTCCGTGGCTGCGGGAAGCCACCGGCTCCTACCCCAAGGAACTCGGCACGGAGCATCGCCTGTTGGACGACCTGCTCGCCGGCCTGCCCGAGCACGACCTCTTCGTGCAGAACCTGCACTACTCGCGGTGGAACTGGCTGGCGATGCACTGGAGCGGCTTTCGCACCGGGGCCCGGCTGACGTACCGGATCGACGACACCAGCTCGCCGGAGCGGATCTGGGCCACGATGCTCACCGACGTCCGGACCCAGATCCGCCGGGCCGGCACGCAGCTGGCCGTCCGTGGCGACGGCACCGCCGAGGAATTCCTGCCGTTGCACCGCGCCACGTTCGCCCGGCAGAGCATGGACGTGCCGTGGTCGCTGGAGACCGTGCGCCGGGTGATCGAGCGCGGTGCCGCGGCCGGGTCGGCCCGGACCTTCGTGGCCGAGGACCACGACGGGGTGGCCCGGGCCGCGATCGTCGTGGTCTGGGACTCCCGGTCGATGTACTACCTGCTTGCCGGCAGCGACACCGAACCGCGCGTGCCCGGTGCGATCGCGCTGTTGCTGTGGCACGCGATCCGGTTGGCGGCCGAACTCGGCGTCGCGTTCGACTTCGAGGGCTCGATGCTGCCCCGCGTCGAGCCCATGTTCCGGGCCTTCGGTGCCCGTCAGCAGCCGTACCTGCAGTTGTGGCGCAGCAACGGCGCCATCGAGCGGCTCGCCCGGCCCGGTGAGCTCCCACCCGACACCTTCCAGCGGCTTCGGGCCGGCAAATCTGAATGAAGGAGAAACAAGTGACCGTCGATCAAGCGACACCCAGCGCCACCGCGATCTCCGCGTACGGAGTCGACGAGCTGAGCGCGTTGTACCGCGGGCTCTACCATGCGAATCTCACCGTCGCCCGGTGCCTGGCCGGCCAGGCACCGGCCATCGTGCCGCTCGACGACAAGTGGCTGGTGATGCGCGCGGTCTACGTCTTCCTGGAGCACTGCCAGTCGATCGCGATCCGGATGGCGGAGCTGCGCTGCCCGCCCAAGCTGCTCGGCCGTCCCGGCGACGCTGTCGTGGCGGCCGGCAACGCCCTGGCCGCCGCGCCGAACTGGGCGGACGCCGCCCGGTTCCTGCGCGAGTTCATCGACGAGACACACGCGTTCTACGCGGCCTGCCGCGACGGCGCGAACACCATCGCCACCGCCCATGACGCGGCGATCTTCGCGCAGCTGACCGCGGACCTGGTGCAGCTGCGCGAGTTCGCCCAGGCGCATCCGGCCACCGAGCCGGGCGCCCCCCTCGGCGTGGCCGCCGGGACGCTGCTCGGCTCCCCGGTCGCCCAGGGCGAGCCGGTGCACCCGTCCGGTGCTTTCGCCCTGCCGGTGGTGCCCTGCCCGCGCCGGGCTTACCCGGAGTGGGCGACCTTCGTCAAGCCGCGCCCGCCGAAGCCGGCCAACGACGCCATCGAGGCCGGCCTGCCGCCGGTGGAGACCCCGGCCCAGGTCGCGTCGTTCCTGCGGCACGGCCTGCAGATCGAGTTCGTGGCAATGGACGTCCCGCTGCGCAACATCGCCGAGTTCGACGACCTCCCGCTGGAGTTCTACCGGGACATGGCCCGGCACGCGCACGACGAGATGCGGCACACCCTGATGCTGTTCGACGAGTTCGACAACCTCGGCGTCGACTACCGGGACATCCCGTTCGAGGATCCGGACTACTACGAGCTCATGATGACCGAGGGTCTGCAGTACCGCCTCATCATCCTGTCGCGCACCGGCGAGGCCGAAGCGATCGAGACCTTCAACTACATCGTGCCGAAGCTGCACGACGCCGGGTTCCATTCGGTCGCCACCATGTTCGACCACGCCCTGTCCGACGAGGTCCGGCACGCGGCGTACTCCAACAAGTGGCTCCGCGTGCTGGTCGGTGACGACGACGAGGCGGTGGAGCAGGCCACCGTGGCCGCCATCGAACGCTTCAACACCGGCGCCCTGAATCTGGGCCTCGGCGAGCGCGCGCTGCGCGATGTCGACTACCTGGAGTCCTCGCGGTCGACCCCGATCGACGGCCCGCTGCGCGCGATGGCCGGCTTCTCCGAGCGTGAGGTCCGGGCTCTGATCCAGTCGGCCGCCGGGCGGCCGGCACCCCGCTGAGCGATCCGACCGACGCTGCTCGCCGACGCCCCGGCCGGGTCCATCAGGTACGTCCGCGACCGCGGGCGGACCGGTCCCGGCCGGGGCGTCCGCGGCGGTGGGTAATGGAGGTCCCCTTGTCCGAGGTAGTTGTCATGTGCGGCTCCGCGCAGTCGTACTCCCGCACCCGCGCCCTGCTGGATCACGTCGCATCGCTGCTCGAGGCCGAGGGGCTCGGTGTGACGACGATAGCCGCCGGCGACCTGCCCGCCGAGGTGCTGCTGCACACCCGGACATCGCATCCGGACGCCATCCGCTTCCTGACGGCGGTGGCAGGTGCCCGCGGTGTCGTCGTCGGCACGCCGGTGTACAAGGCCGCCTACAGTGGTGCGCTCAAGTCCATGCTGGACCTGCTGCCCCAGGGCGGCTTCTCCGGCAAGACAGTGCTGCCGCTCGCCACCGGTGGCAGCCGGGGCCATCTGCTGGCGATCGACTACGCGTTGCGTCCCGTGCTCGTCGCCCTCGACGCGAGAAACGTCGTGCGTGGGCACTTCGCCCACGAGGACGACTTCGCCGACCGGGGATCCGGGCCCGCCCTGCTCGCGACGGCGGAACCGTCGTTGCGGTCATCCGTGGCCGCGTTCGTGCACACGATGCGGGCGGCGGACCGGTACGCGACCGAGCTGTTCCCGATCTGATCATCGAAGCGTTCGGAGGATCCTTTCCCATGGCACCACTGGTTTCCGTCGTCATACCCACCTACAACCGTGCCGAGCTGCTCCGGCTGACTCTGGAGAGCCTGACCCGGCAGACGCTGGGCCCGGAACGCTTCGAGGTGATCGTCGCCGACGACGGTTCGTCCGACGACACCGCCGAGGTCGCGAAGTCGTTCACCGACCGGCTCGCACTGCGCTACTGCTTCCAGGAAGACCTGGGCTTCCGTGCGGCGGCGGCCCGCAACCTGGGTGCCGCCCAGGCCGGTGCTCCTGTTCTGGCGTTTCTCGACACGGGGGTCGTGGCAGCTCCCGGCTGGCTCGCGGAACATCAGCGCCGGCACGCCGCGGCGGCCGGCCCCGCTGTGGTGATCGGCTACCTCTACAACAACGACCATCTCGATTCGCCGCTCACCGTCGCCGACATGCGCCCGGCGGCGGAGGAGATCGTCGCCCGGTTCACCGGCACCGCGAACTTCACCGACGTCCGGCTGCCGGAGATCGAGAAGCTCGGCCACGACCTCGACCGCGAGGGCATGGCCTGGTATTTCTGCTGGACCGCGAACGTGTCCCTGCCGGCGGACGCGTTCCGGGCCGTCGGCGGGTTCGACGAGGACTACCGCGGCTGGGGCGTGGAGGATGTCAGCCTCGCGCACCGGCTGCAGCGTCACGGCTGCGAGCTGATCTTCTCCGCTGAGGGATGGAGCATCGAATCGCCGCATGTGCGGCACCGGGACAGCAACTGGGAGAGCTGCCGCCGCAACGCGCTGATCTTCCACGCCAAGAGCCCGGAGCCGCAGACGGAGCTGTTCTGGGCCATCATCCAGGACTGGGCCGAGGACACCTTCCACGACGAGTGGCTGCTGCTCCGCGACCGGCTGGCCGCGACCGAGGGTCACGACATCACGGCCGAGCTCGACGAACACACCCCGCTGCTACCCGGTTCCGGACGGGTCGCGGTGATCGGTGCCGGCACGGCCCTCCCGCCGGCGTGGAAGGACAGCCCGGCCCAGATCACAGTCGTCGACGTGGACCGGGCCCGGCTCGACGCCGCCTCGACTGCCGGCCTGCGCCATCCCGTCACGGCCGTCCGCGCGATCGGGCTGCGCACCACGCTCCCTGACGCGGCCTTCGACCTGGTGATCGTCACCTCGCGCCTGGACGGACTGCGCGAGCGGTGGGGCGGTTTCGTGCTGGCCGAGGCTCAGCGGCTCGGCCGGCGGGTCGTGGCGCCGTCGTTCGGCGGGATCGTCGCCGTGGATCCCGCGTTGTCGTGACGTCCGGCTCCAGGCCCGGCCGGCGCCTGGAGCCGATGCGGTCGCTACTTGTACGCGGCGGCCTGCATGCCGTAGAGCTCACGGTAGATGCCGTCGTGGCTCATCAGTTCCTGATGGCTGCCGGACTCCGCGATCCGGCCGCCGGAGACCACCAGGATGAGATCGGCCATCCGTACGGTCGAGAAGCGGTGCGAAACCAGCACAGTGATGCCACCGGTGCGCCGGCCGACCTCCCGGGCCGAGGCGGCGTACCGCTCGAACAGCGAGTGCTCGGCGAGCGGGTCGAGGGCGGACGTCGGCTCGTCGAGCACCATCAGCAACGGTTCGTCACGCATCATGGCCCGGCTCAGGGCGATCCGCTGCCACTGGCCTCCGGAGAGCTCCGCGCCGTCCTCGTACGCCTTGCCGACATGGGACTCCAAGCCGTGCGGCAGCCGGTCGATCACCGCTGCGGCATCCGCCCGGTCGACCGCGGCCCGGACGGCCGCCCGGTCGTCGACGCGGTACAGGTCTCCCACCCCGATACTTTCCTGGACCTGTGCGTCCAGCCGGACGAAGTCCTGGAAGCCGGCGGCGATGCGTTCCCGCCAGCGGTCCACGTCGATGCTGCGCAGGTCGACACCGTCGACCCGGATGCACCCGGTGGACGGCTCGTAGAACCGGCAGAGCAACTTCACCAGGGTGGACTTGCCGGCGCCGTTGTCACCCACCACCGCGACCACCGCACCGGCCGGGATCCGCATCGTGACGCCGCTGAGCACTTCACGATCGGTCGCGGGGTAGCGGAACCCCACGTTCTCCAGATCGATACCGGCGCGCAGCGTGTGTCCGGGGGGCCGGCGCCCGGCCGTCGCGGCGACCGGGCTGCTCGCGGCCTCCCGGAGCCACCGCACGAGCGCCATGGCCTTGGCGTTGCGCTGCAACGACTGGGCCAGCGCCACGGCTCCGGCGGCCTGGGCGTTGGTCTGCACCGCCAGGGTGATGGCGAGGACCACCTCACCGACGCTGCGGTCACCGCTGAGCGCCGCGCGGACCACCAGGATCACGGCGCCGAGGTAACCCACGGCGTAGAGGATCTGGCCACCGATCCGCACCAGCGTGCCCCGCAGCTCCGCACGAGCGAGTCGCTCATCGACCTGCTTGGACGTCTCCCACTGCCGGCGCCGCAGCGCCTGCTGCATCCCGAAGACCCGGATCTCCTTGGCGGCACCCGGGTGGACCGACAGATCCAGGAACTGCGCGCCGAGCCGCTTCTGCTGCGCCGTGGCCAGTTCGGCCCGTTGCTGCAGGGTCTCCGCCCACCGCCCGGCGATCAGCGGCGGCACGGCGAACAGCGGAAGCAGGAGCAGCCACGGCTGCAGATAGGCGAGCAGGGCGCCGGTCAGGACGATCTGCACCAGCAACGTGCCCGCCGCCAGCACGGTCTGCACCCCTTCCCCGATCGCGCCGGACTCCTTGCGCAGCAACTCGAGACGGTCGGCGTAGTCACGGCGCTCGAGATGCTCGAGCCCGACCGTGCCGTGGGCGAGCTCGCCGATCTCCTGCTCGACCCGCATCAGATGCAGGTCCGCCAGCTCGAAGAAGAAGATGTGCGCGAAGTGTTCCATGGTCAGCGCGGCCAGGGCGACGACGGCGACCAGGGCCGCGGCGACGATCGCCCGGCGGGTGTCGTGGTCGAGCGTCGCGTCGACCGCCATCCCGAGGAAGACCGCGACCAGCGGCAGGCTCACCGCACCGACGAGCATCAGGACGACGGAGATCAGCAGCCGGGCCGGACCGACGTGCCACGACGAGCGCAGCACCGCACCGATGCCGCGGAGCACGTCACGCATATTCGACTCCGTCCAGCTCGTCCGCGTCGAAACGCGCGGCCTGGATCTGGAAAAGCTGGGCGTAGCGGCCCCGCTGCGCCATCAGGGCGGTGTGGTCGCCGTACTCGATCACTTTGCCGTGCTCGAGAACGGCGATCCGGTCCGCGCGCCTGACCGTGGAGAACCGATGCGAGATGACAATGCTCGTGACACCGCGGGTCATCTCCAGGAAACGGTCGAAGAATGCGACTTCGGCGCGCACGTCGAGGCTCGCGGTGGGCTCGTCCAGCACCATGATCCGAGCACCGCGGCCGACCGCGAAATGGGCCCGCGCCATCGCGATGCGCTGCCATTGCCCGCCGGACAGATCGGTGCCGTCCGAGTATTGCCGGGACAGCGGCGTATCGAGTCCCAGGGGCAGTTCCCGGACGATTTCCTCGGCACCGGCTTTACGCAATGCCGCCCAGATCTCGTCGTCGGCGCGGCCACCGCCGGCGGTCAGCCAGACGTTGTCCCGCACCGGCAGATCGAAGCGCACGAAGTCCTGGAAAACGCCGGCGATCTCCTGCTGCCACCGCCGGACGTCGAAGGTGCGGATGTCGGCCCCGTCGGCGGTGATCCGGCCGCCGACGGGTTCGTAGAGCCGCGCGAGCAGCTTGACCAAGGTGGATTTGCCGGCACCGTTGAGCCCGACGATCGCCGTCGATCCGCCGATCTCGATGGTCAGGTCGAGCCCGTCGAGCACCGCAGGCCCGTCCGGCGTGTAGCGGAACGTGACGTTCTCGAAGCGGATCTGCCGCACCCGCTCGCCCGGAGGGCGGCCGGAACGGCTCGGCCGTGGTGGCTCCGCGCCGGTCACCGAGCGGTTCGCCGCGGCCGCCGCCTCGAAGCGCCGGACCGCCCGGAATGCCACTCCGCCCAGCTCGGTCTGCGTGTCGGCCTCGGCCACGAAGCCGCCGATCCGGATGGCCGACAGCCCGGCCTGCATGACGATGATGAAGGCGCCCAGCCCGATCAGGCCGGTGGCGAAGGCGCGCCCGGCCGCCGCCATGACCCCGGCGAGCAGGACCAGCGACACCAGCGTGTAGACGATGTACGGGCCGTAGAACACCCGGCGCCGCTCGCTCCACACGATTCTCGAACTGATCATCGCCGACGAGGTGAAGCGCTCGGTGATCCACCGGAGCATCCCGAAGATCCGGATCTCCTTGGCCGCGCCGGGCTTCATCATCAGGTCACGGAAGTAGAGCTGCCGGCGCCGCGCGGCGGTCTCCGTCCGGAACAACCGGCTGAACACCGCGAGGCCGAGCCGGTACCCGAAACGGATCACCAGGGCCGAGGCCAGCAGCGCGAGCCCGGCCCACCAGCTGAAGACGGCGGCGACGACCTCGGCGGCCAGGACCACCTGCAGATAGCGGCTGATCAGCGCGACATAACCGGCGCAGGCCGCACCCGGCGTCCACATCGCCACTTTCATCATGTCCAGGGAGTCGGCGGCCTGGTCGGCCAGCTCCCGGTCCTCCAGCAGCGCGAGGCCGGGCACCCCCAGGGAGGCCGCCATCAGCCGATCCCGGATCTGCCGGTCGATGCGGCGGCGCAGCGATTCACCGAGCAGGTACTGCACCGGGACCAGGATCTGGGTGCTGAGGAAGTAGATCCCCGCGATCACGAGATCGGCCCGCAATGTCCGCCATGCGGGCGAATCGACTCCACCACTGACCGCATCGGGCACATCCGCGACCACCTGCGCGGTGGTGAGCAGAAAAAGAATCGGTGCGGCACCGGACAGCACCTGCACGATGAATGCGGCGCTCACCAGCGGAATTCCCGCGGCCGGCAACAACCGCAACAAATGCCATCGCTGCGCGCCGCGCTCCCGCATTCCGTTGACGAGTTCATGGCGCAACAAAGGTGTTGTGCCCATGTTTTCGACGCGTTTCTCCCCCGTGGACATCGAGAAATGATATCGATACCCGAGGATCTGCGCCACCGCCGAATGCGCGCGCGGCGACCGGGATCGCGGTCCCCGGCCGGGCGGTCAGGGTGTGTAGACGACAGCCATCCGGGTGACCGCGCCGTCCTCAGTGGCGACGGCGACCATGGCCTCCTCGTTCAGCTTGAACCACCCGGCGAACTCCCGCTGGGTCATGGGGCACGTCCCGCCCTTCTCGGGAGCGTCGATGCACACGTCCCCGTTGGAGTCCTCCCACGTGTAGTACTTCACCGCCGCCGCGATCGGGACGGTGACCTTGGTGTGGCTCTCCTCGGTCACGTACTCCGCATGCACGCACCGGCCGTCCGTACGCTTGATCTTGAAGGCGCGGCAGTACGCGTCGCCGGTCATGAAGATGATCGGCTCCACGACGGCGGACGCGTTCTCCGGGTCGTACCCGTGCAGCTTGACCACCGACGTGGTGCTGCCCTGGGTGAGATCGGCGAACCGGGGCTGCGGCACGGGCTTCCTGCTCGCCGTCGCCGCCGAAGAAGCGGGCACCGGCGGAGGCGAGGCTGAGACATCCGGCGTGTTGGTGCCGCACCCGCCGGCCACGAACACCAGCAGCACGGCGAGCAGTTCGCGCTTCACAGTTTCACGACCTCCGCGTGGGCGAACGCGGCCCGGCCGTCGCCGCTGATGACGTCGTCGATGACGCCGAACGTGACCCGGCCGGACGCGAGGGGCGCCTGGTCGAGCCGGGTGGTGAGCAGCGCCGCACCCGCGACCGAGACGGTGGCCTGCTCGTCGCGTACGAGGATCTCGACCGGGCGGGCGCCGCCCAGCGCCGTACCGGTGAGCGCGGCCTTCACCTCGTCGGTGACGCCGTCCTTGGCGTCCACGCCCAGCCGGACCTCGGTCTCGCAGATCGACGCCAGGTAGGCCTTCGGGCCGGCGATACGGAACCAGATCACCGCGCACGCCCCCGGGGTGAGGATCGCCGCGTCGACGGTGATCGCCTGGTCCCCGGTGAAGGTCTCCGACGGTCCTTGGCAGCGGTACACCGGTGACATCCCGGTCCGGGCCTCGAGCCGGCCCTGGGAGAAGACGCACCGCCCGTCGGGGTCGGTGCGCGTGTCCCGCCACTGGCCGGGCCGGTCGAGGCGGTCGACGATGGCCAGGCCGCCCGCGGCCCGCTGCCAGGACGGCGCGGGAGCCGGACCGTCACCGAGCGAGGAGCCGGCCTGCACGTTCGTGGCCAGGCCCAGCCGGGGCAGCACCTGAGCGGTGACCAGGCCGGCCGCGGCCAGCGCCAGCACGGCCGCACCGGCCAGGACCATCCGCCGGGTCCGGCCCGATCGCGGGCCACCCCGGGAGATCCGGTGGGTGCGCTGCGCGGCCGTGGCCACCTCCAGCAGCTCCGGGCGGATCAGCTCGGTCTTCTCGTCGGCGTCCAGGTCCAGCAGCAGGTCGAGCAGCTCGTGCGCGGTGGGCCGTTCCACCGGGTCCTTGGCCAGCGTGCGGGCCACCACCCGGCGCAGCGGCTCGGGCAGCCCGGACAGCTCCGGCGGCTGGGTCAGGATCCGGGCCGCGGTCGCCGCGGCCGAATCGGCCCGGAAGGGGGTCCGGCCGGTGCCGGCGTACGCGACCACGGCGCCCCAGGCGAACACGTCGGCGGCCGGGCCGACCACGCCCCGATGGTCGGTGTCGAAGCGTTCCGGCGCCATGTAGGCGACCGTGCCGACCATCTGATCGGTACGCGTGTGCTGGCTCGTCGCCTCGAAGGCCCGCGCGATGCCGAAGTCGATCACCTTGGGCGTGCCCAGCGCGAACAGCACGTTGGCCGGCTTGAGATCGCGGTGGATCACCCCGGCACCGTGGATCGCGGCCAGCGCTGTCGCCACCCCGACCGCGACGCTGTGCAGGCTGCCGCCACGCAGCGGGCCGTGCTCGGCGATCACCTCGGCCAGGCTCGGCCCGTCCACGTACTCGACCACCAGGTACGGCGTCGGATGGTCGGGGTCGGCGTCGAGCACCTCGGCCGTGCAGAACGGCGGGACCTGCCGCGCCCGGTTGACCTCGCTGCGGAACCGGCCGCGGAACTCGGTGTCGTTGGCGTACTCGGGCCGGATCATCTTGACGGCGACCAGCCGGCCGCCGGCGTCCCGCCCGAGGTAGACGGCACCCATGCCGCCCTGGCCGAGCCGCCCGAGCAGCCGGTAGCCGCCCAGCTCGGCCGGATCCCCCGGCAGGAGTGGATCAGTCACGGGCAGGACGATACATCGAGACCCTTCAGCCGCCCGCCGCGCCGGGTCCCACCGGGCTCAGCCCGGCCGCGCCGCGCCGGGCACCCCGGCCGGCGTCAGCGCCGCCGACGCGAGCAGCGCCAGCTTGTCGGCCGCGTCGCTGCCCGCGTCCGGGTGGTAGATGACCAGCATCTGGCCGGCGGTGCCGCTGATGCCGAGCTTCTCCCGGTTCAGGCGCAGCTCACCCACCTGCGGGTGGTCGAGGTGCATCGGGGCACCTTCACGCACCCGTACGTCGTGACGCCCCCACAGCTGCCGGAACCGCGGGCTGGCCAGTGACACCTCACCGACGAGCTCGATGAAGCGGGGGTCGTCGGTGTCGGTGCCGACGGACTCGCGGAAGCCCGCGACCAGGCGCTCGGTGTCCGCGTCCCAGTCCGGGTAGAGCTCGCGCTCGGCGGGCTCCAGGAAGACGTCGCGCAGCCGGTTGCCGCCCACCACCAGCCGCGGCGACAGCGCGGTGGCCAGCGCGTTCGCGGCCAGGACGTCGAAGTAGCGGCCCTCCACGAACGCGGGCAACGGCAGCGTGGCGACGAGCTTGGCGATGCCGGCGGGGACGCTCTCGCGCCGCGGGCGGCGCCGCGAGCGGCGGGGCTTCTCCGCCCCCAGACCGAGCAGGTACGCCGTACCGTCGTCGTCCAGGTGCAGCACCCGGGCGAGCGATTCCAGGACCTGCACGGACGGGTTCCGGTCGCGGCCCTGTTCCAGCCGCAGGTAGTAGTCGGCGCTGATCCCGGCCAGCATCGCGACCTCCTCCCGGCGCAGCCCCGGCACCCGCCGCAGGCCCAGCACGGGAATGCCGGCCTGCTCCGGGGTCACGAGCTCGCGGCGGGCACGCAGGTAGTCGCCCAGCGGGTTCGACTCGACGCTCATGAGTTCACGGTAGGCCGCGGCCGGGGCCGGTGCCTGGTCCTGCGACCCCCGGTCATCCGGCGATGGCGTCGAGTTCGGCGATGGTCCCGGCGTCCAGCCAGAGGGTCGCGGCGGCGAGGTTCTCTCGGAGGTGCGCCACTGACGACGTACCCGGAATCAGCAGGATGTTGGGCGACCGGTGCAGCAGCCAGGCCAGCGCGACCGCCTTCGCCGGCTGCCCCAGCCGCGCCGCGACCGTGTCCAGCACGCCCGACTGCAGCGGGTTGAAGCCGCCCAGCGGCCAGAACGGTACGTAGGAGATGCCCTGGCTGTGCAGGTCGGCGATGATCGCCTCATCCCCGCGGTGCGCGATGTTGTACCAGTTCTGCACGGTCACGATCGGCGCGATCGACTGCGCCTCACGGATCTGCCCGGCGTCGACGACCGACACCCCCAGGTGCCGGATCTTGCCCTCGTCGCGGAGATCGGCCAGCGCGCCGAAGGGCTCCGCGAGCGAACCGGGCACCGGCGAGTGCCCGTCCGCGCCGCCACCGACGCGCAGGTTCACCACGTCCAGCGCCTCGACGCCGAGAGTGCGCAGGTTCGACTCGACCTGTTCGCGCAGCTGCCGCGGCGAGCGGGCGTGCGGCCAGCCGCCGTTCTCGTCGCGCACCGAGCCGACCTTGGTGACGATGTGCAGGTCGTCGCCGTACGGCGCCAGCGCCTCACGGATGATCTCGTTGGTCACGTGCGGGCCGTAGAAGTCCGCGGTGTCGATGTGGTTGACGCCCGCCTCGACCGCGGACCGCAGCACCGCCACTGCCTCCGCGCGGTCCCGGGGCGGGCCCCAGACACGCGGCCCGGCGAGCTGCATGGCGCCGTAGCCCATCCGGACCAGGGCCGGGCCGTTCTTGATCTCGAATACTCCACCGAGCGTGTTCTCTGTCATGTCGTCAAGCGTGCGACCCGGTCCGCGCCGCAGGCAGACCTCCAGTGATCCTGGGAGTGACAGGGACAGTCAGGCCGGGGTCCGCGGTGCGGCAAACCGCCGGCGATAGTCCGCCGGGCTCAGCCCGACGTGCCGCTTCAGCAGGCTGCGCAGGTTCGCCGCCGAGCCCAGCCCGGACCGCCGGGCCACGACGTCGAAGCGCTCGTCCCCGCCCTCGATCAGCCGGCAGGCGAGCGCGACCCGTTCCGCGGTCAGCCAGGCCAGCGGCGTCGTGCCGGTCTCCCGGCGGAAGTGGCGGTGCAGGGAACCCGCCGTCATCCCGGCCTGGCGGGCCAGATCCGCCACCGCCAGCGGCTCGGCGAGGTGTTCGCGCGCCCACGCCAGCACCGGCGCCAGCGACCGGTCGGCGTGCACCGGCACCGGACGGTCCACGAACTGCCGCTGGCCGCCGTCGCGGAAGGCGGCGAACACCAGCCGGCGGCTGACCCGGTTGGCCACCTCGGCGCCGTGGTCACGGCGGACCACGTGCAGCCCGAGATCCAGGGCGGCGGCACTGCCGGCCGAGGTGAGCAGGTCACCGTCGTCGACGTACAGGACGTCAGGTTCCAGGTGTACGGCGGGGAAGCGCTCGCGGAACTCGTCGGCGAGCTGCCAGTGCACCGCCGCCCGGCGCCCGTCCAGCAGCCCGGCCTCGGCCAGGGTGAAGGCGCCGGTGCACAGCCCGATGAGGCGGGCCCCCCGCTCGTACGCGCGCCCGACAGCAGCGAGCACCGCGGCCCGCGACGGCGTCTCGACATCGGGCCGGTTGGGGACGATCACCGTGTCCGCCTCGTCCACGTCGGCCAGCGTCCCCGGCGCGCTGACCGCGAACAGGCCGTCGCGCATCGAGGTCCGCCGCCGCGGTGACACGACCCGCAACCGGTACAGCTCCCGGCCGATCTCCGGCCGCAGCGGCGCCCCGAAGATCTCGCACGCGCAGCCCACCTCGAACGGGTTGGAATGCTCGTCCACGATCAGGGCGACGCGATGCGGGCGCCGCCCGCCCGGCGGTGAGGATTCTTGCGACATCGGCCATTCCTAGCACTGTCGGCGGCCCGGCCGCGACGCCATGATCGAAGCCGTGGGCGACCCGGCGAGCGCGAGGAGCAGTGCGATGCTGCAGAAGATCACCGTGGCGGACGAGGCGGCCGGCCTGACGGAGTTCTGGTCCCAGCGCGTCGTCGCGGCGGCGAACGGGAACCTGTTCAAGGTGGCCAAGGGCACCGGCTCGACCACCTGGCACGCTCACGAGGACCAGGAGGAGACGTTCCTGCTGCTCAGCGGCGAGCTCACCGTGCAGCTGCGGGACGGCGACGTGCTCCTGCGGCCCGGTGACCTGCTGGTCATCCCCCGCGGGGTCGAGCACTGCCCGACGGTGGTGGGCGAGGCCCGGTTCCTGCTCATCGGCCCGGAGGTCACCTCGACCGAGGCCGGCGGCAAGCCCGCCTGGAGCCGGCCACCGGCGTCCGGTCCGGACAGCTGACCCTAAGATCTGGCGAACGGGCACCGCGGACCTGAGGAGCTTTCGTGACGCACTCGGCGACGTTCCTCCTCGACCGCCTGCAGCGGGCCGGGATCAGCGATGTCGTCACGGTCGAGCCGGTGACCGGCGGGCTGGCGGCGCTCGCGGGCATCGCGACCCGCCGGGACGCGCCGCCGGTGTTCGTCAAGGCCTTCGCCGACCCACCGGACGACGACGTCTTCGCCGCGGAGGCCGAGGGGCTGACGGCTCTGCGCGAGCCCGGCGGCGTGGCGACACCCGACGTGATCCGGGCCGATCGGGAACTGCTCGTGCTGTCGATGCTGCGGCCGCGACCGCGCGACGAGGACTTCTGGGAGCAGCTGGCGCATGCGCTGGCCCGCCTGCACCTGAGCACCGTCCACGGGCGTTTCGGGTGGCACCGCGACAACTGGCTGGGCCGCCGCCGGCAGACCAACACCTGGAGCGAGGACGGTTTCGCCTTCTTCGCCGAGCACCGCCTGCTGCGATGGCTCGGGCAGCCCCGCGTCGACGCGGCCCTCGGCGCGGGCGACCGGGCGGCGCTGGAGCTGCTGTGCCGGCGCCTGCCCGACCTGCTCCCGGACCGACCGGCCTGCCTGACCCACGGCGACCTGTGGACCCAGAACGTCTTGTCCACCGCGGACGGCCAGCCCGCGCTGATCGACCCGGCGGTGTCCTACATGTGGGCCGAGGTCGACCTCGCCCACGTGTGGTCCACCTCGCCGCCGGCCGAGGCGGGGCGGTTCTTCGCCCGTTACGCCGAGCTGACCGCACTCGACAGCGGCTGGCCGGCCCGGATGCCGATCATCCAGCTGCGACAGCACCTGGCCGTACTGGCCCAGTTCGACGACGACTGGGGCGCGGCCGAGCAGATCCGGGCGACTCTTGCCCCGTTCCGGACGCGGAGCTGACCGGACGCGACCCGCGGCGCGGTCCGCCGGTCAGCCGCTGACCTCGGCCACCAAGGCGTCCGGCACACCGCGGAGCCCGGCCAGCGTCTCGGCCTGTCCCGCCAGCTCGAAGTCCTCGGCCATGGCCTGCGGGTCCCGGAACGCGACCTGCGTCCCGTCGTCGCCGGACCACACCAGGATGCGCAGCGGCAGGTCGATCCCGGCGCGCGGATCGGCCAGCATCAGCGGCGTCCCGGCGGCAGGGTTGCCGAACACCAGCACCACCTCGTCGGACAACTCCAGGCCCACGCCCCGAGCCCCGGCCCCGTGATCGATGGTCGCGAACAACGTGATGCCGCGTCGCTGCAGGGCGGCGGTCAGTTGCCGCACCGTCGTCGCGACGTCGGACCGGGAGCGTGCGGTGATCAGGGCAGCCGACATGGCGTCTCCTTCGTATCAGGACCGCTGCGTCAGGGACCGCTGCACCGGCCGGACGCGATGGCCTTCTGCAGGTGGTCCCCGGCCCAGCGGGTCAGCTCGGCCAGGGCGGGGCGGATCGCCGCGCCGTGCTCGGTGAGCTCCTACCGGACCCGGATCGGCCGGCTCGAGGGCAACCCGGACGCGCTGCGGGAGTCCGTCCTGTCCTGACCGCATCGTTTCTTCGCGGGTTTTTCGGGCCCGAGTGATCTTCTGGTCTGGTCCCACGAACCGATTAGTCAGGAGTCAGGCACATGCGCATCAGAACAGTGATCGGACTGGCCGTCGCGGGCGGCGCCGCTGTCGTCGCGGCGGGGCTGGGCGGCTCCGCCCTGGCCGCGGAACCCGTCGAGTCGCCGGTGCCGGCCGTGGCCGAGGTGAGTCCGGCCGTACCGGCGGCAGACGGCGCCGCCGGCGTGGCAGCGCAGGACGACTGCCCCTGGAAGGACGGCACGAGCGGCGAGAGCGGCGCACCGGCCGAGACCGGACCGGGTGAGGCCGGACCGGCCGGCACCGAGACGCTCTGATCAAGGCGTCCGAGCATCACGCCGGCAGGCCGGCGGCCAGCTCGGCCACGGTGTGAGCGCCGATGCCGCTGAGCGGTTCGCCGGTGCAGGCCGCGGCGACCGCCCGTACGTGATCCTGGGCGTTGGGCGCGAGCCCGTCGTAGATGGCGACGAACAGGTCGCGGGCGGGCTCGCGCAGCCACCCCGGCGGGAGCAGCCGGCTGGGCAGCCCGGGATCGAGGATGGGCAGCCGCCGATAGGTGTCCATGATCTCGGTACGGGCCTGGACCGCCTCGGGCCCGCTGATCCGCCCGGCGTGCAGGCGGGGAAGCACCGGCCGCCACCTCGCGATGAAGGATTCGTACTGGCCGGCGATGGCCGCGGTGTCCCACGCGTCCAGGGGTGAGCGGCCGGTATCCGCCGCCAGGTCGAGGTGCCGGCCCCGGAAGACAGTCATGGTGGCACCGAACGCGGCGAGCTGCTCCCGGGCCTTCCCGGTGAACCGGCGCGGGGAGACCCAGAGACCGTCGTACAGCGGGGCGAAGCCCATCCAGCGCAGCTGCGTGCGGAGCCCACGCCGTTGCGCCGCCTGGTCGCGCGGCAGCGAGAAGGCGAGCACCGTCCAGAGCTCGTCCCACGGTTCGGCCACGACGGGCGAGACGATGGCGCTGCCGCCGGTGGACAGGAAGCCGGCGGCGGCCAGCGTGAGCCGGTAGGAGCTGCGCCGTCCCTGCCGGCTGCCTTCCAGCACGCCGCGCCGGGCGAGCCGGCTGATCGCGGTCCGGGCCCCGGCCTGGCTGACGCCGGCCTCGGCGAGCAGGGCGACGATGGCCGCCGACGGGAGCCAGGCCCGGTTGCGCAGGGTGTAGTCGGCCAGCAGGGTCACCGTCAGCCCCTGCGGCGAGCTGCCCGCCTGCCGGCGGGGCAGCCGCACCGCCTCCGCGGCGTCATCCGGAAAGATCTCCTCGATGTCGTACGGACTTGTCACGCGCCGACTGTAACGGCATCCGGTGACGTCGTTCGATTGATCAGCATCGATTGACAGTTTGCGGTCCTGGGTGCACGCTAACTGCCATACGACGGGGTTCGCGCCGGGCCGCGCGACAGATGCCGTGACCCAGGGCAGTCACGCGCACGTCTCCGACGATGTTGCGCGCCGTGCTGATCCGGCGCGCGCCGGCTCTGCCTTCCCCAGGAGTGACAAGGCATGAAGTTCAGACGACATCTCTTGCTGTCCGTCGCGACCTCGCTGGCCCTCATCGGGCTCGCTGTCCCGGCGGCCCGGCCCGCGTACGCGGCCTCGTTGACCGAGGTGACCAGCTTCGGCAGCAACCCGGGCGGGATGCGCATGCACATCTACGTCCCGGACGCGCGCCCGGCCGACCCGGCGATCGTGGTGGCCATGCACGGCTGCGGCGGCTCCGGTCCCGGCTTCTACTCCGGCAGCGAGTTCGCCTCGCTGGCCGACCGGTACGGCTTCATCGTGATCTACCCCTCCGCGATGCAGGAAGCCGGCTTCGGCAAGTGCTTCGACACCTGGTCGGCGGCGGCCAAACAGCGCAACGGCGGCAGCGACCCGGTCTCGATCGCGTCCATGGTGGCCTACGCCGGCCGGCAGTACGGCGGCGACCAGAACCGGGTGTACGCCACCGGCAGCTCGTCCGGCGGCATGATGACCCAGCACATGCTCGCCCTCTACCCCGACCTGTTCAAGGCCGGCGCGGCGTTCATGGGCGTGCCGTTCACCTGCTTCGCCAACGCGGCCGACTATCCGCCCGGCGGTCAGTGCACGGGTGGCAGCATGAACCGCACGCCGCAGCAGTGGGGTGACGCTGTCCGCCAGGCCTCACCCGGCTACTCCGGCGCTCGTCCGAGGGTGCAGCTCTGGCACGGCACCAACGACACGCTGGTGCCGTACTCCCTGCTCCAGGAGTCGATCGAGCAGTGGACCAACGTGTTCGGGCTCAGCCAGACACCGTCGTCCAGCGACACCCCGCAGGCCAACTGGAACCGCCGCCGCTACGCCGACGCCACGGGCACGGTGCAGGTCGAGGCGTACAGCATCCAGGGTGCCGGGCACAGCCTGCCCAGCACCGGGATGGCCGCCGCCGCCATAGCCTTCTTCGGCCTCACCACGCCGCCGTCGACGCCGACGTCGACCCCACCCGCGACCGGGGCGTGCCGGGTCACCGACACGATCAGCGCCTGGAACACCGGCCTGACCGCGAACATCACCATCACCAACACCGGCGCGACCGCCGTCGACGGCTGGTCGCTGGTCTTCACCCTGCCCGGTGGCCAGAGCATCACCGCCGGGTGGAACGCCACCTACTCCCCCGCCACCGGCCAGGTGACAGCCCGCAACGTCGGCCACAACGCGGCCATCGCCCCCGGCGGCGCGGTCACCGTCGGGTTCCAGGCCACCCACACCGGCAGCACCGGCCCGCCACCCTCGTTCAGCCTCAACGGCACGCCCTGCACCGTCGCGTGAGCCGTCCGGACGCACCAGTCAGGAGACAGCAATGACAGTGAGACCATGGCGCCGGCTCCTCGCCGCGGCCGCCACCGCCGGGACGATCCTGGTCGCCGCGGGAGTCGTGGGGCTGACCGGGGGAACCGCCTCGGCGGCCACCGCGGGCTGCGGCAAGACCCCGACCCTGCGCGACGGGACCTACACGATCCAGAGCGGTGGCCAGAACCGCTCGTACATCCTGCGGCTGCCGGGCAACTACAGCAACAACCGGGCGTACCGGCTCGTCGTCGGGCTGCACTGGCTCAACGGCAGCGCCAACGACGTCGTCGGCAACGGCTTCTACGGCCTGCAGCAGCGCGCCGAGACCAGCGCCATCTTCGTGGCCCGCAGGGCCTCGACGCGGGCTGGGCCAACACCGGCGGGCGTGACGTCACCCTGGTCGACGACGTCCTGCGGGTGGTCGAGAACGACCTCTGCGTCGACCCGGCGCAGCGGTTCGCGCTGGGCTTCAGCTACGGCGGCGCGATGAGCTACGCCCTGGCCTGCGCCCGGCCCACCGTGTTCCGGGCGGTCGCCCCGATCGCCGGCGCCCAGCTCAGCGGCTGCGCCGGGGGCACCCAGCCGGTCGCCTACTTCGGGATCCACGGCATCCGCGACAGTGTCCTGAACATCTCCCAGGGCCGGTCGATCCGGGACACCTTCGTACGCGCCAACGGCTGCACCCCGCAGAACCCACCGGAGCCGGCACAGGGCGGCGGAACGCACATCACCACCGCGTACTCGGGCTGCCGGGCCGGATATCCGGTCCAGTGGGCCGCGCACGACGGTGACCACGTCCCGCTGCCGACCGACCGCAACGCCTCGACGTCCTGGGTCTCCGCCGAGGTGTGGCGGTTCTTCACCCAGTTCGGCGACACCACCCCGCCGTCGAGCCCGACGCCCGGGCCCTCGACGCCCGGACCCACGACGCCCGGACCGACCACCCCGGCGCCCGAGACCGGCGCCTGCCGGGCCACCGCCACCGTCAACGCCTGGAACAACGGGCTGACGAGCAACATCACCGTCACGAACACCGGCAGCGCCGCCATCAACGGCTGGGCCCTGGCCTTCACCCTGCCGGCGGGTCAGACCATCACCGGCGGCTGGAGCGCCACCTACTCGCCCACGTCCGGACGGGTCACGGCGACCAACGTCGGCTACAACGCGGGCCTGGCCCCCGGAGCGTCGGTCAGCTTCGGGTTCCAGGCCACCCACACCGGCAACAGCGGAGCCCCGAGCACGTACGCGCTCAACGGCTCCGCCTGCACCACCGCCTGACGGGGAGCTGAGGTTCAGGGTGACCTGGACCTCAGTCCTTGCCGATCCCGCTCGTGAGGCCGCTGATCAGCTGCCGTTCGGCGAACGCGTAACACACCAGCGACGGCAGCATCGCCAGCGTGACGTAGGCGAGGATCCGCGCGGTGTCCGCCGAGTACTGCGACTGGAACTGCTGGACGCCCAGCGGCAGCGTCCACCACCGCGAGTCGTTGAAGACGATCAGCGGGAGCAGGAAGTTGTTCCAGCTGCCGACCACGGCGAGCACCGAGACGGTGCCCAGGGCGGGCCGGGACATCGGCAGCAGGATGCGCCAGAAGAACCGGAACGGGCCGCAGCCGTCGAGCACCGCGGACTCCTCGACCTCGGCCGGGATCGTGCGGAAGAAACTGCGCAGGATGACGATGGTGATCGGCAGGCCGAAAGCCGCCTGCGGCAGGATCACCCCGAGCGGGTTGTTCAGCAGGTTCATCTCGCGCAGCAGGACGAACAACGGCAGGATCGCCACGGCGAACGGGAACATCAACCCGATCGCGAAGAGCATGAACAGCAGCTCCCGGCCCGGGAAGGCATAGCGGGCAAAGATGTACGCGGCCATCGCGCCGACCAGTACCACCAGCACCGTGCTGGCGATGGCCACGCTCAGGCTGTTGGTCGCCTGCAACCAGAAGGCTCCCGAGCCGAGGGTGTCGAGATAGTTGCCGGGGACCCACGGATCCGGCAGCCCGAACGGGTTGGCGAACAGCTGGCCGTTGTCCTTGAAGCCACCGAGGACGCCGAAGACGATCGGCACCACCACGACGGCGCCCACGAGAATGCTGACGACGTGCAGCGCGCCCGCACGCGCGACGCGGCGTGGGTTGCGAGGCCTTCGCCCGGTGGCGGCGGTCGTGGTCATCGCTGGTCTCCGATCGTGGTGATCGCGCCCTCGAGGTCCCGGCGCAGGACAAAACGCTGGTACAGCAGGCCGAAGGTGAGGCTGATCAGGAAGATCGCCATGCTGATGGCGCTGGCGTAACCCACGTGGAACCGTTTGAAGCCCTCCTGGAACATCGTCACGGCGAGGGTCTCCGAGGACCGGATCGGGCCGCCGCCGGTGAGCACCCAGACCATGTCGAACAGCTGGATGGTGCCGAGGATCGACAGGAACACGCTGATCCGGATGGTGGGTCCCAGCAGCGGCAGGGTGATGCGCCGGAACGCCTGCCACGGCCCGGCCCCGTCGATGGCCGCGGCGTCGTGCAGCTCCTGCGGGATGCCCTGGCGGCCGGCCAGGTAGAGGATCGTGTGGAAGCCGAAGTACTTCCACGAGATCACCAGGAACAGCGAATACATCACGGTGTCGGGGTCGGCCAGCCAGGTGGCGCCCAGGTCACCCAGCCCGATCAGCCGGGTGACGTGGTTGGCCAGGCCCTGATTGGGCGAGAAAATCATCGTGAACAGGACCGCGGTGACCACCTCGGACAACACGTACGGGGTGAAGAACAGCATCCGGTAGGCGCGCCGGCCCCGCAGCGGCTGGTTGAGCAGCATGGCCAGGGCCAGCGAGAACGGCAGCTGGATGGCCAGGGAAAGCACCACCAGCAGCAGCGCCCGCTGCAGGTCGCCGGCGAAGATCTCGTCGGTCAGCAGCCGGCGGAAGTTCTCCAGGCCGACGAAATCGGTGGGCGCGCCGAAGCCGTTCCAGTCGAAGAAGCTGCCGTACGCCGCGATCACGATCGGCGCGAGCACCAGCACGGCGAACAGCACCAGGGCGGGGCTCAGGAACGCCACCACGGTGGGCCAGGGTCGCCGCCGGCGCGGGGTGGGCCCGGCCGGCGGCTGCGGCGGAGCCGGCGCGGGCCGGCGTTCGTCGGTGAGCACCGCCGCTCAGCCCTGTTTCGCCGCAGTGGTGACGGCCTTGACCACCTGATCCGGTGACGACTTGCCGGCCAGCAGCTCGGCCACGCTGTCGTTGACCTGCTGGCCCACGGCCGGGGCGTAGGCCTGGTCCAGGTACAGCTGGAAGCCGGTCGCCCGGTTCATCGTGTCGGCCACCAGCTTGAGGTTGGGATCGGTGACGGCGTCCGACGCCGCCTTGACGACCGGCAGCACACCGGCGGTCCTGGCCTCGATGCGGGCGTTCTCGGGCTGGGCGATGAATTTCAGGAACTCCACCGCTCCGGCGGTGCGTCCTTGCCCACGGCGAAGCCGCCACCGCCGCCGAACGCGTCGGTGATCTTGCCCTTGCCACCGTCGACCGCCGGGAACGCGAAGAATCCGAGCCGCTCGCCGAGGCCCTTCTTGCCGGCCGAGTTGTCGCGCTGGACGACCGGCGCCCACTGGCCCATGAGCTCCATGGCCGCCTTGCCGTTGCCCACCGTCGCGGCCTGTCCGTCCGCTGTGGAGTAGCCCGCGGCCAGGTAGCCGGTCTGGAACGGTTGCAGCGCGACGAGCTCGGCCAGGCGGGTGCCCGCGGCGACGAAGTCGGGCTTGGCGAAGTCCTTGTCCACGGCCGCCTGCCGCAGCGCGTCCAAGCCGCCGATCCGCAGGGCCAGGTAGGCCCAGTAGTAGTGGCCGGGCCACTTCTCCTTGCCGGCCAGCGCGATCGGCGTGATGGACGCGGCCTTGAGCTTGCGGACCGCCTCCAGGTACTCCGCCCAGGTGACCGGCGCCTTGCTCACCCCGGCCCGCTCGAAGAGCTCCTTGTTGTACCAGAAGCCGACCATGCCCGTGTCGACCGCGGACGCGTACGTCTTGCCCTCGATCGTGTAGGCGTCCAGCGCGGTCGGGATCAGCGTGTCCTTCCACTGGGCGACGTCCGCGGAGAGGTCCTTGACCATGCCCGCGTCGGCCTGCTGGGCAAGAACGCCGCCACCCCAGGTGTGGAAGATGTCCGGCGGGTCACCGGCCTGCACGACGGTGGTGAGCTTGGTCTTGAACGCCTCGTTCTCCAGCGGCGTGATCTCGAACTTGACGCCGGGATGCGTCGCCTCGAACCGGCGGGCCATCTTGGCCCACTCCGACAGCATCGGATCGGCGTTGGCGATGTGCCACCACCGGATCTTCTTGCCCGAGCCCGACCCGCCCTCGTCGCCGCTGCACCCGGCCAGGACGGTGCCGGCCGAGGCCGCGGCGGCCAGTCCGAGTACCGATCTGCGGCTGAACCGTACGGAATCTCTCACGGTCAACTCCCCCTTCGACGCCGTTCCCGGCGCACGGTGGACCGGCGGCCGGGCCACCCAGCCGCGAAACTTTCATAGATTGATCGATATAAATCGGAAGCTAATTCGGCACGTTACGAGTTCATATCCAGCCGGTCAAGACCAATCACGGACCGGGTTCGCGCGGCGCAGCCGACGCTTCTCCGAAACCTTCCGGCCACAACAACCGGCTTGTTGTCGAAACTTCCAGAACTCGGTTGACCTGCTGTTCCGCGCCTGCGCCGGACACCCGGATATGGGCGGTGACCCCGTGCGAATAGTGCGATTCCCCGGTTCTGAATAACTGTTACGCCGATCCGGATACTGAAGTCGTCCCGGAAAGGGCCGGCAGGCGGTCAGCAGGAAGCGACCAATCGGGATCGGCGATCCCGGAGGGGACGGCGAAGCCGGCAGTGCGACGCAGCAGGCGCCGGGACGCGGACCAGGCGTGGCTCGACGACCTGGTTCAGGCCCGCGAGTATCCCGGATTCCGGGCCGGGGCCCGCCGGGCCGGCGGGCAGCACCGAGGCGGCGACCGTCGCGCTGCTGCCCGTGGACGTGCTGGGATCGCCGGCACCGCCGTCGGCCGGGCCGCCTGGCGGAACCCGCCGCGCCGATCCTCGCCGTGCCGGCCCTCGCCGGGGTGATCAGGAGGGTTGGCGCGCGGCGTGGGTCTCGACGAGTCCGTCGACGCCGCGCAGGAAGGTCTCGCAGATCAGAACCGGATCGAAGAGGCAGCCGGCCGCCATGGCGCCGTCGCGGAGCATGACGAAGTGCTGCGCGGCGGGCTCAGCCGAGTCCTGCTGGATGCGCGCCATCAAGGTGTTGATCGTGTCGAGGAACCATTCCCGGTGGGCGAGGACCGTCCGGTGCACCGGATGCCCGGGATCGGGATACTCCGCCACCGCGTTCAGGAAGGCGCAGCCGCGAAAGCCCGCGGATCGGATGCCCTCGGCGATCGACGCCGCGACGGCCCGGACGGCCTCACCCGCCGGCAGGCCGGCGGCCAGCACCGCTTCCACCTGGCCGCGGATGGCCTGGTCGGCCCCCTGCAGGTAGGCGACGACAAGATCGTCCTTACCCGGGAAGTGCCGGTAGAAGGTGGCCCGGGTCACCTGCGCCTCGGTGATGATCCGATCGACGCCGACCGCGTGGATGCCCTCCGCGTAGAAGATCCTCCCTGCCGTGCTGAGCAGCCGCAGCCGCGCCTCGGACGGCCGGCTCTCGGTTTCGGTACGCGCCATCGGCCCATCATAGCGACAGAACGTTCGGTCTTGACAGATCGGGCGACCACCGCCCACCATGACCAAAGACAGAACGTTCGTTCTACCTCGACTGGAGATCATCATGACCACCCTTGCCGCCCCCGGCATCTCCACGACGGCGGCCGCCCTGCGGCGGCTGTACTTCGTCCGCTTCGCGTTCGCCGTGGTCTGGGCCCTGGTGATGTTCACGACCGCCGACCATCTCGGTCCCCTCGCGGTCACGCTGCTGGTGCTCTACCCGCTGTTCGACGTGGCCGCCGCCGTCGTCGACCTGCGCGCCTCGCGCGCCACCGGGTCGTCCAACCTGCTGTTCGTCAACATCGCGGTCAGCCTGCTCACCGCGATCGGCCTGGCCGTCGCCACCACCTCCGGCATTCCGGCGGTCCTGCGCGTGTGGGGTGCCTGGGCGGTCGTGGCCGGCCTGATCCAGCTGGTCGTGGGGGTCACCCGCCGCCGGATGGGCGGCCAGTGGCCGATGATCATCAGCGGTGGCATCTCCGTCCTGGCCGGTGGGGCGTTCATCACCGGCGCCTCCGCCGACAACCCGACGCTGACCAACGCGATCGGCTACGCCATCCCCGGCGCCGTCTTCTTCCTCATCTCGGCCATCCGTCTCGGCCGCGCGGCGAAGGGCAACTGACATGACCGGCACGACGTACGACGTCATCGTCATCGGGGCGGGACCGGTCGGTGAGAACGTGGCCGACCGGGTCGTGCAGGGCGGCCTCACCGCGGCCGTCGTGGAGCGGGAACTGGTCGGCGGCGAGTGCTCCTACTGGGCGTGCATGCCGACGAAGGCGTTGCTGCGCAGCGCGGCCGCACTCCGGGCGGCCCGGCAGGTGCCCGGCGCCCGCGAGGCGGTGACCGGCGGGCCGGACGTGGCCGCCGTGCTGCGCCGGCGGGACTCCTTCGCCTCGAACTGGGCGGACGACGGGCAGGTGACGTGGCTCGGCTCGACCGGCATCGCCCTGCACCGCGGCCAGGGACGGATCAGCTCCGAGCGGGTCGTCGAGGTGACCGCGCCGGACGGTGCCACGACGACGCTCACCGCCCGGCACGCGGTCGTCGTCGCGACCGGCAGCAGCGCCCTGGTCCCGGACATCGCGGGTCTGCGCGAGGCTGCGCCGTGGACGAGCCGGGAGGCTGCCGCCGCGACGGCGGTTCCGGCTCGGCTCGCCGTCATCGGTGGTGGCGTGGTGGCTTCGGAGATGGCGACCGCGTTCGCGGGTCTCGGCTCCATCGTGACGGTGCTGGCTCGCGACGGTGTGCTGCCGCAGGCCGAGCCGTTCGCCGGCGAGCTGGTCACGACGTCGTTGCGGGACGCCGGCGTGTCGGTGCGCCCCGGCGCCGAGGCCGCGTCGGTGACGCGCGACGGCGACGGCACGGTACGGCTGACGCTCACCGGCGGCGAGCAGGTCGAGGCCGACGAGCTGCTGGTCGCGGTCGGCCGTACGCCGAACACGCTCGACATCGGCCTGGACCGGATCGGCCTCAAGCCCGGCGCCTGGCTCACGGTCGACGACACGTTGCGGGTCCTCGGCGAGGACGGGACACCGGCCGGCGACGGCTGGCTGTACGCCGCCGGTGACGTCAACCACCGCGCGCTGCTGACCCACCAGGGCAAGTACCAGGCGCGCGCCGCGGGCGACGTCATCGTGGCGCGCGCGAAGGGTGCGCCGGTCCAGGACGGCCCGTGGGGACGGCACGTGGCCACGGCTGACGAGCGCGCGGTGCCGCAGGTGGTCTTCACCGATCCGGAGGTCGCGTCGGTGGGGCTGACCGCTGCCGCCGCCGAAACCGCCGGACTGCGGACCCGCGTCGTCGACTACGACCTGGCCGCGGTCGCCGGCTCCGCCCTGCACGCCGACGGATACACCGGGCACGCCCGGCTGGTCGTCGACGAGGACCGGCAGGTGATCGTCGGGTGCACGCTCGCCGGCCCGGACGTCGCGGAGCTGCTGCACGCCGCGACGATCGCGGTCGTCGGCGAGGTTCCGCTGGACCGGCTGTGGCACGCCGTTCCCGCGTACCCGACGGTCAGTGAGGTCTGGCTGCGCCTGCTGGAGGCGTACGGCCGGAGCTACCAGGCGACGACGCCCTGAGTGCTCGGCTGGATGGTGCCGAGCTTCAGCGACCTCATGGTGATGAGGCTGCGTTCGTCGGCGGCGTTGTAGAGGCTGACGAACACGCGGCCGTCGACCCGGCACGCGGCGTCGGAGTTGTTGGCGATCGTGACGAGCCCGCGCTGAGCCCCCACCGCGGTCGGGTCGTCGCTCTGCGCGGTGACCGCGATCTCCAGGTCGCCGTCGCTGCACCGGGCGGCCTGCGGCGTCTTGCGCAGGGTGGGTGCCACCTGCGGTTCGTCGGTGGGGCCGCCGGCGCCACCTTCGGCGCGGCGAGAGGTCGGACCGGTGGCCGGCGCCGGGCCCGCACTGGGTGAGACGTCGTTCCTGGACGGTGTGCTGCCGCTCGGCACGGGCAGTGCCCCCGCGCCCGGATCGAGGACCGGCGAAGGGCCGGCCGCCGAGTCCTCCGACGCCTGACCGGGCAGCAGCTGCCGGACCGGGCTGAAGGCCAGCGCGCCGAGGGCAACAACAGCCGTGGCCGCCAGTACGGGCGCGGTGCGCCGCCACCGCCGTACCGATGTCCTGGTGTCGGGGCCGGCGGCCGGCCGGCGTCCTGCCTGCCGCGCGGCCTGGGCCGCCTGGGCCAGCGCCGGGCGGCCGGCCAGGTTGACGGTCGTCGGCGCGCCGACCGCGACCAGCTCGTCGAGCAGCTCGAAGGCCGTCGGCCGCAGCTCCGGCTCCTTCTCCAGGGTCCGCGCGACCAGGTCGCGCAGCGGCGTGGGCAGACCCTCCACGTGCGGCGGCCGGGTCAGGATCGCGCCGGCCGTCGCGGCCGCGCTGTCGCCGCCGAAGGGCGTGCGACCGGTGCCGGCGTACGTGACGACCACGCCCCACGCGAACACGTCCGCGGCCGGCCCGAGTGGATCACGCCGGCGCCGTGGATGGCGGCCAGCGCGGTGGCCACGCCGACCGCCACGCTGTACAGGCTGCCGCCGGTCAGCGGGCCCTGCTCGGCGACCACCTCGGCGAGGCTGGGACCGTCGACGTACTCGACGACGAGGTAGGGCGTCTCGTGGTCGGCGTCGGCGTCGAGCAGCTCGGCGGTGCAGAACGGCGGCACCTGGCGGGCCCGGTTGACCTCGCTGCGGAAGCGGGCGCGGAACTCCTCCTCGTACGCCAGCTCGGGCTTGACGACCTTGATCGCCACCAGCCGCTCGTGCCGGTCCTCGGCGAGATAGACGGTCCCCATGCCGCCCTGCCCGAGCCGGGCCAGCAGACGGTAGCCACCGAGGAACTGCGGGTCAGTGGATCGCAGCGGCGCCTTCATCGGGCTGGACGATACTACGCAAACTGCGCCCCGGCAGATGTGGTGGTGGCCACGGATCCGCTCGTATGCCGTCATCCTGCGGCGGGGCGACGTAGCGTTGAGGGCTGCCCAGGGCGGGTCCGTATGCCGCACGCCTGGTTGACGCCGACCCTCGAGGTGAAGATGGTGCACGCCCGGTGACCGTGACGACCGAACCGCAGCTGGTCTCGCTCCCTCCGATCGTCATCGCACCAGTGCCTCCGGCGGTGTTCCGTTCCCCGTCGGCGCCGGCCACCCGCACCCTGGTCGACATCTTCGACGACACCGTGCGCGCACACCCGGGCGCCCGCGCGCTCGACAACGGCACCACCGCGCTGACGTACCGCGAGCTCGCCGATGAGGTCGAGGCCGTCCGGGTGACGCTGGCCGGGCACGGGATCGGCGCCGGCGACCGGGTCGGCGTACGGATCTCGTCCGGCACGGCCGAGCTGTATCTGGCCATCCTCGGCGTGCTCGCGGCCGGGGCCGCCTACGTGCCGGTCGACGCCGACGATCCCGAGGAACGCGCCGAGCTGGTCTTCGGCGAGGCGGGCGTGAGCGCGGTGCTCGGTGACGGGCTGAGCGTCTCGCTGCGCCGTACCCCCGAGGGCCGCTCCGCCCGGCCCGGACCGGGCGACGACGCCTGGATCATCTTCACCTCCGGCTCGACCGGCACCCCGAAGGGGGTCGCGGTCAGCCACGGCGCCGCCGCGGCCTTCGTCGACGCCGAGGCGCGGTTGTTCCTCGCCGGTGAGGTCAGTGAGGCGATCGGCCCGCAGGACCGGGTGCTGGCCGGGCTTTCCGTGGCGTTCGACGCCTCCTGCGAGGAGATGTGGCTGGCCTGGCGTCACGGCGCCTGCCTGGTGCCGGCCGAGCGGTCGCTGGTGCGCAGCGGCGTCGACCTCGGCCCGTGGCTCGCCGAGCAGCGCATCACCGTGGTCTCGACGGTGCCGACGCTCGCCGCGCTGTGGCCGGTCGAGGCGCTGGAGGAGGTACGGCTGCTGATCTTCGGCGGGGAGGCCTGCCCACCCGAGCTCGCGCAGCGCCTGGCCGTCGAGGGCCGCGAGGTCTGGAACACCTACGGGCCGACCGAGGCGACCGTGGTGGCCTGCGCCGCGCGGATGACCGGCGAGGGACCGGTGCGCATCGGGCTGCCGCTGGCCGGCTGGGAGCTCGCGGTGGTCGACAGCACCGGCGACCCGGTGGCGATGGGTGAGACCGGCGAGCTGGTGATCGGCGGCGTGGGTCTGGCCCGCTACCTGGAAGCCGCGAAGGACGCCGAGAAGTTCGCGTCGCTGCCGTCGCTGGGCTGGCCGCGCGCGTACCGCAGCGGGGACATCGTCCGGGCCGAGCCCGAGGGGCTGCTGTTCGTCGGCCGGGGTGACGAGCAGGTCAAGCTGGGCGGGCGCCGGATCGAGCTGGGCGAGGTCGATGCCGCGCTGCAGGCGCTGCCCGGGGTCGCCGGGGCGGCCGCGGCGGTGCAGCGGACCGCCGCGGGCAATCAACTGCTGGTCGGGTACGTGGTGCCGGCCGACGGTGTGACCTTCGATGCTGCCGCGGCGGCGTTGCGCATCCGTGAGCAGCTGCCGGCCGCGCTCGTGCCGCTGCTGGCCGTGGTGGACGCGCTGCCGACCCGTACGTCCGGCAAGGTGGACCGGGCGGCGCTGCCGTGGCCGCTGGCCACCGCCGGGGACGCGGCCGGTGAGCTGACCGCGACCGAGGAGTGGCTCGCCGGTGGCTGGGCCGAGATCCTCGGCGTGCGTCCCACCGAGGCGGAGGCCGACTTCTTCAACCACGGCGGCGGCAGCCTGAACGCGGCGCAGCTGGTGGCGTGGATCCGCCGGCGGCACCCGCGGGTCTCGGTGGCCGACATCTACCTGCACCCGAGGCTGTCGCGGCTGGCAGCGGTGCTGGACGCGCTCGACACCACCGCGGCGACCCGCCGCGAGGTCCGGCCGACGCCGCGGCGCGCCGGGCTGGTCCAGGCCGTGCTGATGGTCCCGATGCTCGCGCTCGTCGGCCTGCGCTGGCTGACCGTACTGGCCGCCCTCGGCAACGTCCTGGCGTTGCTGGCCCCGGCGTCCTGGACGCCGGTCGTGTCCTGGTGGTGGGTGGCGCTGGGCTGGGCGCTGCTGTTCAGCCCGCTCGGCCGGATCGCCGTGGCCGCCGCGGGAGCCCGGCTGTTGCTGCGCGGCGTACGCCCGGGCAGCTACCCGCGCGGTGGCGGCGTGCACCTTCGGCTGTGGGCCGCCGAACGGCTCGCGGAGCTGTCCGGCGCCACCAGCGTCGCCGGAGCGTCCTGGATGATCACGTACGCCCGGGCGCTCGGCGCGCAGCTCGGTCCCGACGTCGACCTGCACTCCGCGCCGCCGGTCACCGGCCTGCTGAAGCTCGGGCGGGGTGCGGCGATCGAGCCGGAGGTCGACCTGTCGGGCCACTGGATCGACGGCGATGTCGTGCACATCGGCAAGGTGCGCGTGGGGGCGGGTGCCCGGGTCGGGTCCCGCAGCACGCTGATGCCCGGTGCCCGGGTCGGCAAGGGCGCGCGGATCGCCGCGGGCTCGACTGTGGCCGGTGCCGTACCGGCCAACCAGCGCTGGTCGGGCTCGCCGGCGGCGCCCGCGGCCAAGGAGCCGGCCGCCTGGCCGGCGCAGCGTCCGCCGCGCTCCCGGGTGGCGTCTCGTTTCTGGACCGCCGCGTACGGCCTCACCGCGCAGTTGCTGGGACTGGTGCCCGTGGTGGCCGCTCTGCCGGCGCTCGTCCTGCTCGGCTGGACGGTGACCGTCCGCCCGGCCGTCGGCACGGTGCTGGCCGCCATTGCGGTGGGCACCGTCGCCTACGTCGTGGGCTATGCGCTGCTGGTGCTCGTCGCCGTCCGGGCCCTGAGCATCGGCCAGCGCGCCGGATACCACCCCGTGCAGGGCCGGGTGGCGTGGCAGGTGTGGACGACCGAGCGGCTGATGGGGATGGCCCGGGTGGGGCTGTTCCCGCTCTACGCCAGCCTGTTCACGCCGGTGTGGCTGCGGCTGCTGGGCGCGAAGGTCGGGCGCGGCGTGGAGGCCTCCACCGTGCTCGCGCTGCCGGCGATGACCACGGTCGCCGACGGGGCCTTCCTGGCCGACGACACCATGGTGGCCACGTACGAGCTGAGCCACGGGTGGCTGCGGGTCGCCCCGGCCCGGATCGGCAAGCAGGCCTTCCTCGGCAACTCCGGGATGGCCGCACCCGGCCGTTCGGTGCCCAAGCGGGGACTCGTCGGTGTGCTGTCGTCGGCCCCGCGCAAGGCGAAGAAGGGCACGTCGTGGCTCGGTGCGCCGCCGATGCCGTTGCGCCGTACCGTCGAGGCGGCCGACACCAGCCGCACCTTCGACCCGCCGGCCCGGCTCAGGCTGGCCCGGGCGGCGATCGAGCTGTGCCGCATCATCCCGGTGATGTGCGCGGCCGCCCTGGCCGTCGGCGTCCTGGCCGCGCTCGCCTTCGTCTGGCAGACCTACGGACTGTGGGTCGCCGCGCTCGCCGCCGGACCGGTGCTGCTCGGTGCGGCGATCGTCGCCGCCGCGACCGCGACGGCCGCGAAGTGGCTGCTGGTCGGGCGGTTCCGGGTCGCCGAGCGCGCGCTGTGGACCTCCTTCGTGTGGCGCAACGAGCTCGCCGACACGTTCGTCGAGGTCCTCGCGGCGCCGTGGCTGATCCGCTTCGCGACCGGCACGCCGCTGCTCACCGCCTGGCTGCGCACGCTCGGGGCGAAGATCGGCCGCGGCGTCTGGCTGGAGACCTACTGGCTGCCCGAGTACGACCTGGTCACCCTCGGTGACGGCGCCACGGTGAACCGCGGCTGTGTCGTGCAGACCCACCTGTTCCATGATCGGGTGATGAGCATGGACGAGGTGACACTGGGCGCGGGAGCCGCTCTGGGCCCGCACGGCATCGTGCTGCCCGGCGCGAGCATCGGCGCCCGCACCACCATCGGCCCCGGCTCGCTGGTGACCCGCGGCGACGCCGTGCCGGACGACAGCCGGTGGCGGGGCAACCCGATCGCGACCTGGCCGGCCCCGGCCGGCCGCCGGCCGTGACCCCGGCGCCGGGGTCCCGTGGTGCCACGCCCGGCGCCGACCGCTCCAGCGACTCCTACCTGCCCGGGCACGGCAACGGCGGCTACCGGGTCCTGCACTACGACCTCGACCTGGACTACCGGGTGGTGTCGAACAGGCTCGCCGGCCGGGCGGTCGTCACCGCGATCGCCGAGCAGCCGCTGTCGCGGTTCACCCTCGACCTCGGCCGCCTCCAGGTGCAGGACGTCCGGGTCGACGGCCGCCGGGTGAAGTACACCCACCGGCCGGACAAGCTGCAGATCAGGCCCGAGCGCCCGATCGGCGCCTGGGACACCTTCCGGGTGGAGATCCGGTACGCGGGCAAGCCGGTGCCGATCTCCGGCCGGTGGGGTGACCTCGGGTGGGACGAGCTCACCGACGGGGTGCTGGTCGCGAGCCAGCCGAACGGCTCGCCGTCCTGGTTCCCGTGCGACGACCAGCCCGGCGCCAAGGCCACCTTCCGAGTGGCGGTCACGGCCCCCTCGCCGTACACGGTGCTGGTGACGGGCGATCCCGTGTCCCGGCGGCGCGGCGCGGGCAGCACCACGTGGGTGTACGAGCGGTCCGAGCCGACCTCGCCGTACCTGATGAGCGTCCAGATCGGCCGCTACGAGCTGATCGAGCTGGCGGCCGGTGACGTGCTGCAGCGCGCCGCGATCCCGCCCACGCTGCGCGCCAACGCCGCCCACGACCTCGGCCGGCACGGCGAGATCATGGCGGCGATGCAGCGGCTGTTCGGGCCGTACCCGTTCCGCGAGTACGTCGTCGTGGTGGCCGACGACGACCTCGACGACCCGGTCGAGGCGCAGGGCATGGCGATCTTCGGCCGCAACCACCTCGACGGGCGGCGCACGCACGAACGGCTCGTCGCGCACGAGCTGGCCCACCAGTGGTTCGGCAACAGCCTCACGGTGGCCGACTGGCGCCACATCTGGCTCAACGAGGGCTTCGCCACGTACGCGGAATGGCTGTGGTCCGGCGTCGCCGGCGACCTGCCGGCCGAGGCCCTGGCAGCGCAGTGGTACGAGCGGATCGCGGCCCGCCCGCGCGACGTCATCGTGGCCGACCCGGGCATCGACCGGATGTTCGACCCGCTGGTCTACAAGCGCGGGGCCCTCACGGTGCACGCCCTCCGCAAGCGGATCGGCGAGGAGCCGTTCTTCACGATGCTGCGCGCGTGGGTGGCCGAGCACCGGCACGCGACGGTGACGACCGAGCAGTTCCGGGCGCACGCGCAGCGCTTCGCCCGGGAGCCGCTGGACGACCTGTTCGCCGCGTGGCTCGACAACCGGGCGCTGCCGCCGTTCCCTCGGTGACGGTGCGGCCGGCCGCCGCCCGGCGTGGCGGCCAGCCCGCCGTCAGCTGCGGTTGTCGCCGAAGTCGGTGTGCATGAGCTCGGCCAGGGTTTCCAGGCCGCCGCCCACTCCGGCGGCGGCCACCGCCGCCACGACGGTGACGGCCTGCAACGCGTGGGTGGCACCCCGGCCGTTGCCGGCCGCGACGAGGCCACGGACCACCGCACGCGGCAGGATACGACGGACGTAGTCGCGTTCGACGCCCAGTTTCTGGACACGGGGCAGCAGCCGGGCCATCTGCACCTTGCCCCGGCCCTCGGCGTAGCAGCGGCGCATCAGGAACCGGAACGTGGAGCGTTCGGTGGGCACCTCGTGGTCGATCAGCGCGCCCGGCACGTACATCCAGTGCCCGCCGCCCGCGGCGCTCATCCGCAGGCACAGCTCGGTGTCCTCGGGCCGGTTGCGGTCGCCCAGTTTACCGAAGCCGGTCCGGAAGCCGCCGACGGCGGTGAAGGCGTCGCGCCGGACCATCATGCTGGCCGACCAGACGTTGCGGATCGGGGCGGTGGCCGTCGGCATGCCGGTGTAGGAGACGCCGACCGTCCACAGCAGCTCGTCGGGCATCCACCGGGGCCGTTCGCCGGACCAGGCCGGGAGGATGCCGCCGCCGGCGCCGACCACGGCCGGGTCGGCGAAGGGCGCCATGAGCCGGCCGAGCCAGTCCGGCGAGGCCACGGTGTCGTCGTCGAGGAACGCGATCAAAGGCGTGCCGGTGTGGAACGCGCCGGTGTTACGGGTGCCGGAGGCGCCCCGTGCGTAGGCGTTCTCCAGCACGGTGATGCCGGGCAGCTCGCGCCGGACGCGGCGGAACAGGGCCGGGTTGTGGTCGACCACGACGACGACCTCGGCCGGGGCGTGCCGCTGGGTGCGGGCGGATCGCACCGTGCGGACCAGGGACTGCCAGCGCCGCTCGGTGTGGGTCGGGATGACGACGCTGACGTCGCGGTGATCAGGGCTCACGGTCGGTACTCCAGAGGCAGGGGGGACGAAGCGGCGTAGGGACCGGCGACCGGCGGAAGCTGCTTCGCTTCGGCCTGGGCCGTGGCACCGGCCATGGACACCCGGCGCTTGAACGGCTGCATCGGCGAGTGGCAGACGGTGCCGGCCGCGGGCAGGGCCCCGCCGAGCAGGTAGCGGTCCACGGCCCTGGTCACACAGGTCGAGGTCCCGTAGGCGGTGTGGCCCCAGTTGTCACTGGACAGCAGGCGGCTGCCCGGCAGCAGCTTGGTGGCCGACTCGGCCTGCCGGTAGCTCGTCGCCGGGTCCCAGTAGTTGCCGACGAACAGCACCGGCGCGCCGGTGGTCCGGTTGAACGGCCCGCGGTAGGCGTCCTCGTCCCGCACGGTCCACGTATTGCCGGCGCAGGAGGCGGTGCCCCAGCCCCAGGCCCGGCCGAAGTACGGGGCGCGGACATCCTCGGCCGCGGTCAGGGCGGGCCACATGCTCGTGTCGCGGGGGTGGTCGGCGTCGGTGCAGATGACACCGCTGAACGCGTCCAGCGTGTTGTCGTACGGGAAATCGCGGGCCGGTGTGCGTACCCGGGTGAGGTGTGCACGCAGCTCGGCCCGCGCCACGGACCGCTTTTTCGCGCTCTTGCCCGCGGGTGCGGCGAGCAGGGTCTCGACCGCGGCGGCGACGGAGGTGACGAAGTCGCCGGCCTCGGCGGAGTACAGGCCGGAGAGCGTGAGGCCGATGAAGTCGGCGTAGGTCAGCCGCACCGCCTTGCCGTTCTCGTCGCGGCCCAGCAGCAGCGGCTTGGCGCGCAGGGACCGCGCAATGGCGGCGAAGTGCCGCTGAGGGTTGCCGGCAGCGAACACGCAGCGCTTCTTCCCGGCGTGGTCACACCGGGTGAGCAGGGTGCGCAACGCCCGGTAGGCGGCGTCGGCCGAGCGCAGCCGGTTGTCCTGCAGGGAGCCCTGCGCCGGGACCCCGGCCCAGGACTTCGGGTTGACGACACCGTCGAGAGCCAGAGCGCGGACGCGGTCGGGGAACATGTTCGCGTAGTACTGACCGAGCAGGGTCCCGTAGCTGAAGCCGAGGTAGGTCAGCTTCGGGTCACCGACCGCGCGGCGCAGCACGTCCATGTCGCGGGCGACCTCGGCGGTGGACATCGCCCCGGCGAGCGCGGCCCCGGTGGTGGAGCAGGCCTGCCCGACCGCGCGGGCGGCCTTGGTGTAGCTCGCCTCCTCGGCGGCGCCGTACGGGAAGAATTTGTTCAGCGGTGCCTGGGTCAGCACCTGCTCGCGGGTCGAGGGGAAGCACTTGAGGTTGTCGCTGGCGCCGATGCCGCGCGGGTCGAAGCCGACCACGTCGAAACGGTCCAGGACGCTGTCGCTGAGGAAGGCGGGGGCCATCGCGGCCATGTCGGTGCCGGAGCCGCCCGGTCCGCCGGGGTTGACGAACAGGCTGCCGATCCGCTGCGACTGCTTGCGTGCCTTCACGCGGAGCAGGGCGATCTGCACCGTCGCGCCGTCCGGCTCGTCGTAGTCGAGCGGCAGCCGGACGGTGGCGCACTGGGCGCTTCCGTAGCAGGTGTACCACTGCAGAGCCGGTGTCGGCACGCGGTCGACCCGCTCTGCCTCCATCGCGCTGGTCACGTCTGCGGTGGCGGCCTGAGCGGATCCGGCCGGCGCGACGGCGACGCCGGCGAGCAGCGCGGCGGCGAGTCCGGCGCCGAGCAGGCGAGCGGTGAACGACATGCGGAGGGCCTCCTGAAGGGCGAGCGAGCCGCCGACACAGCGCGTGATCATCGTCAGAAACGCACAGCGATCACCACACTGATTTCCGGACCAATTACCGCATCTTGCCAGAGGGTTTACCAGTGGCCGACTACACCGAGTAGTTGCCGTAACGATGACGGAGCGTCGATCATCGGTGGCCCGGGATCGCCTGTTCGGCTGAGCAGGTCACCGCACCGGAAGCTCGACCCGGCGGCCCATGCCGAACTGCGGAGCGTCGGTGTCGGTCACCATGGCGAAGGCGCCGGCGGGCACACCTTCCCGCTTCGCCACCCGGGAGGCCGCGGCCAGCAGCTTCTGCTCGCTCCCGCCGGCGATGAAGAAGATGTAGACGTCGCCGAACTCCTCGCCGTCGTCGTACTCCTCGATGCCGAGCTCGTCCTCGAGGTCGATCATGAAGTCACCGACGTCGTCGATCCATTCACCGTCAGCGGTCATCGGAATGTGGATCTCCACCAGTACAGCCATGCCGAAGATGATCCGCCACGGCTGTCGCGGCCCGGACAGGGGCCTACCGCGTCGGATCCGTGGCGGGCCGGATGCGGCCGCGCACCTCGCCGAGCCCGATGACGGCACCGTCCGGGCCGGGCGCGCTCGCACTGATCACGATCTCGTCGCCGTCCTCGAGGAAGGTGCGGGTGCTGCCGTCCGGGAGCCGCAGCGGCTCGGCGCCTCCCCAGGAGAGCTCGATGAGTGAGCCCCGCTGGTCCGGGCGTTCGCCGCTGATGGTGCCGCAGGCGTAGAGGTCGCCGGTGCGCAGCGACGCCCCGTTGGCGGTCAGGTGGGCCAGCATCTGCGCGCCGGTCCAGTACATGCCGTCGGACCTCGGGCGGGAGACGACGTGGCCGTTGAGCCGGACCTCGAGCCGGACGTCCAGTCCCCACGGCGGCGTCCGCGAGTCGTCGAGGTACGGCAGCAGCGGCACCGTCCGCGCCGGCGGTGCCACCCGGGCGGAGCCGAGCGCGGCCAGCGGTACGACCCACGGTGAGATCGAGGTGGCGAAGGACTTGCCCAGGAACGGGCCCAGCGGCACGTACTCCCAGGCCTGGATGTCGCGGGCGGACCAGTCGTTGACCAGGCAGATCCCGAAGACGTGCGCCGCGAAGGCGGTCTGCGGCACAGGCCGGCCCAAGGACGACGGGGTGCCGACGACGAAGCCCAGCTCGGCCTCGATGTCGAGGCGGCGGGACGGCCCGAAGGTGATCTCGCCGTCGGTGCCGCGGCGCTGGCCACAGGGGCGGATGATGTCGGTGCCCGAGGCGATCACCGTGCCGGCACGCCCGTGGTAGCCGATCGGCAGGTGCTTCCAGTTGGGCGTCAGCGGGTCCTGGCCGGGCCGGAACATCCGGCCGAGGTTGGTCGCGTGCTGTTCCGAGGCGTAGAAGTCGACGTAGTCGGCCACCGTGAACGGCAGGTGCATGACGGCGTCCCGCGCCGGCACGAGATGCGGGCCGAACCGCTCAGCGAAGGCGCCGTCGGCGACCCAGCCGGTCACCAGGGCGCGGACCTGCGACCAGGCGTCAGGTCCGGCGGCCAGCAGGGTGTCCAGTGACGGGCCCGCCACGGCCGGGGCCAGCGCCGGGGCGAACTGCCGCACGGCGGCGGCCAGGTCCAGGATCAGGTCGTCGATCGCCACGCCCACCCGGGCCCGGCTGTCCGCCGCCGTGCTGAACACCCCGTAGGGCAGGGTCGCGACGCCGAACGGGGTGGAGACGGTGCTCAACGCGGGTCCTCCGGGAGAAGTCCGTGCCGCAGCAGGCCGTCGACCGGCTCGGTGATGCTGCACGTGCCGAAACTGATGAAGTGCTGCCGGATCCGTCCGGCCAGGGAGTCGTCGAGGCCGGCGATCGCGGTGGCCACGCGTACGCCGTCCTGGTCGGCCAGTGCGGCGGCGACGTCGGCTCCCTGAAGGGCACGGCCGGTGGCGAGCAGCACGTTGAGATGGCCGTGGTGTTCGAAGCCCGTGTCGGGATCGCGATGCCGGACCGGGTCGTGCAGGCCCGCGGTGAGTTTGAAGGCGAGGCCGCCGCGTACGGCCGCGTCCAGGACCGCGGCCAGCTGCCGCTCGTCGGGGAAGGCGGTCGCGACCACCCCACCGGTCCGGATCTTGAGTCGCAGACCGGCCGCGGCCAGGGTGGCCACCGTCGCGGCGGTGACGTCGGCCCACGGCAGTTCGACGTAGGTGCGCACCGCCGGGGGCACGTGCCCCTCGACCGCGGTCACCAGCTCGGCGAGCCCGGCCGCGGACGCTGGCACCTCCAGCGCCACCAGGTCCACCCCGGGTTCCGCCTGCGCCCGGGTGATGGCGGCGGGAACGTCCGCACTCCCGCCGGGAAAGGTGAGGGAGACGGGCAGCGGCGGTCCGGCCGGCAGTGCCGTCGTGAGCTCCGCCCAGCGGGGCAGGGAGCAGATGAACGGGCCGAGCAGCGGCGCCATCGGCGAGGCGCGGCGCTCGCGGTGCGCCCGTACGGCGTCCGGCAAGGGCTCGTTGCCGGGCGGGAAGATGGCCGCGTCGTCGAGCAGGCCGAGGAACAGCCGGGGCGGTGCGGTCACTCTTACCTCCGTCGGGGTCGCTGCGCCGCTCCAGCTTTGGTCAACGGCCTGTGGTGCACAACGCGTCCAGCCGGGGGCGGGCAATCTGTACAGATCTGCCATCGCTGACCGGGTCCGGCTGGGCAATCTGTATAGGCCGCCGGATCCCGCCCATATCAGGATGTTAGGTGCGAACAATCACGAGTCAGCGATTTCGACTAATGCGTCATAGCCTGGCCGACGGCGCCAAAGGTAGCTGACAAAAGCTGCCGAACCAGACAGTGGCGACCGTCCATGGATGATCACTGCTAGTCAGAAGCTGTACCCGCACAGTTAGATTCGCTCTCGATCTCACCGGCACGAGCGGGGGCGCTTACCACCATGGACACGATCCGGATCGCCACAGCCATGTACCACCGGGACCTCACCTGTCAGCAGCTCGGCATCCAGCTCGACGATCTCGGGCCCGGCCGCGCACTGATGCGGATGCGGGTCACCACCACGATGACCAACGGGCACGGGACCGTCCACGGCGGATACTTGTTCCTGCTGGCCGACGCGGCGTTCGCGTACGCCAGCAACACCCACGGGCCGGTCGCGGTGGCCCAGCACGCGCAGGTCACGTTCCTGCGTCCGGCCGAGGTGCACGACGAGCTGCTCGCCGAGGCGGTCGAACGGGTGCGCGCCGGCCGCAACGGCGTGTACGACGTGACCGTGCGGCGCCCGACCGGCGAGGCCGTCGCCGAGTTCCGCGGGCACAGCGTGATGCTGAGCGGGCGTCCGGCCGTCGCACCGGGGCAGTGACCGGCGATGGCGCTGGAGCTCGCACTGCTCGGGCCGGTCGAGGCCCGTACGGACGGGGCGCGGGTCCCGCTCGCCCCGCTGGAACGCAGCGTTCTCACCCTGCTGGCGCTGGCCGAGGGCACGGTGCTGTCCACCGAGCGGCTCATCGACAGCCTCTGGGCGGTCAAGCCCCCGGCGGCACCGCGGGCCCGCGTCCAGGGATTGATCTCGTCGCTGCGACGCAAGATCGGCAGCGCGCTGGTCACCCGCGACCCGGGGTACTTCCTGGCGCTGCCCGCCGCCGCCTGTGACCTGCAGCGGTGTGAGGAGCTGGCCCGGCAGGCAGCCCGGGCGCGGCCGGCCGACGCGGCGGAGAAGCTGCGCCAGGCGCTGGCGCTGTGGCACGGCGAGCCGCTGGGCGGGGTGGCCGCACCGGGTGTCGAGGCCGACCGGGCCCGGCTGGCCGAGCTGCGGGTCTCGCTCCTGGAGGCCTGCTTCGAGGCGGAGCTGGCCCTGGGCCGGCACGCGGAACTGGTCCGCGAGATGGTGGCCGCGGTGACCGCCAACCCGTTGCGGGAGCGGCTCACCGGGCAGTTGATGACCGCGCTGTACCGCGCGAACCGGGGCGCCGAGGCGCTGCTGGCGTACCAGAGCTTGCGCGAGCGGCTCGCCGGCGAGCTGGGGAGCGACCCGTGCGCGGATCTGCGGGAGCTGCACGCGGCGATCCTGCGCGGCGAGGATCCGGCCCCGCGCCGCCCGGCCGTGGCGGGCGCGGTGCCGGTGGAGCCGGAGCCGAAGGCGCGGCCGGCGCAGATGCCGGCCGGCGTCGGGCACTTCGCGGGCCGGGAGGCCGACCTGGCCGCGCTGACCGCCGCACTGCCGGAGCCGGGCGCCGATCCCCGGGTCGTGCTCGTCTCCGGCGCCGGGGGCCTGGGCAAGACCGCGCTGGCGGTGCGCTGGGCGCACACGGTCGCGGACCGGTTCCCGGACGGGCAGATCTTCGTGGACCTGCACGGGTCGGCCCGGGATGCGACCCTGTCCCCCGGCGCGGCTGTGGGCGCGGCGCTGCTCGCGATCGGCGTCCCCGCGGAGCGCCTGCCGGCCGGGGTCGAGGAGCGGGCCGCCCTGTTCCGGACCCGGCTGTACCACCAGCGGGTGCTGCTGGTCGCCGACGACGCCGGTTGCGTGGGCGAGCTGCTGCCGCTGGTCCCGCCCACCTCGGGCAGCCTGCTGGTGGCGACCAGCCGCAGCCGGCTGACCGCGCTCACCGCGCACCACGAGGTGCGTACGGTCGCCCTGCGCCCGCTCTCCGGCGAGCTGGCCCGCGACCTGCTGTGCGCGATCGTCGGCCCGGGCCGGCTGGCCGGGCCGGGCGGCGCCGAGGTGGTGGAGCTGTGCGGTGGCTGGCCGCTGACCTTGCGCCAGGCCGGAGCCATGCTGGCCGCCCGGTCCACCCAGTCGCTCGGCTCCTTCGCCGGCGAGCTGCGCGAGCGGGCCGACACCCTGTCGGTGGCCGACGACCCGCGGACCGTCCGGGCCGCGCTGGTGCAGGCCCGCACCGGCCTGGACCCGGCCGCCGGGCGGCTGTTCGACCAGCTCGGCGCGCTCCCGGTGGGCTCGGTCAGCCTGGCGCTGGCCGCCGCGGTGGCCGGGATCTCGGTGATCCGGACCCGGCGGCTGCTGGACGAGGTGATCTCGGCCAACCTGATGGTCGAGACCGGCCCGGACCGGTACGGCTGGTACGACATGGTCCGCCGGTACGCCCGCCGCTGCGGCGCCGCCCTGAGCGACCGTGACGTGGCCGAGGAACGGGCGATCCGCTGGTACCTGTCCACGTTCGAGCGGCTCGCGGCCCAGCCGGCGCCGGACCCCGAGCTCGTCGGCGCCGAGGAGGGCGACCTGCCGGCGGTCGCCCGCTGGGTCGCGCAGCGCGGCGATCCCCAGCTCACCTGGGACTTCGTGAGCTGGGCGTACACGGTCACCCCCGCCGTGGGCGTCGAGGCGTGCGAGGCGGCGCTGGCCGCGGCGACGAACCTGGGCGACAGCCGCACGCTGGGAGCCGCGCACACCCAGCTCGGCGCCGCGCTGCTGACCGACCCGGCCCGGGCCGACGAGGCGGGCCGGCATCTGGAACGGGCCATCCAGCTGCTCGGCGTGGACCAGGGCGAGCACGTCCGGATCGCCACGTTCGCCCTGGGCAGTCTGCTGGCCCGGCAGGGCCGGCCGGCCGAGGCGGGCGCGCTGTTGGAGCGGACCCTCGATCTGCTCGACCCGGGGACCGAGCCGCTGGCCTCCACGATCGCCCTGTTCGCCCACGCCGACCTGCTGGTGCGCACCGGCTCGGCCGGCCGCGGCCAGGAACGCTTCGCCCAGGCGCTGATCATGTGCGAGGCCGCCACCGGGAGCCGGTTCAGCCGCGCCCGGCTGGTGCTGAACGCCCAGGTGGGCGTCCGGTTCCTGGCCTACCTGGACGACTGCATGCGGGCCCCGCGGGTGACCGGCCCGGACCGGCGGCTGGCGGCCCGGCTGTTCACAGGGGTACGGCGCTGACCCGGAAGTCCCGGGCCGTCGCGGCGATCGCCGCCGCCACCTCGGCCGAGGTCCGCCCGCGGAACCGGAACCGGCCGCCGACGTGCTCGTAGTACGCGTCGGCGGCCGGCAGGATCTCCCCCGGCCGCAGCACCGCCTCGGCGTACGGGCCGGGCTCGCGGTCCAGCATCGACCCGGCCCCGGTGATCCGGCACGGACGCTGCGCCGGGGCGGGCGCCAGCAGCCAGCCGGCCACCTCACCGCCCGGCTGGGCGAGCGCGGCCGGCCAGTCCCGGGGCGGACGGCCCAGCGCCAGCCGGAACGCCGCCTCCATCAGGTCGTAGCCGTGCACCTCACGCCACAGGAACGGGATCTCCGCCCCACCCGCGCGGGCACCGACCTCCAGGAACGCGCACGCGCCGGTGGCGCGGTCGACGAACAGCTCCAGGTGGAACACCACGGGCCGGTCGGACAGGGCGGCCAGGGCCCGCACCGCGTACGCGCCGACGGCCCGCACCAGGCCGGGATCGTCCTCCTCCACCGAGCCGAGCGGGGTGCCGCCGCGGAAGCCAAGACAGGTGTTCAGATACCGCGACACCCGGTACGGGCCGAGCGCCGCGCCGTCGAAGTAGCCGTCCACGTGGTGGATCGGGCGCGGGTCGAACGACTGGGCCATCAGCCGGGGCCGGCCGGTGAAGTCCACCTCGCGCAGGTCACCGGGCCCGTCCAGGCGTACGACGCCGGCGCTGGAGCTGCCCGTGCGGGGCTTGACGATCACCGGCCAGCCGTACCGGTCACCGAAGGCGCGGACGGTCGCCGCCTCCCGTACGGTCGTGAAGGCCGGCACCGCCAGGCCCGCGCCGGCCACCTGCCCGCTCATCGTCACCTTGTCCCGGTAGGGGCGCAGCTCCCCCGGTGTCCACCCGGCGCAGCCCCACTCCTGCCGCAGCTGGGCGGCGACCAGCAGATCGTCCTCCTTGAGCGCGACGATCGCGGCCGGCGGCCCGAACTCGTGGGCCAGCTGCTTGACCCGTTCCGTCACGGCGGGCAGGTCGTCGGTCGCGTCGACCAGCAGCACCGCGGCCGCGTCCGGGGGCACCGCCGACGCCCCGACCTCGGTGGCGACGTAGGTGACGGTGTGCGTGCGATGGTCGAGGTACCGGGCGTACTCGGCGTAGCGGGCCCGCCAGCGGTGGATGACCACGATGTGCGGCCGGGCCGGCATCAGTCGTCCTCCGCCAGCTCGTAGAACGCCGGGCCGTCCAGGTAGCGGAACGTGCCGAAGTCGCGGTCGACGACCTCCTCGATCGGGTGCATGAGGTTGACGATCAGCGGGGTGCTCAGGTCGTCGACGGTGCGCCGCAGCCGGCCTCCCGGGGCGACCACCGGGCGGATGTCGTAGAGGCTCTCCAGGCCCTCGATCACCCCGATCAGCGGGTACGCCTTGAGCCGCGCCTCCACGGTGGACACCGCCCAGGCGCTGACCACGTGTTTCCTGATCTCGTAGTCGGTGCCGACCCGGGCGGCGAAGCGCTGCGGGCGCACGTACGCGTCGACGATCCACTCCAGCTGGCCCTCGCCCAGCGCGGGCCGGCAGAAACCGGGCAGGTCCAGACCGGCCATCCGGGCGCCGGCTTCGACCAGGCACGGCCCCGACGGGGTCAGCTTGATCTCCAGGTGGGCGGCGCCGTAGCGGATGCCCAGCGCTTCCAGGACCGCGAACGCGTACGGCACCAGCGCCTGCTGGACCGCGCCGTGCCGGGGCAGCAGGCGCACCCCGCAGGTCAGGTCGACGATGCCGTTGACGGTGAGCTTGTCGTACTTCCAGATGTCGGTGACCTGGTGCGCGCCGTCGCAGCTGACCGTGTCCACCACGTACTCGCCGCCGGCCAGGTACTCCTGGGCGACGACGGCCTCGTTGCGACGGGAGAAGATGTTCTCGCTGCCCAGGATCTTGCGGTACGCGGCGACCGACTCCCGTGGCGTGGCGCAGAAGTGCACCCCGTCGCCGGCCGCACTGCGGATCGGTTTCACCACGATCCGGCCGCCCTGGGCCTCGTGCCAGGCGGCCAGCTGCTCCGCGTTCTCCACGAGCAGCTGCCCGGTGGCCCGCAGGCCGGCGGCCCGCAACGTCTCGATCTGCACGTACTTGTCGCGGCGGGCGACGCTCAGCGCGGTGCCGTTGCCGGGAAGGCCGAGCTCGGCGGCGAGCAGGTCGGCGAACTCCACGCCGATCTCGCCCCCGGCCACCACGGCCACGGGGTCGTGCCCGCGGACCGCCGCGAGCGTGGCAGCCAGGTCGCCGGTGTGCACGATGTTCGCCGCGTACGGGGACAGGTCGAACGCGCCCTGGTACACCAGCGGCGGTTCCGGCGTGCTCTGCACCCGGACCACCTGGTAGCCGGCCTGGTGGAACACCGGCGCGAGGCGCCGGGTCGGGGCGTACGCATCGACCATCACGACGGTTCGGGAAGCGCTCATCGCCCCACCGTGGCCGGGGGCGCTGCAGATTCGCTACAGATCCGCTGCGCAGCGGATCCATGGTGGATCTGAAGCGGCGCCCGTCAGGCTTCGGCCCATGTTGCAGCGCATGTGCTGGATCTTCCCGGACCGAGAATCGACCCGGACCGCGGCGCAGTGGAACGCCGCGTTCTGGCGCACCTATCAGGAGGTGGCCAAGGAACTGGGCCTGAGCTGGGAGCGGACCGCGCCGGAGGCGGTGACGGTGGACGCCCTGGACCCCCGCAGCCCCAAGGTGTACGTCGACGGGATCCTGGTGACCCCGCGGGACACCCTTTTCGTCACCTCGCCGTACACGCTGCCGTACCAGGCCGCCGACGCGTTCAACCAGTTCACCCTCTACGCCGTGCTGGAGCAGGCCGGCTTCTACCTGCCGCACCCGAGCTGGCTGGCCGCGCTCGGCAACGACAAGCTGGCCACCCTGCTGTTCCTCAAGGACTCGCCGATCCCGCCGGTGCCGACCGTGCGCATCGGCTCCGGCCGCGACCTGCTGTACGACGAGTTCCTGCCCGCGGTCGAGAACCTGCCGTACCCGGCCATCGTCAAGCCGTCCGGCTGGGCCGCCTCGCGCGGCATCAACATGGCTCACGACGCCCACGACGTCCGGGGACTGCTCAGCCTCGCCCAGGGCGGTGACACCACGCTGGTGTTCCAGCCGTACCTGGGCCGGGCCACCACCGACTACCGCATCCACATGGTCGACGGGAAGCCGCACACCACGCTGGTGCGCATCCCCGGCGACGGTGCCCGCTACCCGCAGTACAGCACCGGGGCGCGGCTGCACTACGCGCCGCTGCCGGATGAGCTGGCCGCGGCGGTCGACTACTTCGCGAAGAAGTTGCCGATGCCGTACTTCTGCGTGGATTTCCTGCACGACGGCGAACGGTTCTGGCTGTCCGAGGTGGAACCGGACGGCGCCATCATGTGCCCCGACTCCCGCGACCCCGAGGTCGTCGCGCAGAACCGGGCGATCGTCCGGGACCGGTTCCTGGCGTACCGGGACGGGCACGCGCGACTGCACGGAGGTGCGCTGTGACCACCGAATTCTTCTCCGCCGCCCCGCTGGCGGTGGCCACCGTCGCCGACACCCTGGCCAAGCTGCGCTCGGTGCCGGCCCTGGCCGCCCGGTACGCCGACATCGTCGCCCTGGACAGCCTCGAGGACCTGGTCCACGTGCCGGTCATGCGCAAGGACGACCTGAACGTGGCACTGGAACACCTCAAGCCCAAGGCGCAGCACGGCGCCACCTGGACGTTCCAGAGCGGCGGCAGCACCGGCTCGCCCAAGCTGGGCTACGCCCCCACCGGGCTGTACATGGCCGAGGTGTACGAGCAGTGGAAGCCGCTGGGCCCGGACGACCTGTTCGTCAACGGCTGGGGCGCCGGCAAGCTGTGGGGCGCGCACTACCTGATGAACTCCTACGCCGACCTGACCGGCTGCACCGGGATCGGGCTGGGCGCGATCAACCGCACCGAGTACGACGTCTGGCTGGAGTTCTTCGCCGACCGTGGGGTCACCTCCATCGGTGGCACGCCCAGCGTCCTGCGCCCGATCATCGGCCGGGCCCGCGAGCTCGGGATCAAGCTGGCCGACCTGCGTACCGTGCTCTGGCTCGGCGAGGCCTGGAACCCCGGCCTGGACGAGGACCTGCCGGTGGTCGCGCCGCAGGCGCGCCGCTGGGGCCTGTTCGGCAGCACCGAGACCTGGGTCGCCGGCACCAACACCCCGCAGTGCGCCGACGACACCTGGCACCCGCTGCCGTCGCAGCTCGTGCACATCGGCGCCGACCAGCTGATCGACTTCACCTCGCTCAAGCCGCACGGCCTCAACCCGGTGCTGCGCTACCAGACCGGCGACGCCGGCGAGTGGGTCACCTGCACCTGCGGGGTGCCCGGCCGGGCGCTGCGGGTGCTGGGCCGCCGCGACGGCGAGGTGAAGTTCCGCGGCCTGCTGCTCAACGCGGATGCCCTGCTGCGCGAGGTCGCCGGCGTGCCCGGCGTCTCGCAGAGCCAGGTGGTCATCACCGAGTATCCGGCCCGCGGCAGTACGTGCGAGGTGCTGGTGGTGCCGGCCCGGGGCACGCCGGACGGGCTCGCCGGCCGGGTCCGCGACCACATCCTCGGCTCGGCCTTCGGCGGCCCGAGCACCGCCTTCCAGCGCGACCCCGAAGCCCTGGCGGTCACCGTCACCGACGCGCTGATCCACAACGAGCGCACCGGCAAGGTGTCCCCGCTGGTCCAGCGGCAGGCGACATGAGCTCACCGGCCGTCGCACCGGCCCGCGAGGACCCCGCCCGCGGGCTCGGGCGCGAATTCAACCTGCTGTGGCTCGGGCAGTCGGTCAGCAACGTCGGCGACCGGATCAACGTCTTCGTGGTGCCGACCGTGATGATCCTGCTGCTGCACGCCTCGGCGTTCCAGGTGGGCCTGGTCGGCATGGCCCAGTACCTGGCCATCCCGTTGCTCAGCCTGGCCGCCGGCGTGCTGGTGGACCGCTGGGACCTGCGCCGCACGCTGATCTGGTGCGACCTGATCCGCATGCTGGCCATCACCGCCATCCCGGTCGCCTACTGGCTCGGCGTGCTGTCCGTGCCGCTGGTCTTCGTGGTCGTGGTGCTGGCCAACGCGGCGTCGGTCTTCTTCAACATCGGCTACGTCGCCACCATCGCGGCGATCGTCCCGGCCGAGGGCCGGGTGCGGGCGTACTCGCGGCTGGAGGGCAGCCGCAGCGTCGCCGAGGTGGTGGGACCGGCGCTGGCCAGCGTGCTGTACCGCCTGCTCGGCGTGGCCTCGCTGCTGGTCGACGCGGTCACCTTCCTGATCTCCGCCGCCGGCGTGCGGGCGATGCGGCCGTACGGGGTACGCACGCAGCAGCACGAGCCGATGTGGACGCGGCTGGTCGCCGGCGTACGCCTCAACTGGCACGACCCGGTCCTGCGCGGCACCATCCTGGGCACCACGCTGCTCAACCTGGGCGGCCCGATCTTCGTGACCGTGCTGCCGATCCTGGCGTACCGGGGACTGCACCTGTCCGTGTCCACGCTGGGCACGGTGATGTCGGTGGCCGCGGTCGCCGCCGTCGCCGGTGCGCTGCTGGCCCAGCGGGTCAGCCGGCTGATCGGCGCCGACCGGCTGATGCCCTGGTCGGTGTTCCTGCACTGCCTGGCCGGCCTGGGCATCCTGGCCGCACCGGCGCTGCCCCCGGCGCTCGTGCTCGGCGTGACGCTGAGCTTCTACGGGCTGTTCATGGTCTGGTACAACGTCAGCACCGCGGCGGTCCGCCAGGCCCGGGTCGGCCCGGCCGACCAGGCCGTCTCGCACGCCGCGTTCCGCACGATCACCTGGGGTGTCATCCCGTTCGCGGCGCTGCTCGGCGGGGTGCTGGTCGAACTGCTCACCCCGCGGGTGGGCGTCCTGGACGCGGCCCGGATCGCCATGGTCGGCGGCACCTTGATCGGGGTCCTGTTCGCCTGGATCCCCCTGGCCCCCACCCACGCCCGGCTGGCCCGGGAAAGCGCGGCGGCGGGTGCCGGATGAGCGGGCTTGCAAGCGAATCATCAACTCAGCGCCCGACGAATGTCAGCACCGGAGCGCCGGCGGAGGGGATGGCATGAGCCGAATCGTGCTGATCACCGGCTGTTCTTCCGGGATCGGCCTGGCGACCGCGATCCGGGCCGCGCAGGCCGGTTGCACGACGATCGCCACGCTGCGCGATCCCGGCCGCGCGAAATCGCTGCGGCAGGCCGCCGACGCGGCCGGGGTGAAGCTCGACGTACGGCGTCTGGACGTCACCGACGAGGCCTCGGTCGACGCGTGCCTGGCCGGGGTGCTGGACACCCACGGCCGGCTCGACGCCTTGGTCAACAACGCCGGGCTGGCCAACACGTTCGCCAGTGTGGAGACCGCCGGGATGGCCCCGTTCCGGGCCGGGCTGGAGGTCAACCTGTTCGGCGTGGTCGCGGTGACCCGGGCGGCGCTGCCGCATCTGCGCGCCAGCCGGGGCCGGATCGTCACCGTGGGCAGCACGCGCGGGCTCATCGGGCAGCCGTTCAACGAGGCGTACTCCGCGGCCAAGTTCGCGGTCGAGGGGTTCATGGAGAGCCTCGCGCCGGTCGCGGCGAGCCAGGGCGTCCGAGTGGTCATGGTCGAGCCGGGACCGGTGCTGGGCACGGCGTTCGGCGCCAACTCCGGCGTCACCCGCGAGTCGCTGCTGGCCGCGGCCGGCCCGTACGCCGAGGTGCTGGCCGACTACCTGGACTGGGTCGCGCGCGGCGGGCACCCGGGCGCCCAGTCCGCGGCCGAGGTGGCCGACGTGCTGATCCGCGCGCTCACCGACGACGCGCCCCCGATCAGGATCATGACGAGCGCCTGGGGCGAGCAGTACGTCCGCACGAAGCTCGCCGACCCCGACGGCGCCGCGGTGTCGGCGATGACCCGGTCCTGGCTGGCGCCGCGGGCCCTGCACCTGCACCCGGACGTGGTGCGGCACAGCGCCGACACCGTCGGGGCGATCCGCGATGACCAGTGGGACCGGCCCACCCCGTGCGCCGAGTGGACGGTGGCCCAGCTCGTGGCGCACATGATCCGGGAGAACCGCGGGTTCGCCGCGGCGGTCCGGGGCGAGCACACCGGACCGGCGGACTGGCACACCCCGATCGGCGCGGATCCCCGGGCCGAGTACGCCGCGTCCGCACAAGAGGTGACCGCGGCGTTCGCCGCCGAGGGAGCGCTGGACCGTACCGTCTGGCTGCCGCTGATCCGGGACGGGATCTCGCTGCCGGCCCGGCAGGCGCTCGATTTCCACCTGCTCGACTATGTGGTGCACGGCTGGGACGTGGCGGCGGCGATCGGGCGGCCGGTCACCCACACCGACGACGTCATCGCCGCGGTCCGGGAGATCGCCGAACGCGACGTGCCGGACGGGCCACGCCGGCACCGTCCACAGGCGACCTTCGCGCCCGCCCGGCCGGCGGACGACGGCGCTCCCCCGCTGGACCGCCTGCTCGCCTTCCTGGGCCGCGATCCTTCCTGGGGCCAGCGATGAGCGCCAATCCGGGCGGGGCCGAACCGGCGACGAGCGCCCGGCCGGACGGGGCTGGACCGGCGGGGCGCGGGCGTTCCGGCGGCGTGCTCGCCGACTTCCTCACCGCGGCCCGCGTCCACGCGGATCGCCCGGCGATCAGAGCCGAAGGCGTCGACCTGACCTACGCCGAGCTGGCGGCCCGGGTGGCCGACTTCGCCGCCGGCCTCGGGACACAGCCCGGTGTGGTCGGTGTCCCGGCCGGCCATCACGCCGGCACGGTGACCGCGCTGTTCGGGGTGTGGGCCGCCGGTGGCACGTACTGCCCGATCGATCCCGGCTTCCCCGGGCAGCGCCGCACCGCGATGGCCCGCGCCGCCGGCTGCCGGGTGCTGATCGGCGCCGACGGCCGGCCGGAACCGGGTCCCGGCGGCACCGATCCGGAGGCGGCCTACGTGCTGTTCACCTCAGGCTCGACCGGCGAACCCAAACCTGTGGTGACCCCGCACCGGGCGATCGCCACGACCGTCGGATCCCTGCGTGAGCTGTTCGGCATCACGCCGGAGGACCGGGTGCTGCAGTTCGCGTCGCTCAACTGGGACACCTGCTTCGAGGAGATCCTGCCCGCGCTCACCAGCGGCGCGTGCCTGGTCTTCGACGCGGACGCGCACCGCGGCTCGTTCCCCCGGTTCCTGCGGATGCTCGCGCGGGAACGGATCACCGTGCTGGACCTGCCGACCGCGTTCTGGCACGAGCTGGTAAGGCACCTGCACGAGTCCGGGGAGGCGCTGCCGGCGTGCGTACGGCTCGTGATCATCGGTGGGGAGGCCGCCGCGCCCGGGAAGGTCGCGCAGTGGTCGGCGTTGCCGGCGGGGCCGGTTCAGCTGCTCAACACGTACGGGTGCACCGAGACGACCCTGATCACCCACGCGCTGGAGCTGACCGGAGCGCCCGACCCGGTGCCGATCGGCCGGGCCCTGCCGCACGTGGCCGAGCACCTGGGCGAGGGCGGCGAACTTCTCATCGGCGGGCCGGCGCTGGCCGACGGCTACCTGGGCCGGCCGGCGGCGACCGCGGAACGCTTCGTCACGGTCGGCGGGCGACGGTTCTTCCGCACCGGCGACCGGGTGTCGCGTGCCGCCGACGGCGTGCTCACCCACCGCGGCCGGATCGACCACGAGGTGAAGATCCGCGGGATCCGGGTCGACCCGGCCGAGGTGGAAGCGCACCTCACCGGTCATCCGGCGATCCGCGCGGCCCTGGTCACCGGGGTCACGGTGGCCGGCCGCACGGCCCTCGCGGCATACGTCGTACCCCGGGCCGGCACGTCCGGCGCCGGGCTGCCGGACCGGATCACCGCGCACCTGCGCGGCCGGGTCCCGGCCCACCTGGTTCCCAGTCACATCCACGTCGTGGCCGAGCTGGCCTACACCGCGAGCGGCAAGGTCGATCGGCGCGCGAGCAAGGAGATGCTGTCATGAACGTCCACCAGGCGACCGACCTGTTCCGGCGGGTCCTGGAGAACCCGCGGGTCAGCGAGCAGGACGACTTCTTCCACCTGGGCGGGGACTCGCTGCTGGCGACCCGGGTGCTCAGTGCCGTGGCCCGCGAGCACGGCGTCGAGCTGACCTTCGAGGACTTTCTGCTCGCGCCCACCCCGGCCGCGCTGGCCAGCACGGTCGCGGGGGCGCCCCGATGAGCGTCGTGGTGATCGGCGCCGGGCTGGCCGGGCTCACCGCCGCCACCGACCTGGCCGCCGCCGGGGTGGAGACCATCGTGCTGGAGGCCCGTGACCGGGTCGGCGGACGCACCCACGGCATCGAGGTGGCGCCGGGCGCGTGGGTCGACGCCGGGGCGGCGTACCTGGGTGACCGGCACACCGAACTGCACAAGCTGCTGGCCGGGCTGGGGTTGTCGGCGACACCGACCGCGATGTGGGGCGGCAGCCGGTTCGCGCTGGGCAGCGGCGAGAAGACCCGGGCCGGGCGGTTCCCGCCGCTGAACGCCGTCGCGCTCGGCGAGCTGTTCGACCTGCTCCACGACCTGACCGCGCGGGTCCGGACGGACGCGCCGTGGCGAACGCCGGACGCGGCCGCCCTGGACACCCTCACGGCCGCGGAATGGGCCGCCGGCAACCTGCGCCACCCGGACGCGCGGCTGTTCTTCCCGTTGTTCCTGGGCGAGATGATGGCCGCCGACCCGGCCTCGGTGTCCGTCCTGCACATGGCGCTCTACCTGCGCTCGGGCGGTGGGATCAGATATCTCAACGCGTTCGCCGGCGGCGCGCAGCAGGACCGGGTGCTCGGCGGCGCCCACCAGGTCGCCGAACGGCTCGCCGCGCAGCTCGGCGCCCGGATCCGGCTGAACCGGCCCGTGCACGCGATCCACCAGCACGACGGCCGGGTGAGCGTGCACACCGGCACCGGCGAGCAACACCACGGCGACGCGGTTGTGGTGGCGGTGCCGCCGGCGCTGGCCCAGGCCATCGACTACCGGCCGGGCCTGCCGGCGCCCCGGGCCACCACGGCCACCGGGCGGGGCTGCGCGGTGAAGGTGCAGATCGTCTACCGGGAGCCGTACTGGCACGCGCACGGGCTGTCCGGCTGGTCGGTGAGCGCCACCGGCCCGATGCTGTCGACCGTGGACGACTCGCCGCCCGGGGCCGGCGCCGGGGTGCTGACCGGGTTCGTGACCGGCGCCGAGGCGTACCGGTTCGCGGCGCTGGACCCGGCGGCCCGCGAGGCCGAGGCCCTGCACCAGGTCGCCGAGCTGTTCCCCCGGCTGCCGGAGCCGGTCGCCGTGCACGTCAGCGACTGGGTGAACGAGCCGTACAGCCGGGGTTGTTACGCGGCCGTGTTCGGGCCCGGCGACTGGTCGCGGCTCGGCCCGCACCTGAGCACCCCGCACGGCCGGGTGCACTGGGCCGGCACGGAGACGAGCACCGAGTTCTTCGGGCTCATGGAAGGTGCCATCCGCTCGGGTCACCGGGTGGCCGCGGAAATCCTGTCCAGCCACGAAACCGCAAGGAGAACGCGATGACCGACAGTCCGATCGCCCCGCTGAGCGTGCGCCGGCAGTTCATGACCGAGCCGGACCTGGGCGCCGGCAACTTCCTCGACCACGCCGTGCGGTCCAACCCGAACCGGGCGGTGCCGCTGATCCACACGCACAGCGTCGACCACCGGGGCCAGGTCACGCTGCGCGGGCACAGCCTGCTGGAGCTGGCCGCCCTGCGCGACCGGTACGCCCGGTGGTACCGGGCCAACGGGGTCCGGGCCGGCGACCCGGTCGGCATCGTGGTCGCCGAGGGGCTGGAACCGCTGATCCACTATCTGGCCCTGACCGCGCTGGGCGCCATCCCGGCGATGATCAACGACGCCATGCGGCCGGACGTGCTGCTCCGCTACCTCGAGCACGTCGGCGTGGTGGGAGTGGTCGCCGACGACACCACGCGGCTGGCCTCGGCGTACCGGGCCGACCCGGCCACCCGGCCCCGGTTCCTGACGCTCGCCGCCGAGATCCAGGCCTTTGACGACACGGGTACGCAGCTTCCGGAGCAGTACCCGTACCGGCACGGGCCCGGCGACGTGTGCGCGCTGATCCACTCGTCGGGCACCACCGGCAGCCCCAAGTCCACCATCCTCGGGCACCGCAGCTTCTGGGACGGCAAGCAGGCGCGGATGACCCGGTTCCCGGCCGAGCCGTACGACAGGCTGATGTCACTGATGCCGCACACGCACGCCGGCGGGCTCAGCTACTTCCTCACCGCTGTCCTGCTCGGCCTGCCCACGGTGGTGATGGCCGACTGGCGCCGCAGCGTGGTCGAGCCGGTGATGGAGACGTTCCAGCCGACCATGCTGGCGTCGTTCCCGCGTACCTTCGTCGAGCTGGCCACCGGCGACCTGCCGGTGCGCGGCGCGGCCCGGGTGCACTCCTGGTTCAACACCGGCGACTCCGCCCACTACGGCCACATCCGGCGCCTGGTCGGCCTGGGCGAACGGCCGGCCGGGCTGCTCGCCGCCTGGCTGCTGCCGCAGGACCGGGCCGCGGACGGCGCCTTGCCGGGCTCGCAGTTCATCGACGGGCTCGGCTCCTCCGAGATGGGCATGGCCCTGTTCGGCGGTCTGACCACCCCGGAGACGCCGCGCAACGACAGGTGCGTCGGCAAGCCGCAGGACGCCGTGATCAAGGCGGCGGTGCTCGACGACGACGGCAACGAGCTCCCCGACGGCACGGTCGGCCTGCTCGGCGTGATCACCCCGTCCCGGACGCCCGGCTACTGGAAGAACGCGCGGCTCACCGAGAGCTTCGAGCTCAACGGCTACTGGCTGACCGGCGACGTGGCCCGCCGCGACGCCGAGGGCAACTACTACCACCTGGACCGTACGGTCGACGTCATCGACACCCTGGCCGGGCCGGTCTACAGCCTGCCGATCGAGGAGGTGCTGATCGCCGACTGCGCCGACCTGGTGCTGGACTGCTCGGTGGTGGGCGTACCGGCCCCCGACGGCTGCGGCCAGATCCCCATCGCCGTGGTCCGCCCGCAGGCCGGCGCGGCCGCGGCCACCGCCGAGCTGATCCTGGAGAAGGCGAACAAGGAGCTGTCGGCGGCCGGGCTGGCCACCCTCGCCGCGGTGGTGATCGAGGATCTCCCGCTCGGTCCCACCGGGAAGGTGCTCAAGCGGGAGCTGCGCACCCGGCACGCCGGCATGTTCCACCAGAGCGAGGAGGATCCGGCCGGGCCGGTCAGCGGTTGAGGCGGGGCCCGCCGCGCGTCCGCCCGGGGCTGCGGCCAGGGCCGGAGCATCGCGACCCGTATATTGCGGTCATGGCAGACCAGCCCGACACCTCCGCCTTTCCGCCCCGCCGCCGCTCGGCGCGGCTCGGTGTGGCGGTGACCAGTGAGCTCGTCGAGCTCATCGTCACGGGTGAGATCCCCGAGGGCGGCCTGCTGCCCCCGGAGGGCCCGCTCAGCGATCACTTCGGGGTGAGCCGCACCGTGATCCGCGAGTCGGTGAAGCGGCTCGAGGAGAAGGGGCTGGTCGTCGTCGCCCAGGGCCGGGGCACGCAGGTGGCCCGGGCCGGGTCGTGGAACATGCTGGACCCGATCGTGCTCTCCGCGCTGATCGACAGTGACGAGTCGCTGGGCATCCTCGACGAGCTCACCATCGTGCGGGGAAACCTGGAATCGGCCATGGCCGGCGCGGTGGCCGCGCACCACACCCAGGAGGAGCTGGCGCGCATCGAGCACGTCCTGGACGCCATGCGGGAGATGCGGCAGGAGAGCGACGCCTTCCGGCAGGAGGACGTCGTTTTCCACTTCACGGTCATGGAGATCTCCCGCAACCGGCTGGCCGAGAACATAGCCAAACGCCTGTACCGGCGCGCGCTGGAGAGCGACCGGTACCAGGGGCTCCGTTACGACGGCGCTTTCGCCTCGACCATCGAGGAGCACAGCAAGGTGGTCGAGGCGATCGCCCGGCACGACGTCGAGGGCGCCGAGCGGGCGATGCGCCACCACATCGTCAGCTCCTGGCAGCGGCGCCGCCCGGCGGCTCCTCCGGAGAGCGGCTCGTAGGTCCCGCCGGCACCGCGCCCGCCGGGATGAGCCCGGCCGAGACCAGGTCACGCCACAGTCCGGCGGGGATGTCGGTGGTGAACCGCTCGATGTCCTCGTCGACCTCCCGGGGCGAGCGCATGCCGATGGCCACGGCGGCGACCGCGGGATGCAGCAGCGGGAAGGCCAGCGCCGCCGCGGGCAGCGGCACACCGTGGTCCGCGCAGATCGACGCGATCAGCCTGGTCCGCTGGACCACTGCGGCGTCGGCCGGGCGGTATTCGTACGTGGCGCCGGGCTCGGGCTGCGCCGTCGAGAGCAGACCGGTGGCGAAGACGCCGGCAGCGACGATCGCGATGCCGGCGTCCCGGGCCGGCGCGAGCACCGCCTCGAGGCCACTGTGGTCGAGCAGCGAGTACCGGTTGGCGAGCATGATCACGTCGACCAGGCCCTCGCGGATGAGCGGTCCGAGGCCGGCGGTCGAGTTCGTCCCGACGCCGATGGCCGACACGACACCCGCCGCCTTCAGCCGGGCCAGCGACGCCAGTGCCTCCCGGGCCGCGCCGTCCCAGGCCTGATCGGGGTCGTGCGCGTAGAGGATGTCGATCCGGTCGAGCCCGAGGCGTTCGAGGCTCTCCCGCAGGGACCGCTCGACTCCGCCGGCGGAGAAATCCCAGCGCCGCTCCAGGTCTCCGGGCACGACGAAGCCGTCGTCGTCCTGGTCGAGCGGGGGTACGCGGGGAACGAGCAGCCGGCCGACCTTGGTGGAGATGAGGAACTCGTCACGCGGCCGGTGACGCAACTCCGCACCGATGCGCCGCTCGGACAACCCGAGGCCGTAGTGCGGCGCGGTGTCGAAGTAGCGGATACCTCGTTCCCAGGCCCGGCGCAGCGTACGGGCGGCCTGCTCGTCGTCCATGGCACCGGCGAAGTTGCCCAGCGGTGCGCCGCCCAGCCCGATCACCCCGCGGCGCCGCAGCTCCTCGACCGCGCTGGTCATGTGCCGAGCCCGTAGAAGGCCGAGGCGGTTCCCGACATGATCGCGGCGCGCTGCCCCGCGCTCAGGTCGGCCAGCAGTTCGTCCACAGCCGTACGCCAGGCGACCGGGCCGGCGCCCAGACACGCCACCGGCCAGTCGGAGCCGTACGTGAGCCGCTGCGGGCCGAAGGCCTCGACCGCCACGCCGACCACCCGGCGCAGCCGTTGCGGGTCCTTCACAAGCCCGGCCAGCCCGGAGATCTTGGCCCGGACGTTCGGCCGGGCGGCGAGCGCCCGCAGGCCGCGCTCCCAGCCGTCGTCGTCGATGGAGTCGGCGATGCCACCGAGATGGTCGACGACGAAGCGCAGGCCGGGATGCTCCCCGGCGACGGTCGCGGCCAGCGGTTGCTGCCACGAGCCGACCACCCCGGCCACCCGGGGCCCGGCACCGGCCAGCAGCCTCCGGGTTTCGGCGATGCTGTTGCCGGCCTGGACCACCACCGCGGTGTCGCTGCCGGTCTCGTCGAGCATGCGTTCGAGGTCGCCGGCGGCGAAGTCGCGGTCGATGACCGCCATCGTCGCCGGGTCGATCCAGGGCTGCGGATCGGTGGCGCGGTTCCACAGGTGCACGTGCGCGTCGATCACCCCGCTCATGACAGGTGCCGCAGGTCGCGCCGGGACTCGGGGACCAGCCGCAGCCCGGCCCGCCGGGGACGCACGTGCGGGCCGGTGATCCCGGCGACCGGGTTGGCGGCCCGTACCGCGTTGATGCGCTCCTCGTCGACCCGGATGCCGATGCCCGGCTCGTCGCCCAGGACGATACCGCCGTCCATGACCTCCTGATCGATCCGCAGGCCGATCGGCGAGTCGAGGTGCTGCACCTCGAAGGACAGGTGGTTGGGCACCGCGGCGGCGGCGTGGGCCACCGGGTTGGCGTGATAGGACACCGGGCTCACCGGCAGGTCGTGGCTGTGCGCGACGGCGGCCACCCGGAGGAAGTGGGTGATGCCCCAGACGTTGCCGACCTGGACGATGTCGACGGCGCCGGCGTCCAGCAGCGGCCGGTACTGCTCCAGGCCGGTGAGGTTCTCGCCGGTCGCCACGGCCGCGCGCAGGTGCTGGCGCACCGAGGCGAGACCGGCCGCGTCCCAGCGGCGCACCGGTTCCTCGATCCAGGCCAGGTCGACGGTGCGCTCCAGCTCGCTGACGAACCGGACCGCCTGCGTACGGTTCCAGGCCTCGTTGGCGTCGAGCATCAGCGCCGGGTGGGTCGAGTTGCGGTGCAGCACGTCGCGGACCGCCAGCAGCCGGCGCAGGTCGTGGGTGACGTCGAGGCCGCCCTTGAGCTTGGCCGAGCTGAAACCGCGGTCGGCGTAGCGCTCGTAGAGGCGGACGAGGGCCTCGTCGTCGAGCGCGATGTCGAGCCCGGAGGCGTACCCGGGCACGAAGCGGTCCAGCGCCCCGAGGGTCCGCCAGAGCGGCTCGCCCGCCGCCTTCGCCTTGAGGTCCCACAGCGCCATGTCGATCGCCCCGACCGCGCCGAACGTCGCCCCGGCGTGGCCGGTCTTGAACACCCAGCTCAGCATGCGGTCGTAGAGCGCGGTGACGGCCCGCGGGTCCTCGCCCTCGACGGCACCGAAGATCCGGTCGATGTCGCCGTGCGGGCCGACGCCGACGCCTTCGAGCCCGTCGTCGGTCTCGAGGATCAGCACGTGGACGTCGGTGCGCGGCTCGGGCATCACGCCGTTGGCGTCACCGGTCAGCCGCCCCCACTCGTGCTTGGTCAACAGGCTGCGATAACCGGTGACTTTCATGTTGGCTCCTGGTCGGCAGACATTCGGCTCACTCCTTGGTGCCGCCGGCGGTCATGCCGGCGACCAGGAAGCGTTGTGACACGAGGAAGACGATGAGCACCGGCAGCACCGAGACCACGGTCGCCAGGGCCAGCGTCGGCAGCTGGACCGACTGCCCGCCGGCGGAGCTCGGGTTGAACGCCGGGGTGGAGGCGAGCAGGGAGGTCAGCCCGACCTGCACCGGATAGCCGTCGCTGGAGGGCAGCATCACGAAGGGCAGGAAGAAGTTGTTCCAGTTCTGCACGAAGCTGAAGAACGCGACCAGCGCGACGATCGGCGCGGCCAGCGGCAGGGCGATCCGGGTGAACACCTGGATCTCCCGGCACCCGTCGATCCGGGCCGCGGCCAGCAGGTCGCGCGGGATGCTGGTGGAGAAGTAGATGTAGGTCAGGTACACCCCGAACGGGAAGAACGACATCGGCAGGATCACCGACAGCGGGCTGCCGATCAGGCCCACCGCGTTGAGCTCCAGGAAGATCGGCAGCACCAGCGCGGTGTTGGGGATCAGCATGACGATCAGCGTCAGCACCAGCAGCAGCCGCCGGAACCGGAACCGGGTCAGGGCCAGCGCGTACCCGGCCGGGATGCTCACGACCAGGGTGATGACGAGCGCGCCGACGGCGTACAGCGCCGAGTTGGTCATCCAGGTGGTGACCGCGCCGTCCTGGAAGCCGAACAGCTGGCTCCAGTTGGTGGCCAGGTCGCCGGTGCTGCCGAAGGCGAACGGGTCGCCGACGCTCAGGCCGCGCGCCGACTTGGTGGTGGCCAGCAGCAGCCAGACGATGGGGACGGCGAAGAACAGCACGAACACCGTCACCATGACCGCGACGATCGCCCGGCCGCTCCAGCCGCTGACGCCGGGCCGGTGCGCCGCCGCGGAGCCGGTGGGCACAGAGCTCATGGGTTCACTCCCGCTCGAACAGGCCGCCGCGCGTCACGAAGACCGCCGACAGCGCGAGGGCGACGACGAGCAGCAGCAGGGAGATCGCCGCTGCTCCGTTGAAGTCGTTCTGCTGGAACGCGTACTGGTAGGCGAGCTGGTTGAGCGAGTAGTCGTTGGGCACGACGGCGTTGCTGGCCTGCGAGAGCAGCTGCGGCTCGACGAACAGCTGGGTGCCGGCGGCGAGCGACATGATGCCCATGTACGAGATCCACTTGCGCAGCATCGGCAGCTGGATGCGCCAGGCGATCTGCACGGCGTTCGCACCGTCCACCCGGGCCGCCTCGATGACCTCGGCGCTGATGTTGTTCAGTGCGCCGTACATGATGACGATCCAGCCGCCGGCGCCGGTCCAGAAGGCGATGACGGCGAAGATGACCGGCAGGTTCCCCGGCACGATGACCTGCACGAAGCTCTCGAAGCCGAGCAGCCGCAGCAGCCCGCCGACCGGGCTGGCCGTCGGGTCGAGGACGAACAGCCACAGCAGCACGCTGGAGGCCCCGGCCAGTGCGCCCGGCAGGTAGAAGACCAGCCGCAGGGTCCGGCTGAGCCACCGGACCCTGATGGCGTGCACGACGACCGCCAGCACGGTCACCAGCGCCACCAGCGCGACCAGCCAGATGACCAGGTAGAGGGCCACGTGCGAGACCGCCGGCCAGAAGCGGAAGTCGCCGGCCACCTTGGAGAAGTTGGCCAGGCCGGCGAATCCACCGGTGGCGTCGGTGAAGGCGAGGTACACCGCGTACAGCGCCGGCAGTAACCCGAAGGCCAGTGTGAGCACCGCGTAGCCCGAGATGAGGCCGTAGCTCATCACGTTGTCGCGGCCGGTGGGCGGCCGGCGGGCCGCCCGCCGCGTCGCCACGGCCGCCGCTTGCGCGGTGCGGTCGACGACCGTCATTTGACCGTGTATCCGTCGACCTGCGCCTGGTTCTTGATCGCCGTCTGCCACTCCGGGAGGAGCGTGACCACGCTTTTGCCGCCGGCGATGGCCGGCGTCATCGTCTTGGCCCAGACCGCCTCCTGGCTGAAGATGCCCGAGCCCCAGCCGGGCCAGATCGAGGTGCCGGCGGTGACGATGGCCTTCAGGTCGGTGGCGTAGTAGCCGCTCGACTCCTGCTTCTTCACCCACTTCTCGGCGGCCGGCCCGTACGCGGGATAGCCGGGAGCGACCGCCACCTGGTAGTCGTCGGCCGTCGTGACGAACTCGGCGAAGGTCTCGGCGGCCTTGAGGTTCTTCGAGTGGCTGCTGACGAACCAGGTGCCGCCGCCGACGTTGCCGGTCACGGCGTCCTCGCCCGGCCAGGCCAGCGGCGCGGCCACCCCGAGCTGACCGGCGGGCACCTTGAGCGACTGCGGGTTGTTGAAGATGGCGCCGGCGTACCAGGCCGGTCCGGGCATCATCAGCACCTTGCCGGAGTACTTCTTCACGAACTCCGGCGTGAAGACGCTGACGTTCGGCGTGGTGCCGTTCTTGATCAGCGTGTCGAGCATCGCCGCCGCGCGCTGGCACTGAGGGGTCGTGGTGTTCACCGTGACCGTCTTGGGGCCGGTGATGTCGTTCGCCTGGCACTTGCTGCCCCAGAAGAAGACCTCCGGGGTCCAGGCGTCGCCCACGGTGCCGACGATGTTGCCGGGGTGTTCCCGGGCGACCTTCTCACCGAGGGCCTGGTATTCCTGCCAGGTGGCCGGGACCTTGTAACCGAACTGGTCGAACAGCGCCTTGTTGTACCGGAGCACGACCTGGGCGAGGTCGTTGCGCAGGCAGTAGACCTTGCCGTCGACGGTGCACGGGTTCAGCGCGCCGGGGGTGAACTTGTCGAGGGTGTCCTTGGGCACGAGCCCGCCGTTGAGCACGGCGGCGAAGGCCTGCTTGCCGTTGCTCTGCTGGCTGGCCCAGGCGGCGTCGTTGTTCTGCGTCGAGAACACGACGTCGGGCCAGCCGCTCTGGGTGCGATCGAAGAGCTGGATCTTGGTACGGAACGAGTTGGAGCCGTTGGCCGATCCGTCGTAGGTCACGACCTGGATCGGCACCTCCGGGTGGGCCTTCTTGAAGGCGTCCGCGGCCTTCGTGCGATCGGCGTCCACCCATACCGTGATGGGGGCTTTGTCGTCCTGGGTGACCTGAGGAAATCCGTAGGAGCCGGCGGTGGAACCACCACCGTCGTCGTTGCCGCAGCCGGCGAGAGCGACCGTGAGAACCGCGACGCCGCCGAGGGTTGTCAGGAGGGAGCGGATGGAGCGGGCACGCCTGGAACGGACCATAGTCGGTGTCCTTTTCTGATCTTCCGTATTGACGCCGCGTTCATCGGCCCGAAATATAAGGGCATACGTATGATGTTTGCAAGGGAGAGCTGCCGATGAAGGGCACGACGTACGAGGGCTCAGGCCGGCTGCGGACGGTGTCCATGGACGAGGCACCACCGGGACCGGGCGAACTGCAGATCGCCGTCGCCTACTGCGGTCTGTGCGGCACCGATCTGCACATCGTGCACGGCGACATGGACGCCCGGGTACGGACGCCGCTGGCGTTCGGTCACGAGGCCTCGGGCACCGTGGCCGCCGTCGGCGCCGCCGTTCAGGGCTGGGCGGTCGGCGATCCGCTGACCGTGATGCCACTGCTCTGGGACGGCACCTGTGCGGCTTGTCTGGCCGGGCATCAGCACATCTGCCAGAACCTGGTCTTCGTGGGCATCGACTCTCCCGGTGCGCTGCAACAGCGCTGGAACGTACCGGCGTCGATCGCGGTGCCGCTGCCCGGCGACCTGGACCTGCGCACCGCGGCGCTGGTCGAGCCCGCGGCCGTGGCCGTGCACGACGTCCGCCGCTCCGAGTTGCAGGTCGGCGACCGGGTCGTCGTCCTGGGCGGCGGTCCGATCGGAGTGCTCATCGCCTGCGTGGCACGCGAAGCCGGGGCGGAGGTCCGGGTCGCGGAGATCGACGAGTCGCGTCGCAGCCGCATCGCGGCGCTCGGCTTCGAGGTGCTGGATCCGGCCGGCACCGATCTCACCGCCGAGGTCGAGAGCTGGACCGGCGGCGTCGGCGCGGATGTGGTGTTCGAGGTGTCCGGCGCGGCCGCGGCGGTCCGGGCCACCACCGCACTGGCCAAGGTCCGGGGCACGATCGTCGTCGTCGCCATCCACGCCGCCGCACGCGAGATCGACCTGCAGCGGGTCTTCTGGCGGGAGCTCCGCCTGCTGGGCGCGCGGGTCTACCAGCGATCCGACTTCGAGCGGGCGATCGAGCTGCTGCGCCGGGGGGTGATTCCGGCGGCGGCGCTGATCTCGGGCGTCGTGCCGCTGGAGGAAACAGCCACCGCCATCGCGGACCTGTCGGCCGGCCGGGCCATGAAGATCCTCATCGACGTCGCCGGGGAGTCGATGGCATGAGCGGCTTGTTCGATCTGGAGGGGCGGCTCGCCGTGGTCACCGGCGCCCGCCGCGGCATCGGCCGGGCGATGGCCGAAGCCCTGGCCGCCGCAGGCGCGGACATCATCGGGGTCAGTGCCCGGATGCACGCCGACGACGAGGTCGCCGAGTCGGTCCGCGGGCTCGGTCGCACCTTCGAGGCCCGCGCCGTCGACTTCGCCGACCGCGACGCCGTGACAGCGCTGGGCAGCGAGCTGGCCGGGCGGGCGCCGGACATCCTCATCAACAACGCCGGCACGATCGAACGGGCACCCGCGGCGGAGCACCCGCTGTCCTGGTGGGACCGGGTCATCGAGGTCGACCTGTCGAGCCAGTTCGTGCTGACCCAGCTGGTCGCCGCGCCGATGCTGGAACGCGGCAGCGGCAAGATCGTCTTCACCGCCAGCCTGCTCAGCTTCCAGGGCGGCATCAACGTCCCCGGCTACACCGCCGCCAAGTCGGGGATCGCCGGGCTCACCCGGGCGCTGGCCAACGAGTGGACCGGCCGGGGCATCAACGTCAACGCCATCGCGCCGGGCTACATCGCCACCGACAACACCGCCGCGTTGCGCGCGGATCCCGACCGCTCCCGGTCGATCCTGGAACGGATCCCGGCCGGGCGCTGGGGCCACAGCGCCGACCTCGCGGGCGCGGCCGTCTTCCTCAGCTCGGCGGCCTCGGACTACGTGTCCGGCACGGTGCTCGCAGTGGACGGAGGATGGCTGGGCCGATGACCGCGAGCCTCGTGCGCGTTGACAAGACATCGATACTTGTCACTCATGAGGCGCTCACAACGGACAGCCATGGCGGCAGCCGTGCTCATCACCACCGCCGCCGCCGTCACCGCGATCCCGGCGCAGGCCGGGGCCGCACCGTCCTCCGAGGACCGGCTCGACGTCTACGTCGGCACACTCGACAACCGCCAGTGGGACACGTTGCGTACGGCCGGCCTGGCGGCGGACGAGCTCGGCCGCGCGCCGGTTCCGGGCCGCAAGGCCGCGGTCGAGGTGATCCTCGGCCGGGCCCAGGCGGACCGGCTCGTGAAGGCCGGCGTTTCCCTGTCCCGCAAACCGGAGACCGCTTCGACGCGCTCCCGCAAGGCAGCCGGCCCCACAGTCTTCCGGCCTTACCACTCGCTCGGCGGCATCCGCGAGGAGCTGGCCACCACCGCGGCACGCTTCCCGAAACTGGCGAAGCTCGAGACGATCGGCACGACGGTCCGCGGAGTCCCGATCCAGGCGGTCAAGGTCACCCGCAACGCCCGGACCGTGCCCGACGGCCGCCGCCCGGCCGTGCTCTACTTCGGCGGGCAGCACGCCCGGGAGTGGATCACCCCCGAGATGACCCGGCGGCTGATGCACCACGTCCTCGACAGCTACGGCACCGACCCTGCCATCACCGGCCTGGTGGACACGACCGAGCTGTGGTTCCTGCCGGTGGCCAACCCCGACGGCTACGACCTCACCTTCACCTCCGACGAATACCGTTACTGGCGCAAGAACATGCGCGACAACAACGGCGACGGCCGGTACGGGCCCGAGGACGGCATCGACCTCAACCGCAACTTCGCCGAGCGGTGGGGATACGACAACGAAGGCTCGTCGCCGGAACCGGGCGACGAGACCTATCGGGGTCCCGCGCCGCAGTCCGAGCCGGAGACCCGGGCGATGGACGCCCTGTTCCGCCGGGTCGGCTTCGAGTTCCTGGTCAACTACCACTCGGCCGCCCAACTCATCCTCTGGGGCGCCGGCTGGCAGGTCGAGACGGTCAGCCCGGACGACCAGATCGCCATGGCGCTGGCCGGCGACGACGCGCACCCGGCCGTACCCGGTTATGACCCGGACATCTCCGCCGAGCTGTATGTCACCAACGGCGACACCAACCATCACGCCCAGGTCCGGATGGGGACCATCGGTTTCGCCCCCGAGATGTCGACGTGCCAGACCGCCTCGGAGTCCGATCCGGACGACGCCTGGCGACCGGAGGACTGCCGTACCGAGTTCGATTTCCCCGATGACGAGAAGCTGATCCAGGCCGAGGTCGCCAAGAACATCCCGTTCGCGCTCTCGCTGGCCCGCTCGGCGCGGAACCCGGCCGATCCGGTCTCCGTGGCCGGCCGGTCGACCAGGGACTTCGTCCCCGACACCTTCCCTGATTCCTTCGGCACCCCCCAGCAGGTGGCCGTGGTCGCCAAGCGCTCGCTGCGCAACGTGCGACTGCACACCAGGATCAACGGCAGAGAGCGTACGGTCGCGGTCACCAAGTGGCAGGGCGGCCAGAGGTACGGCGGCAGCGCGGACAAGTACTTCGCGGAGCTGCGCGGCACCGTCACCGGGCAGAAGCCGGGCGACCGGGTGACCGTGTGGTTCACCGCCGCCGGCGGCCACAAGAGCGCACCCTTCACCTACACCGTCAACCAGCAGGTCGGCGGCGACGTGCTCGTGCTGGCCACCGAGGACGTCACCGCCGTCGAACCGGCGAACACCGACGGCGCCACCGCGGCCCGGTACGCGGGCACCTACGTCGAGGCCCTCAAGCGTTCCGGTCACACCGCCGACGTCTACGACATGGACACGCACGACCGGCGGGCCCCGCACCCGCTCGGCGTCCTCTCCCACTATCGGGCGGTGGTGTGGGAGACCGGCGACGACATCGTCCCGCGCAACCCGGGCCAGCCGGAGTGGGCCACCACCCGGGCCACCTTCGAGACCGACCTGGCCGTCCGCGACTACCTCAACGAGGGCGGCAAGCTGCTGCACGCCGGCCAGTACGCCCAGTACGCCGCATCCGCGGGGTACTTCTACCTCCCGCAGGGCCCCGGGGAGTGCGGTGACGGCGGCGACGACCTCGACTGCCAGCCGTTGAGCGACGACTTCCGGCAGTACTGGCTCGGCGCCGGCGCGTACGTGGACAACGGCGGGAGCGCGACGGTGGCCGGCACCGCCGGCGCGCTGGCGGGCTTCTCCGCCCCGGCCGGGGCACAGCAGCACACGGCGGCGTTCCTGAGCACATCGAGCGAGCTGCCCGCGGCTCAGTTCCCGCAGTTCACCAGCACGGTCCCGATGGTCTGGCAGCACGACGGTCCGGGACCCTACGACCCGGCCGACGGGGACCAGTACCTGTGGAGCGGGCGCTCGGACTCCTCCTACAAGCGACTGACCAGGACCGTCGACCTGAGGACGGCGCGGGACGCGCACCTGCGGTTCAAGACCTCGTTCGACACGGACCCGGGGGCCGACTTCCTCATCGTGGAGGCGCACGAGGTCGGCACCGACAACTGGACCACCCTGCCGGACACCGGCGGCCTGACCAGTACGGACGTCGGGTGGACCTGCGAGTGGGAACGGCTCGACCCGCACCCGTTCCTGGCCCACTACTGGGCCGAGGACTGCACACCGCACGGCTCCACCGGCGACTGGAACGCCGCGACCGGCAACAGCGGCGGGTGGAAAGACTTCCATGCCGACCTGTCCGCGTACGCGGGCAAGCAGGTCGAGATCTCCATCAGCTCCACATCCGACTGGTACGTCCAGGGCTACGGCGTCTTCCTCGACGACGTACGCCTGGACGTGGACGGCGCGACCGTCGCCCGTACGTCCTTCGAGACGGACCTGGGCGGTTGGACCGTGGCCGGGCCACCGCCGGGTTCCGCGCCCAACCCGACCGACTGGACCCGGGCCGGGCACGTGTACGACTTCGGCGCCGCGACCGCCACCCCGGCGACTCTCTACTTCGGTTTCGGGCCGGAGAAGCTGACCGCGGCGGACCGCACCGAGCTGTTGTCCCGGTCGATGCGGCAGCTGCTGAAGTGAACGGGACGGGCCCACGCCGTGGTGGCGTGGGCCCGTCCGGTCAGCCGGTCAGGAGGGACGGGTCCACTGCTGGTTGGTGCCGCCGTGGCAGGCCCAGAGATTGATCCTGGTGCCGCTGGCGGTACCCGCGCCGGTGGCGTCCAGGCACAGTCCGGAGGCGACGCCGGTGACGGTGCCGGCGGCGTTGAGGTTCCACTGCTGGTTGGGCTGGCCGTTGCAGTCCCAGATGATGACGGCGGTGCCGTTGCTGGTGCCCTGTCCGCTGGCGTCCAGGCACTTGTTGCCATAGACCATGAGCTGCTTCGAGGCGGTGTAGGTCCAGGTCTGGCTGCCGGCGCCGGTGCAGTCCCCCAGCTGCGTCTGGGCGCCGTTGGCGGTCGCGGCGCCCGCCACCTCGACGCACCGGCCCGACTGCACCCCGACGATCCGGGTGGTCTGCGGGCTGGTGCTGGTCTGCGGTCCGGCCGCCGCCATCACCGCCTGCGCGGCGGCGGGCCAGTTGCCGTTGGTGACCGTGGTGTTGTTCACGACGTTGCCGCGGTCGCCGTTGGTGATGTTGGTGCTGCTGTTGCTGGTCCAGTTGCCGGTGACGGTGAAGTTGCCCATGTTCTCGCCGCCCCAGTAGTTGGCGGTGGCCCAGGTGCCGACGTTGTTGAAGACGTTGCCACTGGCGGTGTAGTACTTGGAACCCTCGTCGAAGTAGAGCCCGAACCAGCCGTTGATCCGCAGGCAGTGGTTCCCGTCGATCCGGGCGCCCGGGTTCCAGGACAGCGTGTAGATGCATCCGCCGTCGGTCATCTGCTGCATCACGTCGTGGATGTAGTTGCCGATGAGCCGGTTGTTCGAGGCGGTCGTCGCCGTGGTGTACCGCGGCTGGTAGTTGTACAGGCCCCGGTTGGCGTACTGGTTGCTGCCGCCCGGCTCGTTGGCGCCCCAGCCGAAACCGATCGACATGCCGGAGTACGGCATGTTGTAGACCTCGTTGTGCGACATGGTGGCGTTGGTGACGTAGGTCGTCAGGGCCGACACGTTGCCGCGGTACTCCACGCCGAGGTCGTGGATGCGGTTGTTGCTGATCGTGATGTCGCGGTTGACCATCCGCTGGTCGCTCGGGTGGTGCGCGTCGGCGCGTACGCCGCCGACCACGATGCCGCCGGCCGAGCTGCGGGCGATCTCCGAACCGGTGACCGTGATGTTGCTGGCGCCCAGGCCGACGCCGCTGGCGTGGGCGTTGGCGTCGTTGCCGATGCCGATGGCCATCTGGCCGAGGTTGACGAACTGCGAGCCGCTGAAGGTGATGGCGTTGGCCGCGGAGACCTGCACGGCGGCGGGCATCTGGTTCCAGTGCGGCCGGGTGGCCTCGAACTGGCTGCACCCCTCCTGACAGACGCTCAACGCCGGCCAGTTCCAGTTACCGGTCATGTACGCGCCGGTCTGCTGGTCCGCGTAGCCCTGGTTGCTGCTGGCCCCGAGCCAGCTGGTGCCGGTGAAGGTGATCCCCTTGAACGTGACGTGGTGAGCGGGGGCGTCGTAGGTGCCCCCGATGTTGACCAGGGACTGCAGCGTCGGCAGCTCCACGCTGAGGTTGCTCATGCTCTGGCCGGCCGGCGGCGCGTAGGACAACGTGCCGGTGCCGGAGTTGAGATACCACTCGTTCGGCGAGTCCAGGAACTCGTACGCGTTGGTCAGGTACAGCGGGCCGGCCCGGTGCGGGGTGGTGAAGGTGTCGTAGCCGAAGGTGTTGTTGTTCCAGCTCGGCTGCTGCATGGTGATGAAGTTGCCGCTGATGCTCTGCACCGACACGTACCGGTCGGTGAACGAGGCGACGCTCTCCAGCTGGATCCGGTTCTGGTTGGCCAGGTTGTTGAGGTAGCTCAGCGCCCCGTTGGTGAACCGCAGGCCGGTGCCGCTGGCGGTGAAGTCCGCCCGGTTCACACTTGTGCGCGCCCGGGTGGCGATGGACCCGTTGACGTAGAGCTGCCGGCTGTCGGTCCCGGCGCCCACATTGGCCTGCCAGATGTTGCGACCGGCGTCGGCGAGAGTCCAGCCGGTGACCGCCCGCGCTCCGCTGATCGCCGGCCGGGCCGACGGCGCCGCCTGCCACACCACGGTGTGGCCGTTGGTGCCGGAGTCCTCGGCGGTCAGCCGGAACGGCGCCGACAAGCGGTACACGCCGTCGGCCAGCTGCACCACGATGTCGTCGGACATCGCGTCGTTCAGCGACCGCACCGCGGCCTGCGCGCCCGTCAGCGAGCACGGCTGGGCGCTGGAACACGCGGTGCCGGAGCCGGCGGGGGAAGCGTAGAGGGTGGTGGGCGCGGCCAGTGCGGGGGTCGCCCCGGCGACGGTCATCACCGCGGCGGCCACACCCGCCGCGGCGAATCCGGCCAGCACCTTTCTGCGCAGCGTGGACGGCACGGGCATCTCCTCGGGTCGGGGATCATCGCGGCGCGATCGGCACAGAGCCGCAGCGTATGACGTATGACGTTTCCTTCCGCCGACGTTAAGGCGGTGTTTCCACCATGTCAAGCGACCATTGTCGATGCGTAAATCCCGGCCCCGCCGGAAATCCCCGGCCCGAAATGTGTAACGAGATCGGACCCGGTGAAGTCGTATTGACATCCGCCGATTTGTCCCCATGTGGCGAACCACCAGTACCGGGAGGCCATTCATGGTCGTTTCCAACGGTGCCGCCACCTCGGACAACTGCTCGCAGCGGGCGTCACCCTCGCCGTCATCCTCGTCGCCGGCACCGCGGCCGCCGCGACCGTCCAGCCGGGCCAGAGCGCCCCGATCGTGGGCACCCGGTCCGGCCGCTGCCTGAGCGTCACCGCCTCCGGGAACGGAACCCAGGCACAACTGCGCGACTGCTCCGGCCAGACCTGGACCTACACCGCGTCGAAGCAGCTGATGGTCAACGGCAAGTGCCTGGACGCTTCGGGACAGGGCGCCGCCAACGCCATGCCGGTCGTCATCTGGGACTGCAACGGGCAGAGCAACCAGCTGTGGGACTCGCCGGCCGACCCGACGCCACCGACCGGTGACGGCACCGCCCAGGACGCGTTCTGCGGCGGGAACACCTGCGTCATCACCGTCGGCCACGACCAGTCCGGCCGCGGCAACGACCTCTGGTACCAGGGTTCGAGCGTCGTGCCCGGCTCGCCCCGGAGCCGCCCGGCCACCGCGACCTCCGAATCGCTGACGGTCGGCGTGGCCAAGGCGTACTCGCTGTTCATCAATCCCGGCGGCAGTCAGACCTGGAACCCGAACCAGCGGTCCTTCACCAGCACAGCCCGATGAAGAGGCAGGGCGCCATCATCCTCGTCAGCGGCGGCGACTGCTGCAAGCCCGTGGGCGGCGCCAACCGAGCGCCGGCACCTTCTACGAGGGAGTCATGGTCGCCGGCTACCCGTCCGACGACCGAGAACGCGGTACAGGCCAACGTGATCGCCGCCGGATACCCCTGAACCACGCGCTGACCGGGCCCGGGCGTAATTGTGTTATGCGCAGCGGCATCCAGAAGTCGCGTACCGCCGTGACGAATTCTCGCCCTTGAATGCCTGGAAACATTCTGGCAACCTTGTGAAATCCGGATGTTAACGTTCACTCTGAACAGGTCGGTAATCGATGAGAGCTCTGAAATCCTTGCTCGCGGCTGGACTCCTGATGCTGTCGGGCACGGCGTTCGTCGCTTCCGCAGCAACGCCGGCGCAGGCCCTGGACAACGGGGTGGCCCGTACCCCGCCGATGGGCTGGAACAGCTGGAACACGTTCTTCTGCAACATCAACGAGTCGTTGATCCGGGGAATGGCCGACAGCATCGTCAGCTCCGGCATGCGCGACGCGGGCTACCAGTACGTGGTGGTCGACGACTGCTGGATGAACCCCGACCGCGACGGGAGCGGCAACCTGCAGGCCGACCCGACCCGCTTCCCCAGCGGCATGAAGGCCCTCGGCGACTACATCCACAGCAAGGGTCTCAAGTTCGGCATCTACCAGGCGCCGCTGGACAAGACCTGCGCGCAGTACTTCGGCTCGTACCCGGGTGCGACCGGCAGTCAGGGGCACGAGGCCCAGGACGCCCGGCAGTTCGCCGCCTGGGGCGTGGACTACCTGAAGTACGACTGGTGCTCCCCCAGCGGCACCATCAACGACCAGGTGGCCACGTTCGCGAAGATGCGTGACGCGCTGGCCGCGACCGGGCGGCCGATCCTGTACAGCATCAACTCCAACAGCATCCACTCCAAGACCGGGCCGCAGCGCAACTGGGGCGATGTGGCCAACATCTGGCGCACCACCGAGGACATCCAGCTGGTCTGGAACACGAACCAGGTCAACGACTACCCGATGGGCGTCCAAAACATCATCAACGTGAACGTGCCGCTGGCCGGATACGCCAAGCCGGGTGGTTTCAACGACCCGGACATGATGGAGGTCGGCCGGGGCACGCTGACCGACACCGAGCAGCGTTCCCACTTCGCCATGTGGGCGATCATGGCCGCGCCCCTGATCGCCGGCAACGACATCCGCACCATGACCACCGCCACCCAGACGATCCTGAAGAACCCCCGGCTCATCGCCATCAACCAGGACACCCTGGGCCTGCAGGGGGTCCAGGTGGCGGGCGACAGCAACCAACGGGTGCTGGCCAAGCGGCTGGCCAACGGCGATGTCGCGGTGGCCCTGTTCAACCAGAGCGGCGCCACCCGGACGATCTCCACCACCGCCGCGGCGGTCGGCAAGACCGGAGCGTCGTCGTACAACCTGGTCGACGCCTGGAGCGGGGCCACGACGACCACCAGCGGCACGATCAGCGCGAGCGTGCCGGCCCACGGGACGGTCGTCTACCGGGTCAGCGGGGGCACCAGCGGCGAGCCGCCGGTGCCGGCCTCGACCAGCCTGGTCAGCACCTCGTCCGGGCGCTGCCTGGACGTGCCGAACAGCAACACCGCCAACGGCACCCAGCCGGTCATCTGGGACTGCGGCGGGGCGAACAACCAGAAGTGGACCGTGTCCGGTCAGGCCCTGCAGTCGCTGGGCAAGTGCCTGGACGCGCCGACCGGCGCCACCGCGGGCGCCAAGGCGCAGCTCTGGGACTGCAACGGCGGCACCAACCAGCAATGGACCTTCCAGAGCAACGGCACCGTCCGCAACAACCAGACCGGCCTCTGCCTCGACGTCTCCAACAACCAGACCGCGAACGGCACGCTGACGCTGCTGTGGGCCTGCACCGGGGCCGCCAACCAGCAGTGGACCCGGCGCTGACCGGGGTCATCCGCTGACGTCAGAACCACCGCAGTGAGCGGCGGGCACCGATCCGGTGCCCGCCACTTGCCGGCCCCCGACCAGGCCCATACAGCACAGTCCGATCCAGCCGAGCCCGGCGAACAACGCGGCCCGTTCGAACACCCCGCTCGGATTGCCCGGCAGCACCTCGCCGTCGTCGAGCAGCACCAGCACGACGGCCGCCACGAACGACACCGCCATGGCCGCCGCGACCACCCGGGCCACCCGTCGCGGTCCGACACCGGCCACCGCGGCGATCCCCGCGACGCTCAGCGTGAGAGCAATCAGCTTGTGAATCAGCCCGCGCGGGGTGTGCTCCTCGGGCACGCCCGGCGGGAAGCCCAGGCCCGCGTCGGTCCGGACGACGGCGAGGGACACGAAACAGAGCCCGCACCACAGGATCAGGACCACCGCGCGTCCGCCGGCCCGCCGGTGCAGCCCGATGGCACACAGGATGAGCCAGAGGCCGCAGGTGGCGAGGTTGACGGTGCCGTACCAGCCGTCCGGACCGAGCGACAGCTGACTGATCCAGTGGCGCGTCTCGTCGTAGCCGGGCCGGGTGAGGCCGTCCACTGTGCTCACGGCGATCATCTGCACCGCGGCGAGCATTCCGAACGCCGGTAGCAGCCGCTTGCCCCGGTTCATCGAGCGAGCCTACGGGCAAGAGGCGAGCCGTGAGGATCGCCCACTTCTGCGACAGCCACGCCGGACGGCCGGACGGCGTCGCCCGGTCGGCCGAGCTGACCGTACGGCTGCTGCGCGCGGCCGGGCACGAGGTGGACTTCTACCGCCCCGGACCCCTGCTGAGCCGCGACGGCGTCCGCTCGGTACCAGTGCCGTTGCGGCAGGTCCGTGTCGGGCTGCCGTTCACGCCCCGGCCGGCCGACCTGGTCCACGCGCACAGCACCGGGCCGATCGGGATGACCGGGTTCCGGTCGGCCGCCGACTGGGGCGTGCCGCTGGTGATGACCTGGCACACCGACCTGCTGGCCTACGCCGACCTGTTCGCCGAGATCCCGGCCGGCGCCGCCTGGTGTGCGGTGCGCCTGGGCCTGGGCTGGTCGCCCCGGGAGTTCCTGGAGCTGACCCGGCCCGGAGCGGTGCGCCGGCGCCGGCTGGTTGCGCTCGGCCAGGCCATGTTCGCGCGGATGGCGGTGGCGATCGCCCCCTCGGACAAGGCGGCGGCGGGCTTCGCTCCGTTCCGGCCGGCCGCCGAGATCTGCGTGCTGCCCACACCGGTCGCCGGCGTCGCGCCCCGCCCGGCCCGTACCAGCGGGAACGTTGTGCTGTCGGTCGGCCGGGCCACCGCCGAGAAGAACCCGGAACTGTTGCTGCAGGCGTACGCCCGGGTGCGCTCAGCCCGGCCGGACGCCCGGCTGGTCCTGGTCGGGGTGTCCCAGCAGCGCCGGCGCCTGGCCCGCCGGATCGCCGCACTCGGGCTGGACGGTCACGTCCAGGTTCTTCCGCCCGTGCCGCCCGACGCGGTCGCCGGCTTCTACCGGGCCGCCGACGTGCTCGCGTTCGCCTCCACCACGGACACGCAGAGCCTGGTGCTGGCCGAGGCGGAAGCGGCCGGGCTGCCGGTGGTGGTCGCCGACCCGGAGCTCGCCGTCCGGCCGGGATCCGTCGGGGCCGCGCGCTTCACCTGCGCACCGACGCCGGACGCGTTCGCCGCCGCGCTGCTGCGCATGCTGGACGACGGCGCCCTACGGGCCAGGGTGAGCCGGGACGGCATGGCGGCCGCGGCGGCGTACCCGCCGGAGGTCTTTCTGCGGCGGTTGGAGGCGATCTACCACCGGGCCCGCTCTTGACACATCGACGACCTGCGATGTGCAATGCGCTGACAACGATGTCAACGGCAGGGAGCCCGATGATTCTCCGGCGTCTGACCACGGCCGTCCTCCTGGCGGCCGCCATCGGCGCGACCGGGGCGGCGGCACCGGCCCACGCGGTCGACCCGGTGCGGATCATGCCGCTGGGCGCGTCGATCACCTGGGGCACCTCCTCCACCGACGGCAACGGCTACCGCGAGGAGCTGCGCGAGCATCTCGCCGGCGACGCCGGAGTCGCGATCGACTTCGTCGGATCGCAGCAGTCGGGCACGATGACGGATCGCGACAACGAGGGCCACCCCGGTCTGCGCATCGACCAGATCGCGGCCAACGCGGACGCCTGGCTGTCCGCCGCCCGGCCCGACGTGGTGCTGCTGAACGTCGGCACCAACGACACCTTGCAGAACTACGACCTGCCGAACGCGCCGGCGCGGATGCGCGACCTGCTCGACCGGATCGTCGCCGCCCGGCCGACCGCCGCCGTGGTGTTCTCCACGCTGGTCCCCTCGGGCAATCCCACCAACGACAGCCGGGCGCGGACCTTCAACGCCGCTCTGCCCGCCATCGCCGCGGCGCAGGTGGCCGCCGGGCACAACGTCCGGCTCGTCGACCTCACCAGCACCCTGACGGCCGCCGACATCGGCCCGGACACCATCCATCCCACCGACGGCGGATACGTCAAACTCGCCAACCTCTGGCACAGCGCCCTGCGTCCGGTGCTGGGCGCCGGCCGGGCCTGGCCGCTGTTCCGCACCGACTTCGGCGCCGCCGCGCAGCCCACCTGGACCAACAGCGTCCACGCGAGCGTGAACGTCGGCGGTTTCTGCTGCGGCCTGACCGCCATGGAATCCGCTCGCCGGGCCGAGACCGCGCACGGCGGCACGTACGCCCTCATGTACTCCGGCAACGACACCAGCACGACGCAGTCGTACTCGTACAACAAGGTCTTCGACGTCCACGTCCCGATCGCCGCGGACACGACGCTGTCGTACTGGATCTATCCGCAGTACCCGGCCACGTCGGTCGCACTCGACCTGTTCCTGACCGACGGCCGCAGCCTGCGGGATTCCGGCGCGACCGACCAGTCCGGGGTCCGGGCCCACCCGCGGTTCCAGGGCCAGGCGGGCCACCTGCGGCTCAACGAGTGGAATCTCGTCCGGATCCCGCTGAGCGCCCTGGCCGGCGGCACCGTCGACCAGATCTGGATCGGGTACGACCAGCCCGGCACCACCGGCCTCTTCCGCGGCTACGTCGACGACATCGACATCGTCAGCGGCTGAGCCCACCCGCGGCGGAAAACCCATGCAAAGTCATTACATGAGGTCAGTTGCCCCAGAAGATGTAGTTGGCGTTGTAGGGCACGCTTGCCTTCTGACCGTCGGTGCAGGCGGTGGCCGGGGCCACGCCACCGAAGGTGTTCAGCCGCTGGATGTGGGTCACCGTGCTGAGCATCCCCGACCCGGACCGGGTCCTGACCTCCAGCAGCAGCTCCGGGATCGCGCCGGGCACCGGGGAGTTGGCCACCGGGGCGGCGGTGATCAGCGAGCCGTCCGCCTCGGACTGCCAGGTCGGGCCGCCGAAGTGGTGGATCTTCCGGTTGGCCCCGTCGAAGAGGCCCGCCTCGGGGACCGACGAGCCGGTGAACTTGCCACCCGTACAGGTGTAGGTCTGGGTTCCGGTGCCGACCACGAACTGGCCGATGATCTTCAGGCCGGCCGGCGGCTGGAGGGACGGGGCCTCGGCGGCCGAGGCCTGGTAGGTGACCGCGGAGACGCCGGCCGTGACGACAGCGGCCGCGGTGAGGGCGATTTTTCTCTTGAGTGTGGGCACGGGTACGAGTACGCGGCTCCGGCCGTTGCCGATGGGTGGCTGCCCGCACATGCCCCGAACGTTGCCCGATGAGCCCCTGCCGGCGGACATGCCCGATGCGAACGTGCGGTGGCTTGCGCGGCCCACAGCACGTTCGCATCGGACTTTCCCCGGATGAGTGCGGCTTCAACTGGTGACGCAGGGAACTCCATCGAGGACGAATGCGGTCGGTGCGGCGCTGTTGCCGGTGTGCCCGGCCTGGAAGCCGATGCTGACCGACCCGCCGGCGGCGATCGCGCCGTTGTAGCCGGCGTTGCGGGCCGTCACCTGCCCGGAGGCCGGGCTGTAGGTGGCGTTCCAGCCGGCGGTGATCGTCTGCCCGGCGGCGAGGCCGAAGCTCAGCGACCAGCCGTTGACCGCGGTCGTGCCGGTGTTGGTGAGGGTGATGTCGGCGGTCAGCCCGGTGTTCCAGGCGTTGACCTTGCTGGACACCCGGCACGCCCGGTCCGCGGGACTGCTGGGTCCGGGGCTGCTGGGGCCGGGAATGCTGGGGCCGGGAATGCTGGGCACCGGATCGCTCGGCATCGGGCTCGAGGGCGCCGGGCTCGACGGCCCCGGGGTCGAGCCGGCGGGCGAGGTGGCCGGCCCGAACTGGCTCAGGAAGCGCCAGACCTCGCCGGTCGTCCACGTGGTCGCGGTGTTGGTGCCGCCGCCGTCGGCCGGCTCGGGCGTGTGGTCGCCGTCGAAAGCGGCCCACTGCACCGGATACCCGGCCCGGCACCCCGCGTACGCGGTGGTGATGTGCCGCCCGCTGCCGTTCGGGGGCTCCGGCGGGTTCTGCGCGGTGCAGCCGTTGACCCGTACGAACGTGTCGCGGATCTGCCGCCCGGAGCTGATGTTCAGCACGCTGTCGCGGGTGCCGTGGATACCGAAGTAGGCGACCGGATGGGTGCCACCGGCGCAGCCGCTGAGCTGGGCACCGGAGTACGCCACCACCGCGCGGAAGATGGCCGGCCGGGCGCAGGCCAAGGCGTAGCTCATCGAGCCGCCGTAGCTCCAGCCGAGCGCGAAACGCTGGGTGGTGTCGACGCAGAGGTCGTTCTCGACCACTCGCAGGATGTCGTCGACCAGCGTCACGTCGCGGCCGTTGGTGTTGGCCCACCCGGCGTCCAGGCCCTGCGGGGCGATGAAGATCGCTCCGTTGCCGGACGCCCGCTGCTCGCCGTAGAAGGCCCACGCGGCGCCGGCCGCACCGCCCCCGGCGGCGACGTTCTGCGCCGAGCCGTTGAGCCAGTGCAGCCCGACGAACAGCCGGTACTTCAGGGTCGGCTGGTAGTTGTCGGGGATGCGCAGGATGTAGGTGCGGGACTGGCCACCGCGCTGGATCGTGTAAGTGCCGTTGCGCAGCGTCGGCGTCTTGCCGCACCCGGCGGTCGCGGCCAGCACGGTGGGCCCGTCAGCCGCGACCGTTCCGGCCGAGGCCGCGACCACGCCGGCCCCGACCAGGAGCGCGGCGGCGGCCAGGACGACGCCCACCATCGACGAGGTCCGTCTTCCGCTCGCCATCGCGTCACTCCTCGCTGATTGAGCACGAATATGAACGCAGGCTACGGGAGCGCTCCCATGCATTCAAGAACTTCACTGGCAAATAGTTAATCGACCATCGGCGTGCGTTCTCGTAACGGTTTTTCGCCGGCGATGTTCTCCTTATTCGGAACCGCTCTATTGCTGCGCCGGAAGTCGTGTTAGCTTTCCTCGCGCTCACCAGGATCTTTCCGCGTACGGGGGTACGTCTTGTCCGATGTGGTCACCGAGAAGGCAACGAGAGCACCGGCCCGGCTGCTGCGGCTGCTGCGGCACGAGTGGACCGTCGCCACCGCCGGCTCGGTGCTGCTCGCGATCGTCATGGTGTGGCTGCTCCCGCCGTACGCGAGCCGGCTCGTCACCGGCGGCGTCAAGCAGGAGACCATCGCCAACCCGGTGCGCACCATCATCGGCGACGCCGGCGACCCGACGGCGCAGGCCTGGATCGTCGCCTGGAACGGCCAGTCCCTGCGGCACGGCCTGCGCGGGCTGTGGCACACCAACGCCTTCTACCCCGACACGTTCGGCTTGGCGTACACCGACACCCTCTTCGGCTACGCGCCGGCCGGGCTGATCGGCGAGGGCGTGACGGCCGCCGTGCTGCGCTACAACATCCTGTTCGTGCTGACGTTCGCGCTGGCGTTCCTCGGCGGCTACGCGATGCTGCGCCAGCTGGGCGCCGAGCGGGTGGCCGCCGCGCTGGCCGGCGCCGCCCTGGCCTACGCACCCTGGCGTTACGACCATGCGGGTCACCTGAACATCATGTCGACCGGCGGCATCACCCTCGCCGTGGCGATGCTCGCCCGCGGCCACGGCTGGTCACTGACCCGCGGTTACCGCAGCGACCGGGTCCGGCCCGGCTGGGCGGTCGCCGGCTGGCTGGTCGCGGCCTGGCAGGTGACTCTCGGCTTCGGCATCGGCCTCGGTTTCGTCTACCTGCTCGCCCTCGCCTGCCTCTGCGCGGCGATCGGCTGGCTGGTCCGGGGCCGCCCGCCACTGGGCCGCCGGCTGATCCTCGCCGACCTCGCCGGCGGGCTGGCCTTCACCGCGGTCACCGCCTTCTTCGCGTACGGCTACCAGCAGGTCCGCGAGCTGTACCCGTACGTGACCCGGTCCTGGGATTACGTCGCCGTGTTCTCGCCGCCGCCGCGCGGCCTGTTCGTCGCACCGCAGTACTCGCTGCCCTGGGGCACCCTGCACAACGACGCCCGGGCCGAGCTCGGCAACGCCGCCAACGAGAAGGCGCTGCTGTGCGGGTACGCGCTTTACCTGCTGGCTCTCGGCGGCCTGGTCCTCTCGTCGTGGTCCGTCCGGCAGCGCCTGCTTCTCCTCGCCGGCACAGTCCTGGGGATCCTGTTCGCGCTCGGCACCAACGGTCCCACGTACCGCCTCCTGCACCTGTACGTGCCCGGCTTCGACGGCAGCCGTACCCCCGGCCGGTTGATCCTGTGGCCGACCATCTTCATGGTTGTCCTCGCCGCCGGCCTGCTCACCAAGCTCGCCCGGCTGGCCCGGGCGGCGACACTGCCGCAGTGGCAGACGGTCGCCGTCCGGGTGCTGACCATTCCCCCGTTGCTGCTGGTGCTGGCCGAGGGCATGCCCGACATGGACCATCCGGACACCCCGGTTCCACCGGCCGCGTTCACCATGGCGTCGGCGCCGTTGATGGTGCTGCCCTCCGACGAGAACGTCGACACCAACGTCCTGCTCTGGTCGACCGAAGGATTCCCCTTGATGGTCAACGGGGCGTCCGGCTACATCCCGCCCAACCACCAGGGACTCCGCGACCTGATGCAGACCTTTCCCAGCGAGCCCAGCCTGGACCGCATGCGCCGGCTCGGCATCCGCAGCGTGGTCGTGCTGCGCGACCGGGTCCCGGGCACGCCGTTCGAGGCGGTGCTGAACGCACCGACCCCGCCCGGCGTCATCCGTCAGGACATCGGCCCGGACGTCCTCTACACCATCAGCTGACGTCCTGGGGCACCGCGACGATCTTCCAGCGCTGGTTGGCGCTGGTGGAGTCGCCGTACTGCCCGATGCCGGCCCCGTTCGCCGTGCGGCCCATGCCGTCGAGGTAGAGGCCGGTGACCCGGTTGCGCAGCCGGACGTTGTTCGCGTCGGTCAGCACGGACCACTGCTGGTTGGCCGACGTTCCGGTGGTGTACTGGCCGGCGGCGCTGCCGTTGGCGGTCCGGCCCATGCCGTCCAGGTACAGCCCGGTGCCCTGGTTCCTGACCCGCACGTAGGTGCCGGAGTTCTCGATCACCCACTGCTGGTTGACGCTGGTGGTGGCGGAGCTCTGACCGACGTCGGAGCCGGCCGCCGTACGGCCCAGGCCGTCGGCGTACCGGCTGGTGGCCGTGCCGACGACCGGACCGTCGTGCTGCCGCCGGTGCCCATCCCCCAGGAGTACCGCAGCCGGTTCAGCCCGGAAGGGTTGGTCAGCGTCAGGTTCAGATTCGATCCGCTGCCGGTGCGCCGGGTCAGGCTGTACCAGTCGCCGTCGCGCAGGCCGGGCCAGTAGACGCCGCCGACACCGAGCTCGCGCAGTTTGGCGCTGACGCCCCGCAGGTAGTCGGCGAAGAACGACCCGCTCGGGATGTTGTAGTCGATGGTGTCGTACGCGACCCCGTTCTTGCTGCCCGGCCCATCGGACCGCCCCACTCGGTGGCCACCGTCCGGGACGGCCAGCAGGGTGTTGTTCAACCTGGTGTCCTGGCCGACCGCGGCGACGTTCTGGGCCAGCCCGGCGCCGTCCAGGATGACCCGGCCGCGCGGCACCCCGGAGTGCCGGTTGAGCCAGGCGTTGTACATGTTGTTCAGGTCGGTCGTGGAATACCCGTGCGGCTCGTTGATGACCTCGAAGTAGGCGTTGCTGTTGCCGGCGTACCGGGCGACGACGGTGTCCCACATCCGGTCGTAGGCCGCGGCGTCGCTGGGCCGGCCGCCGCTGTGGGCCCAGTACGCCATGATCACCTTGCCCTTGGTGAGTGCCTGGTCGATCGCCCCGGTGTAGGTGCCCCAGTAGCCGGCGACGGTCGGCTCGAGTCCGCCCCGTACGTGTTGTCATCACTAGCCTTTCTCCTCTGGCGGGGGACGGCGGTCAGGGGCTGGCGCACGACAGGGCGCCGGGCGCCGCGTTGCTGCTGCCGTTGACCAGGAAGCCGAAGCTGGTGGAGGCGTTGGCACCGACGGAGCCGTTGTACGCGGCGTTGCGGACGCTGACCGTGCCGCTGGTGCCGGTGTTGACGCCGTTCCAGACGTTCGCGATGGTCTGCCCGCCGGCCAGCGTCAGCCGGACGGTCCAGCCGTTGAGGGTGCCGGAGCCGTTGTTGGTCACCGTCACCTCACCCTGATAGCCACCGTTCCAGGTGCTGGCCGTGCGGTAGGTCGCGGTGCACGCGCCCGGCTGCCCGGTGACGGGCGGGGTGCTCGGTGGCGTGCTGGTCGGGGTACTCGGCGGCGTGGTCGTCCCGGGCACCGTCGTGGAGGCGGCGTTGAGGGCGTTGAGGACCGAGGTGTACGCGGGCTTGGGGTTGCTGCTGCGGTCGAACAGCAGCGGGTTCTCGTTGCCCCGCCAGGAGTCGCTGTCCCGGATGCCCCAGGTCGTGATGCCGACGCAGCGTGGGACATTCATGCACGCCTGGGTCAGGCCCTGGTACTGACTCGCCGACGCGTTGGTCACGTCGGCCTCGGTCAACGCCACGTCCACGCCGAGGGCGGCGAAGCTCGACAGCGTCTGCTGGAAGTTGCCCGGCAGCGAGCTGCCCCCGGTGAAGTGGGTCTGCAGGCCGACGCAGTCGACCGGGACGCCGCGCGCCTTGAAATCGCGGATCATGTTGTAGACGCCCTGCGTCTTGGCGTACGTCCAGTTCTCGATGTTGTAGTCGTTGTAGCAGAGCTGCACGCCCGGGTCGGCGGCCCGCGCGGTGCGGAACGCCACCTCGATCCAGTCGTTGCCGGTGGACTGCAGGTTCGACGAGCGCCGGCTGCCGTTCTCGGCGAAGGCTTCGTTGACCACGTCCCAGGCGTAGAGCTTGCCCTTGTAGTGGGCCATGACGCCGTTGATGTGGTCGATCATCGCGGTGCGCAGGGCGCTGCCGCTGAGACTGCCCCAGAAGCGGGGTTGCTGGGCGTGCCAGGCCAGGGTGTGGCCCCGGACCCGCATGCCGTGCTGGGTGGCCCAGTTGTAGATGGCGTCCCCGGCCCGGAAGTCGAACTGGCCCCGGTTGGGCTCGGTCGCGTCGGGCTTCATCTCGTTGACCGCGGTCATCATGTCGAACTCACGGTTGGCGATGGTCAGGAAGCCGGAGTCGTTGAGGCGGTCCCCGCCCATGGCGGCGCCGAAGTACCGGCCGCTGCGCTCGGCGGCGGCCTTGAGGGTGGTGCCGGGCGGACCGGTGAGATCGGCGTGGGCCAGGGTGGCCACGGCCACCGAGGACACGGCGACGGCCACGGCGCAGGCCGCGCCGAGCAGCAGTCGGGCACGGGCGGCAAGAATGGTCATCAGTACACTTCCTCCTCGATGCACGAGCCCGGGTCAGGCGAGCTTGACCAGGCGCCAGACGTTGTCGGCGGAGCCGTTGTCGGAGTCCTGGACGGCCTGAGCGCCGTAGGTGCCGGCGCCGTTGAGGATGGCCAGCAGCTTCCCGCTGTTGACGTTGCGGATCTTGTAGGTGCCGTTGCCGAGGTCGACCAGCGTCCAGCGGTGGTCGGCGGTGCCGTTGTCCGACCACTGCAGGACCCGGGCGTTGTCGGCGGTCGACATGTTCTCGACGCCGAGGACCTTGCCGCTGTTGACGTTGCGGAACCTGACCGCGGTGCCGTCGGTGATCCTGACCCAGTTGTGGTCGGCCGTCCCGGTGTCGCCCCAGGCCACGGCGAGCCCGCCGTCGGCGGTGGACATGTCCTTCACGCCCAGGACCGTGCCGGTTCCGACGTTGACCAGCTTGTAGGTCTCACCGCCGCCGGGGGTGCTGTTGTTGGCCCAGTAGACGGTGTAATTGAAGCCGTGCGCGTCGTGGAACGGCCCGATCGGCACGCTCGTGCCGTTGGCCGTCGCGGTGAAGGCCAGGCTCGACGTGCTCGTCCTGGCGATGGACGAGACAGTCAGCGACGGCGCCGAGGACAGCGCGGTGTTGCCGTAGTTGCCGCAGAGCACCGCCGGCCCGTACGTGATCGCCTGGACGCCGGCGTTGTCGTTGGCGGCCAGCATGACGACCCGCATCGGCAGGGTGACCGTCAGCGTGTCCCCCGCCGCCCAGGCCCGGGTGATGGTCGCGTAGCTGCCCGGCGCCGCGGTGACTGCCTGGGCGGCCCCGTTGACGGCGAGGACCGGGTTCTGCGTCCAGGACGGGATCCGTACCCGGATGCTCCAGGTGCCGCTCATGGTGCCGGACAGGGTCAGGGTGGTGGTGTCGCTGACCGGGTACGTCGTGGACTGGGTGACCGTGATGCCGCGCTGCGACCAGTTCAGCGTCGAGGGCACGAACAGGTTGACGGTCAGGGTGGTGCCGGCGAAGAAGTAGATGGAGTCCATCAGCTTGGTGTTGGTCTCGATGCCGGTGCCCTGGCAGCACCAGAACGAGTTGTAGTCGGTCGAGTAGGTGCCGCCGCCCCACGCCGGGCCGACACCGCGACGCCCACCGGGCCTGAGCGGGGTGAAGTAGGTGACGCCGCCGTGGCTGTCGGCCGGGTTCTGCGCACCGATCAGATGGTTGAGCAGCGCCCGCTCGTAGTAGTCGAAGTAGCCGGCGTTGTTCGGGTCGAGCAGCCACAGTTCGCGGGTGAGCTTGAGCATGTTGTGCGTGTTGCAGTGCTCGCAGGTGTCGTTGCTCAGGTAACCGGCGATCGCGTTCGGCGGCCGGAAGTGCTCGGCCTGGCTGTTGCCGCCGATGACGTACGTGTGCGCCCGCGTGGTGATCGACCAGGCGTTCGCGGCGATGTCCCGGTAGCGGGTGGTGCCCGTCGCCTTGTACTCGCGGGCCGCGCCGATCCACTTGGGTACCTGGGTGTTGGCGTGCTTGCCGTTGAGCTCGTCGACGTTGGCGGCGAGCGGGTTGAACACGGCCTGGTGGTCGAAGCGCTGCGCGACGGTCAGCCAGCGCGTGTCGCCGGTCTGCTGGTAGATGTCGGCCAGCACGTCGTTCATGCCGCCGAACTCGGTGCCCAGCGTGGCCTGCATCTGGCTCGCGCTCAGCCGCGCGGTGCGGGTGTCGACCCAGCCGGCCAGCGCGAGCAGCACCGTACGGGCCTGGTCGTTGCCGGTGAGGCGCCACACGTCGAGCAGCCCGGCGAGGGTCTTGTGGACGCAGTAGTAGGGCACGTTGCCGTTGGAGAGCGTACGAGCCTCGAGCGCGGTGAAGTCCGACTCCGGGAAGCCCGACAGGTAACCCGCGCCGAACCCGGCGGCGCCGTTGTTCGCCTGGCACTTGGCCAGCTCGGCCACCATGTAGTCGGCCTTGTCCCGGCAGGTCGTGTCGCCGAGCACCGCGTAGGCCTGGGCCCAGGCGGTCAGGAAGTGCCCCTGCATGTGGGAGCGGAACGGGAAGGACGGGGCGTCCCAGCCGCCGTTGGTCGCCGCGCCGTTGGTCCCCAGCCGGTGGTTGGCCCGGAAGACGTAGAGCAGCCGGTCGACGTCGACGAAGCGCAGGTAGCTCAGGGTGCGGTTCTGGTTGTCCAGGAACCGGCCCGCGGTCAGCCGCACCTCGCCCGGCCGGAAGGCGAACGCGGCCGCGCCGATGTCCGGACGCACCGGCGGCACGACCGCGGCCGCGGCGGGCCGGGCGTCGAGGACGCCGGCTCCGGCCGTGCTGACCAGGGCGGCGGCACCGGTGGCCTGGAGCAGGCGACGGCGGCTGAAAGCGGAGGACGACATGGGGGAACTCCTGTCGGAGGTGGTCGGGAAACGGTGGATCCGGTATGGGGGCGCCGGGCGGCCCGGCGGACGGGCCGGGCCGCACGGCGTGCGGGGGTTACGGGGCGGTGAGGTCGAACCGGTTGACGGTGACCGTGCCGCCGAGGGCCTGCGTGGCGTAGTTGAAGATGCCGAAGCGGTAGCCCATGAAGAACTGCCAGTCGTTGTTCAGGGTGAACGCCGGGCCGAGGTTGGTGAACGTGCTGCCGTTGGTGCTGTACGAGAAGGTGGCCGTACGCCCGGATCCGGGTTGGATGGTGGCCGTGGCCCGCAGCCAGATCGTGCCGCCGGACACCGCCGCGCCGGCGGCCTCGGCGCCGGTCCCCGTGGTGGTCCAGCCGCTGGTGGACATGGACAGCCCGTTGGTCATCGAGACCCGGGTGACGCCGTTGTCCTTGCGGATGCCGATCCACGCCGACTGGTCGCGCAGCATGGCCAGGCCGGACCGGTCACCGTTGGCCATGGCCGAGTAGTCCAGCTGGATCGTGGCCGTGGACGTGGGCCCTTGGATGCGGTGCGTCAGGGTGTTGCGGGCGTTGTAGAGATCGTTGGTGACGGTGGCCGTCGACAGCCGCAATCCGTTGCCGACACTGAACTTCGAGGTGTCCGGGTTGTGGTTCCATTCCCAGCGCTGACCCAGCGCGGAGCCGGTGAACGTGTCCGGGCCGATCATCGACTGCACGGTCCTGGTCGTGCTGATGTTCGGCTTCGGGTAGCTGGCGCCCCAGCGGCCGTTGACCGTCTGCAGCACCGGCCAGCCGTCGCCGCTCCAGGTGATCGGCGCCAGCGTCGGCATCCGGCCACCGGGGTAGGCGTCGGTGAACGCCATGTACCACCAGTCACCGTTCTGCGTCTGCACCAGGCCGCCCTGGTGCGGGACCCCGCCGCCGGAGATGGGTCCGGGCAGGTTGAGCAGGACCTGGCGCTGCTCGTACGGCCCCCACGGGCTGGTCGAGCGCAGCACGTACTGCCCGTTGGCCGGGCGGGTCAGCCAGATGTAGTAGTAGTTCCCGCGCTTGTACATGCGGGCGCCTTCGAGGGTGCCGATGCTCGACGGGGTCTGGTAGACCGTCTGCGAGCGCACCTCCGCGGTCAGGTCGGAGTTGAGCTGCGCGACGCTGATGGTGCCGTTGCCGTAGGCCACGTACGGGGTGTCGTTGTCGAACAGCAGGCCGGCGTCGTAGTAGCACTTGTTGATCCGGGCCTTCTTGCTCCAGCCGCTGCCGATCGACACCGAGGTGTAGATGTAGGTGCGGTTGAACTCGGTGCAGCCCAGCCAGTAGTAGGTGCTGTTGCTGGGCCGGTGGTTGAACGCCGACGCCCAGATGCCCTTGACGTAGGCCCGGCCGCCGTTGAGGTCGTAGGCGTTGGAGTCGAAGTCCAGCCGCGGCACCGAGTGCCCGGCGTACTCCCAGTTCACCAGGTCGTACGAGCGCAGGATGGGCGCGCCGGGCGAGTAGTGCATCGTCGACGCCGAGTAGTAGTAGGCGTCGCCGACGCGGATGATGTCGCCGTCGGCGAAGTCCTGCCACACCACCGGGTTCGTGAAGGTCCCGGTCGGCGGCGGCGTGGTCGGGCCGGTCGTCGGTGTGCCGGAGCCGACCTGGACCAGCTGCCATTGCTGGTTGGTACCGTTCCAGTCGCTGTACTGCACGATGTTGCCGCCGTCGGCGGTGGAGGCGCCCTGCACCTCGAGGGCCTTGCCGCTGTTGCGGTTGATCAGCTGGATGTAGCCGTCGATGTCCTGCATGCTGAACTGCTGGTTGGCGGCGTTGTTGTCGGTCCACTGCACGACGGCGCCGCCGTCCGCGGTGGACGCGTTGGAGACGTCCAGGACCTTGCCGGACAGCCGGGACTTGAGCCGGTAGAAGCCGCCGCCGGAGTCGACGAACTGCCACTGCTGCTGGTTGCCGTCGTTGCGCGACCACTGGGTGAGCCGGGCGCCGTCGGTGGTGGCCAGGTTGTAGACGTCCAGCGCCTTCCCGCTGTTGCGGTTGACCAGGACGTACCACGCGTTCAGGTCCACGGCGGCGGCCGAGGCCGCCGGCGCGGCGACAACCGTGACAGCGATACCGGCCAGCAGGGCCAGCACTGCGGTAATGGCCATGTATCCGCGCCGCCAGCGCCTTTTCGGGGGTGTGCCGCGTGCGTACATTTCGCCGCTCCTTGCCGGGGGATCCCGAAATAGTGAACGTTCACAACTTGCCGAAGACGGATGCCCGGTGGCCGAACTCAAGGGGGATCCAGACATCAGACATTCAAGAATGGCAATGTTGCCAGAGTGTTTCGCTGCACTCAAGAGCGGCAGCGCTCAAAGTTGTCCCTAACAACGTTTTGCCTGATGAGGGGCTTGCAATGAGGCTCGGGCGACTGAACCGGCCTGACCGCCACACCCTTCGAACGTCAGATGTACAGCGAAGTCGGTCCGACGTAACACTTTTCCGACGGCGCTTTCGCGAAATGCGCCTGTCCATTTGCACAAATGGTGACCGCCGACCATTCGACGAAATGAAGACGCCTGGCCGGAGCAGCATTCGCTGTTCCGGCCAGGCGGGTACGGACAATCAGCTGCAGGCGGCGCCGTTCAAACTGAAACCGCTGGGCGCGGCGGCGTTGCCGTTGTGGTTGGCCTGGAAGCCGATGCTCGTCGAGCCACCCGGTGGAATGGTGGCGTTGTAACCGACGTTGGTCGCCACCACCTGGCCACTGGTGGGCGCGTACGTGGCACTCCAGCCGCTGGTGATGGTCTGCCCGGAGGCCAGGGCAAAGTTCAGCCGCCAGCCGTTGATGGGCGCCGTACCGGTGTTGGTGATGGTGATGGTGTCCGTCAGCCCGCTGTTCCACGCGCTGACGGTGTTGGTGACCCGGCAGGCACCACCCTGGGACGGCGGCGGGGTGGTCGGCGGCGGGGTGGTCGGCGGCGGGCTTGTCGGCGGAGTCGTGGTCGGGGGCGGGGTCGTCGGCTGGGTGGACCCCTCGCTGACGGTGATGGTGGAGCTGCCGTTGCTCTGGTAACCCTCGGTGGCCATGATCTGGTAGTCGTGCGTGCCGAGGTTCAGGCCGAGCCGGGCCCAGGCGTTGAAGTGGTTCGCCGTCGTGATGGTGCCGCTGCTGCGGTGCTGCTGGCGGACACTCCAGTACTGGTAGAACGTCGCGTTGCCGATGATGGACGGCTGGTTGACCCGCTGGGTGCGGTAGATGTCGTACGTGCTGCCGTCGGTGGTGACCGAACCCAGCCGCTGGCTGCCCGAGCTCGGGTTGTACGTGCCGAAGTCCTCGACGACGTAGTACTCGATGAGCGGGTTGGTGGTCCAGCCGTAGAGCGCCAGATAGCCGTTGCCGTTCGGGTTGAACGTGCCCGAGTAGTTCACGGAGTGGCTGGAGCCGGGCTTCCAGCCCTTGCCGCCGACCCAGTTGTTGATGCCGCTCATCCGGACGCTGTAGTTGCCGCCGGCCCCCAGCGTCATCGTGACGTTGCCGCTGTCCTTCCAGTACGAGAAGAAGTAGCCGTTGTGGGTGCCGGTCAGGTTCGAGGTGATGGTCCGGTCGGCGTCGGCGTGGGCGATGCCGGCCACGGTGATCGAGGCTGCCGCCAGTACGGCGACGGTGACGCCCCCCAGGAGAGTCCTCAGCCGGCCGCGCCGGCGACCCGGGGGTGGAACGGAATGGTCGTTCACGGACAACATCCTTTACTCGTCGTGAGCACGTCGGGCAGATCAGGCGGGCAGAGTCACCTGGCCGGGAGCCGGACGCTGGGTGGTCGTGCTGTCGCCGAGCTGCCCGTTGGCGTTGTTGCCCCAGCACCACAGGCTGTCGTCGGTCCGGAAGCCACAGATGTGGTAGCCGGGCGCGAAGTCACTTGCCCACGTGGTGGCCGTGCCGATCCGGGTGGGTGCGAACCGGTGGGTCGTGGTGCCGTCACCGAGCTGGCCCGTCGAATTGTTGCCCCAGCACCACAGGGAGCTGTCGGTCCGGACCGCGCAGGCCGTGTCGAAGCCCGCCCGGACCGTGCTCCAGCTGGTGGCGGTGCCGACCTGGACCGGGGTGGTCTGGTGGGTTCCGCTGACGCCGAGCTGGCCGTACCCGTTCTCACCCCAGCACCACAGGGTGCCCTCGGCGCGGACCGCGCAGCTGTAGGCGTAGCCGGCGGTCACGCCGGTCCACGTGGTGGCGGTGCCGACCTGCGCCGGGGCGTCCCGGTAGCTCAGACCGCCGACGCCCAGCTGTCCGTCCGTGTTGTTGCCCCAGCACCACAGGGTGCCCTCGGTGCGGACGGCGCAGGTGTGCGCGTACCCGGTCGCGACGCCGGCCCAGGTGGTGGCCGTGCCGACCCGTACCGGAGCGGTCGCGATGTAGGTGTCCGAGCTCATACCCAGCTGCGCGAAACGGTTGAAACCCCAGCACCACAGGCTGCCGTCGGTCCGGGTGGCGCAGGTGTGGCTGTCGCCGGCGCTGACACTGGCCCAGGTGGTGGCGTCGCCGACCTGCACCGGAGCGGTTCGCATCGTGGTGGTGCCGTCGCCGAGCTGGCCGCGGAAGTTGTTGCCCCAGCACCACAGGGTGCCGTCGGTGCGGATCCCGCAGGTGTAGCTGGTGCCGGCGTCGAGGCTGGCCCAGGTGGTGGCGGTGCCGATGCGTACCGGGGTGGTCCGGGCGGTGGTGGTGCCGTCGCCCAGCTCACCGAGGTAGTTGCTGCCCCAGCACCACAGGGAGCCGTCGGTGCGGACCGCACAGGTGTGGCCGTAGCCGGTGGCGACCTCAGAGACGGCCGCGACGCTCAGCGCTGCGGGGCTGGGCGCGGCTGGGCTGGTCGCGGCGGCGGCCGGGCCGGTCAGGCCTCCGAAACTCAGCGCGGCGAATCCGGTCGCCGTCGCGACCGCGACGGCGATGCCCCGGGCGACCCGGCGCCAGCGGTCACGACGCCCGGAGGCGAAGCTGTGTCTCATGTGTACTCCCTGCTCGGTGGGGGGCGGTCCGGCAGCAGGGAGCGTCAGCGTCACACGCCCCCTCGCTGCCGGGCCGGGCTGAGGTCACGGCGTGCGGCGACAGCAGTTACGCCTGTTCCGGAGATTGCCAGAATGTTTCCAGACATTCAAGAGTTTTCATGGGAGCGCTCCCACCGACTCTGTCGAATGCCGCGACATAACGCTTTTCACCGCCCCAACTTTCGCGTTGAACTGGGCAAAATGGTCTGGCAACATTGCCCGCAGTCAATGGCCAGCCGAGGGCATCCCATTGCCGCGCCTGGAGGGTGAAGTGCGGAGAAGATCGAAGATCAGCACAGCCCTGGCCGCCGTCGTCGTCTCACTCACCGCCGCCGTCCTAGCGCTCGGCGCGACCCCGGCCGATGCGGCTGCCGGCGGCTCCGGCCCCTACCCGGCCGACTACGAGACCTCGGCCGGCCTGCCCGACCACACCATCTATCGGCCGCAGACGCTGCCGTCCGAACCGCTGCCCGTCCTCGTGTGGGGCAACGGCGGCTGCGTGGCCAGCGGCACCGCACAGGTCAACTTCCTGCGGGAGATCTCGTCGCACGGCTTCCTGGCCATCGCCAACGGTGCGCCCAACGGATCGGGCTCCACCACGTCCCGGATGCTCACCCAGTCGATCGACTGGGCCGTCGCGGAGAACACCCGGCCCGGCAGCAAGTACTACGGAAAACTCGACACCAGCAAGATCGCCGTCGCGGGTTTCTCCTGCGGAGGCCTGGAGGCGTACGCCGTCTCCGCCGACCCGCGGATCACCACGACCATGATCTTCAGCAGCGGGTTGCTCAACGACGCCGACGACTACCAGGTACGCGGGCTGACCAGGCCGATCGCCTACTTCATCGGCGGGCCGAGCGACATCGCGTACCCGAACGCCATGGACGACTGGGGCAAGCTGCCGGCCGGGCTGCCCGCCTTCATGGGCAACCTGAACGTGGGGCACGGCGGCACCTACGACCAGCCCAACGGCGGCGAATTCGGCCGCGTGGCGGTGCTGTATCTCAAATGGCGCCTGAAAGGTGACGTCACCGCGGGCGCGAATTTCGTCGGGACCGACTGCGGGCTGTGCCGGGGCCCGTGGACTGTCCAGCAGAAGAACCTGACGCTCGGCGGCGGGACCCCGCCGACCACGCCCCCGCCGGGCAACGGTGCCGGCACCTGCTCCGCGGCCTATTCGGTGCAGAACCAATGGAACGGTGGATTCGTCGCCGCTGTGACCGTCACCGCGGGGACCACCGCGCTCGACGGGTGGCGTGTCACTCTCGGACTGCCGGCCGGAGCGTCCATCAGCTCTGCCTGGAACGCCGTGGTGAACGGCACCAGCGGCACCGTCACGATGACGAACCAGAGCTACAACGGGCGGCTGAGCGCCGGCCAGAGCGCCAGTTTCGGCTTCCAAGGAGCCGGAACCGGCGGCGGCGCGACCGTCACCTGCGCTGCGACCTGAATCCGGGCGCGTTCGCGGCCCGACGCCGGGCGTCCACCGGGAGGATCGCCATGCCGGATGTGGCGAGGAGACGCCTGCTCTCCGCCGGGGCGGCCGGAGCCGGGAGCCGCTGGGATGGATGGCATTCGCCCGCGCGAATTCCGTGGCGCCGCCTGAAATGACGGCTGGCCGACCACCTTGCCCTGCGGTATTGCGAGCCACCGGCGCCGACCGGCTGCGAGGACCGTCGGACGGGTAGGCCGGGTGGCTCTGCCAAGGCGACCCAGGACAAGCGAGCAGGCTCACGAGCGCCTCAGCCCCCGGTAACCAGAACGGCGGTCCCGGCCCTGCGTGCGGACCGGGACCGCCGACTCGCGACGCTGGGCTAGTACCCGTAGATCATCTTGTAGGCCACCTCAGGCAGGAACTGCCCGGCGGAAGACCCGCCCCCCACCCCGCAGTTGCCGTCGGACTCCCCCGGCGTCTTGAGCCACAGCAGCATCTCCGCGCCGCCGCCCATCTGGGTCGGGGTGCCGATCCTGCGACCGCCGGGGTTGCACCACTGGCCGTTGCCGCCGTTGCCGTTCCGGCTGGTGTCGATCACGAAGGGCTTGCTGTACCCGTACGACCGCAGCGCGGACGCGACCCGGTTGCCGTAGTTGGTGTTGTCGCCGGTGGTGAAGTAGTTCGACACGTTCAGCGCGAAGCCGTGCGCGTTGGCCACGCCGGCCATGGTGAGGCGCTGCGCCATCGTCTGGGCGTCGATCCACCCGGGGTTGCCGGCGTCGAGGTAGGCCCAGGTGTTGGGCGCCTTGGAGCGGAACTGGTTGGCGGCGCGCGAGAGCATGCCGACCCGGTCGTTGATCTGGGCCTGGCTCATGCAGCTGAAGTCGCCCAGCGAGTCCGGCTCGAGGACCACCACGGCGGGGCGGTTGCCGATCGCCGACGCGAAGGAGGAGATCCACGCGTCGTACGCGCCGACGCTGCCGGCCCCGCCTCCCGAGTGGCCGCCGCAGGCATCGCGGCCGGGGATGTTGTACGCCACCAGCAGGGGAAGCTTGTCCACGGCATCGGCGGCTCCGACGTACCTGCTCACCGCGCCCGCGATGTCTCCGCTCCAGTTGCCGAACCAGCTGGCCATCGGCCGCTGCGCGATCTGGGACCGGATGGCGGCGGCGCGCCCGTCGTTGGGGTTGGCGGCGACCCACGACGCGGGGCTGGAGCTGGGGTTGACGTAGAAGCCACTGGTCTGGCTGACCGGATCGGCGTGAGCGGCGGGCGCGACGAGCAGGACCGCGGGGATCGCCAACGCCAGCGCGGCGGCGAACACCCGGGGTCGGGTCGGTCGTTTCATCGGCGGATCTCCTCAGTCTCGGTGCGGAAAACTGGAAGCGCTTCCAGAGATGTAGGCCGATGTCAATGTCTGGCAACACTCCCGTAATGTCAAGAGATCGACCGTTGTCGTGGTACATCCGCCCCAGGCGCATGGCGACAATTTCTGGGACCGCTTCCAGCCACATCGACATGGATCACGCGGGGCTGAGGCGGTCGATATCATCGAGCGGCGAATCCGCACCACCCGGGCGACGGGTCGCCGCGGGCCGAGCCGACAGCCGGCGCCACCCGCAGGAAGGACCCGGCAACGCGATGGCAGCAGACACCCCTCGGCGCCAGCCCACCCTCGACGAGGTGGCCGAGCGCGCCGGCGTGTCCCGCTCAGCCGCGTCCCGGGCCATCAACAAGGCGCCGCACGTCAGCCGGGCCACCCGCGCCGCCGTCGAACGGGCCGTCAAGGAGCTCGGCTACCAGCCCAACCGCACGGCCCGCGCCCTGGCCACCCAGCAGACGGGCATCGTCGCCCTGGCGGTCTCCCATGACGCCCCCGAGCTGTTCGCCGACCCGTTCTTCGCGCAGGTCATCGTCGGCGTGTCCGCGGCCCTCGAGGACACCGAGCTGCACCTGGTGCTGTGCCTGGCCAGCTCCGGCCGCGGCCAGACCCGGCTGACCAACCTCCTGCGTACCCGTGGCGTCGACGGCATCATGCTGATGGCCCTGCGCGGGGACGATCCGCTGACCCGGATCGTGCGGCAGGCCGGCCTGCCGGCCGTCTACGGCGGGCGGCCGTTGACCTTCGAACCGCAGTGGTACGTCGATTCCGACAACGTCGGCGGGGCCCGCCTGGCCACCGAGCACCTCATCGGCCTGGGCCGCACCCGCATCGTCACCATCACCGGCCAGACCGGCACGGAGGTCGGCGAGGCCCGCTACCGCGGCTACCGCGAGGCGATGATCATGGCCGGATTGATCCCGTACGGCATGACGGAAGGCGACTTCACCGAGGCCGGCGGCGCCGCGGCGATGAAGACACTGCTCGACAGTCACCCGGATCTGGACGCGGTGGTCGCCGCCAACGACAACATGGCTGCGGGCGCGCTGCGGGTGCTGGCCGAGTCCGGCCGATCCGTACCGGGCGACGTGGCGGTGGTGGGCTTCGACGACCTGGACATAGCCGAGCGGACGCAGCCGCCGCTGACCACGGTCCACCAGTCGATCCAGGCCCTGGGCAAGGAGATGACCCGCATGTTGATCGACCTGATCGCCGGCCGCGAACGCACTTCGCTCATCCTGCCCACCAGGCTGGTGGTGCGCGATTCCGCATGATGGGGCCGAGCGGGTCGTGGTCGAGCAGGCCCGCCACGACCCGTGGGGCTCCTCGGCGAGGCTGCCCCCTGACTGGCCGGCGCGGTCGTCGTGGCGCTGGTCGGTCTCATCGCGCTTCCGCGGTCCGGCGCCCGACGGCGAGCGGCCGCCCGGGCCGAGGCCGCCGATCAGCCCGCGGAAGACCGCGAGGGCCTGGCCGACGTGGGTTTCTGAGGCCGGACCGGCACCCCGCTGCGCCTGTCCCGGATCGTGCGCTACAGTGGTCCCGTTGCAGTTTTGATTTCCGTAGACGTTTTCCGGCGCCTGATGGGTTATCCAAAACCCTTCGGGCGCTTTCGTTTTGGGTGTCGGTTTCGACGCAGGTAATCAACGCGGCGGCGTCAGAGTCCGCACAGTGCGGCCTCTACAGCCTGCGAAGGAGCAGATATGACTACAGGTACCGTGAAGTGGTTCAACGCCGACAAGGGCTTCGGCTTCATCACCCCGGACGACGGCGGCGCTGACGTCTTCGCCCACTTCTCCGCCATCGCGACGAGCGGCTACCGCAGCCTCGACGAGAACCAGAAGGTGGAGTTCGACATCACCCAGGGCCAGAAGGGCCTGCAGGCGGAGAACATCCGCCCGCTCTGACCTTCACTCTTCGCCGACGGCGGCCCGACTGATTCAGCCGGGCCGCCGTTCGGCGTTCCCGTTGAGGTGCACCGCGGGTATCGCCGACGTATGAAAAATCGCATACGCCCCGGCAACGGCGGGCCCTCTTCAATGAGGCCATGAGCCCCAGGAGAACCCTGTCCGTCGGCCTGGCCGTTCTCGGCCTCGCGGGCGCGGTGTTCGTCGTGCGGCGGCCGCTCGTGATGGCCGTTCCGGCATGCATGGCCGGCCGGTGGCACGGCTGCTACGACACCGAGAACGGCCTGATCCTGATGATGCTGGTCGGGCTGCCGCTGGCCGCTCTGCTGGTGTGGGCCCTGGCCTCCCGGCGGCGTGCCATCGGCGTTTCCCTGGCCTGGCGGATCTCGATGGCCGAGGTGGGCCTGGTCTACGGGACGGTGCCGTTCATCTGGATGACCTTGATGCCGGGTCCCGGCGCGGGCGTCGTCCCCGGCCGGGTCAGTCTGGTGCCGCTGCGGGACCTCATCACGATGGGACCGCTCGGGATCGGCGGCAACCTGCTGATCCTGGCCGCGCTGGGCTTCTTCGCCCCGATGCGGTTCGCGGCGCTGGCCTCCGTACCGCGGATGCTGGCCCTCGGGGCCGGGTGCTCGATCCTGATCGAGACCGCGCAGTTCGTCTTCCGCCTGGACCGGGTGTCGTCGGTGGATGACGTCCTGGTCAACGCGGCCGGCGCCGCGCTGGCCGCGCTGGCATCCCGCCGCTGGTGGCGCACCACGACGGAGGTACCGTCCGACCAGCATCGATCCGCACCGGCAGCGGCCACCTCCGGACCGCGCTGACCATAGGCTGCCGGTATGCGCGTACTGATCGTGGAGGACGAGCCCTACCTGGCCGAAGCCGTCCGGGACGGGCTGCGGCTCGAAGCGATCGCCGCCGACATCGCCGGTGACGGCGAGGCGGCCCTGGAGCTGCTCGGCGTCAACTCGTACGACCTCGCGGTCCTCGACCGCGACATCCCCGGCCCCTCCGGCGACGAGGTGGCCCGGCGCATCGTCGCCTCCGGCAGCGGCATCCCGATCCTCATGCTCACCGCGGCCGACCGGATCGACGACAAGGCCTCCGGCTTCGCGCTCGGCGCCGACGACTACCTCACCAAACCGTTCGAGCTGCGGGAGCTGGTGCTCCGGCTCCGGGCCCTCGACCGCCGCCGCGGACACGCCCGGCCCCCGGTCCGCGAGATCGCGGGCCTGCGGCTCGACCCGTTCCGCCGGGAAGTCTTCCGCGACGGGCGCTACGTCGCGCTCACCCGCAAGCAGTTCGCCGTGCTGGAGGTCCTGGTCGCCGCCGAGGGCGGGGTCGTCAGCGCCGAGGAGCTGCTGGAACGCGCCTGGGATGAGAACGCCGACCCGCTCACCAACGCCGTGCGCATCACCGTCTCCGCGCTGCGCAAACGGCTCGGCGAGCCATGGGTCATCGCCACCGTGCCCGGCGTCGGCTACCGCATCGATCAGGCGTGAGCGTGGACAGAGCACCCGGGATGAGCGTCCGTCTCAAGCTGACCCTCAGCTACGCCGCTTTCCTTCTGCTGGCCAGTGCCCTGCTGCTCGCGGCCGTGTGGGTGTTCCTGCTGCGTTACGTCCCCGACCGGGCATTGCTGATCGGCTCCGACACGAGCATCGACGGCGTCTTCCCCGTCCGGTCCAACCTGCTGCACATCTTCGCTCCGCGGGCGGCCGCCGTGCTGGCCTTCGTGCTGGTGTTCGGCCTGCTCGGAGGCTGGGTCCTGGCCGGCCGGATTCTCGCGCCGCTCACCCAGATCGCGGACGCGGCCCGGACCACCGGCCAGGGGTCGCTGTCGCACCGGATCCGCATGAAGGGCCGCCGGGACGAGTTCCGCGAGCTCTCCGACGCGTTCGACGCGATGCTCGACCAGCTCGAGTCCCACGTCGCCGAGCAGCAGCGGTTCGCCGCGAACGCCTCGCACGAGCTGCGCACCCCGCTCGCGATCTCGCGGACGCTGCTCGACGTCGCCCGTAAGGACCCCACCCGGGTACGGGGTGAGCTCATCGAGCGCCTGCACACCGTCAACCAGCGGGCCATCGACCTCACCGAGGCCCTGCTGGTGCTCAGCCGCGGCGACCGCGGGGACTTCGCCCACGAGAGCGTCGACCTGTCCCTGCTCGCCGAGGAAGCGGCCGAGACGCTGCTGCCGCTCGCCGAACGGCGCCGGATCACGCTGGAGGTCACCGGCGGAGCGGCCCGGACCAACGGCTCGCCTCAGCTTCTGCTGCGGATGGTGACGAACCTCGTACAGAACGCCATTGTCCACAACGTCCCGGTCGACGGCGCCGTCACTGTGCGTACTGAGTCGCACGACGGCGCGAGCGTGTTGCAGGTAGATAACACGGGTCGCCGGCTCCCGCCCGAACTGCTGCCGACGCTGACCGAGCCGTTCCAGCGCGGAACAGAACGGGTACGCACGGACGAGCACGCCGGCGCCGGTCTCGGGCTGGCCATCGTGCACAGCATTGTCCGAGCCCACGACGGCTCCCTCGACCTCCGGCCCGGCCCCACCGGCGGTCTCCACGTCACCGTCCGGCTACCCGGTACGCCGTAACACCGCCGGCGAATCAGGCGTGCTTCTACCAGTGCGCGACTGGGTATGACATGCGACACTCGCAGCAGGATCGGTGCCAGGAAAGATCCACACTGTGGGTGACGGATTCGCGCGACGGCCAGGAGGGATGACCATGCGATCTCTGGCAGGTCGTTACCGGGTCGAGCAGCCGGTCGGCCACGGTGGCAGCGCCGTCGTGCACAGCGGCTACGACCGTACGCTCAAACGTCGCGTCGCGATCAAGCTGTTCTCGCCGTACCGGCCGGACAGCGGCGCGCCGTTCCTCGACGTGCTGCGCGAGGCACGGGCCGCGGCGACGCTGAGCCACCCGAACGTCGCCCGCGTCTACGACTACGGCGAGGCGAGCGACGGCGACCAGCGGGTCCCGTACCTGATCATGGAATTTCTCGAGGGTGACACCGTCGCCGACCGGCTCGCCGCGACCGGCGCGTTCGAATGGTCGCGTGCCGCCGAGGTCTGCGCCGATGTCGCCGCCGCCCTGGCCGCCGCGCACGCGCGGGACCTGGTGCACCGCGACGTGAAGCCCCGCAACGTCATGCTGACCCCGGGCGGCGTGAAGGTCCTCGACTTCGGCATCGCCGCCCTCGCCGGGCAGAACAGCTTCGACGCGCACGGGCAGCTCTGGGGCACCCCGGCCACCCTCGCGCCCGAGCAGCTGCGCGGCGAACCGACGTACCCGGCCGCCGATGTCTACGCGCTCGGCCTGCTGCTGTTCGAATGCCTCACCGGCACCCGCGCCTGGCCGGGCACCAGCGTCGGCGACATCCTCGCCGCCCGCTTCCAGCAGCGGGCGCCGCGGCTACCGGCCATCGCCGGGCTCCCCCGCGAGATCAACCGGCTCTACGAGGCCTGCATCGCCGACGAGCCGGCCCGGCGCCCGTCGGCGGCCGAGGTCGCGGAGACTCTGCGGCGGGCCGCGGGCAAGACCCCGACGGTACGCCCGGCCGCCGTGATCACCCGGACCATCCCACCGGTACGGCTCAAGCGCTCCCGCAGTCGCGCGGCCATCACGGCGTCGATAGCGGTGGCCGCCGCGTTCGCGAGCATCATCGGGCTCCAGGTGGCCAACGGCTACGCGACCCCGGCCGGCCGGCCGGCGGAGGCCGCCGTCGACGGTGCCCCCGTACCCCCGGCTCCGCGGCCCATCACCACCCCGGTCCCGACCCCGACCTCGACCCAGCCGGTGCCCGACGTCCCCAAGGACGACAGCGACCGGCCGGTACGCCGGGTCACCGACACGTGGACCCGCGAGGCCACGACGCCGCCGCAGTACTCGAAGCCGAAGCCCAAGCCGACGAGCGAGGCCCCGACCACCAGGCCGACGACCCGCCCGACCAAGCCCCACCCGACGCCGAGCGACCCGCCGCCGACCACGACGGAGCCGGAGCCGGAGGAGCCGACGGAGCCCCCGGCCACCACCGAGCCTCCGACCGAGCCGACGGACCCGCCGGACGAGCCGGACCCGGTGGACCCGTCGCCGCCGGCCGTGGACCCGGCGCAGGAAGTCGTCCTCGCCGACTCGTGAGCTCCGGCCGTCGTCAGCGACCGCGCCGGGCCGTGACGATCCAGGCGCACGAGTCGAAGTACACGCCGTCGTCCTTGCGGTGGGCGTCGAGGACGGTGCGCAGCCGCGTGTTCGCCGACTCGGCGGCCGCCACTTTCCACAGGCGCCGCACGGCCTCGAAGGCGGCGCTGTCCGGGCCGTAGTAGACGGGCTCGTGCACGTCGGTGAAGCTGACCTCCGCGAAGCCGGTCGCCACGGCCGGCCCCGGGCCGCGGTCGGCCGGGGTCAGGACCCGCAGCTCCTTGCTCAGCCGACGGACCTTGGTGAACCGGCCGGTGTGGTACGAGGTGGCCACCGCGCCGGAGCGCGACCGGCACGGCGAGCCGGGCTGCGCCTGACAGCGCGGGCACCGGTGCCGCTCGACATCATCGGCGTCACGGGTTCCGGGATCGCGTCCCTCCGCACCAACCAGGCCCAGAATGCGCGCACGAACATTTCTCAGAACCACGCCGCAAACACTCTTGCGTGAGAACGGGTTCTGAGAACGGATCGGCGGCGGCAGCCCGGGTGCTGGATCTCTTCTCAGAATGGACCGTTTCTGCGAGCCGGAACAGCAGCCGGCCGGCGCAGGAACGCGAGCAGCGTGTCCAGGAGCGCCTGGGGTCGGTCCAGCGGGACGATGTGCCCGCACTGTGGAAGGAGCAGTCCCGTGAGGTCATCGGCGACTACGCGCAGCTGCTGGTGAAGGGCATCTCCTACGGCGTTTCCGCCGATGGCCAGTGCGGGGACGGTCAGGCGTGCACCCGCGGAGAGCAGGGTGCCGATGAGCTCGGCGTTGGCCGGCATGGCACGGTAGTACTCGAAGCCGGCGCGCAGCGCGGCCTTTCCGGTGTAGGCGGCGACGAATGCGTCGCGAATCTGCGGGTCGACGCCGGTGAGGTCAAAGGTCCCGGACCGGAGGAAGTGGTCGAGGTAGGCCGCCTCGTGGCCGACCAGCACCGTCTCGGCGAGATCAGGCACTGCATGGAAACCGAACCACCAGGGAGGCCCTGCTGAAAAGAACTTTTCTGCCCCAGGGAGGGCCGGTAACGCCGACTCCATCAAAACGATCCGGGATACGCGTTCGGGGTGCTGGACCGCGAGCAGGAACGCGGCCGGGACGGAGGCGTCGATCGCGGCAAGAGCCGCGTGCTCGACGCTGAGGGCGTCGAGCAGACCCCGGATGTCACCGGCGATGGAGCCGGCGTCGTACCCGGTGACTGGTCGCGAGCTGTCGCCCAGACCCCGGAGGTCGGGGGCGATGACGGTGTACTCCTGCGCCAGGCGAGGCAGGACCGAGGCCCACACCTGCCAGGTGTGGGGCCAACCATGAAGCAGTACGAGAGCGGGACCGTCCCCGGCGACCGCAACGTTGAGCTCTACGTCCTTGAGCGGAACGCGCCGCAGGTGCACATCTGCAGGGGTTTGATGCATGGTCACGGCGCTCCTTGGGTGGTTCCCTGGTTACGTGGTTACCGTAGGAGACTGCTGCCGTGGTGGAGAAGACGGCACTTCCAGGGAAGGTGGTGAGCCGGAGGTGACCACCTCTGCACGTCGCGGAGACCTGTTCGCGCCGAACTGTCCGACGCGGCTGCTACTCGACCGCATCGGCACCAAATGGACATCGATGACGATCAAGGTGCTGGCCGAGGCGCACCCCGTTGAGGTGCGCTTCGCCGAGCTGCGCCGCCGCGTACCAGGGGTGTCGCAGAAAATGCTGTCTCACACGCTGCAGAGCCTTGCCGCTGACGGGCTGGTCACCCGTCGAGTGCAGGACACCGTGCCGCCGCGGGTGCACTACGGGCTGACCCCACTGGGGGTGAGCCTCGACGAGCCGCTCGCAGCAGTGCGGGCATGGGCCGAGGAGCACATGGCCGAGATCGAAGCGGCCAACAACGGCACCTCCCGAACCCCGGATACCAATGAGACCGAAGAGGTCTCGTCGTAGGTCTCATCCCGCCATCAACCGTGTGCGCCAGAACCTCGTCGTGGACCTCGCGGCCGGTCCGGCGCAGCGCGGCGACGCCCAGCCCGTACCGGTCGTCGAGCAGCTTGACGTGATCGACGTCGCCGCCGAGCGCGTCGTTGTAGACCAGCAGGTCGAGCTCGTCGATCCGGGCGTCCGGCCCGGAACCGGTCGGCCGCGTCGGTCACGCCTCGGCCCGTGACCGGAGTCGCCCGGCACGCCGAGGAACTGGCGGGCGGCCAGTTCCTCGGCTGCTGCCACGACGCTGTCCCGGTCCACGGCGGGATCGTCCTGCGCCGAATCGTCAGCCGGCGGGGGTGCGCAGGCTTCGCGTCAAGGCCGGGATCATCACCGCTGCCGGGACGAGGTGCAGGCCGAGCAGAGCGGCGATGGTGGCGGTGTCCGCCCCGGAGATGACGGGCGGGATCAACGAGATCACGGTCAGCGCCCCTGCCGTCCACAGGAACCGGTCGGCCGGGCGAGCGCTCCAGCGCAGCAGAGCCGCGGCGATCACCACCCCCACGATCGAGAAGAAGCCGGTCACCACGGCGAACCCGGACAACGGGATCGTCTCGCCCCCGGCGGGGATCGCGAAGTCGACGCCCGCGGCCCGGGCGAGTGCGGCGGCGAGCGTGGTGGCCACCACCGCCGCGAGCGTGGCGACCAGGCCGGTGCCGACAAGCCCTCGGAGCTGGTGGGTACGGCCGGCCGAGGCCGAACGGGCGGCGACCCCGACGTCATCCATGCTGGTCATGCCGTTCCCGCCGGGAGGCGCTCCGGCAGTCCGAGCCGCGGGAACTGGTCGTCGTGGAAGGTGGTGATCTCGGTGATCGCCCCGCCGCTGATGCGCAGGACGTCGATGGTCAGCGGCAGGTACGCGCCTTCCTCCTCCTGCCAGAGGTAGAAGGCGAAGGCGGGCTGACGGTTCACCGCGGTGCGGACCGCGCGCAGGCCCGTCATGCCCTCGAAGCCGTCCTCGACCCAGTTGTGCACGACCGCGTCGCGGCCCACGTACAGGCCCGGGGTGGGCGGCATCGAGCAGCGGACGTCGTCGCGCAGTAGTGCGGCGAGCTCGTCGATGTCGGTGGCCACGCTGGCGTCGGTGAAGCGGCGTACCAGCTCGCGCGTCTGCGCGTCCTCCTCGCCGCCGGTCCAGTCCTGCCGCTCGGCGGGCAGGTGCTCCCGCATGCCGGCCCGGGCCCGCTGCAACGCGCTGTTCACGGAGTTGACCGAGTCCCCGAGCAGCTCCGCGACATCCTTGGCCGGCCAGCCGAGCACGTCGCGCAGGATCAGCGCGGCCCGGGGGCGCGGCGCGAGGTGCTGGACCGCGACCACGTACGCCAGCTCGATCGTCTCCCGCGCGACCGCCACGGCCTCCGGCCCGTCACCGTCACCGGCGGGCAGCTCGTCGAGCAGCCGGTCCGGGTACGGCTGCAGCCACCGCACCTCGCCGCCGGTGGCCGGCTCCGGGCGCCGCTTGGCCAGCAGGTCGAGGCAGGCGTTGGTGGCGATCCGGTACAGCCAGGCCCGGAAGGTCGACCGACCCTCGAACGTCTCCCGGCGCCGCCAGGCCCGCAGGAACGCCTCCTGCACGGCGTCCTCGGCATCCTCGAACGACCCGAGCATCCGATAGCAGTGCACATGCAGTTCCCGCCGGTGCCCCTCGACCAGCCCCGAGAACGCCGACTCGCTGACCTCCCCCAGTCCGCTCACACCCAGCTCCTCCAACACGTCCACACCCATGACGTCACCCTTCCGTCTCGGCAGCCCCGTCGCAGGTATGACGGCCGAGAGCGGAAAAACTCATCAACGGCGGGTCACGCGGATCGAGAACTCGTTGTTCGCGTCGTAGTGCGGCTGCATCGTGACGCCGCCGGTGGTGATCGGCGGGAACACGTACGCGATGTCCTTGCGGGCCACGTCGTCCAGGAACCGGCCGAGCCGGACCGCGGGCTCCCCCGGCGCGTAGCGCAGCCAGAGCTGCCAGGTGCCCGCCGGCAGGGCGCCGATCCGTACGGCGAAGCCCGCGTCGGTGGCCGAGCCCGGCAGCTCCCGGGTCGCGGTGCTCCGCAGCTCCAGCACCGGTTCGGCGGGCTCGGCGCCGATCAGGCGGCCCTCGATCCGCAGGCCCTCCGCGTCGATCAGCACAGTGGCGATCTCGGCGTACACCGGCCGGTCCCAGACGCGCAGGCCGAGGCAGCCGTCGCTGAGCCGGTAGGGCAGCTGGACCCGCTCGGCCCTGCCGGGGATCAGGGCCCGGGTGTCCAGCCGGCCGGCCCGGACCGCGGCGCCGTCCGGGGTGCGCAGCTGCCAGGTCCCCTCGGTGAGGTCGCCACCCACCGGCACCTTGTCGTCGTCGCGCCACCAGATCAGTTCCGCGCTGTCGGCCAGCATCAGCTCGCCGTCCGCGGTGACCAGCGCGTCGACGGTCGGGACGGCGGAGGTCGGGGCCGGGCCGAGCACGGGCTGCGGCGGGGCCGGCCGCTCCCGGCGGGGCCACCAGCGCCGGCGGCCGGCCTTGCGGGCCGCGAGCCGGTCGAACAACTGCTCGTACTGCTCCGCGATCAGGGCCGGGTCGTAACGTTGCGCGTTCTTCAGCGCGGCGGCGGCCATCGCCTCCCGCTGCGCGTCGTCATTGATCACCCGCAACAGCGCAGCCGCCAGGGCGGCCTCGTCGCCGATCGGCGTGAGCAGGCCGTCCATCCCGTCCTGGAGGATCTCGGCCGGACCGTACGGCGCGTCCGTGCTGACCACCGGCACCCCGCAGCGCATCGCCTCGACCAGCGTCATGCCGAACGGTTCCTGGTCGGAGGGCACGGCGGCGATCGCACCCTTGGCCCACTCCGTCTCGATCGGCGTGTACGGGCCCATCATCAGCACGTTGTCGTGCAGCCCGAGTTCGGCGACCAGGGCGCGCAGCTCGTTGCGGAGCTTGCCCTGGCCGTAGACCCGCAGCTGCCAGTCCGGACGTTCGGCCGCCACCGTGGCGAAGGCCCGGATCAGCAGGTCGTAGCGCTTGCCCTGGACCAGCCGGCCGGCCGCCACGACGATCTTGTCGCGGCCGTGCGACGGGGGCACGACCGGCGCCGGCACGCTGTTCGGGATGAAGGTCAGCTCGGTGTCCGTGAGCCGCACGTGCGCCCGGTAGTCCTCGGCGTCACGCGCGGTGATGGTGACGAAGGCGTCGAGCTTGCGCAGGTGGCGGGGCAGCTCCTCGCGCATGGTCTTGCGCTGCTGGAGGCGGGTCAGGTGCTCCTGGCCTATCTTGATCATCCGGTCCGGGGCGAACCGGCCGGCATAGGCGATCAGGCCGGGCCGGGTGGCGATCACCACGTCGGCGTCGCTGGCCGCCAGGTAGCGCGCGTACCGCCCCTCGACCATCCGGTCGTAGTCGCCGGACCGGTAGTCGGCCTTCGGGTAATACTTCGCCGGCTGACCGCGCAGCGGATCGTCGGCGAGGTAGTCGGGGTGGTCGGTCCGGGCCTCGACGAGGGCCATCAGCCGGACGGCCGGGTGCAGCGGCATGTGGGGCACGTCGCGCCGGCGCGCGGTGCTGAGCACTTCCACCTGGTGGCCCCGCTCGGCGAGGGCGCTGCCGAGATTGAAGGTCGTAGTGATGGTGCCACCGATACCGAAGCCGTCGTTGAGCAGGAAAAGGACCTTCACGGATCGGCACCCTAGACCGGTCGTGCGACCGCCGTCCATCCGGTGCGCAGAGCAGAACGCTTGACGACACACGTACACGACCGCGGAGGCCGGCAACCCCTTCGTCGACGGCCGCTACGCCGACCCCGACATCGCGCTCTACAACGACCGGTACTGGGTGTTCCCCACGTCCTCCCGGCCCTACCTCGAACAGACCTATCTGGACGCCTTCTCCTCCACCGACCTGGTCACCTGGACCAGGCACCCGACCGTGCTGAGCACCGCGAACGTCTCCTGGGCCAGGTACGCGGTCTGGGCGCCCGCCCCGATCCAGCGCAACGGCCGGTACTACCTCTACTTCGCGGCGAACGACATCCAGAGCAACACCGAGCTCGGCGGCATCGGCGTCGCCGTCGCGGACCGGCCCGAGGGACCGTACCGGGACGCCATCGGCCGGCCGCTCATCGACCGCTTCGTCAACGGTGCGCAACCGATCGACCAGGACGTGTTCATCGACGACGACGGGCAGGCGTACATCTACTACGGCGGCCACGGGCACGCCAACGTCGCCCGGCTGAACAGCGACATGACCAGCTTGGGCACGTTCCCCGACGGCTCGGTGTTCAAGGAGATCACGCCGGTGGGCTACGTCGAGGGCCCGCAGATGCTCAAGCGCAACGGCAGGTACTACCTGATGTGGTCCGAGGGCGGCTGGACCGGCCCGGACTACTCCGTCGCGTACGCCATCGCGGACTCACCCGCCGGACCGTTCCAGCGCCTCGACAAGATCCTGGCGCAGGACGCCGCGGTCGCCCGCGGCGCGGGCCACAACTCGGTCGTGAACATCCCGGGCACCGACACCTGGTACATCTTCTATCACCGCCGGCCGCTGGGCGAGACCGACGGCAACGCCCGCCACCTGGCCTACGACCGGATGAACTTCGCCGCCGACGGCACCATCCAGCGGGTCAAGATGCTCGTCAAGGACAACTTCGACGACAACAACGCGATCGGCTGGAAGACCTACGGCGGCTCCTGGACGGCCACCGGCGAGCAGTACCGGGCCCAGCACTCGTACGGCGGCAAGGCGCTGCTGACCGACAACCACACGGACGCGGTCTACGACGCCGACGTCACGGTCACCTCCGGCGCGGGTGACGCCGGCCTGGTCTTCCGGGCCACCTCCCCCGCCGTCGGCACGGACAGCTACCGCGGCTACTACGCGGGCATCAGCCCGGCGGGCCAGGTCGTGCTGGGCAAGGCGAACAACAACTGGACCCGGCTCGGCGCCGCCGCCCTGTCCGTCACCGTGGGCACGCGCTACCACCTGCGGGTCGAGGCGGTGGGCACGTCGCTGAAGGTGTTCGTGAAAGACATGACAAACCCCAGGATCACAGTCACCGACGGTACGTACACAGCGGGCTCCTCGGGCGTACGCGTCTACAACGCCGCAGCAGCCTTCGACAATCTCGCGGTCACGAACCGGTGATGCGGTAGCCGACCCCGGCCTGGGTGGTGATGATCGGCGGCTCACCGAGCTTGCGGCGCAGCCGGCCGATGGTGACCGTGACGGTGTTGGTGAACGGGTCGGCGTTCTCGTCCCACACCTGCTCCAGCAGCGCTTCGGCGCTCAGGAACGCCGGCGCCACCCGGAGCAGGGCCTCCAGCAGGGCGAACTCCTTGACCGAGAGGTCCAGCCGGCGGCCGTCGCGGGTGGCGGTGCGCCGGGCCGGGTCCAGCTCCAGGCCGGCGGCGTGCAGCGTCCGCGGCCGGGCCGACGGGCGGCGCCGGGCCAGCGCGCGGACCCGCAGCACCAGCTCGGGGAAGTGGAACGGCTTGGCCAGGTAGTCGTCGGCGCCCAGGGTCAGGCCGCTGACCCGGTCGCCGGGCGCGCCGGCCGCCGTCAGCATCAGGACCATCGGGCGTTCGTCCCGCTCGGTGATCATCTGGCAGAGCGTGTCGCCGTGCAGGCCGGGCAGGTCGCGGTCGAGGACCACCACCTCGTACGGCGCCAGCTCCAGCTTCTCGGCGGCGGTCAGGCCGTCCAGCGCGACGTCGACGGCCATCCCCTGGTCGCGCAGGCCCTCGGCGACCACCTCGGCGAGCGCCCGCGCGTCCTCGACCACCAGCACCCTCACGCGGCCCCCTCCGGCAGCAGCGGCAACCGGATCGCCACGTGCAGGCCGCCCTCGGACCGGGCTTGCAACGCCAGCGTGCCACCGTGGGCCGCCGCGACGGCCGCCACGATGGACAGTCCGAGCCCGGTGCCGGTGCCGGCGGTCCGCTCCACGCCGAGCCGCTGGAACGGCCGGCCGAGCCGGGCGACCTGCTCCGGGTCGAGCGGTGGGCCGCCGGTCTCGACGGTGAGCAGAGCGGTGCCGTTCTCGGCCGCGGCGACCACCCGGATCCAGCCGTCCGGCTCGTTGTGGGTGATCGCGTTGTCGACGACGTTGCCGATCATCCGGGTGAGCAGCACGGCGTTGCCGTGGGTCCAGGCGTCGCGCCGCACGTCGGCGTCGACCGTGAGCCGCTTGGCCGCGAGGTCGGCGGCGCGGGCGGACATCACCTCCGTGACCAGCTCGCCCAGCGAGACCGGGGCGCGGTCGGCGAGCGCGCCGTGCTGGGTGCGGGCCAGGATGAGCAACCCGTCGAGCAGGCCGTCGACCTGGTCCAGCTCGGTACGCAGGCGGCCGGCGAGCGCCACCGTCTGCGGCGGCACCGGCCCGGGCTTGGCGACCGCGACGTCCAGCGACGCGCGCATCGTGGCGAGCGGGGTGCGCAGCTCGTGGGAGGCGTTGGCGACGAACCGGCGTTCCGCCGCGAACGCCTGCTCCAGGCGTTCGAGGAGATCGTCGATGGTGTCGGCGAGCGCCTTGACCTCGTCGTCCGGGCCGGGCGCGGCGAGCCGCTCGTGCAGGTTGTCGGCGGTGATCGCCCGGGTGGCGGCGGTGATCGTCCGCAGCGGGCGCAGCACCCGCCCGGCGACCGACCGGCCGAGCAGCACCGAGGCCACGGCCATCACGGTCAGCGCGATCACCGAACCGGCGAGCAGCTGCCGCGCCTGGTCCTGGTGCACGGCCGCCAGCTGCGCCTCCAGCTCCCCGATCCGCGCGGCTGCGTCGACCGGCTGCTGTTGCTGCCCGACCGGGACGCTGGCTCTGGTGCTGGAGATGGTGATCAGGCCGGTGAGGCCGAGCAGCGCGACGCCGGAGAGCATGAACAGCACCACGTACATGATCGTGAACTGACGCCGAGCCGTGCGCATCCCGTTCCCCCTGCCGTGCCGCCGTCCGGCACCTGACCAGCATGCCGGTCCGCACCTAACAGCGGAATGACGGTGTGCGTTCGGCCGCCGTTACGGCCTGCTGCGTAGAACCGGGGCCATGGAACCCACGATCGAGGTCACCGGCCTCCACAAACGGTACGGGCGCACAGTCGCCCTGGACGGCCTGTCCTGCACGGTACGGCCGGGGCACGTCACCGGCTTCGTCGGCCCGAACGGCGCCGGCAAGTCCACCACCATGCGCGTGGTTCTCGGCCTCGCCGCCCCGGACGCCGGCACCGCGCTCGTCGGCGGCGTGCCGTACCGGACGTTGCGCCGGCCGTTGACCCACGTGGGCGCGCTGCTCGACGCCGGGGCGGTGCAGCCCAGCCGCTCCGCCCGCAACCACCTGCTCTGGCTGGCCCGTTCGCAGGGCTTCGCGGCCCGGCGGGTCGACGAGGTGCTGGAGCAGGCCGGCCTGGCCGAGGTCGCCCGCCGCCGGGCCGGCCGCTTCTCGCTGGGCATGCGGCAGCGGCTCGGGATCGCCGCCGCGCTGCTCGGCGACCCGCCGGTGCTGATGCTGGACGAGCCGTTCAACGGCCTCGACCCGGAGGGGATCGTGTGGATGCGCGGGCTGCTGGGGACCCTCGCCGCGCAGGGGCGGGCCGTGCTGGTCGCCAGTCACCTGATGAGCGAGTTGCAGCACATCGCCGCGCACGTGGTGATCGTCGGCCGGGGCCGGGTGCTCGCCGACACCACTGTGTCCGAGCTGCTGGCGGCGGCACCGTCGCTGGAGGAGGCGTACTTCGCGCTGACCCGCGACGCGGTGGAGTTCCGTGGGGAGGCAGCCCGATGAGCGACTTCGGACGGCTCGTAGGGGCCGAGTGGGTCAAGTTCCGCACGGTCCGCGGCTGGGTGCTCGGCACGGTGGCCGCGACCGTGGTGACCGTGCTGCTGGGGTTGTTCGTCGCGTCGAACAGCATCTCGTCCTGCTCGAACGGGACGGTGGACATCGAGTGCCCGGCGCTCCCGCTGGGCCCGGACGGCGAGCCGGTACGCGACAAGTTCTACTTCGTGCACCGGACGCTGGCCGGGGACGGCGCCATCACCGTACGGGTGACCTCGATGACCGGCGTGATCACCTACCCGCCGCCGGACCACGACAAGATCGTCCCGGGTCTGGTGGAGTGGGCGAAGGCCGGCGTCATCGCCAAGCACGGCACCGCCGTGGGCTCCCGGTACGTGGCCCTGATGGTCACCGCGGAGCACGGCGTACGGATGCAGCACGACTTCGTCCACGACACCGCGGGCAAACCCGGCGCAGTCTCGGCGGGCGCACCGCGCTGGCTGCGGCTGACCCGCGCCGGGGACACGCTCACCGGAGAGGAGTCGGCCGACGGCACCGCCTGGAGCAGGGTGGGGACCGCGACGCTGGCGGGCCCCGTGGAGCTCGGGCTCTTCGTCACGTCACCGAGCGACCTCACCGTGAACGGCGGGGCCGGCGGCGGCAGCGTCCAGGCCCGGCTGGCCACGGCGACCGCCACCTTCGACAACGTCGCATCGACCGGCACCGCGCCCGGCGACTGGCGGCGCGACGACGTGGGGACCGAGCCGAACCCGGACGGCACCGTGCACCACCCGGGCAGCGCCGAGGAGGCCGGCGGGGTCCTGACGGTGTCCGGCAACGGCGACATCGCTCCCCTGGCCGGCGAAACCGGACCCTGGCTCCAGCTGGTGCTGATCGGGCTGGTCATCGGCCTGATCGTGGTGACCGTGGTGGCCGCCCGTACCGTCTCCGGCGAGTTCCGGCGCGGCCTGATCGGGGTGACGCTGCTGGCGAGCCCGCGGCGGGGCCGGGTCGTGGCGGCGAAGGCCATCGTGCTCGGCGCCGTCACGTTCGTCGCCGGTACGGCCGCCGCCGCGCTGGTCATCCCGCTCGGCTGGCAGGTGCTGACCAGCAACGGCTTCCGGCAGCCGGAGTTGCCGCTGGGCACGCTGGCCCGGGTGGCTGTCGAGACCGGTCTGCTCGTCGCGGGCACCGCGCTGCTCTCGCTGGGGCTGGGGGTGCTGTTCCGGCGTGGGCTGGCCGCGGTGGGTGTCGCGGTGGCGGTGGTCGTGCTGCCGTACCTGCTGGCGATGATCGGGGGCCTGCCGACCGCGGGCGCGGAATGGCTGCTACGGCTGACCCCGGCCGCGGCCTTCGCGTTCCAGCAGGTCGCGCCCGAGTACGCGCACGTGCTGGCGAGCTACACGCCCACGTCCGGCTACTACCCGCTGCCGGCGTGGGGTGGCCTCGCCGTTCTGGCCGGGTACGCCACGCTGGCTCTCGGTCTGGCGGTCGTGCGGCTGCGCCGGAGCGACGCGTGAGCCGGATGCTGTACGCCGAGTGGACGAAGCTGCGCACCGAACCCGCCGCCTTCTGGCTGGTGCCGTGCTTCGTGGTGGCGACGGTGCTGACGAGCCTGTTCGCAGTCGCCTCGGCCAGCTGCGCCGGGGGCGGATGCGGCACCGATCCGGCGGTGCTGAGCCTGGCCGGGGTGCAGCTTGGCCAAGCTCTCGTCGTGCTGCTGGCGGTGTGGACCATCGGCGGTGAGCAGAGCACGGGCCTGCTCCGCACGACGTTCACCGCCATGCCCCGCCGGATCGTGGTCCTGGCCGCCAAGACGGTCCTGACCGGCGGCTTGACCCTGGTCGTGGGGACGGTGGCCGTGCTGGGCTGCGTGGCCGCCGGCCGGGCGGTGCTGCCCGGCAACGGCATCGCAGCGCCGTCACTGACTGACGGTCCGACGCTGCGGGCCGCCGCTGGATCGGTGCTCTACCTGGTGCTGATCGGGCTCCTGGCGCTCGGCGTCGCCGCCGTGATCCGGGACGCGGCGGCCTCGGCGGGGGCGGTGCTGGCCCTGCTGTACGCCGTACCGATGGTCGCGGCGGTGATCAACGATCCGGAGCTGCAACGCACGCTGCGCCGGTTCGCGCCGATGACGGCCGGCCTGGCCGTCCAGGCCACCACCGACCTGGACCACCTCCCGGTCGGGCCCTGGGCGGGCCTGGCCGTCCTGGCCGCCTGGGCCGCCGCGGCCCTGCTCTGCGGCGGCCTGGCTCTTCGATTCCGCGATCCCTGACGGCCCGGACCGCTCAGGTGCGTTGCCGGGCCATCCACTGCCAGATGCGGGTGCCGTCGATGCGCGGATCGTTGCGGGCCACGTAGATCCACGACCAGTGGCCGGGGAACTGGTGGCCGTTCCAGACGACGTTGTCGTAGAGCGACAGCAACGAGCCGTCGATGAGCTCGTGGGCGTGGACGGTGTTGGGCACCGGCGGCACCGTGGTGTCGTCGCGAGAGGTGACCAGCCAGGTCGGGGTCCGAATGGCCCGCAACTCGGCGTCGGTGATCATCGTGGGGCCGCCGGGCTGCAGGGACTGGACGACGCCGCAGATGGGCACCGACGCCGCGAACAGGTCCGGATAGACCGTGGTCATCTTCAGGCTCATGTAGCCGCCGTTGCTGGCGCCGGCCACGTAGATCCGGTCGCGGTCGACCTGGTGCCGGCGCGAGACCTCACGGATGATCTCGCGGATCAGGGGGGCGAAACGGTCACCGTCCTCGAGCCAGAAAGACGTGCTCTGCGGGGCCACGACGTAGGCGCCGGCGAAGATCCGCTGGGCTTCCGGGGTGGCGAAGCCCAGCGCACCGCGGTTGGCCCGCAACGTCGTCTCGTTGTCGTAGTAGTTGTCCGGCAGCGAGGCTCCCTCACCGCCGCCGTGCAGCCAGACGATGAGCGGGCGCCGGCCGCGACCGGCGAAGCGGCGGGACGGCTGGTACAGGCGGTACTTCATCCCCGAGGCGGAGATCGCGTAGCGGAACACGTCCACCTCGGGGTTGGACAGCCGGCCCTGGACGAACTCGCTGATGGTGACCGGGCGGTGTCCCCGTACGGTGAAAGGGGCGTTCTGGGTGATCGTGTACACGAGGTCGAGCCGCACGTTGCGGCCCCGGCTCGCGATGTAGCCGAGCGTGCCACCGCCGGTCTGGCCCTCGGCGTACGCGAGGTCGAGCACGATGTTGCCGTGGTGGTCGAGCCGGACCGCGGTGACCGCCCGGTCCAGGTCGTACTCGCTGAAGATCTGGTCGCCCGGCGCGATCGGGATCGGGCTCGTCGCCTTCGCGTGCACGGTGAAGGTGCCGGTGGTGAGGCCGGCCGGGTCGATGCGGCCGAGCCCGCCGGTGAGGATGGTGAGCGAGGTGACCTGCTCGCCGCCGTCCAAGGTCTCGGCGTTGAGGGTGAATCGCGCCCTGGTGGCCGAGTGGCCGCCGGCCTGCGCGGCCGCACCCGGCAGGGCCAGCCCCACGGCGGCGCCGGCCCCGGCGGCCAGGACGGATCGACGGCTCATCGACGTGGCCATGCAGCCCCCTGTTTCGATCCCGTTAAAAATTGTGCATTGACATGGGTCTATCACGGTGGCCGTGCCGAGCGGAAGCCCGGCGTCGCGGCGGCCCGGGATGCCCAGGAAGGACACAGAGAACTCTCGGCGGATGCCAAGCGGGTGGACAGACGATCGCGCTATGAGGCAGGCAGCAGGGCACGCAGGAGCAACCGGGCCCGAAGAAACAGCGCCGGACGATCCCGAGGAACCCTGGCGGCCGCAGCCGCCGTTGTCCCGCGTCGCGGTCGCCCGGCTGGTCCAGCTGGCCGGGATCTACAACGTCGTCACGGTGGTGCTGCCGTCGCCGCACGGCCGCTTCGGGGAACTGGCCGGGCTGCTGCCGATGGCCGGCGTGCTCACCGCCCGGGCGGCCAGCGCGGCCTCCGGGCTGCTGCTGGTCTATCTCGGGGCCGGGCTGCGCCGGGGCAAGCACCGGGCCTGGCAGGTGGCGGTCGTCCTGGCCGGCGCGGGGGTGGTGCTGCACCTGGCCCGGGGCTGGCACTACGACGCCGCCGCGGTCTCCGTGGCGCTGCTGGTGATGCTGATCGTGGTACGCCGCCGCTTCCAGGCGCAGGCCGATCCGTGGAACCGGTGGCGGGCGCTGGCCGCGTTCATCGGTTTCGCCGGCGCCGGGTTCGCGGTCGGGCTGCTCGAGATCGCCGTACGGATGAACCGGCTCGAAGGCCGTCCGGGAGTGATCGCCTGGATGCAGGAATCCGCGCTCGGGCTGGTCGGGGTCTCGGGGCCGATCCGGTTCGCGTACCCGCTGGGCGCCGAGACGGTCAGCTATACCACCGGCATGTTCGGACTGCTCTCGATCGCGGCGGCCGTCGTGCTGCTGCTGCGCCCGGCGAACCGGCTGCCGCAACGCACCGTCGACGACGACGCGGTGGTCCGTGAGCTCGTCCGGCAGCACGGGGCGGGCGACTCGCTGGGCTACTTCGCTTTGCGCCCGGACAAGTCGCTGCTGTGGGCGCCGTCGGGCAAGGCGGTGATCGCGTACCGCGTGATCAACGGGGTGAGCCTGGCCTCCGGCGATCCCATCGGCCTGGCGTCGCAGTGGCCGGAGGTCATCGCGGTGTGGCTGCGGGACTGCGCCCGGCACGGCTGGACGCCGGCTGTGCTCGGCTGTGGCAATGCCGCCGGCCGGGCGTACCGGAAAGCGGGCCTGGACGTCGTCGAGCTGGGTGACGAGGCGATCCTCGACGTCGCCGGTTTCACCCTGCAGGGCCGGGCGATGCGCGCTGTCCGGCAGGCGGTCGCCCGGGTGGAGCGGGCCGGCTACACCTGTACGGTCACCCGGCTGCGCGATCTCACGCCGGAGGCCCTGGCCGAGGCGCAGCGGGCCGCCGACGCGTTCCGTGACGGCCGGGTCGAGCGCGGCTTCTCCATGGCGTTGTCGCGCCTCGGCGACCCGGACGACGGTGACTGCCTGTTCGTGGTCTGCCGGGACGCCGACGGCCGGATCCGTGGCCTGCTGCACTACGTGCCGTGGGGCACCGACGGGCTGTCGCTGGACCTGATGCGCGGGGACCGGACCGCCGAGAACGGGCTGACCGAGTTCATGGTGGTGACCACCATGACGGCCGCACCCGGGCTGGGCGTGCACCGGGTCTCGCTGAACTTTGCCGTGCTGCGCTCGGTGTTCGCCCGGGCCGACGAGCTCGGGGCCGGGCCGGTGCTGCGGCTGTCCTACCAGATCCTCAAGGCCGCCTCCCGGGTCTGGCAGATCGAGTCGCTGTACCGGTCCAACGCCAAGTACCAGCCCGCCTGGGTGCCGCGCTACTTGTGCTTCCCCGCGGTCCGTGAGCTCCCGCGGATAGCGGTCGCGGTCCTGTCGGCCGAGGCGTTCCTGCCCGGTCCCGGCCGGCGGGCCCCGCTCGCCGCGGCGCCGGCGGAGGTCCGCCGATGACGCTCACCGGGCTGCCGCTCGTGCTCGGCGCCGGCGCCGCGGCGCTGTCGGCCGGCGCGTTCCTGGTCTGGTCGTGGAACCGCGGCAGCCGGCACCGACGGGTGCCCACCCGCGTGCTGAGCCTGCTGCTCAGCCAGGCCCTGCTGGTGCTCGGCGCCGGACTGCTCTACAACCGCCAGGAACAGTTCTATCCCTCCTGGCAGGCGCTGGCCGGGCAGACCGGCGCCCCGGCGGGGGTGACCCCGGCCCGGACCGGCCGGCTGGACGCCACCTTCGCCCGGGATCCCAGCCGCCCGTGGCAGCCGCCCGGCTCAGCGGCGTGGCATCTGGCGGCGCCGCCCCGGGTGACCGTCCCGCCCGGGTACGCGGTCCGCCCGCTGACGTACCCCGTGCTGCTCGCCCTGGGCGGCCGCCCGGCCGGCGCCGGCCTGATCGAGGTCACGCTCGCCCCCGGCGGGCGCACCGGCTCACTGGCCGGGTTGCCCGGCCTGCTGGCGACCGATCTGCGCACGACACCGCGCGGCTGGGTCCTGGTGGCGGCGGACACCCAGGAGCCGCTCGCCCGGCGGCTGGTCACCGAGTTCCCCGGACGTTTCGCCGCACTGGCGATAGTCGGCGGCGATCCCGCCCGCACCGGCTCGCCGGTCCTCACGCGCGCCTTCACGACCTGGTCCGCCGCCACCGGCTGGGCCGCCGCGCAGAGCCCGCCCGCGCTCGCATCCGCCCGGGTCCTCCCGACGGCGTTGCCGGCATGAGGATCGACGGAGTTCCGCTGCTGCTGACCGGCATCGCCCTGGTCATGGGCTGCTCGGTGGCCGTCGCGGTGCGCTGGGAACGGGCCGGCCGGATCGCGCGGACCGGCCTCGTCCTGGCCTGCACGCTGAGCGTGGTGACCACGTCGGCGATCGAGCTCAACCGCCTTACCGAGGCCTACCCCAGCTGGAGCGCGCTCGGCGGCGTACAAGGGGACCCGCCCGTCCCGCCGCCGCCCGCCGAAGGCGCTTCGGGGCCCGGCGGCCGGATCGTCGAGATCACCGTGGCCGGGCGGGCCTCCGGCATGACCATGCCCGCGTACGCCTACCTGCCGCCCGGCTACGCCCGCGGCCACGAGCGTTATCCGGTGATCGAGGCCCTGCACGGCTTCCCCGGGTCGCCGAAGAGCTGGTTGCGCCGCCTCGACGTGCGCCGGCACCTCGACCAGGAGATCGCCACCGGCCGGATGGCCCCGACGGTCGTGGTCTTCGCCTACCAGACGCCGGACCCGCTGGTCGACACCGAGTGCACCGACCTGGCCGGCGGTCCGAAGGCGGAGACGTTCCTGACGGTGGACGTCCCGGCGGCGGTCCGGGCCGGCTTCCGGGTCCGGCCCGACGGCCCGGCCTGGGGCCTGGCCGGCTACTCGGCCGGTGGGTTCTGCGCCGCCGACCTGCTGCTGCGGCATCCGCGGCAGTACGCCGCCGCGGCCAGCCTGTCCGGGTACGCCTCCCCCGGCATCAAGGTCGGGGACGGCTCCGAGGTGACCACCCACAACGTCGCCTGGCGGCTGCGGCACCTCCCACAACCCCGGGCCGGGCTGTATCTGGCCTACGCCGCCGACGACCCGCCGTCACGCCGGGACGGTCTGACCATGGCCCGGCTGGCCCGCCCGCCGCTGTCGGTCACCACGGCCGTCGTGGCCCACGGCGGGCACAGCGACGCGGTGTGGCAGGCCATGGAGGCGCCCGCGTTCGACTGGTTGTCGTCGTGGCTCGCCCGTCCCGCGGTCACGCCGTGAGGGCGGTGGTCGCGGTGCTCGGCGTGCTGTTGCTAGGCGGCTGCGCCACGCCGCCACCGGCGTCGGCCCCGCCGGTCACCGTGGTGACCTTCGGCGACTCGGTTCCGGCCGGCACCGCGTGCGGCTGCACGCCCTTCCCTGATCTGTATGCCCGGATGATGTCCCCGGCGGCGGACTCGGAGAACCTGTCCGAGGCCGGTGCGACCTCGGCCGACGTGCGGCGCACGCTGAGCGGGGCGCCCGCCCGGGACGCCGTACGGCGGGCGACTGTCGTGCTGGTCATGGCCGGGGCCAACGACGTGGCCGCGGCGCTCGACGACGATGACCCGTACGCGGCGCCCGTCGCGCAGGTGGGCCGCAACGTGACGGCCGTGCTGCGGTCGATGCACGACCTGCGGCCGGGCGTACCGGTGCTGGTGTTCGGTTACTGGAACGTCGTGGAGGACGGGGCCGCCGCGGGCAATGACGACAGCCGGCGCGCGGCGGCCGTCGCGGCGACGACGGCCTGCGATAAGGCGTTACGCGACGCGGCCGCCGAGGCGGGCGCCACCTACGTCGACACGCTGCCCGTGTTCAAGGGCGGCACCGGAACCGGCGACCCGACGTGGCTGCTCGCCGCCGACGGCGATCACCCCAACGCGGCCGGGCACGAGGCCATCGCGTCAGCGGCGTACGCGGCTGCTCATTGACCGGTCAGCACTCGGCACCTCGAGCAACGCGTAGCTGACGAAGAACAGACCGGCGCCGAGGCCGTAGGCGGCCGCGCTGATCCCGATGTCGGCCTCCAGCGCCGTCTTCGCGAGGGCGACGTTGGTCCGGTCGACGGAGGACATGAAGTAGGCGATGCCGATGATCGGCAGCGCGCGAAGATCCTCGACGCGGCGGCCGAGGCGTCCATGCGCAACGGCTTCGCCGGCACCACGATCGACGACATCGCCCGCGACGTGCGGGCCACCAAGGGCCTGATCTACTACCACTTCCGGTCGAAGTTCGACATCTTCCTGGCCGTCTACGGCGAGGGCATGCGCCGGGTCCGCGAACGCGTCGAGCCGCACACCGCCGGGCCCGGAACGGCCCGCGACCGGCTGGGTGGCGATGTCGATCGCCCACCTGCTCAACCTGATGGAGGCCCTGGCCTACCACCACGTCGTCCACCAGGCCGTACGCGGCGAGGTGTCAGCGGCGCTGAAGGCGCGCCAGATCGAGGCCCTCAAAGACCTGAACCGCCTCCGCAGCGACTGCGAGCAGATGTTCCACGCCGCCGTGGTCGCCGGGATCGCGGACGGCTCGCCGCGGCCGGTGGATCCGAGCCTGGCCGCCCGATCGTCGACCTCCTGATCGGCGGGCTCGCCGCCGGAGGTGGATCGTACGTCGTCCACAGTGAACTTCCTACCGAGGACGAACGGCTGTGACCGTCACCGGTACGGCGTAGGTTCAGCACATGCGCCTGCTGGCTGGTACGGCCCTCTCCCCCACGACGGCCGGCGACACGATCCGGATCGGTACGGTCACGCTCTCGCCGCAACGACTGCTCGCCTGTGCGCACGCGGTCGCCGACGACGTCCGCGGTGAGCCGGTCGTGGCGGTGCACGCCACCGCGAGCGCCGAGACCGTGGTGGCGATCGTCGGGGCGATGCTCGGCGGTGCCGCGGTCGTCCCACTGCCACCGGACTCCGGGCCGCGGGAACGATCGCACATCTTGCGCGACTCCGGGGCGACGCTGCTGCTCGCCGCCGGCCCGGACCCGGCCGCCGAGATCCGCGTACGTCAGGTTGACCTGCACCGGAGCTCGGACAACCGGCATCCCGAGCCGAAGCCGGAGCAGGCCGCGCTGATCATGTACACGAGCGGCACCACCGGCCCACCGAAGGGTGCAGTGCTCTCGCACCGTGCCCTCGAGGCCGGCATCGACGCACTGGTCGACGCCTGGGCATGGCATCCCGACGACGTGCTCGTGCACGGCCTGCCGCTGTTCCACGTGCACGGGCTGGTCCTCGGCGTGCTCGGCGCACTGCGGGTGGGTTGCCGCCTGCACCACACCGGGCGGCCCGACCCCGAGGCGTACGCGGCCGCGGCCGGCACCCTCTACTTCGGCGTACCGACGGTCTGGTCCCGGGTGTGCGCCCAGCCGGCCGTGGCCGAGCGCCTGCGCTCCGCCCGCCTGCTGGTCTCCGGCAGCGCGGCCCTGCCGACCCCGCTGTTCGCGCGCATGCACGAGCTGACCGGCCACCGCCCGGTCGAGCGCTACGGCATGACCGAGACGCTGATCACCCTGAGCAACCGGGCCGGCGACCCCGGACGCGAGGCCGGCCTCGTCGGTACGCCCGTCGCGGGGGTCGAGGCCCGGGTCGTCGGCGAGGACGGGTCCACGCTGCCGGCCGACGGCGAGTCCATCGGCGAGCTGTGGGTGCGCGGCCCCATGCTCTTCGACGGCTACCTGGGCCGGCCCGAGGTCACCGCGCAGTCGCTGGACGCCGACGGCTGGTTCCGGACCGGCGACATCGCCCGCACCACGCCCGGCGGCGCGTACCGCATCGTCGGCCGCCGGTCCACCGACATGATCAAGAGTGGCGGCTACCGGATCGGCGCCGGCGAGGTGGAGGACGCCCTGCTCGCCCACCCGGCGGTCCGCGAGGCGGCCGTGCTCGGCACCCCGGACGACGACCTCGGCCAGCAGGTCACCGCGTTCGTGGTGGCCGAGGCAGTGACCGCCGGTGAACTCGTCGACTTCGTGGCCCGCACGTTGTCGGCCCACAAGCGACCACGGCAGGTGCGGTTCGTCGACGCGCTGCCTCGCAACGCGATGGGTAAGGTCCAGAAACATCTGCTGAAATCGTGAGAGCAAGGACTGCGATGACCCGGACCGACGATGACGTCACCCTCGACGCGGCGCTGGACCCGCTGGTCCTTGCCCTGGACATCGGCTCCACCGCCACCCGCGGCGGTGTGCACGACGCGTCGGGCCGGCGGGTGCACGGCCTGCAGCACAAGGTGCCGCACGCCTTCACGGTCGCGCCCGACGGCACCTCGGTCATCGACCCCGACCAGGTGACCGCGGAGGTCGAGCAGGTTCTCGCCGCGGTGACCGGCGACCCGCGGCTCGGGACCCGCGTCGCCGGTGTCGCAATGGACACCTTCGCCGCCTCGCTGATCGCGGTCGACGCCGCCGGGCGCGCGCTCACCCCGTGCCTGACCTACGCCGACTCCCGCAGCGGCGACGCGGTCACCACGCTCCGTCAGGAGCTCGACGAGCACGCCGTACAGCAGCGCACCGGCACCCGGCTGCACACCAGCTATCACGCCCCGCGCCTGCGCTGGCTGGCGGCCGCGCAGCCGCGCATCGTCGCGGAGGCCGCCGCCTGGTGGTCCCTGGGTGAGTACATCCTGGCCCGGCTGATCGGGCAGCCGCTCGCCGGGACGTCCACCGTGGCGTGGACCGGTCTGCTCGACCGTCGCACCGGTGAGCTCGACGCCGAGCTGCTCGCCGCCGCGGGCATCGGCCCCGAGCAGCTCTCCCCGCCGAGGGACATGACGCAGCCGGCACCTCCAGCCACCCCGGCGCACTTGCCGGCCCTCGCCCGGGCAGTGTGGTTCCCCGTCATCACCGACGGCTTCGCCAGCAACATCGGAGCCGGGGCGGTCGACGCCACGGTGCTCACCGCGGCGACCGCCACCAGCGGTGCCCTGCGGGTGCTGCTCGACGGCCCGGCCGATCCGCTGCCGTTCGGGTTGTGGAACTACCGGGTCGACGCGCGCCGTACGCTGCTCGGCGGGGCGATCAACGACGTCGGTCGCGCCGTCAGCTGGGCCGAGAGCACGTTGCGCCTCAGCCCGGCGCTCGGGGCCGTCCTCACCGCGCCGCCCAGCGATGCCACGCCGCTCGTGCTGCCGTACCTCACCGGTGAACGTGCGCCCGGCTGGGTCGGCGGGGCACGCGCGGTACTCGGCGGGGTGTCGGCCGCCACGGACGCCGACAGCATGTTCCGCGGGATCGTCGAGGGCGTGGCCATGACCTACGCGCGCGTCGCCGACGAGTTGCACCCGGCCGCCCCGGGGGTGCTGGAGGTCGCGGCGGCCGGCCGGGTCAGCAACGACCAGCCCGAGTGGCTCCAGGTCCTCGCGGACGTGCTCGGCCGGCCCGTCACACACGTGACCCGGCGCCGCGCCACACAGCGCGGCACGGCCCTGCTGGCCCTCGACGTGCTGGCCCCGGACGTCCCGCGTGCGCCCAGGACCACCGGGGCGACGTACGAACCCAGGGCCGCGCACGTCGAGTACTACGCGGGCCGCCGCGCGCGGTTCGCCGAGGTGTACGACGCGCTCGTGCGCGGCTGAGAAACCGACTCCGCGGAGCGCGTCGGCGGGAAGGGGTTGTCCCCGCCGAGCGGGTTGTGGTCGAAGACCCCGGCGTCGGCCCCGCTCCTCGTCGGTGCGGCGAGCCAGCTCGTCGTCGTCGAGGTGGGCGGGGGCCGGTGCGATCCGGGGCACCCGTCAGTTATCCGCCACCTCGGGTCGGGTAGCACCGTTCCGGGCACGAGCCCGGAGGAAGGGGAGCGGTGAATCAGAGGAACACGCTGCGGTAGGTCTCGGCCAGTTCCCCGGCGCGGCGGCGCTGGTTGGCGAGCTCGTCGGCCGACAGCTGCGGCGGCGGCGCGTCCCAGCCGTCGACGATCGTGCCGATCTTCGTGAAGTACTCCTCCTGCCCGGCCGGGGTGCACATGCACAGCATCCGGGCCGGCGCGCCGGAGACGTTGCGGAAGTTGTGCGGCGCGTTGGCCGGGATGTTGATCGTGGAGCCGGCCTTGACGACGTGCTTCTCGCCGCGGAAGGTGAACTCGATCTCTCCTTCGAGGATCGTGAACATCTCCTCGAAGTCGTGCCGGTGCGGCGGCGGGCCGCCGCCGTCGGGTACGCGCATGTCGATCAGGCAGTACCGGCCGTCGGTCTGCTCGCCGGTGATCAGCATGGCGTACGTGTTGCCCACCAGGGACACGAACGTGGTGGCGGGGTCGTCAGGGTCTGCCACGGTCAGCGACCGGGCCGGATCGTCGTCGGGAATCATCGCTGGCCTCTCGTTGCCGGTTCTGCTTCGATCACTTGCACGCATCGCGCGAGGGCGGCGGTCATGTCGGGTCCGCTGCTGGACCGTGATCGGGACGGTCCGGTCGGCGGAGCTGATCAGCAGCTTCAACGCCCGGCCCATCTCAGGCGGCCACCGTGATGGTGACTTTGCCGCTCGGCAGTGCGCCGGTGGCGGCCCGGGCGTGCAGGGCGGGCAGCTCGGCCAGCGGGACCCGCTCGGCGATGTCGACGTGCAGCCGGCCCGCGTCGATCTGGCTGACCAGCTGCGCGAGCTGATCGGTATCGCTGCGGACGAACAGGTTGATCCCCGCCACGCCCCGCTTGTCGTCGGAGGGCGCGGGCATCCACACGGTTGTGTTCACCAGGGCGCCGCCGTCGCGGATGAGGGTGACGAGCGCGCCGAGCTGCGCGGGGTCGACCGGGGCGAGGTTGAGCACGACGTCGACCGGCTCGGTGACCGCGGCGGTGACGTCGGCGCTGGTGTGGTCGATGACCTGGTCGGCGCCGGAGGCCTTGACCCGCCCGCTGCTGCTCGGGCTCGCCGTGGCGATGACCTGGGCGCCGGCGTTCTTGGCCAGCTGAATGGCGTAGCCGCCGACCGCTCCGCCGGCCCCGTTGATCAGCACACGTTGTCCGGCGGTCAGCTTGGCGTGCTCGAACAGCGCCTGCCAGGCGGTCAGACCGACCACCGGCAGTGCGGCGGCGTCGGCCAGCGGCACGGTCGTAGGCGCCGCCGCCAGGACCTCGGCGGGAGCGATCGCGTACTCGGCGGAGGCGCCGGCGCCCGTCATGGGCAGGAAGCCGATCACCTGGTCACCGACGGCGACGTTGTCGACGCCTTCGCCGACGGCGTCGACGGTGCCGGCCACGTCGATGCCCGGGGTGTGCGGCAGGGCGACGGGGATCGGACCCTGCATGTTGCCGCCGCGGATGTTCGCGTCGACGCCGTTGAACGTGGTCGCGGCCACCCGCAGCCGGACCTGCCCGGCGCCCGGGACGGGCTGGTCGACGTCCTCGTACCGCAGGACGTCGGGGCCGCCGAACTCGTGGAAACGCACTGCCTTCATGGCTGATCCTCACCTTCCGCATTTGCTTCGATTTCGAAGCACTTACTGACCATAGCTGTGCTTCGAATTCGAAGCAACAGGACGAGACGTGACGCAGCCGACAGGACATCTCCCGCCTGACCACCCTGCGGCACGGACCGGCCCGCAGGCCATGGCCCGCGGTGCTCACTGCTGCTCAGCAGTGCCTACGCAGGCGAGGGAGCCGTTCAGGCCAGCCGGCGCAGCAGGTGCTCGACGAGCCGCTCCTTGGCCAGGCCGAGCTGCCGCCGGTACGTGCCGTACGGCACTCCCAACCGCCTGGCGGCGGCCTTGTGGGTGCGCGAGGCCGACAGGTACGTCGCGGTGAGCGCCTCGTACGCCTTCACACCCACCGGATCGACCTGCAGCGCGTCGACCGCGGCCATGATGGCGCCGCGCAGGTCCGCCACCGGATCGGTCGAACCCAGGGGCACGAGGCGCGAGTGCAGCAGCACGCTGGTCGCGAATTCCCGCGGAACGTGCCACGTGCGCAGCGCCTCGTCCACCGCCTCCGCCAAAGCTTCCCGGGACAGGTCGTCGCCGGCAGACGCCGCGTCGGTCCAGCCGGCCGCGGGCACCACCCCGGTGCGGGCCCGGTCCTGCACCCACTGCTCCACCGGCTGCCGCCGCCAGTCCCGGCCGAAGACATGCTGCTCCCGTCCGCCGACGTCCGCGGTCACGACCTCCTGCAACCCGGCGCTGGTGAGGTAGCCCCGGACCCGCTCGGCGTCCTCGACGACCACGAAGCTCATCGCGCGTCCGCGGGCCCTCAGGTCGGCGGCGACGGCGCGCCGGCCGATCAGGTCCAGGAACGGTGACGGTCGCTCGACCCGGCCGGACTGCACCGCGAAGCGCCGGACGCTCAGATGCTCACCCGGCCCGAGCGGGGCGGCCTTCTCCACGAAATCCCACAGTGCCGCGATGACGGGGTCCGCCGCCCGGTCCTCGGACAGCGGCGCCTCCAGCCGCAGGAACGCCACGAACGCGACGGGTGCCGGCGAACCGGCGTACCGGTAGACACGGAAGCCTTGGGGCCGGCGGCGCGCCCAGTGCGCGACCGCCGCGGCCTCGGCCGGCCCCGATTCCTGCGCCATGCGCAGCACGGCGGGCACGTCGGCGGGGTGCAGCGGGGCGTCCTCGACCTGGGGGTGCGGCCGCCAGTCGTACGGGTCGTCCGGGCCGCAGTCGTCGCGGAACAGGAACATCCACTCCGCCACCCGTACCAGCGCGTCGTCCTCGGCGGCGCGCCGGGCCTCGTGCAGGCAGGCAGTCGAGACGCGTACGCGTACGTCCTCATAGCGCTCGGGATCCCGCCAGCGCAGGTCGGCCGCCAGCGTGGAACGCACCGCGTCATGCGGATGCAGCCCTTCCGGAGTGGCCTCGACGTACGGCAACTGGCGCAGCCAGGGGAAGACCACCGCGGCGTCCTCGTCACCCAGCACCGCGCGCAGCAGCGACTCGCGCGTGACGTACGCCTGCGCGACGACCTCCAGGGCCCGCCGGTGCGCGGGACCCGGCAGGTCGCCCACCAGGCGCTCGATCAGGGTGGTGAGGACCTCGCCGGTCGGCTCCCAGGGCGCGCCGGTGGCCCGGACGGAGGCGCCGAGCGAGAGCGCGAGCGGGCTGCCGCCGGCGAAGGCCACCAGGTCGGGCCGGCGATCGGCCGGCATCCCGCGGGCCGCGAGCAGGGCGTCGGACTGCGCGGCGTCGAGCGGCCGTACCACCAACTCGGCGAACAGCCGTGCCCAGCCGGGATCCAGTGACCACTCGACGTCCGGGGCGACCCTGCTCGCCAGCACGACCACCGCCCCCGGGGCCAGCCCCGGCAGAAAGGTGTCACGCAGCCAGGCCTCCAGCGTCTGGCAGCGCTCGAAGGTGTCGATGAGCAGCACCACGCCGGGCTCCTCGCACGCCACGGCCGCGGCTTCGGCCAGCCGGCGGGGGTCCGCGTCGAGGTACCGGGCATCGATCGGCACCACGCGCCGGCCGGCCGCTTCGGCCTGCCGGCCGGCGTAGCGCAGCAGCCAGGACTTGCCGATGCCACCGGGTCCATGGAGGTACGCGACCAGCGGGGCATCCGCCGCCCCGGACAGCATCCGGTCCAGCACCGCGCGCTCGGCCTCCCGGCCCACCAGCGCCTCGGCCCGTGCCGCGGCCAGCCGCCCGCTCAGCGGTGTCGACCCCACGCCTGTCCCCTCTCGTCAGGATCATCTTCCCTCGCCGAGGACTGCGCCCCGCTCACGAAGCCGGCTTCACCGGCCGATAGGACAGATGTGGCCCCTAGCGTGAGGGATGAGTGATGGTACGGAAGCTGGCGGTCTGCGTCGCCGTGTTCCTGAGCGTGGCCCTGGTGGGCAGTGTGGGCTACTACCTCGCGGACACCGTCGAGGCCTCCCGGGTGAAGATCTTCGACGAGTTCGGCCTGCGGCCCCGCGACGGCGCCAACGCCATCGCCGGCACGCTGGGGGCCAGCGACACCAAGACCCGGGCGGTGGGCGTCACCGCGTTCTCCGGCACCCCGGCCCAGCTGCGCCGGGATTCCCGCAAGCTGCTGGAGCAGCTCGGCACGCCCTGGTACGCCGTCCTGGAAGCCGACGGCACCGAGCTGGCCAGCTACCCCCCGTCCCACGACGCCGTCGCGCGGGGCCTGCCGGGCGGCTCGGGACTCCGGATCGCGAATCAGACGGGACGGCTCGCCTTCGGTGAGGTCGTGACGACCCCGAGCGGTGCGAGCGTGCCCGCCTTCCAGCCCTTCACCGCGCCCGGCGGGCTCCGGGTGCTCGTGGCTCCCGTCGCGGTCGAGGAGCTCTCGGCACTGTTCTCCAGCACCCTGAACCTGCCGGGTGTCAGCTCGTACCTGATCGACGGCGCCGGGCGTGTCATCACCTCGACCGGATCGGCCCGGCCGGCCGGCGAGGGGCCGGAGACGGCCCTGCTGTCGGCGCTGCGCAAGCGGAACGAGGGCGTCGTCGGCGACACGTACTTCTCCGCGGCGCCGGTGACCGGTACGGCCTGGCGAGTGGTCATGACGACGTCGAAATCGGCCCTGCTCGCTCCGGTCCAGTCGACCAGCCGCGTCGCCTGGCAGATCTTCGGCGCCTTCAGCCTCGCCATGATCCTGATCCTGCTGATCGGTGCCGCCGCGCTGGTCAGTTCCGCGCGCCTGGCCCGCGCCCGCCTGCACGACGCGCTCACCGGGCTGCCCAACCGGGCGCTGTTCATGGAGCGGGCCGAGACCGCCGTCCTGGACTGGCGGCGCCGGCGGCAGGCCGGGACCGACGGCGCCCTGGCCGCGCTCTTCCTCGACCTCGACGGGTTCAAGCCGGTCAACGACACGTACGGGCACGCCGTCGGCGACGAACTGCTCAAGCAGGTCGCTCTGCGCCTGGTCGACGCGACCCGCCCGGACGACTACGTGGGCCGGTTCGGCGGCGACGAATTCGTGGTCCTGTGCCGCGGTGTGCGCACCGCCGACGACGCGGGTGCCGTCGCCGACCGCATCAGCGCCTACCTGGCCGACCCGTTCGTCATCGGCGACCGCACGATCACCATCGGCGTCTCCATCGGCATCGCCACCCTCGACGACCAGCACCAGGAGGCCGCGGCTCTGCTGCACCACGCGGACCTGGCTCTCTACCGGGCCAAGGGCAACGGCCGGGGACGGGTGGAGCAGTTCACTCCCGACATGGCCGACCAGCACCCCTGACCGGCGTCAACGCCGCCGGGCGGTGACGGGCAGCCGGTGGCAGATGAACTCGGAGACCTGCGACGCGATGGGCGGGTCCAGATTGGCCAGTACGGCCACGACGTGTCCGGAGCCGGGGAAGATGGTCAGTTCGGCGCTCGCACCGGGCGAGCCACCGATGCACCCGAGCGTCCGGATGCCGAAAACCGTGCGGTCGAGGAAGCCGTAGGCGACACACCGGCCGCTCCAGCCGGCGTTCAGCTTCGCCGTGGTCACCAGGTCGGTGTGCCGCGCGTCGAGCAACCGGTGACCGATCAGCGCGGTGCCGAACCGCCACAGATCCTCGACCGTGGTGTAGCCGCCGCCCGCGGGGGATCCCCGGTAGGGCAACATGTCGGTGTCCCGGGCCAGTTGCCCGCTCTCGGCCGTGTATCCGACCGCCAGATCGGCTATCGGCCGGTCGTACGGCAGCGCCCCGCTGCGGGTCATGCCCGCCGGCGCGAACACGTGGTCGTCGACGAAGTCGTCGTAACTCTGTCCGCTGACCTGCTCGATCACGGCGCCGAGCAGGATGAATCCGTAGTTGCTGTAGTCGAACCAGGCGCCCGGCTCGAACAGCGGATCTCGCCGGCCGAACAGCCGCAGGTAGTCGGTGACAGTGCGGATCTGCTCGCGGCGTTCCGCATACTCCGGCTCGAAGATGTCTCCGGTGCCGCCGGTGTGCGTCAGCAGATGATGAACGGTGACCTTGGTGGCCACGTCCCGGTTGGGGTAGTCGGTCAGATACGTGCCCACCGGCGCCGCCGGATCCACCAGACCGGCCTGGATGAGCCGGCCGACCGCCACCGCGGTGAACATCTTGGTGAGCGACGCGTTGCGGAAGCGACCCGACACCGCGTGGGGAATTCCCTGTTCACGATCAGCCAGGCCGTACGCCTCGGCCAGGATCCTCTCCTCGCCCCGGCCGACCAGCACGGCGCCGGCGAACCGGCCCTCGTCGGCCTCGGCCGCGGCGATCGCGCGGAAAGCCCGTACCCAGTCGTCGGTGGCGTCCATTCCGCGACGCTATGCCGACCGGCACCTGCCGACCACCGATTTCGGAGCGCTGTACAACCTTGACGGCGCTGGCTAATGGCGATAGCTTTTGAGGTAACAGCGTTAGCCAAGCCGCGGGAGAACAGCATGACCGAGTACCTGAACATCGCCGGGAACAAGATCGCTTACGACGTGACCGGCGAGGGGCCACTGGTGGTCCTCGCGCACGGCATGGGCGACAGTCGCCACTCGTACCGGTTCGTCGCCCCGGCCCTGGTCGCTGCCGGGTACCGGGTCGCCAACCTGGACATCCGGGGCAGCGGGGACTCCAGCCCCGGATGGGACGGCTACAGCCGTACCGACATCGCCGGTGACCTGGTCGCGCTCGTGCGTCACCTCGGTGGCCCGGCCGTGATCATCGGCCAGTCGATCAGCGGCGGCGCCGCGACGATCGCCGCGGCCACGGCGCCGGAGCTGATCGCCGGGGTCATCGAGCTGGCGCCGTTCACCCGTACGCAGACGGTCTCGCTGGGCGGGCTGATGCGGGTGAAGCGCTACCGGACCGGATCCATCCAGCTCGGCATGACCATGGTCCTGGGCAGCCTGTCGGCCTGGAAGAAGTACCTCGACCTGGCGTACCCCACCAAGCCCGCCGACTGGGCCGGTGAGCTGGCGCGGATCGAGACCACGATGAACGAGCCCGGCCGCATGAAGGCCCTGCAGGCCATGTGCAAGACCAGCCCGGCTGATGCCGGCGCGCGGCTGCCCGACGTCCGGTGCCCGGTCCTGATCGTCATGGGCAGCCTCGACCCCGACTGGGCCGACCCCCGCGCCGAGGGCGACAAGATCATCGCCGACCTGCCGGCCGGGCTCGGGCAGCTGGCCGTGATCGAGGGCGCCGGCCACTACCCGCACGCCCAGACCCCGGACGAGGTCGTCGCGCTGTCGCTGCCGTTCCTCGCCCGGACGCTGACCAATGCCTAGGGCCGGACTCGACCGGACCACGGTCACCGCGGCCGGCGCCGCCCTGGTCGACGAGGTCGGCTTCAGCGGGCTCAGCATGGGTCTGCTGGCCGAACGGCTCGGCGTCCGGACGCCCTCGCTCTACAAGCACGTCGCCAGCCAGGCCGATCTGGCCCACGGGATCGCCGTGCTGTCCATGAACGAGCTCGCGGACACCATCCGCGACGCCACGCAGGGGCGATCCGGCCGCGAAGCCCTCGTCGCCGGGGCCCAGGCGATGCGCTCGTGGGTGCTGGCCCACCCCGGCCGGTACGCGGCGGGCAACGTCGCCGCCGTCAGGGGGCCGGACGACCCGTTCATCCCGGCCGTGCAGCGGGTCCTCGCCTCGTGGACCGCCATGCTGCACGGGTACCACTTGGACCCCGACCAGGAGATCCACGCCCTGCGGATGCTGCGCAGCATGCTGCACGGATTCGCGACCCTGGAAGCCGCCGGCAGCTTCCAGATCGCCGCTGATGTCGATGTCAGCTTCACCTGGATGCTCAACTTCATCGACCAGGGACTCAGGGTGCACCAGGCCGAGGCCCCGCACCGCACGGGCGGCCGTTGATCAGAATCTCCGCGGCCGAGCTCGCCGAGGAGCGCGGCTTGCTGTTGCGGGCCACCTCAAGAGCGCCGGTGACGTCCGGGTGCTCCGGACCGCGGCCCGACCGCGCTGATCATCGCCGAGACGAACCGGTGGCCGCCGCGGCGACGGCCGTCCCTTCGAGCTCGACCATGAGGGTCGGCATCGCCAGCCGGGTCACGCCGAGCAGCGTGGTGGCCGGAGCGGCCCCGGTGGCGCCCAGTCTCGAAGCCAGCACGCCGTAGTGCTCGAAGAGCCGATCGACGTCGGTGGTGTAGACGGTGAGCCGGACGAGATCCGCCAAGGACATACCCGCCCCGGCCAGCACTGCCTCCAGGTTGTCGAGGCTCAGGGCGAGTTGCGCCGCCAGGTCACCGTCGTGCTGAGGCTTGCCGTCGCTGCTCATCGCGGCCTGCCCGGCGCAGTACAGGGTCCGGGTGGGCCCGGTGACCAGCTCGGCCTGGTTGTAGCCCAGCTCCGCCGACCACCTCCACGGGTTGACCGCCGATCGTTGCATTGTCATCACAGCTCCCTTCGTCGAGAGGGAGCCTCGCAGCCGATATACGACACCCTGTGTCGTGTATTGCTGCCATAGTTTGCCGATGCGAGCCGACCGGCTGGTCTCCCTGGTGCTGCTGCTGCGCCGGCACGGCCGGCTGTCCGCGGCCGCGCTGGCCCGCGAGCTGGAGGTGTCCAGCCGCACCGTGCTGCGCGACATCGAGGCGCTGTCCGCGGCCGGCGTCCCGGTCTACGCCGAACGCGGCCGGCACGGCGGTTTCGCGCTGCTGCCCGGCTTCCGCACCGAGCTGACCGGACTCAACCACGACGAGGCGCTCGCTCTGCTGGTCGCCGGCTCGCGGCGCGGCGCGCAGGTCTTCGGTCTGGGGTCGGCGCTCGCCTCGGCCATGCTCAAGGTGGTCGACGCGCTGCCCGAAAAGTACCGGGACATCGCGTCCGACGCGGTGGGCCGGCTGCTCATCGACCCGCAGACCGATCTGCTGTCGCGCCGGCTGGTCGCCGAGGAGATTCCCGACAGCATCGCGGCAGCGGTCCGGCGCGCGGTCTTCGCCGGCCACCGGCTGCGCATCCGCTATGCGGCTACGGGCCACAGCCCGCGGTGGCGCACGGTGGATCCGATCGGGCTGGTGACCGTACGGGAGCAGGCCTACCTGCTGGCCACCAGAGCCGGCGCGGATCGCACCTACCGGCTGTCCCGCGTCCTGGCGGCCGAGGAGCTCGCCGAACCCGCCGACCGACCGGAACGGGTCGATCTGGACCGGGCCTGGCAGGAACGCAGCACGCGGTTCCGCGCCGGCGAGGACACCGTCACCGCGACGGTACGGGTGCACTCGGCGCGGCGCGAGGAGCTGGTGGGCACCGCGGTCGCCGTGCGAGCGGAGCAAGCCGACGCGGACGGCTGGCTACGACTGGAGGTCACCTTCCAGGACCGCCGGCACGCCGAATGGGCACTGTGGCAGCTCGCCACGACCGCCGAGGCCCTGGCTCCGGCATGGTTGCGCGCCGCACTGCACGACCGTGCCACCGCGATCGCGACCTGCTACGCAGCGTCCGCCGAGAGCTGAGGGAGCGACAAGCCCGGCGGTCAGCGGCGGGGCGGTGTGCCGGGCGACGCGTACGCGGGTGCCGCAGGCCGGCCCGCACCACTGCTGGTTGGTGCGGTCGCGCAGGAAGAACTGGCCACAGCCGGGCGCGTCGCAGAAGCCGAGCCGCTCCACCTCGGCCGAGCCGGCGCCCTGATCACCGGCCTGGCCACAGCACCGTTCAACCTCGCGGTCATCGCCGGTGCCGCCCTCGGCGCCCGCCTGGGGCCACGCGCCGCCATGGTCGGCGGCCTGGTGGCGGTCGCGGCCGGCGCGCTGGGCCAGCTCCGGACCGGGTCCTACGTGGCAACCATGCTGCCTGCCTTCGCCGTGATGGGCGTCGGCCTGGGGGTCGCGTCCGTGGCCTCGACCGGGCTCGGGACCGAAGGGCCGGCTCCCGATGAGCGCGGGCCGGCCTCCGGACTGCTCAACGCCGCCGCCCAGCCACACACCCTCTACAGCATCCTAGGAACCTAGCTGTATCGGGCGGGTCGCTTGCGAGGCCGGTCTGATCAGATCGGGAAGCGGCCCTTGCGCCAGCGCCAGTGGCCACCCGCCTTCAGGTGGTCGACGATCGCGCGCTGGAGGGTCGTGCTGCGGGGTAGCTGGTCGAGCGGCGTGGTCAGCGTACGGAACACGAACCGCAACGCCTCCTCGTCGGCGTCCAGGCCTTCCGGCTCCTCGTACGGCTCCAGCTCGAACCGCCGCTGGAACCGCACGATGTTGGAGTCCTCGGGCAGATACTCCAGCAGCTGCGGGTCGAGCAGCCACGAACCGCACGAGAACTCCGTGTACCGCTCCTCGCGGAAGTGCCGCGGGAAGAAGGCCCGGGCCTGATCGAGCGACGCCGCCACCGCCTCCGGGGTCAGCGGTCCCGACTCGGGGATGTGCAGGCCGATGGCTGTGTCGCCGCGCTGGTGTTGCAGCCGGCCCAGCTCGTACAGGCCGCCGCGCGCGTGCAACGTCAGCCAGCTCTGCATGACCGGCCAGCCCTCGCCGCGCATCCGCCGGTCGACGGCGAGGTTGCGGCCCAGGTCCGCGAGGGTCACCCACGACACGGCATCGGCGATGCCGTGCTCACGGTGGTACGCCATGACGACGTCCACCAGGGCCAGATACGCGTACACGTAAAGGTGCCGCCAGGCCGGTCCCCGGTCGCGCGGCAGCACCGGGCCGGGCGGCAGCCAGTCGAAGCCCCCGAGGTCCGCGCGCACCAGGGCGGTCGAGCGGTCGAGCAGCCAGCGCAGCTCGGGCGTCCATAGAGGAGAGCCCGGGTCGGGCCAGCCGGCCATGATCTCCGCGGCGTCGTCCGGGCGCACTGCCAGCCGCTCGAGCGTCCCCGGCGCGTCGGCCTTGGCCGGCAGCGGAGCCGACGGCCGGTCACCGGCGAGCCGCTGCACGCGCTCCACGTCCTCGACGGGCACTCCGAGCCGTGAGGCGGTGTCTTGCAGATCCACAAGCCCGACCCTACCGGCCGATTCGTCACCCCGGCCCATGACGCAGGCCCGACAGCGGCCGGCGACCGCGGTCAGGCTGCCGGAGATGTCGCGGCTGCTGCCGGAGGCGTCGGAGATGTTGCGGGCCATCTCCGAGGTGGTCGCCGTCTGCTCCTCGACCGCCGAGGCGGTGGTAAGCCCTTGCCCATCTCGCCGGCCCGGGCCGCTTCGATGGTGGCGTTCAGTGCCGGCAAGTTGGTCTGCTCGGCGATCGCGGTGATCAGCTTGATGACGTTGTCGATTCCGGCGGACGAGGTGCGGAGCTCCTTGACGGTCCGGGTGGCCTCGCTCGCCACGTCGACGGCCTCGGCGCCGGCCCGGCTGGCGTCGGCGGCGTTCGAGGCGACCTCCCGGATCGAGCTGGGCGCGCCGGAGGTCAGCAGATGGTGCCGGCCGGCTTGGTGACGAACCACGTCGAAGCCGCCCGGGCGGCCGGCATCCGGACGGACCGGGTGGTGTGGCTGACGCTGATCATCGCCGGCACCCTGGCCGCCCTCGCCGGCCTGCTGATCAGCGGACGGCTCGCCTCGGTCACGGCGGCGCAGGGCGACGGGGCGATCTTCCAGGTCTTCGCCGCGGCCGTCATCGGCGGCGTCAGCCTCAACGGCGGCAAGGGAACCGTCTTCGGCGCCTTCACCGGCGTGCTGCTGCTCTTCATGATCATCAACGTGCTGACGCTGGCCGGCGTGCCGGCCCAGTGGACCAACTTCCTCAAGGGTGCGGTCATCCTGGTCGCGCTGGTCGTCTCCCGGATCACCGGCGGCAAGGCCCAGACCTGACCGCGGCGCTACAGCTGCTGCCGCGGCGCGGCGGCCAATACCGTACGCAGCCAGGACTCGGACGTGTTCACGTGGATGAGCGCGCTCGCCTGGGCCAGCAGCTGGTCCCGGTCACGCAGGGCCAGATAGATCGCCTCGTGCTCGTTGAGCGTGACGTGCGCGGAGCCACCCTCGATCAGTCCCCGCCACACCCGCGCCCGCAGCGTCTGCCCGGAGAGCCCTGACCTCCAGCAGGGTGTCGTCGCGGAGCAGCTCGACGGCGACCCCCAGCCCCTCCAGCAGCAGCCGCGGCGCCAGGCTCGTCACGTAGGTGCCGTCGCCGCGGCGCACGTCGAGCACGGGGGCCGCCTCCAGCACCTTGACGGCCTCCCGGACGCCGCTGCGGGACAGGCCCATCTCCTGCGACAACTGCTGCTCGGTGGGCAGCCGGGCGCCCGGAGGCAACTTTCCCGACTGGATCAGCCCACGGATCCGCGTGATGGCCTCGTCGGTCAGCGCCACCGGATCCTCCCGCAAGCCATGAGGCGATCATCGTATCCGCGCGCGCGGCCGTCCCGCGGTCGTACGGCTGTCAGCTGCCGTCCGGCTGGGCCCAGGGGTCGCTCGCCGGGATGCTGCCGGTGTGGGGTGGCAGGTCGCGCTGTGGTGTGCTTCCGCTGGGAGTGTCGTGGCCGAAATGCGGTGGGGGCGTCACGACCAGCACGTACCGGTTGCGCTGGACGGTCTCGAAGAAGCGGTTGGACGGCGGCAGGGCGAGCAGCACCAGGGCCGCCAGCGCGGCCAGGACCGTGAGCGCGTCGAGCAGGCCGGCGCTGATGCCGTACGCGGCCGGCATGAGCCGTGCGACCGTGCCCTCGCCCGCGGATCCGGACGGGGCGTGGATGGGGTCCGACAGGTTGCCGAGCCCGCCGCAGACCAGGAAGATCCCGCCGAGCACGTACGTGGTCACCCGGGCGTTCTTGCGTCCGTCGCCGTTGAGCACGGCCAGCAGGGCGGCCCCGCCGACGAAGAAGATGTCGAGCGTCGCGCCGACGATGCTCCGGAATCCGGATCCCGTGTCACCGGTGTACGCGTCGCGATAGACGCTCAGGTCCGTGTTGACGAAGACCAGCTCGAGGACGGCGGACAGCAGGGAGAGCCCCGCGACACCGAACAACAGCGCGGACGCGAACCGCACAGTGGTCGGTGACCGCGGGGGTACTGGTGGTGCCAGACGCATGCGAGACAAGGTAGTCCCTCGGGGCCCGGCGCGGCGCGCTCCGGCCGATGGTGCAGCGCCGGAAGGGCTCGGAGGGCACGATGACGGCCCTGGATGTCGGCACTCTCAGTGGGCGGTGGGCCGATAGACCAGTTCCAGGGTGTGATCCCGGCGTTCTCCCGGAACGTGGTGGCTCCGAAAACCATCCGCTGGTCGGTGCCGAACAGGGCGGCCCGGTGAGCGAGCAGCTCAGGGCCCTGCTTGCTCCAGTAGCCACCCCAGTCCGCGCCCTCGGCGTACGAGCCGTAGCCGTCGAGGGTGGAGAACACATCCCAGGTGTAGACAGCAGTCATGTCAGTTCCTCCTTGATCGGTGGTCTCACCCCCTCCACGAACACGCCGGCACCGATCCGGCAGGACGCGCGGTACCAATTCTCGATGGATCAGGCAGGCGGGGTTCCGGCCGTTCTGAGCGTTCGCGCCAATGCCACCGCGACCTCGTAACAGGCCGGCGCGTCGCCCTGCAGAAGGTCGCGGAAGCGTTCCGCGGACAACACGTCAACGGTGGCCGCACCGCGCGCCCGGGCCGAGACGGTACGCGGTAACCGGTCCAGCGCGGCGGACTCACCGACGAGTTCGCCCGGCCGCTTCTCGCCGATCCGGTCGCCGTCGCCCGCGGGTGCGCCCCGATGCAGGGTGACAGCGCCGTCCCGGACCAGGAAGACCTCGACCGCATCGCTGCCCTCGTCGTACAGTCGCTCGCCGTCGGCGAGATGCCGCCGGTCGCCGGCCGCCTCGAAGGCCGCCGCGACCCGGCTGTTCGTGTCATTCATGGAAACTCCTCCAGATTGAGAACAACGGAACTACAGAATGCTCTCCGTGCCGTCGTGGGAATAGCGGTAGCGCCGGCGGAAGCGGTAAGCGCAAGAGCACAGATACCCGACCCAGGCGGCGGCCAGGAGCGCAAGCACGGCTCCGCCGGCTGTCGTCGCGATCACCCAGCCCTCCGGCAGGCCCGGCGCCGTGTGCAGTCGCAGGTGTCCGGCCACCCCGAACCCGCCGGCCAGCAGGTAGAAGACCACTGAGATGGCGATGCGGTTGAGTTTGTCGACATCGCATCCGCCGCGCCGGATCGCCCCCCACTGCTCCCACGTGAGGACGGTGGCGGACCCGACCGCCAGCTCATCGGTGTCTCCGGTGGCGGCGGCGCTGTTGATGAAGTTCTCCGTGCAGTTGACGAACAGCCCGGCACGCAGCAGCCGCAGCAGTTCGCCGGTGTAGACGGTCATGGTGAGAAAACAGACGAGAGGAACGCCGAGCAGCAACAGCAGACCGGCGAGGACCGGTGCGGAGTCCCACAACTCCGCAGCAGACGACACGAGCAGGCCGACCGTCGCCGAGCCGAACGTGAGCACCGAGACCTGATTGGCCAGCGTTCCCTGGATCTCGCCGCGGATGGCGTCGTACTCGTGCATGACGATGTCGATGCGGCCGGCGCCGGGCGGCACCGTGAGGCCACCGCGGGCCGGGGGCATGCCGGTGTGCGGGTGCCTGGGCCCACGTCCCGGTCCGACGGTGTGGATGGCGTCGGACACCAAGGCGGGAAGGTCGCAGTTGGTGGCGGCGAGTGTGGTGCTGTGCGGGTGCCGGGCCGCCATAGCTCCTCCTCGAGGTGGTGACGGGCTGCTGAGTGCAGGTGACGGGTGGATGACATCCATCGTCGGGTCCGGGCCGGGCGGCGGCGTCAGGGTGCCCACCCTGAACTTTGCCGACGGGCCGTAAATCTCAGGGTGCGGACCCTGACGCCGGGGGCAGACACCGGTCGCACGCTGGATCCGACATCGTCAGTCGGAGGTAATCCCATGTTGACAACACCCGAGGTCATGGTCGACCGAGCCGAGGCCCTCTTCGTCTCCGCGGTGCCGACCGGGTCGCCGGTCACCGCCGCACAGCTGGACACCGCGATCGCCGACAGCCTGCGCGCCCGCGGTGGCGTGGCGGGCTGCGTCGCCGAGATGGCGTCGGCGTACGGCGAGAATCCGGCCTTCGCAGCCCGGCGTATGCGCTGGGCCCTCGGTGTTCTCCGCCGGTCGGCCACCGAAGCCGTCGGCCGGGCCCGGGAGGCGGCATGAACATCCGGGTCCTGGTGGCCGACGATCATCCGTTGGTCCGGGCCGGAATCAGTGCTCTGCTGGCCGCGCAGCCCGGCATCGTGGTGGCGGCCGAGGTGGTGGCCGGCGAGGACATCGTCAAGGCGGCCGCCGTGCATCTGCCCGACGTCGTGGTGATGGCGGTCAGAATGCCGGACCGTGACGGCCTCGACGTGATCGGCAAGGTCGTGGCGGACAGCGGCCGGTACGCCCCCGAGCGGCCCGTCCGGGTCCTCGCCATGACCGACGAGTGCCGCCCGCGGGACGCGTACGCGGTCCTGCGCGCCGGCGCCACCGGGATGCTGCTCAAAGCCCGCCCGCCGGAGGCGCTGGTCGGTGCCGTCCGCGCGGTGGCGCTCGCGGGAACCTGGCTGGACCCGGCCATGGTGCGCGACATGCTGGTCGAGCTGGCGAGCCAGCCGATCACCGGGGAGACCGCGTGGGCCGTGGTGCGGCGGCTGACCGCCCGGGAACGAGAGGTACTCGTACTGCTGGCTCACGGCCTCGGCAACACGGAGATAGCCAACCGGCTGTTCCTCAGCGAGGCCACGGTTCGCACGCACGTGGGGCGAATACTGATGAAGTTGGACTGCCGGGACCGGACCAAGGCGGTTGTCGTCGCGTACCGCTCCGGGTTGGTCCGCATTCCGGCGTGAGCTTTGCCCGCCGCCACGTCAGGTGGGGAGAAATTCCCTGAGTCCGTCACGACCGCTGACGCCGAGCTTGCGATAGGTCGCCGCAAGATGGGACTCAACCGTTTTGACGCTGACGTACAGCTCCTCCGCGATCCGCCGGTTGGTGTGGCCCAACGCGGCCCGTTCCGCGACGGTTCGCTGGCTCTCCGTCAGCGCCTCTATGCCGCTGACCTTGGTTCGTCGAACTCGGCCACCGGCCGAACGCAGGTCGGCCAGTACCCTGTCCCGCAGCCGGACCATGCCGAGGCGGTCGGTCAGGTCGAGCGCTGCCGCGAGATGGACACGGGCCTCGACCAGCCGGCCGGCCCGCCGCAACGCGCCGCCGTAGCCGGCGAGCACCCTGGCCAGGACGGGCAGGCGCGGGGTGCCCGCACAGATCTGCACCGCCTCGGCCAGCAGGGCCACGGCTTCCGCCGGCTTCGGCGCGAAAGTGGCGCGGCGCCGGAGCGCGATCGCCAGCCGGAACGGCGGCCCATGCCGGCGGCGGACGGCGAGCTCGCGCTCGGCCTCGGCGAGAGCCGCGGCCTTGTCGCCGAGCAGGCTGTATGCGTGGCTCGCGACCAGGTGCGGCTCGGACTGGATCTCCGGCTCGCGCACCGGGCCGTCCGGTGCCCGGGCGTAGCCGGCCGCCGCCAGGACCGACAGTGCGGCAGCCGGCCGGCCGGACAAAAGCTCGCCCAGCGCCGTGAGCGTCCCGCGGTCGAGCGGCCGGCGCAGCAGGAGCTGCCCGGCCGTGGTGTAGTCGCCCCGCTCGAGCGCGATGCAGGCCCTGGCATAGTTGCCGACGTTCGTGTAGATGGTGAATCCGTACCGGTGCGCGAAGTCGTCCGCGCCGGCCAGCTGCGCCGACGCGTCCTCGAACCGCCCTCGGCGCACGGCGTTCAGGATGGTCCGGTGGTTCCACTCGGCCTGCAGGTCCGGCGCCACGCCCCGGAGCCGGACGACGTCGGGCTGGAGGCGGCGGAGGACCTCGTCGGCCTCGGTCATCGCCTCGCAGGCGGCCAGATAGGCGGCCGCTTCGAGGGCGGCGAACACCTCCCGGTACGTCAGCGGCCGATCACCGGGCAGGTGTTGCACGGAGCGCCGGAGGTGCCCGACGAACTCGTGCGCCGAGTCGGACTGGGCGGCCCGGCGGTACAGCGCCGCGCAGATCAGCAGGTGCCGCTCCTCCCCGGAACGGGTCGGCAGCCGCCCGACGTCGACGTCGACGAGGCGGGGCGGGGGCGCCGGAATCAGTCCGGTCGCGGCGTGGACCAGCAGGACTGCGCGCAGGCGGATCTCGTCCGGTGTGTCGCCGTACGGCTCGGCGGCCAGCGCACTGCGGTGCAACTCGATCACCGCGTCGCGATCGTCGAGCTCGTACAACACCTCCAGCAGGTCCCACATGGCCGCTATCGAGGTGCTACGCGGGCCGGACCCGACGACATCGCTCAGGTGCGCGCGAGCCTGATGGATCGCCCCGTTCGCACGCTCCGCGCGGGCCAGCGCGAGGAGCAACTCCGGGCGCAGGCCGGGCGGCGGCGGCTCCGCGAGCGCGCGGACCAGCAGCTGGTGAGCCACCACGGCCGAACCGGTCGCGAGATCCTTGCGAGCCTCGGCGAGCAGCAGCTCGCAGACTTCCTTCGATCTCGCCGGGGGCGCCGCGATCAGGTGCTGGACGACCTGGTGGGCCGGTGCGCCGTCGGCTCGCAACACAGTGGCCGCCCGCGCATGGAGGGCACCCATGACGCCCGGCTCGGCGATCTGTTCCACCGCGGCCCGGATCAGCGGATGGGGGAAGGCCAGCGGGTCGCAGCGAGTGAGCACAGCCGCCGCCGTCAAGCGGCTCGCCTCGCGGCCGGCCCGGTCGGCGGTCAGGCCGGCGACGGCCGCCGCGTGTCTCAGTGGGGCGTCGTCGCCGAGCGCCGCAGCGGCCTGCGCCAGCCGCGCCGCCTCCTCGTCCAGTTCGCCGAGCCGAGCGCGCAGGGTACGGGCCATCGCGTCCGTACCCGTGTGCCCCACCTTGTCCGCCGTCGCGGCGTCCGGGGAATGACCCTCGGCCAGCAGCGGCCGGATGATCTCCCGCAGATAGAAGACGTTGCCGGCGCTCAGGCCGGCGCAGACCTCGACGAACACCTCGTCCGGTTCCTGCCGGAAGGTGTGGCGGAGGACCGCGCGAACACCCTGCTTGGTCAACGGGGCCGGCCGCAGCACCGTCGCGGACTCCCCCGTGCCGAGCCTCGCCAGCAATGGTTGGACGGCCGGGTTCTCGGCCGGGCGAGCCGCTACGACCACCATGATGTGCTCATCACTCAGATCGGTCGCAACGTCGGCGATCACCCGTAACGAGTCGGCGTCCGCCCAGTGAGCGTCGTCCACGGCGACGAGCAGCGGACCGTCGTCGGCCAGCGCGCCGAGCAGGGCCTCACAGCCGTAGTCCACACCGGGTACGAGCGTCGCACCGGGGATGAACAGAGGCTGCGCGAACGCACTCGGACCGGTGAGCGCCGCGGGGCCACCCCGCCGCTCGACCGCCGGCCCGAGCAGCCGGCGCAGCAGGTTGTAGGGGGCGGTGGCGGCCAGGTGGTTCGCCCGCGTCCCGAGGACGTTGATCCCGCCGGCCGCCGCGAGCTCGCGGGACGCTTCGACAAGGGCTGTCTTGCCCTGCCCCGCGACGGCCTCGATGACCACGACGCACCCGCGCGCGGCCCGGATCCGATCCACGGCCTGCCCGATGACGGCCAGCTCCCGCTCGCGTTCGACCAGGGAGTCGAGGCGGATGACATTCACGGCCTTCACGGTATGCCGTCTCGCCACGGATCGATCCTGTGCCGTTCGCAGGTACGTACGCATGCTGACAAAATTGGTCGGGTCAGGTTGCGGCGACCGGCTTGACGGCGTCCGCATCCTTCGCAATCGTCGGCGAAGCCGGCTGTTGACGGGTGCGCACGCCATGGAGGTCTCATTGACCGAGAAGAATGCTCCTGATCGGGTGAGCATTTCCCTCCGGCTCACCCCGAACCAGGTTCAAGCGCTGCCTGAGGGCGCACGGAACGCGCTCGATCACCTCATTCGAGAGTTGCGCGCCGCCGGGTCCGTCGTTCCGGAGAGCAGACCACTTTCTGACATCGCCGACGAGATCGACGAGCTCGCCGCATCGGCCGGCGAGTCGGGACTGACCGCATCGCTGCCCGGCGGCGATCTGCGCGCGGCGCTCAGCCGGCGAGCGGCGGAAGTACGACGACAGGACTGGTTGCCGCTCGTGGGCCCCGATTACGGAACGTGCCCCTGGATCATGGCACCGGCCCCCTACGTCGTCATCGACGGCGACCTCATCGTCCTGCCGGTCCAGCCGTGAGTCGATATTCGCCGGCCGGGAACCGTCCGTTCCCGCCCTGGCGATCGGTGGCCCGGACATGAAGGAATCCCGGTACAACATCTGGGTCGACGACGGCCCGGTCCAGCACGTCTACAACGCCCTGTCGGGCGCCACCGTCCGCGTTCCGACGGCGCAGCGAACACCTGTCAGCGAGTTCCTCGCCGGCGACGACCGGGCCGAGGTGGACGCCGGCCTTCTGCATTCCCTCGTGGTCGGCCGCATGGTGATCACCGACGACACGGACGAGATCGAGGTGCTCCGTGAGCGTTACCGGCGGACCCGGCGCAACGTCGACGCGTTCCATCTGACCATCGTGACCAGCCTCGGGTGCAATTTTGCCTGCCCCTACTGTTTCGAGGCCAAGCATCCGTCCCTGATGGACGACGCCGTGCAGGACCGGCTGCTGCGCATCGTGGAGACGAAGCTGGCGACGGTCCGCCGTCTGTCTGTGCTCTGGTACGGCGGCGAGCCGTTGATCGGGAAGGCCGCGTTGCTGCGGATGTCGGATGCGTTCCGCACCCGGGCGGAGACCGCCGGCGTGGACTACACCGCATCGATCTTGACGAACGGCTACCTGCTCACCGCCGGGGTGGCGACGGAGCTCCGCGACCACGGTGTGCACTCCGCGCAGGTCACCATGGACGGCCCAGGAGAGACTCACGACCGCCGGCGGCCGTTGGCCGGTGGTCGCGGGACTTTCCGGACGATCATGGCGAACCTGGTGGCGGTGGCGGACATCATCCCCCTGTCGATACGGGTCAATCTGGATGCGGACAACGCCGGCGACTATCCAGCACTGCTGCAGGCGATGGCGAACGCCGGCCTGGCCGGGCGGGTGACCGTGTACCCCGCCGCGGTCGTGACCCCGGCGGCCGACTCCACGGCGCCGAGCGCCACCTACCACGCTCAGTGCCTCAGCCGATCGGCGTTCGCCGACGTCGAGCGCGAGTTCTTCGCGGCCGCCGCCGCCCTCGGGTTCGCGATGCCGGGTCTGCCCCGGCCGACCGGCGCCCCGTGCACCGCGGTCCGCGATCATGAACTGGTCGTGGGCTCCCGCGGAGAGCTCTACAAGTGCACGGAGACGGTCGGCAACCCGTCCGAGGTCATCGGCAACCTCCTGACCTGGCCACGCGCCAACGATCGGGTACTGCGGTGGCTGACGTACGAGCCGTTCGACGATGACGAATGCCGCCGGTGTCCGGCGTTACCGGTGTGCATGGGGGGCTGTGCGTACCACGCCATGGACCCGCGACTGCATGATTCCCGCTGCTCGACGTTCCGGTTCACGCACGAGCAGCAGGTGTCCGACTACGTACGTCGCCACGCGCTCCGGTCCGCGGTCCGACCCGGAGCATAGGCCGGAGGCGGCGCCCAGCCCTCATCCCCGCCCGGTCAGGGCTGCGGCCCGCGCCACCTCTGCTCGTCCGGGTCGAGCACGCGGGTGCCGCGGACCGGGTCACGCCGCGCCCGAAGGCTACTGATCTGCGCCCACGGCGCTCCGTCGTCCGCGGCCGAGACGCTTGTGGCCTCGAACGGCTCGTCGTGCGAAACAGCGGACGCCTCGACGCGGTAGTAGAGCCGGCCGGCCACGCCGAGCACGGACCACACCTCGGCGGGCGGCGCCAGCGTCGTCAGCGTCGAGTCCAGGACCGGCGACTCCCACCAGGTGTCACCGGCCCGGCGGCCGGCGTCCGCCCATGCGGCCGGGTCGGTGGCCAATTGCAGGCGCCAGGAGCGCAGTGGAGGATTCATCCGCGCCGTGAACACCGGCGGGGAGCCGTCCCGATCAATGACGGCGGGCCCGGTGACGGTCACGGCGGGAAGGGGCGGCCGGCGGGCCACGGATCTTTCCGTGTCGTCCAGGATCACCAGCCGGGGCGCGGCGGCGCCGTCGATGGCGGTGACCGCGACATCGGTCCAGCTGTCGGGGCTGGACGAGAACCAGGCCCGATAGCTGAGCTCCTCGGCCGACCGCAGTGTGGCCCAGACCGCCTCGGGAAGCCGGTACGGGTTCATCGCCAGCAACGGCCCGTCCTGCCAGCTCGCGTAGTACCCGTCGGCAGCGGTGTGTGACCCGGCGTCGAGCAGTCCGGGATCCGCGGCCACTTCGACGGCGTAGTAGATACTCGCCGATCCGGCGCCCGGCTCGATGTCGAACGCCGGGGCGGCCTCGCCACGTCCTCTGAACGCCGGCCCTGTGATGGACGGCGGTTCCGCCGCCGAGGTCCGGGCACGCGACGGGTCCCGGACTGTCGCGCAGTCGAGGTCCACCCGTGACAACGTGCCCGTGTCGTCACCGTGCGGCACCGGGATGGAAGCCACGTCCTGCGCGTACTGCCAGGCCACTGTGAAGTCGCAGCCGGACTCGGCGACCGGGGGTGTCCGGAAACGGTCGCCGTCCGGGCCCGGATCACTGTTGTACCTGTTGATATTGAACACCCAGAACACCAGGTCAGGGTGCGAAGCTCGCAGTTGCGCCGCGGTCTGCCGGTAACTGCAATAGACGCCCGGCCGGTAGGGACGCGCCCGCACTCCGTCGAACCAGGCGGCGCAGTAGGCCAGGAGCTCGGCCGGCAGCAGCCCGCCGAGCTCGACGTCGAGGAATATGACACTGTCCGTCCCGATGCCGGCCTGGTCGGCCAGGCCCACGGCGGTGGCCGCGTCGAGACTGCCCTGGGCGGCGGTCAGCACGTGCGAGCCGGGGCCGCCGGCGGCCTGCTGGCCCACGAACAGCGGCGCCAGGCCCCAGCCCATGTCGCGCAGCACGGCCGCCTTACCCATCCATCCGGTGTACTTCTGCGACGGCGCCGGAGCCAGATAGAAGCCGGTCCAGGCCAGGTTGGTGTGTGCGTACAGGTCTCGCATCACGTCGTCGCCCGGGTAGGTGAGCCGGTCGAGGCCGGCGTGCGTGATCGCGGCATCCCGGGTCGCCCTGACGGTGGCGTCCTGCAGCGTGCTGCCGGCGATCTCGGTGACCTGGACGTCCGTCCACGCCTCGGCACTCGTGCTGAACCAGGCTCTGTAGCAGAGCCGGTCGGCGTCGCGCAGCCGCCGCCATACGGTGTCCGGCAGCCGGTAAGGGCTTTCCGCGCGCAGCGGTGAGTCCTGCCAGGACGCGTAGAAACCCGGGTCCGCCGTATGGTCGCCGTCGTCGAGCAACTCGGCGCGCACGGCCACCTCGACGGCGTAGTACCGGGTCACCCCCGCGCCCGGGTCGATGTCGAAGTCGGGCGGCGGGCCCGCCCGGTCCAGCGTGGCCGGCGCGACGATGGACGGCCGCCCGGGCGCCGGGGTGACACCACCGGCCGCCGCGTGTGCGTGCCGGACCGCCTCGTACGCGTCCACCAGGCCGTGCCCGAAATGCGGACTCGCCCCGGCGGTCCCACCGGGCGGCCGTGCCGTCTGCTGCAGGATGGTCCGTACCTGCTGGACGGTCAGCGCCGGGTTGGCCGACAGCATCAGCCCTACAACACCGGCCACCAGCGGAGCCGCGGCCGAGGTGCCGCCGAAGGAGTTCGTGTAGCCGTCGGCGACGCCCTCCGCGCCGTCGTTGTAGCCGGCCGGCCCGGACCGGTCCGTGGTGATGATCGCCGGGTCACCGGACGACGCGTCTCCGCTGCTCGGCGCAGCCACGCAGATCGCGGTCCCGTAGTCGCTGTACCATGCCCGCGCCAGGGAACGGGTCACGGCGGCGATCGCCATGACGTCCGGATTGGCCGCGTACCCGTCCAGGTCCACCGACTCGTCGCCGTTGCCGGCCGCCCACAGGATCGCGATGCCCTTGCCGTCGCGGCCCTGGGTCACGCAGTGCCGGATGGCCGCAGCCGTCGCCGGCGGCAGGGGATCGCGCTGCCCGCCGCCGTCAGCCGGTCCCCAGCTGCAGCTGATCACGTCCGCGTTGGTGGCGGCCCAGTAGAACATCTCCGCCTCCTGGGCATCGCCCAGCACGTCCGGGAAGCGCGCCGGCACCAAAGTGCACATCGGGGCCGCGCCGGCGGCGTGCACGCCACCGGCAACGGCTACCCCCGCGCAGGCGGTGCCGTGGTTGTCGGCCGCGCCGCGCGGGGTCGCGTCGAGGCTGCCGTCGGCGAAGTCGCGTTGGGCACCGACCCGTCCCGCGAACTCCGGATGTGCCACGTCGACGCCGTCGTCGAGGATCGCGATCCGGATCCCCGGCGCTCCCCGGGTGAGGCTCCACGCCTCGGTCACCCGGGCCGTGGCGAGATGCCACTGCCCGTCGATCAGATCGGTCACCGCGCCGGCCCGCTCCACGGTGCCCGCGCCGCGCCGCCGATGTCGCCGGCTGACCAGGTCAGGCTGAGCCCACTCGACGAGGCCCGCGGCCCGCAACGCCTCGGCCAGCTCGAAAGCGCCCAGTCCTTGCCTGCCCGGCGCGGCTTCCAGGCGGTATCCGTTCGGGGCGTAACCGAGCGGATCGAGCACCCGCCCGCCGAGCCGGGTCACCTCCTCGACGACGACTTCCCGGGTGAGCTCGGAGCGGAACAGGGCGAGCACGGTCCGGGTCGGGTAGACCTGGTCACCGTCGGACGTGTGCCGGCGCAACACCGGGGCGGCGAGCCGCACCGCCCGCTCCCGATTGAGGAGGTCCACGACTTCGGCGATGTCGTCACCGCCGGCGGAGTAGACCCGGATGCCGTAGCTCGGCACCTGGGCGAGCGGGGCACGATGCCGGCGCAACAGCGCCTGCGCCTCGGGCGAGAGCACGATGCGTCCGGCCGCGAACGACACGCTGTACAGGTCGGGATCGCGGATCAGCGTGACGGCCGCTTCGTCGCCGGGCCGGTAACGCAGAAAGATGGGCTGTGTCATGGGAGCTCCTGGGAAGGCAGACCGGTCTGCGACCAGTCGAGCGGGATGATCTGTCCGGTCGTGGCCAGGTCCCAGCGCCGCCAGCCGCCGGTCTGGACGGTGGCGTCCGGCCGGACGATTCCGACCTGGTATTCCACGACCCGTTCACGCAGGTAGGCGGTGAGCGGCAGGATGAACGAGGCCACGCCGCAGCCCGGATCACCCTGCAACGCCACCTCCTGGGCCGCGTCGGAGCCGGCCAGCCGGGCCCGCACCGTGACTCCGGCCAGCCCGTGCGCCGCGTGGTCGATCTGGTCGACGAACACCACGTTGGTCCGGACGTCCTCGACGAAGCTGCGGATCTCGGTGAGTGCGGCCGGACCCGCGGGTGGCACCAGATACACCGGCCATCCGGCGCTCACCTCCGGCGGCAGGTCGACCCGGGCCGATTCGCCAGGGGTCAACGTGCGCCCCACCGGCAGGTCGAGCAGCCGCGGCTCCCCCGTGTCGACCCGTAACGCCGCCACGGCGACCGGCCGCTCGATCCGGTTGACCAGGGTGGCAGCCGGACCGTCCAGCGTGACCTCGACCGGACCGGCGCCGGGCGGACCGGTCAGTTCGGTGAGCGCCAGGAGCAGCTGGCTGCTCATCGAGCCGCCGTCCGGGAAGGTCCACCGGACCCCACCCGCGAGCCCCGACCTGTTCAACATGTCGCGCAGCAGGAGCGCGTGCGGTAGATCGCCGGAGACCGACACCGCGAAGCCGCCCGGCTGGGGAAGGGCCGTGATGGCCACCCCCGGCACCCCCATGAGGGTCCAGGCCGTCGACACCGTCGCCTCGAGGTCGCCCGGCGGCACCAGGACGGGGTCGGGTGCGTACCCGGCCAGTCGCCGGCGCAGGGCGGCCAGGGCCGCTTCCGTCACGTCCGGCGCGAGGGCGGCCTGGATCACCACCTGGTCACGGCTCTCGTCGGCGCCGTCCAGCAGCGCGTACAGCAGCAACGCCGGGTGGTAGCCACCGCCCGGGCTACCGGCCGGGAGCCGGCTCACGACGTACCGGGCCGGCAGCACCACGAACCGGCCGGGCTGCTGCAGCGAGCGGAACACGCGGTACGCCGGATCGGCCAGCTCGGGGAGTTCCTCGTACTGCCGCCAGCTGGTCTGCCCGAGCCGCAGGGCGTCGACGCAGCCCACCGGCACCGGCCCCATGGGCCCCTCCTCGACGTAGCACGGGCCGAAGTCACGGCAAGGGAACAGCACATCGATGCTCTGTGACCGCACATACGTACCTCGCACCCAGCGGGGTCCTGGCTCGTCCTCGATGGGCCGCAGCTTCGCGTTCACCCCGGTTGCCACGGGGCCCGGCTTGACCGCGCCCCGCACGCTGCCGAATCGCAGGGTCAGACCGGGCGCACGGAAGGTGGCGGCGGTCAGATCGAACGAGGTCTGCGGCACGTCGCCGAGCACCGCCGGCAGCTCGGCGGTCTTGTGACCCCATACGATCTTCACCGGCTGGCGCGTCCACCCCTGGTATTGCCAGGTCACCCGCACCCTGGCCGGTTCCGTCTGGAAACCGGGCGCTGACAGCGCGCCGTAGGCGAGCCGTGACCACGGTCCGAGCAGCGAAACGGTGGCCACGGCGACATCGCCGCTCCAGTTGACGGCGGCGGGGAACCGTTGCCGCTGCGGCTGCCCGGCCTCGTCGCGGAACGGCAGGTCGAGCTCGACGGTCAGCTCGCCGGTGGTTAGTGCCACGGCGGTCCGGCCGCCGGCCGCGGCGGCCTCCGGACCGAGCGCCGGACGCAGCCGTACCTCGATCCGGGCGACCAGGTTGGGTTCGCCGCTGGTGAGCGTGCCCTCGCGCCGGAACGAGAACACGACGTCGCGGGCCGGATCCGGCGGGACGACGGCGAAGCTGGGTGCGTACCACTGCGGGCCGGCGCCGTCACGGGCCGGGAAGACCCAGGCCGTCTCGTCGACGACCATCGGCAGCCGGCCGAGCGCAGCGTCGACCGGCTGTTCGACCTTCTGGTCACCGAGGTGGCCCACCCACAGACCGGGCCCGGCCGGGCGCAGCCGGGCGGCGCTCGGCGCGAACAGCGACCCCGGAGTCATCAGTGCCCGGCCGGGCAGCTCGATCACCTGTGACCCGGCCCGGCCATCGACGTCCCGATCGGCCCGCGTCCCGGCCACCCGCCGCGGTCGCGGCCCGTCCTCAGGCCGCCACAGCACGAAATGCTCGAAGCGTTCGCGGTCCCAGCCGGCCAGCGCCGCGGGTAGCACGTCACCCAGCCGGTCCTCGATCGTCACGGTCTCCAGCTTCGACGGCAGACCGACGGTCACCGCCAGGTCGAGCCACGCGACGGTGGACGGTGGTGGTCCCAGCTTGCCGTCCGGACCGAGCAACATGCCGCGGCAGGCGGCCGCGAAGGACCGGTACGCGGAATCAGCCGCGGCCGGCGGGTCACACGTCAAAGCGCCGCCGCGCAACGCGTCGCGGTACACGTCCCGCAGCGCCGGCCGCAGGTCGATCGCGGTGCCCAGGCGCGCCGCGACCGCATGCACGTCCGCCCATTTTCCGGCCAGCCGGGCCCGCGCGCTCGCCGGCTGCGCCCGGTAGGTGGCCGAGGAACGCAGCACCGGCCCGCCGTCCACACCGTCCAGCGCGGCCACGACGGCGAGCGCCGCATCCCGCTCCAGCAGCGCCGACAGGGCCACCCGGGCGGCCTCCCCGCCGCCCGTGCCGGCAGCCAGCACGGCGCCACGGGCGTCCAGCAGTGCCACGTCCCAGGACGTGACGAACAGCGGGCGGGCCGCCGGCACCCGGAAGTCGAGCGTGAGATCGAGCGCCGCCCGGCACACCAGGGCCGACACGTCGGTCTCGTCCGGCCCGGGCAGCCGGTCCAGCGCCATGGTCAGAGACAGGACCGGCCCGTCCGCTGCACCGAGCACCCGGTGCCGGCCCGGCAGCAGCCAGGCCGGCCCGCCGTCCCCGGCCGGTGCTGCGAGCAGCCGGTGCGGCGGCTCGGGCGAGACTCGTCCGGTCCAGCTTGTACCCGCGCGCGGTCCGGTCTCCGACATCACGACCTCCTCCTTCAGCAGCGCGATCAGGCGGGCGTCCGGGCCGTCCAGCCGGCGAGCGCCGGCAGCTCCGGCTCGTAGGGCTCAGGGTCGGCGACCCTCTCGCGGGCGTCGGTGCTCGCCGCGCGGACACCGTTGCCGACGTGGAAGCCCTGCGGCTGCGGCAGGTCATCAGCCGTCAGCCGAACACCCACCGGAGGTCTCCCGGGTGAGCCGTTCGTCGTGGCGGGAAGCTGCTCACCGGTCGCGGGCCGGGAGTCCGGCGCCAGACGCTTGGTCGTGACCGCTTCCTCGCTGGTCGGCACGGTCACCATCAGGGGCCCGTTGCCGGCCGTCTCCTGCCAGGCTCCCCACCACTCCATGCCCTTGGTGAACAGGCCACCGCGCACGATGACGTGCACGCGGTACCGGTAGCGGGGCAGAAAGTCCTTCTGTCCCGTGAAGATCGTCCAGTACCGGTCCTTCTCCTGGTCGGTGGCCGCCCAGCGGAACCTGGTGACCGGCCGCTCCAGTCCCTCGTCGGTGCGGCCGAGCGCCTGGAACTCCACCTCCACGGTCTGCGCCGGTCCGTCGAGCAGCACGCCGAGCGCGATCGGTCCCACGTCGAGCTTGCCCACCGAGTCGGCCCGCACCTCGAGGTTCAGGCTGTTGGTGGCCGTGCCGTTCGGCTCGGGATCGAGCTCGATCAGGTTCTTCTCGACAAAGCACCGGACGTACGGGTTCTCGGTCTCGCTCGGCGGTTCGGTGAACGAGATGGTCCGCTTCACGTAGCTGACGTCAGGCGTCCAGCCGGCGGGAGCGCCGGTGACGTCGGCGGCGTTCTTCTTGGCGAACGCGGGACGCCAGGTGGTCTGCGGGCCGGTGTCGGTGCTCTGGAAGACGTGCGCGGTCCACTGCAGCTCACCGGTGGCGGCGGGATAGCCGATCTGACAGCCGGCCCAGGCGACCGGGTCGCCCACCCACTGGCGCGCCCGGTCCGGCCAACTCGCCACCGCCATCACAGTGTGAGTGATCTTGCGGTCCCAGTCGTCCAGGTAGAGCGTCGAGAAGTACTTCTTCTCGGCGTCCGGGTCCTTCTTGATCTGGTTGTAGAAGCCCTCGAGCGAGCTGCTGATCACGGCCGGCTGGTTGTACTTCTCCTGCCGCGTCTCGTCATAGGTCAGGTCCAGCTTGGTCTCGTCCCGGCGGTAGTTGAGCGAGAAGCCGGCCGACCCACCGCTGAACATCGACGCGAACAGCCCTCCGTCCGGGGTGCCCGCCGGCTTCACCTCGGGCGGAGCCGGGTCGAAAATGCGCGCCTTGGCTTCCTCGGTGAACTTGTCGACGATCCGGTCGATGCGCTTGTCGACGGCCTCCTTCATCTTGTCGGCCGCCGGCGTCGTCCCGTCGATCTCCACCTCGACCGTGATGCCGCCGCCGATCCGCAGATTGTTGAACGCCTGCTTGATCTCAGCTCCGAACCAGAACACCTTGCCGCCCGCGGCAGTCGAGAAATGTTCGAAGATGCGGTCCCAGTTCCCGCGGATTCTGATCCGGAGGTTCTCGCTCCAGACCGGGAAGGTCAGCGCCTGGCTCACCACGATCGGGCTGTAGGTGCCGTGAAAGCCCGACCACAGCAGCGCCGTGGGCAGGCTGCCGCAGAGCGCGCTGAACGCGTGCTCCTGGGTCGGGGTGATCCCGCTCGCGCCCTCGCCCTCGATCCGCATGTACCAGGCGCCGAGCCCGGTCGGTGCGGCGTCCCGGTCGGCGCGCACGGATCGCGGTTCACGAACCAGGCGGGGCCGTAGCCGGGCCGGCATCGTGGATCGCGGCGCTGCCCCACCCGGGCCGGCGGCGGTGCTGCTCGGTTCAGCCGTCCCGGTCACCCCGCCGCTGGGCGGCTGAGCGGCCGGCACGGTGCCGTCGAGACGCGGGCTGAGGCTCGACATGCACGCCCGGCTCGACGAGATGGGCATCGGCGCGAACTCCGGCCGGGCCGGGGTACGCCAGCCCCAGTAGCGTCGCTCGTCAGCGCGCAGGCGCTCGAGCAGCTGCTCGTGTGAGGCCTGGAGGACGTCCAGCGGCGGCGCCATGGTGACGGTGAGTGCGAGCACGCCGCCCGCGACTTCCTCGGTGCCGGGCACACCGACGGTCGTGTCGGCGCTCCGCACGCCGACGAAGTGGGTCAGGTGGAACTTGTAGTCGCCGGTGTCGCCCTGCCGGGCGATCCGGACCGCGTTCGGCATCCAGTAGTAGACCGGCGCCTTGCCCTCCCGCTGCAACTCGTCGTTGTGCGCGTCGGGGAGATACAGAGTCTCGTACCGCTGCCCGTCAGCGGTACTGGTGATCGTCTCGAAGCCTCCGGGCCAGATCGGTCCTTTCAGAGCCACCATGGTCGACGTCCTTCGTGAGAGGCGAGTCGGCGCCAGGCGGCGCCTTGCTCCCACGGTGCCGATTTCGGCTCGTCACGTCGTCTGTCATGTGTGGTGTCCCCGGTGTACGTCATCCGGCCGACGGCCGTACGCGGATCGGCGCACACTGCCGACCGATCGGTGGGGGGGGGGGGGGGGGGGGGGGGGGGGAGGACGAGGACGCAGCAGAGCCAAGAAGAAAAGAAGGAAGAAGAGGGGAGGGTGCG
>NZ_JBVJIR010000006.1:315037-380644 GCF_055586185.1 Actinoplanes sp. NPDC051405
TTTTGTTTGTTGTTCCCTTTTGATTCCCCCCCTCCCACCCCCCCCCCCCCCCCCCCCCCCCCCCCCCCCGCCCGCTCGTCCCCCCCCCCCCCCCCCCCCCCCCCCCACCATCCGGTTCAGCCCACTCGACAGGAGACTGTCGGCCAGGTGGTGCTGCCGTTCTTCTGAATCGTCACGCCGAAGTTGTTGCCGCTGCCGTTCGGCTGGGCGACGAGTTGTTGCGCACTCGGGTAGCTCGCGTTGATGTTCCAGGTGGAGAGGACCTTCTCCGGAGCCGGGATGTTCATCGTCACGGTCCACGTGTTCGAGCCGCTGACGGCGACGTTCAGGTTGTACCGGTCGGTCCAGCTCTGACCGGCCGACAACGTGGCGGTGCAGCTGCCGCCGCCCTGCGGCGGTGGCGTCGTCGTCGGGTTCGGTCCCGGCGTCGTCGGGTTGGACGTGCCGGTCGGGGCGACCGCCCGGCCGGTCGACGGGGAGATCATGCCGGCGCACAGGTTGCGGCCGGCCAGACCCTGGGCGATGCGCGGGATGGCGGCCAGGGTGTTGGCCGGCCAGTCGTGCATCAGGATGATCTGGCCGTTGGTGAGCCGGGCGTTGGCTGCCACGATGGCGTCGGTGCTGGCGTTGTTCCAGTCCTGCGAGTCGACGTCCCAGATGATCTCGGTCAGGCCGTACTTCTGCTCGACCGCGCGCAGGGTCGCGTTGGTCTCACCGTACGGCGGGCGGAACAGCTTGGGCGTGCCACCGCCGGCGTTCGCGATCGCCGTCTGCGTACGGCTGATCTCCGAGTCCATGCCGGCCTGGCTGCCCTGCGTCAGGTGGGCGTGGGTGTAGCTGTGGTTGCCGACCCACATGCCCGCGTCGACCTGGGCCCTGACCAGCCCCGGGTTCTGCGCGGCGTAGTTGCCCTGGTTGAACATGGTGGCCCGCAGCCCGTTCTGGCGCAGCGCGTTCAGCAGAGCCTGGGTGTTGCCCGACGGCCCGTCGTCGAAGGTCAGCCCGACGTAGCCGTTACAGACGGCCGCCTGGGACGGGGTGGCCGTGACAGTGGTGGCGACGAGGCCCAGGGCGGCCAGGGCGGCGACCGTCAGACCGGTCAGCGTCGCTCTCCAGCGACGTGATGTGGTTCGCATGCGGCTCGTTCCTCCTCTCGGATTCGACTGGTCCGGGTCAGCCGGCCTGGCACGAGACGCTCGGCCAGGTGGTGCTGCCGTTCTTCTGGATCGTCACGCCGAAGTTGTTGCCGTTGCCGTTCGGCTTGGCGACCAGCGTCTGGGCGGTGGGATAGCTCGCGGAGGTGTTCCACGTCGAGAGGACCTTCTGCGGTGCCACGACGTTCATCGTCACGGTCCAGTTGCTGGAGCCGCTGACCGCGACGTTGAGGTTGTAGCGGTCGGACCACGAGTCACCGGCGGTCACCGCGGCGGTGCAGCCACCACTCCCGCCGGCCGGCGGGGTCGTCGTCTGGCCCGGGTTGGGGACCGTGGTGCCGCCGCTGCTCACGGTGATGTTCGAGCTGCCGCTGCTCTGGTAGCCCTCGGTCGCGATGATCTGGTAGTCGTGCGAGCCGAGCTGCAGACCGGAGCGGGTCCAGGCGTCGAAGTGGTTGCCGGTGGTGATGGAGCCGCCGGTGCGCTTCTGCTGCCGCACACTCCAGTACTGGTAGAACGTCGCCGTGCCCTCGATCGACGGCTGGTTCACCCGCTGGGTCCGGTAGACGTCGTAGGTGCCGCCGTCCGAGGTCACCGTGCCCAGCCGGGTCGCGCCCGTGCTCGGGTTGTAGTTGCCGAAGTTCTCGACCACGTAGTACTCGACCAGCGGGTTGCGGGTCCAGCCGTAGAGCGCCAGGTAGCCGTTGCCGTTGACGTTGAACGAGCCGGAGTAGTTGATCGTGCGCCGGGCGCCGGTCGCCCAGCCCTTGCCACCGACCCAGTTGTTGACGTTGCTCCACTGGGACGTGTAGTTGCCGTCCGGCCCCAGCGTCATGGAGACGTTGCCGCTGTCCTTCCAGAACGAGAAGAAGTAGCCGTTGTGGCTGCCGGTGGTGTTCGACGTGACGGTCCGGTTGGCCTCGGCGCTGGCGTCGACCGCCATCGCGGTGCCGGCGAGGGCGATCGCCATGGCGCAGCCGACACCGAACAGCGTTCTGACCAGGCCGCGCCGGCGGCCCTTCGGTTGCACGGGAGCTACTTGCATCGCGGACGTCCTCCTCGGGGGAAGCCTGGCGGGGCGACCAGGCGGGGTTCATGTCCATCTATCGATTGACGGCTGAAGTATCGATCGACAGTCCGCGGGAAGTCAACAACTTCCGGAAACGCCCCGGAATTACGAACACGGACAAAGTGTCGTGCGTCCTACGTTCCCGCAGCTCAATGCGGTTGCCAACTGATGCAAAAAGTCGCCGACGATGAACCGCTCGACCGTTTTGTCCTTGGGGAACGATCATCCGTTGCCGAAAGTTTCGGGGATTGTCGTTGTCGCATCGGTGACTTTCGGGGACTCGGAGTGGGCCGCGTGAACCAGGGTTTTGTCGTGTCAGCTTTCTCGAGTCCGCCTGATCCCGAACGGGCCGGCTCGGTCGACGAGATCGTGCAGCGGTTGCGGCTGCTCAAGGCGTGGGCCGGGAGCCCCTCGTTCGACGCGATCACCACCCGCGTCAATGCCGCCTGGTCGCGTTCCGGGCGGGAGGCCGACCACGTCGGGCGGACCACCGTGGTCGACTGCTTCCGGCCCGGACGGCGCCGCCTGAACCCCGATCTGGTGGTCGCCGTGGTCGCGGCCCTGCACGCTGATCCCGGCTACGTCGCGCGCTGGCGGCAGGCGCTGCGGGTGGTCGGCGGTGAGCTCCAGGCCGCTGCCCAGGTACGGGTCAGCGCCGCCCTGCCGGCGGCCCTGCCGGCGTTCACCGCGCGGGAGTCCGAACTGGACCGGGTCCGGTCGGCGTTCGGCGACGGCACCCGGGTCTGCCTCATCACCGGCATGGCCGGCGCCGGGAAATCGCAACTCGCGGTCCGGGCCGGGCACCTGCTCGCCGCCGAGCACACCTTCGACCACGTGCTGTCCGTCAATCTGCGCGGCTTCCACGAGGACCCGACCCAGCCGCCGGCCGATCCGTCGGCCGTGCTCGACGGAATGCTGCAACACTCCGGGGTGCCCAGCCTGCGGATCCCGTACGGGATGACAGCGCGCGCCACCGCCCTGCGGGAGCGGCTCACCGGGCTGCGGGTGTTGCTCCTGCTCGACAACGCCGCCGACGAGCAGCAGCTGGAGCCGCTGTTGCCGGCCACGCCCGGGTCTTTCGCGCTGGTTACCAGCCGGCGCCAACTCTCCGGGGTCGCGGGGGCCACGCGCCTCGCCGTGGACGCGTTCACGCCGGCGGAAGCGCTGCGCTTCCTCGGTGCGGTGCGCCCGCGGGTTCCGCTCGGGCCGGACCCGTCGGCGCCGGCCCGGATCGCCCGGAGCTGCGGTCACCTTCCGCTCGCACTGGCCCTGATGAGCGGGCAGCTGCGGGCGACGCCCGGGTGGACGCTGACCGACCACGCCGACCGGCTCGACGAGCGCCGGCAGGAGCGGCGCCTCGACGACGCGGTCGAGCTGACCCTGCGCGTCTCCTACGACCACCTCGGTGGGTGCCGTCGGCTGCTGCGCCTGCTCGCGCTGCATCCCGGGCAGGACTTCGACGGGTACGCGGCGGCGGCGCTGGCCGGCACGGACCCGGTCACGGTGCGCGCCGAGCTCGACGACCTGTGCCGGGACCATCTGGTGCAACCGGCCGGCGAGGGACGGTACGCGTTCCACGATCTCGTACGGGCGTTCGCGGCGAACCGGGCGACCGATGAGGACGCGCCGTCGGCCCGGCGGGCGGCGCTGACCCGGTTGTTCGACCACTACCTGGCGACCGCCGCAGCCGCCGCGAACGCCTTGTCCCCCGCCGAGGCACACAGCCGCCCGCGGATCGCGGCGCCGGAGTCGGCGATGCCGGACGTGGGCGACCGGGATGCCGCCCGGGCGTGGCTGGACGCCGAGCGGCACACGCTGGTCGCCGTGGCCGCATACACGGCGGTGCAGGGCTGGCCGGGCTACACGACCGCGTTGTCCACCACACTGTTCCGCTACCTGAACGGCGGTCATCACTCCGACGCGCTGACCCTGCACGACCACGCCCGGCACGCCGCCGCGGACATCGCCGATCCCCTGGCGCAGGGGCATGCGCTGACGAACCTCGGTGCCACCTACACCCGCCTCGGCCGGTACGAGACCGCCGTTGATCTGCTCCGGCAGGCCCTCGAGCTGTTCACCCGGGCGGGCGACCCCGGCGGCCGGGCCCGGGCGGCCAACAACCTCGCCATCGTGACCGCCCGCCTCGGCCGGTACGACGAAGCGGTCACGCTCTACCAGCAGGCGATCCTGGCGTGCCGCGAGGCCGGCGACCGCACCGGGGAGGGCCGCGCCGAGGGCAACCTCGGCAACCTCGAGGCCCGGATGGGCCAGTACGCGTCCGCGATCTCCCGCCACGAGCGCGCGGTGGTCATCTTCCGCGAGACCGGGGACGCCAACGGCGAAGGGCACGGCCTGGACGACCTCGCCGAGGCCGAGATGCCGCTGGGCCGCCTCGACAGTGCCGCCGAGCACCTCCACCGGGCGCTGCAGCTGTTCCGCGGTCACGGCGACCGGCACGGCGAGGCCTGGACGCTCGACAACCTGGGCACCCTGCACGCCCATCTCGGCCGGCTCGACCGCGCGGAGGACCACCACCGGCAGGCCCTCGTCATCCACCGCGACACCGGCGAACGCGAGGGTGAGGCGTCGGCGCTGAACGGGCTCGGTGCGGCGGCGTACCTGGCGGGCGACCCGGCCGCGGCGGTGACGCACCATGCCGCGGCCCAGTCCGTCGCCGGCAGTATCGGCGACCGTTACCAGCTGGCCCGCGCCTGTGCTGGCCTGGCCCACGCGCACGAAGCGCTCGGCGCCGTGCTCACCGCCCGCGAGCACTACCGGCAGGCGATGAACCTGTACGCGGCTTTCGGCAGCCCCGAGGCCGAGCAGCTGCGCACCCGGCTGGCCGCCGTGGACCAGCGCCGCGGGCATGCGGGATCGGTCGGGATCGTGGAACGGCTGCGCTGAGCGGGCGTACCAACAACGGCAACGCGCCGCACCACCGGCGCCCGCCGATCCCGATCGAAGGGGAAATCCCATGCGCAAGACCCGAATCACCGCCGCCGCGGTCCTGGGCGCCGGCATCGCGCTCGCCGGTGCCACCGCCGCCCAGGCCGCTCCCCGGTCCGAGGCCTGCCCGTCGTACGCCTGCGGCAGTGCGACCGTCGAAGCCTGGGGCACGCGCACCATGCGCTGGAACGAGAGCGTCAAGGACACCAGCTGCGCGAGCAGCAGCCCCACCGCGATCGTCAAGATCGAGATCCGGGTGGCCGCCGGCAGCACGGTCCGCAGCGTCTGGACGACGCCGCGGCCCGACAACGCCTGCGGCGGCTCGTACGCCCAGTGGCCGGACCAGACCTACAGCGCCGCCACCGGCGAAGTCATCAGGGGTTTCTACGTCCGCATCGACAACGGGGCGAGTTCGACGCCGTACACGCGCGGCAACTACGTCGACAACCCGCACAGCTGAGCGGTCCGCCGAGTCTCCAGCCGGGCGGGTCGGGGGGTCGGCGGCGCCAGCCACCGGATGGCGTCGTCGACCCCCTGATCGATCAGCCGCTGCACGTCGATGGCGTTGTTGTCGAACACTCGGGTGCGTTCCAGGTCCACGATCCCGCGCGGCCAGCTGGGTGGTGCCCGGCAGCTCCCGCGCCCGGGGCCACTTCCGCAGCTGCCCGTCCAGCGCGTGGTCGCCGCTGTTGCCGGCGACCGGCGCGGCGCCGGGAATCGCTTCGAGCAGGCCGACCAGCAGGGCCATCGACTGGTCCAGCGGGGTCTGCGGCCCGGCGTCGCCGGCACGCCCGCGATCCGCTGACCGAAGAGCATCCCGTACCGGTACGCGGCGACGATCAGCCGCATCCGTACGCGCTGGGTCCGCCGGCCGCCCTCCGCCGCCTCGCTCATCGCCCGGGCTACGACCTCTTCGGCGTCGTCGACCAGGTGGGTCCCGGCGTGGACGGCTCCCTCGTCGGCCGGCGGGTCGCCGCGCTGACCAAGACCGGCGCCTGCGCCACGGCTGTTCTGCTGGCCGCCGCCGACCTGGTGGAGGTGCCCGCCGGGATCGGCGTGGACGCCGTGTTCGACCACCTCGGCGGCAAGAGCGTCGACCTTCGAGCCGCAGCGCAGCGCGAGCTCACCGCGCAGCTCGCCGCCCGCTGCACACTGTCCGAGGTGGCCGCGGCGGTGGCACTCTCCGAGCCCGCGAACCGCGCTGACCGTCAGGCCTCGGTGGTGGCTCCGACGGCGAACGGGTTGAAACCCCAGACCGGTGAGCCGGTGCGCGGGACGCTGAAGGCGTACCAGTCGTCGCCGAGCGCCTCGAACACGGCGTCGTTGGCGGTGTCTCCCAGCCGGGGCGACGGTCGGACGCCGGGCGTGCACCGCACCAGGCCCGCGAAGTGGGACATGCCGCTGTCCTCGGTCACGTACGTGACGCAACCACCGTGGCTCCACACGGCCGAGAAGCGGTACAGGCCATGGCTTCCGCCCAGCGGTGACGCCGCCAGCTGCGCCAGTCCCGGACGGTGCCAGGCGAACAGCACCCGGCCGGCCACGCCCGAGCAGGCCACCACCATCGTCACGACGGACACCACGGGCAGGACCAACCGGACCGGCCAGGACCGGCCGGCCAGCGACGTCAGCCAGCCCACGGCGGCCACCGTCCACAGGACCATGGCCACCCACAACCAGGTCAGGTAGCCGCCCGGTAGGACCACCGCGTACAGCAGCGCCACCGCCGCCACCAGGCAGAGGACGATCGACCACCAGGCACGGGCTCGGCTCACGCCGACACGCTACAAAGGCTGGGCCAGCGCCGCGTCGAGCAGGGGCAGCACAAGCCGGAAACAGGCACCGGAGCCGGGCGACGTCTCCAGCTCGACGTCGCCGCCGTGGGCCCGGGCGAGCGAACGCGCGATCGCCAGTCCGAGACCCGCGTTGGCGCCGCCCAGGCGGTTCCGCGAGCGGTCGGTGCGGTAGAAGCGGTCGAAGACCCGGCCGGCCTGCTCGGCCGTCATCCCCGGGCCGCGGTCGGCGATCTCCAGCACGGCGCGACCGTCGAGCGTGCCCACCCCGATGCGTACGCCGGTGCCCGCCGGGGTGTGCGCGATCGCGTTGCCGACCAGGTTGGTGACGACCTGCCGGAGCCGGGCCTCGTCGGCGTCGACCGGGGCCGGGCCGGGCGGGCCGGTCCCGCCGGGGCCGGTCAGCTCGACCGGCCGGGTCGCGTCGAGGGCGTGCAGGTCGTGCCGGGCGTCGGTGGCCAGCGTCCGCAGGTCCATCGGGGCGCGGTCGAGCTGGGCCTCGGGCGCGTCGTCCAGCTCGGCGAGCAGCAGCAGGTCCTCGGTCAGCCGGGTGAGCCGGGTCGCCTCGCTGTCGATGCGGCGCATGGCCGCGTCGACGTCGGCCGGGGCGGCCAGCGCACCCATCCGGTGCAGGTCGGTCGAGCCCTTGATGACGAACAGCGGGGTACGCAGCTCGTGGCTGACGTCCGAGACGAACGTGCGCATCCTGGCCTCGGAGGCGGCCCGGTCGGCGAAGGCCCGTTCGAGCTGGCCGAGCATCACGTTGAGCGACGCCGCGAGGTGGCCGATCTCGGTGCCCGGCGCGGCCAGGGCGGGCACCCGCCGGGACAGGTCACCGGCGGCGATCGCGGCGGCGGTGTGCTCGATGCGGCGCAGCGGACGCAGCCCCCGGCCGAGTGCGAACCAGCCCACCGCGGTCAGCGCCACCAGCAGCACGATGCCGCTGACCAGGCTGGTGGTGCGCAGCTGGGCCACGGTGGCGTCGGCCGCGGTCATCGGCGCCGCGGCGATCACCGTCCCGTTCCAGCCGGTGGTCCGGCGGGCGACAGCCCGCCAGCGGCCCGAGTCGTCGGCGGCGGGCAGGAAGACCGCGGACCCGTCGGTGGGGACAGTCCGCAGTTCCGCCGGCGGTGGCAGGGTCGCGGTGCTCAGCCGGGAGGCGTGCAGGCCGTCGGCGACCGAGCCGCCGGCGTCCAGGTAGACCAGGTAGGGCGCCCCGACCAGGTCGAGGGCCGGATCGAGCACGTCGGCCCGGGCACCCGTGGTGCCCGGATCACGCGGCCCGCTGACCGGCAGACGCGAGATCAGGGCGGTGAGCGAGCCCAGCTGGCTGTCCAGCCGGTCGACCTGGTAGTGCTCCAGGCGGTCGGAGACAACCGTGCCGACCAGGGCCAGCCCGGTCAGCAGCAGGGCCGTGGTGAGCAGCAGCAGCCGTACGCGCAGACTCACGGGCGCGGCTCCCGCATCACGTAACCCACCCCGTGCACGGTGTGGATCAGCTTCGGTTCCTCGCCGTCGACTTTGCGCCGCAGGTAGGAGATGTACGTGTCCACGATGCTGGCGTCGCCGCCGAAGTCGTAGTGCCACACCCGGTCGAGGATCTGGGCCTTGGACACCACCCGCCCGGCGTTCTCCATGAGGTGACGCAGCAGCCGGAACTCGGTCGCCGACACCCGTACCGGCCGGCCGTGCCGGGTCACCTGGTGTCCCTCCACGTCCAGCGCCAGCGTGCCGACGGTCAGGACCCCGTCGTGGTGTCCGGCGGTGCGGCGCAGGATGGCCCGGATGCGGGCGATCAGCTCCTCCAGGTCGAACGGCTTCGTCACGTAGTCGTCGGCGCCCAGCGACAGCCCGGTGACCTTGTCGGCCTGCCGGTCGCGGGCGGTGAGGAACAGCACCGGCGTACGGTGCTCGCGCAGTTGCCGGACCACTTCGAAGCCGTCCATGTCGGGCAGCATCACGTCGAGCAGCACCAGGTCGGGCGGGTCGGCGGTGGCCGAGGCGATCGCGTCGGCCGCGGTGGCCGCCGAGGTCACCCGGAAGCCCGCGAAGCGCAGTGTCGCGGCGAGCAGTTCCCGGACGGTGGCCTCGTCGTCCACCACGAGCAGCCGCTCAGCGTCTTCCCGGGCAGTCATGCCCGCCAGCCTACGGAGGTCCGGCTCCGGACGGCGTCAACCAGCAGGCTTGCGGCGAAGCCGGCGGTGGCACCGGCGCCGAGCCCGGCCGCCAGCGCACCCCACGGGCTCGCGGCCAGCCGCAGGTCGAGGACCGGGACAGCGATGATGAACGCCTGCACGCCCAGCTCCACGGACACCCGGGACAGCAGCGTCAGAACGACCAGCACGGCAGCGACCACCGGGGCGAAGCGCACGGCGAACCCGGTCGCCCGGCGCAGCGGGCCACCGGCCCGGTCTCCACCGGTACGCGCGGCGACCGCCACAGCGCAGGCGAGGAGCACAGCACCCGACAGGACCACGAGGGCACCGCGTCCGGGCGGTGACCAACCGCCGTCCACGACGCACGAGAGCATGCCGCCCGAGCTGAACGCCCAGGGCACGCCCAGCCCGAGCAGCAGCGCACCGCCCACCACGAGCGGCAGCGCGAGCACCACCCCGCCGGCCACGGCCGGACCGCCGACCGCCCACGCTCCGAACACACACACGGAAGCGACCCCGACGGCCGGCCACCGCGCGGCGCGCAGCGTTCCCCCGACAGCCGGGAACCGGACGGCCAGCCAGCACAGCCCGACCACGGCCAGCGCCCCCACCGCCGCGCCGGCCACGGTGGGTCCGACGGCCGCGGAGAAGCCGGCCTCCAAATTGTCGACGGAGGCGCCGGCGAACGGCGTACGGGTGCCCGAAGCGCACGCCCCCACTCCCCCGCCGGCCGCCCGGGCGCTGCCGGACGGCAGCGTCAGCGTTCCGCGCGCCACCGCGGCCACCGCGCCGAGACCGGCCACGAAAGCGACCGTTGCGGACGCGCCGCGGACCAGCAGCCCGGAACGGCCGCGGCCCAGCAGCAACGTCCCGAGGACGACCGCGCCCACCAGGGAGACGCCGAGCGGTAGCACCTCGATCCGGCCCCGCACCGTGATCGGCAGGCCGCCGGCCGGGGTGACCCCGACGTCGGCCGGACCGCCGGCCGCCATCGCGACGACCGCGGCGGTCAGGCGCTCGAGCCGGCCTCCTCCACCGGCGTCCAGCAGGAGCAGGCCGGCCGCCGCGGTGCCGGCCATGGCGAGCAGCGCGCCGGCCGCCGCGGCCAGCCCCCGGCCGATGTCGCGGACCGTCATCACACGTCTCGGCGCCGCAGGACCACGAAGGCGGCCACCAGCACACCGGCGACTCCCAGGCCCAGACCGGCCAGGTTCCACCACGGGTGCGGGAAGTCCGCGTCCGGGACCGTCGCGAGAGCGGCCGACCCGCCGAGCGTCGGCCAGAAGTTGAACAGGCCGCTCATCCAGGACGGGAAGATGCCGGCCAGGGCGGGCACCAGGAAGATGACGCCCACCAGGGTGGCGAGCGCGCCCGCGGTGGCCCGCATGATCGTGCCGAGCCCGACGGACAGCAGCGCGATGAGGGTGAGGTAGAGACCGCCGGCGAGCACGGCCCGCAGCACGCCGGGATCGCCGAGGCCGGCGTTCGGCACACCCTGCCGGTCGATCAGCGGCTGTCCGATCAGGAACGCGGCGACCATCAGCACCTGGCCGGCCACCACGGCGACAGCCGCGGCGATCACCACCTTGGCCGCCAGCACCCGGTGCCGCCGGGGCGTGACGGTCAGCGTCGTCCGGATCAGACCGGTGGCGAACTCCGAGGTGACGACCAGGATGCCGAGCACCCCGATGATCAGCTGGGCCACGATGTACGTGGTCAGGCTGTGCGCCGTCGGATCCCAGGCGGCCCCGGCGTCCGCGTACGCCTCCTGGACCGAGTTCGACGACAGGGCGGTGATGCCCAGCCCGACGACGAACAGGCAGGCCAGCGTGTACCAGGTGGAACGCAGGCTGCGGATCTTGATCCACTCGGCCAGCAGTGTGCGGCTCATGCGGGCACCCCCTGGTACTCGACGCTGTCCTTGGTCAGGGCCATGAAGGCGTCCTCCAGCGACGCCCGCTGCGGGGTCAGCTCACTGAGGAGCACCCCGTGGTACGCGGCCAGCTTGCCGATGTCCTCGGCGCTCATGCCGGAGACCACGAGGGTGGACTCGAGCCCTTCCCGTACGGTCGCGCCCGCAGCCGACAGCCGCAGCGCGAGGGCATCCGGATCGCTCGACCGCACCTGCACCGTGCCGCCCCCGGCGGCGTTCATGAGCTCACTCACCGAGGTGTCGGCGATGAGCCGTCCCCGGCCGACCACGACCAGATGATCCGCGGTCTGGGCCATCTCGCTCATCAGATGGCTGGAGACCAGCACGGCGCGGCCCTCCGCGGCCAGTGAGCGCATGAGTTCCCGGACCCAGCGGATGCCCTCCGGGTCCAGCCCGTTCACCGGCTCGTCGAAGATCAGCACCCGGGGGTCGCCCAGCAGGGCCGCCGCGATACCGAGCCGCTGCCGCATGCCGAGCGAGAAGTCACCGGCCCGCTTGCCCGCCGCGGCCCGCATCCCGGTCAGGTCGAGCACCTCACCGACCCGGCGCCGGGGCAGGCCGTTGCTGGCCGCCAGGGCGAGAAGATGGTCGTACGCCTTCCGCCCGCCGTGCACCGCGCCGGCGTCGAGCAGCGCGCCGACCTCGGTCAGCGGCACCGGGAAGTCGGCGTAACGGCGGCCGTGGACCGTCACCGAACCCCGGTCGGGCGCGGCCAGGCCGACGATCATGCGCATGGTGGTGGTCTTCCCGGCGCCGTTCGGGCCGAGGAAGCCGGTGACCTGCCCGGCCTCGACGGTGAAGGACAGGTCGTCCACCACGGTGTCGGGCCCGTACCTCTTGGTCAGTCCGCGTACCTCAATCATCGTCATGGCGGCGATGCTCGCCGACCCGGCTGGCCGCTTTCGCAGAGCTTCTGGGAGAACTCTGAGAGATCCGCCGGTCGGACCGGCCCCGGCGGCAGACCTCCCAGGAAACTTCCGGATCACCGACCGGGCCCTGCGGCGTGATCGTGCGGCCTGGTCGGCGGCGCCCGGATCCGGCGGACTAACCTCGCCGGTATGTCCGACTCCCGCCTGCTGCGCATCGGTACCCGGAACTCCCCGATGGCTCTGGCCCAGGCCGAACGGGTCCGCGCGATGCTGGCCGCCCGGCACCCCGAGATCACCGTGGCGGTGCAGTCGATGTCGACCAGCGGCGACCGCTGGCTCGGCGACCTGGCCGCGCTGGGCGGCAAGGGAGCCTTCACCAAGGAGGTGGACGCCGCCCTGCTCGCCGGGGACGTCGACCTGGTGGTGCACTGCGTCAAGGACGTCCCCGGCGACCGGCCCGCCCCGGCCGGCACGGTGATGGCCGCCTACCTTGCCCGCGACGACGTCCGCGACTGCCTCGTGCACCCGGAGGGGCTACGGATCGAGCAGCTGCCCGCCGGCACCCGGATCGGCACCTCCGCGGTCCGCCGGGTCGCGCAGCTGGCCCTGCACTGGCCGCACCTGGTGCCGGTGGCCATCCGCGGCAACGCGAACAGCCGGCTCGCCAAGCTCGACGCCGGCGAGAAGTACGACGCCCTGCTGCTCGCGGTGTCCGGCCTGACCCGGATCGGCCAGGCGTCCCGGATCACCCAGCCGATCGACGTGGACACGATGGTCCCGGCCGTCGGCTCCGGCACCCTGGTCCTGCAATGCCGGGAGGACGACACGGGCACCCGTGAGCTGGCGGCCGGCCTCGGCGATTCGCGGGCCCGGCAGGAGACCGTCGCGGAACGAACGATGCTGCACATCCTGCAGGGCAGCTGCCACTCCCCGATCGCCGCGCTGGCCCGCACGGAGCCGGACGGGCGCCTCGGCCTGCGGGCCAGGGTGCTCAGCCTCGACGGCAAGACCGTGCTCGACGTCCACGAATGGGCGACCGATCCGATCACCCTGGGGACCTCGGTGGCCGCGGCACTGCTTCGGCAGGGCGCCCGCGATCTCCTCGAGTTGTCCGGCCACGGCACGACGTAGACTCTTAGTGCTGTTAAGGTCACTCTGAGTTGACTTGGAAGGCCGCATGAGGTGTCGCCGGCGGGTACTCCACGGGGCTCTGCTGTTCATCCTGCTGCCGGCGCTGGCATCGTGCTCACGGGCCACTCCGCTGTGCGACTACGCAGGCGGTCTGGTAAGCGCCGGAGAACTGGCGGGAGCCGCGGACGCCTATGCCGCCGCACAGGAGGCCGACGAAGGCGACTGCAGCGAGGACGGCCTCTCCCGGGTCGGCGAGCTCCGGGCGAGCGCGGGCGCGTACGTGGCGAAGGGCCGGGTGGCCGTCCGGGCCGGGAAGACGGCAGCGGCAACGGCCTCGTTCAAGGCGGCGTTGGCCGTCGATCGCAGCGACGACGCGGCCGCACTGGAGTTGCAGCGGCTCACCCGGGCCTCGCCGGCTCCGGCGGCCCCGGTGTCCACGGTGGTGGTGGCCGGTCCGGGGACCACGCGTTCCGACGGCAGTCTGCCCTGGATCTCCTTGGTCGTAGCGCTGCTTGCCGTGCTGGCGAGTGCGATCGTCTGGCGGCGCAGCCGCGACGCGATCAAGAAGACTCAGCAGAACGCGGCGACACAGGTCGCCGAAGCCCGGACGGACTTCGACACGCGACTCGACAACCTGGAAACAGACCTCGTCGACCGGGTCACCGCGGCCGAGGGACAGGCGGCCGCGGCCGGGGGCCGGGCCGTGGACGCCGGGCGGGCGGCGGAGGCGTTTCGCGAGGACATCGCGAGCTTCGTCATGACCAGCATCCGGGCTCTGCGGGACGACGGGACGCCCCGCGTCGAGGAGCAGTACGTACCACGCTCCCGGGAGACGACATGACCGCAGAGATCTCGATCCGGCTCTACTGGCTGCCCGAGGGCGCCGCCGGGCACATCCTGTTGCACCGACGGATGCCTTCGTCGCCGGACCACGGCGTTCGCGACGAATTTTGGAAGTCCGGGCCGATGGGCGGGCTCGCGGCCGCGACCCTCGATCTCACCGCACGATCCACCGCGGACTGGCAGAAGCTGCTGTGGGGACTTCCCATGCCGAAGGTCACCATGCCCGCCACGCCGCGCCCGGTCGACCTGCACCGGCTCGATGAGAACGGGCTGCGCGAGGTGCTGGCCCGCACGAGCCCGGTATGTGATGTCGCCGGCGCGTCGGTGCAGTTCACGGCCGTGGACGGGGTCCTCGCTCCGGTCGGCGGACGCCTGGACCGCAACCGCTTCGAACCGGTCGCGCTCGGGATAGCACCGTTGCTGCGCCGGACCCTGGACGATCTGGCCCTGACCCGTGGGGCCGGGCCACCGGCTCCCACCGCCGCCGACATCCCCGCGCCCGGCCAGGAGTTGCGGGCCGGTCTCGAGTCGGCCATCCAGCTGAACGACACCCGCGGGGTGCAGATCGGGAGCCACAACGTCCAGGTCAACCGCTTCGTGGTGCGCGGCCCGGACCTCGCCATGAACTTCGACGACGTGCTCCGCAACACAGCAGTCAAGAACGCCATGAGCGCCCTGCTGGCCGATCCCGGCAACAGCGACCGGCGACAAGGCCTCGTCGGCGCCCTGCAGAATGTGGACCAGCGGTGGAGCGTACGGTCTCAGCCGCTGACATTGTCAGCCCAGAGCCGGCCGCCGGGCATCCTCGAACGCCTGTTGTCCTTCGATGTCCAAGCCGTACAGGTCGGCGACCACAACACCCAACGCAACAATTTCCACTACATCGTCACGGACAGTCCGCAGGTTTCCGCCCTGCTGCGGCACGACAACGGCCTCGCCCAGCATCTGGCCGACTACCTCTGTCCGGCCACCGGCGGCGCCGGAGCCCTGGCCACGTTCCGCCGGCACGTCGACCAGTCGGTGAACGGCTTGCCGGTCAACCTCGATCGGACCGTCGACCAGCACCTGAAGTTTCCTGCACCAGGCAACGTACTGGGCATCTTCCGCACCGACGGGGTGACTGTCGGTAACCACAACATCCATCGGAGCACCCACGAAGTCGAACTGACCGTCCGGTCCATGCAGTTGGCCGCTCCGGCCGAACTGGCCAGCACTGCTCTGGAGACGGGCAAGCTCGCGGTTCACCACCCTCAGGTCGACGGCCGAAAAGTCGCGCCGTTGCCGGCGCCACCGATACGGGGCCTCAGTATCGGCGGCCTCTAGGCGCACCGGCGCGGGCGGGGGCCTCAGGCGCCGAAGACGTTGTGCTGCTCGTTGTGATCGCCGATCTGCACCCCTTGCGCGCTGCCGATGGTGACCGCGTACCGGCTCGCTGCTCCGGCAGTCGTTTCGCCCCCACCGGGGGTCGGCTCGGCGAGCCGGTCCAGCAGGGCATAGAGAACCTCGGCCGAGGCCCGGGCGGCGAACCGCTTGTAGCGGTCGTCCTTGGCCGGGTCGGCATGGTCCATGACGCCCTTGACCACCAGCCAGCGCGGCACCTGCTGGGCCTCGGCGACCGTGGCGATGGTCGCGGCTTCCATGTCCAGCCCGGCCACCGTGCGAACCCCCATCGCCGTCAGCCGTTCCCAGGAACCACCGTCCTTGGCCACGTAGTTGCCGCTGGCCATCGGCGCCACGGCCACGGCGAACGGAAGCCGGTCCGGGCCGTCCACGTCGTCGTAACGGATGCGCTCGATGTGCGACCGTCCCGCGTCGGTCAGGGCCCATTCCGGTCCCACCCGCGTGATCAGGCCGCCGGACTCGATCGCCGCCGTGCGGGGCAGCCAGGTGCCCGGCGGGAAGTAGCGGTCGAAACCGGGGTGTCTCGTCGGCTCCAGCCCGAGGTACAACCGCTCGAGCAGCCAGTTGGCCGCCTCCCCCGCGCTCGCCGGCCCGTAGCTGGGCAGCACCGTGGGGTCGAGGTCCTGCGCCACCCTGATCCACCGGCCGTCCAGTTGATACTGGCGGTGGTCACCGACGAACCCGGCCGCGGTCAGCTTGCCCTCGTCGTACTGGTACGTCATCTCGGCGACGACCACGTCGCCGAGGGCCACCTCAGCCGGGTTTCCCGCGCACACGCCGGACATCGCCAGGCAACCGGGCTTCAGCCGGGCCGAGAGGGTGGTGGCCAGCGGGCTCGCATGCCGGCCGCTCATGCGAGTGGGGCGGGCCAGCGCGACGGACAACCGGCGGCCGTCGGTGCACTCGTATTCACCGCGAAGGTACGGGCAGGCGGCGTCGGAATCATCCGAGATCCATTCACGAATCCCGGCCCTGGCCGCCTCGAACTCCGCTTTGATCGCGGTGACGATCAGAACATCGACCGGGTCCATGCCACCTCCGGTGTCACCGGGCAACCGCCGAGACTGACTTTATCGGACCCACCGGCTCAATTCGCGGTCATTCACCGCCGATGCGGCGACGGCGGGTCTGAGTGCTCGCCGCAGCGCGACCGCGCCGATGACGGTGGCGAGCAGACCGGCGACCGTGTCGGCCAGCACGTAGTACTGGACGTTCTTCGTCACGCCGTCGATCGCCTCGATCAGCAGGGCCACGCCGGCCAGGCCGCCCAGCACGGCCGTCGTCAGACCGGTGGCTCTGCGGGCCGGCGTCCACGAAGGTGCACCGAGCACACTGGTACGCCGCAGCGCGAGCAACGCGATGATCAATGCCACGCCGACGCCGCCGATGAACAGGTACGGGAGGTCGTAGCCGGGCACCAGGCTGACGTCCTCCCGGTAGTAGCCGGCGCAGTCCAAAGAATCCCGCAGTGCCTGCAGGGGTGCGCACATCGGTTCGCCGCCGAACCGGTCCGTCGCGATGAGCAGCCGGGTCCAGGGCCAGCTCAGCAGCCAGGTCAGGGCGCCGCTGAGGCCGTACCAGATCAGGGTGATGCCGGTGAGCGCCCACGCCGCCGTCGCCAGCCGGCGCAGGGACACGCGGACGGTGCCGGTGCTCGCCGGCACGCGGCGGGCGACGGTGGCCGCCGCGCCGAAGCGGCCGACGGCCTCGCGTTCGGCGGTCTCGGCGTCCAGGCCGCGGGCCCGGCCCTCGGCGGCCGCCTCGGTGAGGTGTTCCTCGGCCTCGATCAGCAGTCGCCGGCCGGCCGCGCCGGTGCCGGCCAGCAGGTCGAACATCTCGTCGAGGTAGTGGTCGACGGGCCCCTCGCCGCGCGGAGCCGCGGCGGTCATGCGACGCCCCCGGCGGTCATCGGGCCGATGATCGCCTGAACGCCGACGACGAAGCCGCGCCATTCCTTCTTCTTGGCGGCCCGGGCGCGGTGACCCTCGTCGGTCAGCCGGTAGACCCGGCGCCGGCGGGGCGCTGTCTCGTCCCAGTGGCTGGCCACCAGGCCGGCGCGTTCCAGGCGTTGCAGGGCCGGGTAGACCGTGCCCTCCGGCAGGTCGAACGTGCCTTGCGAGCGATCGCGCAGAGCGGTGATCACGGCGTATCCGTGCACCGGGCCGGCGTCGTCCAGCACGGACAGCAGAAGCAGATCGAGGTGACCACGGATGTCCATGCCCAGGCACAGTAGGCATAGGCAATCTAGGTGTCAACAAGCGGCCATCCGCCTCGACGATGGTTGCCGCAGCGTGGTTCTCTGGTAGCGGAACGTCGTTGCGCGACGGAGGTGGCGGATGCCGGTGCAGGAGCGAGGGACCCCGGTCGTCGTGGGGCTGCTCGTGCTGGCGGCGCTCTTCCTGTCCATGATCGTCACGCCGTTCGTGTCGGTCGTCGCGGGCATCTGGCTGCTGGTGTGGTGGTGCCGCCGCCAGGTGCGGCTTGCCGCGGGGCCGGACGGTGTCCGCACCGGCCTGCGGTACCACCTGTGCGCCGTCGGGATCCTCTATCTGGTGCCGATCGGCATCGCCGCGACGTTCTACTGTCTCCTGGCGGCTTACCTGCAGCTGTTCGGTGACTCCATCGGCGCCGACCGGCTCGGTGCGATGCAGCGGACTTTCGAGGCCGTGTCCGGGTTCTTCGCCGACCGTCTCAAGCTCAGTGAACTCGCCGTCTTCGCGGTCCTGGCCGCCGTGTACCTGCTCACCTGCCTGCTGCTCGGCCGGCAGCCGGAAGAGCCGGACGCCGGCCGCGGGTGGCGGTGGCGGGTCGCCTCCGCGGCGCAGCGGAGCACCGCGTTCTACACCCGGTTCAGCGGGCCGGCGGCGGCCGGGCTCGCCACCCTGGCCGCGTTCACCATGTTCGGCATGCACCTCGGCGTGCCCTCCGAGGACCTGCGCCTGCGGCTCAAGGTCGCGCAGCGCGGCTACGCCGAGGTGACCCGGCAGATCGAGGCCGATCTCAACCAGCGGGTCGCCGACAAGCTGTGGGACAAGGTGTACGGGTCGCTGCCCCAGACCTACCGGAACACTCTGAGCCAGGAGGCCGCGATCGGCGACCTGCTGGACAAGGTCCGGGCCGCCGCCGAGCAGGCCCGCACCACCCACGGTGTCAGCGTCGCCGCCCTCGATCGGATGGTCGCCGACGAGACGGCCCGGCGCAACCGGATCTGGATCATTCCGGCCGAGGTCCGACTGCCGGCGCAGGGCCGCACGGAACTGCCGAAGTCGGTCACCCCGGAGCAGGTCGCGACCGCCCGCGCCGCCGTCGGCGAATCCCCGCAGCCGGGCATCGACCTGGTCGTCGACGGCCGCCGGACCGTCACCCTGCAACTGGAGAAGGTGGTCAGCGAGCGGATCGTCGCGCTCCTCAAGCCGTTCACCGAGGCGATGCCGATCCTCGATCCGCTGGTCCAGGCGTTCGCCGAGGTCGCCGACACGACCCTGCAGGAACGGCTGGGTGCGGCATACGACCGGCTGGTGGACGCCGCCCTGTCGGGGCGCGCCCGGACCGGGCCCGGCGGAAGCGGGCCCGGTCAGCCGGACGTGGCCGAGGAGGCCCGGGTCATCGTCGAGCAGACCGACGTGACCCGGGCGGTCGAGCGGGCCGTGCCGGACGCCGAACGGGCCGCCACGACCCGCAGAATGCTGATGGAGTCGTTGTCGGCCGGCAGCGCCACGATCGACCGTACGGTGGCCGAGACGCTGGCCCGCCGCACGCCGCCGCGGTCCCGCCCCGGCAAGCCCGGCGACCTGAAGCTGCTGCCGCTCAAGCCGTTGCCGCCGCTGCCCAGGCTGAACCTGCCGGCGCCGCCACCGCGGATCTACGACTACGGCGGGCCGGGATACCGCCCGGGACCCGGTTACCGCCCACCACCGCGGTACCTGCCGCCGCCCCGTCCCCCGGTCCGCCCGCCGGTCCGGATCATCCCGTTCTTCTGACCGCGGTCCGGGCGCTGAGTCGCGCGAGCCACCCACGACAGGGCATAGTGGCCCGCGGCGTCATCGACCGGTGTCGCTTGCCGTGAAGAAGGTGGTTCGACGTGACGAGCTCACGGGCCCGGCTGATCCGTGCCGCGGCGCCGGTTGCGCTGGCCGGAGCGATGCTCGCGGGGTACGCGGTGCCCGCGGCGGCCGCCCCTCCGGCCATCCGCATCCTGAGCGTGTCGTCGGAGAGCGTGCCGTCCGGCGGGACGGTGCACGTGCGGTTCCAGGCGACGAACAACAACCAGCGGAGCGAGAAGGTCTTCGTGGCCGTCTCCGGTGGCCTGCGCTGCACCGCCGGATGTGCCGCGGCCCCGGACCTCGGACCCCGGCAGAGCCGGACCTTCGACGCCACGGTCGTCGCCCCGAAGGTGGGCCCCGGCGAGGAGAGCGGGCGCAACCTCGCGGTCAGCGTACGGATCGGCACGCAGACCGCCTTCGACCACCAGATGATCATCGTGCGGGGCGGGAACACGCCGTCGTCGGCGGCGGCGGTGAGCAAGGTCTCCGGCCGGGTCCGCGACGCCGACGGCCAGGCGCTCAGGGACGCGAGCCTGACCGTCCGGGACAGCGCCGGGCACGAGTACCGGACGACCAGCGACGGAAAGGGCCGGTTCTCGATCAAGGCGAGCGACAGCAGGCCGATCGCCGCCGGCCCCATCACGGTCGTCGCGGGCAAGGACGGCTACCGCACCGCTCGCGCGACCGTGCAGGGCACCGCCCGCGGCGCGACCGTACGGCTGGTCCTGACCGCTCTGCCCACCCCCACCAAGACCTCGCCGTCGCCCACCGCCGCGGAGAGCACTCCCGCGGCAGCCGGGAAGCCCGCGCCGAAGGCCAGCCTGGCCGGGGTGGTGCCGCCGGCCACCAAGGCCGCCGGCGACGACGGCAGTGGTTCGCTGATGTTCACCCTGCTGGGCGGGCTCCTGGTGGCCGGGGGCCTGGGCATGCTCGTGCTGATGCTGATCCGCCGCAGGAAGCGCCCCACTGAACCGGACCTGCAGTCGACCCAGGTCATGGCGGCGCCGGTCGGTGGCGGCATGGCCGACGCGCCGACCGCGGTGCTGCGCGCCGTGCCGCCGAACAATCCGTACGGCGGACGGACGCGGTAGCGGCTCTTCGACGGGTCAGGAGAGCTGGTACGTCGACACCGGCGTGCCCAGCTCCACGGTGCGGGTGACGGTGCACAGCCGGTCGTGCGACTGCTGAATCAGGCGCGGCACGATCTTCCGCGCCTGGTCCCCGTCCGTCCCCGGCGGGAACTCGATGTCGAACTCGACCTCCAGGTTCTCCATCCGGTTGGCGCCGCCCTCGTCGCGTACCTTGTCGCCGCGCACCCGGACCACGAACCGGGCCGGCTCGGCCCGGCGGCTCGCGACGAGGTCGACGTCGATCGCGGTGCACCCGCCCAGCGCCGCGAGCAGCAACTCCACCGGCGTGAACCGGTCGTCGTCCCCCGTACCCAGTTCGATGACCCCGCCCCGCACGTTGCGCACGTCGTACGCGCCGGCCCGGGTCCGCTCGATCTCCACCGATCGCAGGCTTTCAGCTGTCATGCCGAGCGACGCTACCCGCCCGGGCTTTCCGCGGGGGTGTCGTTGTCGCGGCGATCGCCAGGGCGACGAGGACGCCGAGCAGGACCGGCCACCACCCCCACCAGGACGCGTTGCCGACCGGCTCGCCCGGTTCGGCCGCGGCGACCGGCGCGACCCGCGCCGGGGCCGTCTGGGCGGCCTTGGCCCGCACCTCCACGGTCGCCTTGCCGGCGTGCGGTTTCGGCGCGCTGACCGTCACCTGCCATTTGCCGGGGGGTCAGGATCGGGCCGCTGGAGTAGAAGCCCTGCTCCTCGCCGGCCGGTTCGAGCTGCACCGGCCCGACCGTCCGCCCGCCCGCGGCGGTGGCGGCGAGGACCAGCCGGACCAGCGTGTCCAGCCGGTGCCCGTCGCCGTGGCGGGCCTGCACGGTGATGCCGGTGGCGCCGTCGCCGGCGACCTCCAGTTTGAGTTTTCCGGTGTGCCCCCACGCCGGGCCGGCCGCCGGCAGGAGTGCCAGCAGCAGACCGGCGAGGACCGCGGCCACTCCACGGGTACGACGCATCAAGCTGTTCCTTCCTGCGCGGCGAACGGCGTCAGAGTGGGCGGTCCGGGGAGATCCGGGTGGGGTCCGCGGCGAGCCGGCCGGCCCCGGTGACCGGCTTGCCGTCGTTGGCCCGTACCTGGTGGAGAGCCGCCCGGCCGCCTTGAACCGGTCCTGGGCCAGTGGCGACCCCCCGCCCGACGCGAACCGCTGCCAGGTCACCGCGCCGTCGGGTCCGGCTGTGCCCGTCACCGCCGCCTCGACGCGGGTCGTCCGGGTGGTCCGGGCCGAGGACGACGCGGCGTACACCTGGATCGCGACCTTCGAGGCGGCTCAGCCGGGCACCTACGGTCTCCGGTGCACTCCGGACCCCGAGGCGCGCGGTAGGCCGCGCGACAATCTCAGCCGGCCGGTCCCGGCCTCATGCGGTGGAGGTCAACCACGCCCGGTAACGGAATTGCTTTCGAGCTCCCACATTTCCTGGTTCCCACATTCGGCCGTGATCTCGGCTGTTGCCCGGGCCGCGGTAACGAAGTCATCGACCACCGGCGAGGTCCGCGATTCCGCCACCGCGAGGCACACCTGGTCGGGCGCCAGATCCGGGATGGGGACGAAGCTGACTTCCGGGTGTGAGTAGAAAACTGTCGCCGAACGGGCCAGAAACGAGACACCCCGGCCGGCCGCGACATGCTCGAGCGTCTCGTCCACCCCGCGCACCAGGTAGCCGGCGTTGGGGTGGACGCGCCTGGTGGGCTGCGTGCCCGGATCCGCGGGCCAGAGCAGCGGCTCGCCGGCCAGGTCGGCCTCGGTGATCTGCTCCTTGCCGGCGAGCGGGTGGCCGGCGGGCAGCACCGCCACCCGGGGCTCGGCGTACAGCGGGGTGACGCGCAGGCCGGCCTCGTCGACGGGCAGCCGCACGTAGGCGACGTCGATGCGGCCGTCGAGCAGCAGCGCGGCCTGGTCGTCGGCCTCGATGCGCTGCACGTCCACCACGACGTCCGGATGCCGGGTGGCGAATTCCCGGATCGCGGGGGTGACCGCGATTCCCGCCCGGAAGCCCACCATGAGCCGCCGGCTGCCGCGCGCGGCCACGGTCACCCGGCGGCGGACCGCGTGCGCGGAGGCCAGCAGCGGGCCGGCGTCGACCAGCAACTGCCGGCCGGCGTCGGTCAGCGCCACGCCGTGGCTGTCCCTGGTCAGCAGCGGGGTGCCGAGATCGTGCTCCAGCGCGCGGATCTGCCGGCTGAGCACCGGCTGCGCGATGTGCAGCTCCTCGGCGGCCCGGCCGAAGTGCAGCTTGTCGGCAACGGCGACGAAGTAGCGCACCTTGCGCAGGTCCAGATCCATGGAGCCTCCCGGTCCGGCGATGCCTTGAGGGTATCGCAACGACCGAAAGAGGTCTTGGACAACGAACTCAGGCCGATGGCACGCTCAAAAGGACCTGATGGGCCGGAGCAAATTCGGTATCAGCAACAAATCGGCACGACAGGGGAATGGAGTCATCGTGGGAAAGCTCGATGGCAAGGTTGCGGTAATCACCGGCGCGACAAGTGGGATGGCGCTGGCCGGTGCCAAGTTGTTCGTTGACGAAGGAGCGCACGTCTTCATTTCCGGCCGGCGCAAGGACGCGCTGGACGAGGCGGTCGAACTGATCGGCCGGAATGTGACCGGCGTGCAAGCCGATTCGGCCGACCTGAACGATCTGGACCGTTTGTTCGAGACGGTCAGGCAGGAAAAGGGCACGGTCGACGTGTTGTGGGCAAGTGCCGGGACGGGCGAGCAGGCCCGGCTCGGCGAGATCACCGAGAAGCAGTTCGATGCCGCCTTCTCGCTGAACGCGCGCGGCACGCTGTTCACCGTTCAGAAGGCGCTGCCGCTGTTCAACGACGGCGGCTCGATCTTCATGACCGGGTCGAACGCGTCGCTGCGGGGCTACCCCAACTGGGGTGTGTACGCGGCGAGCAAAGCCGTGTTGCCCGCGTACGCCCGGGTGTGGGTGTCGGAGTTGCGGGACCGGAAGATCCGGGTCAACGTGCTGACCCCCGGCCAGGTCGCCACGCCGGTTCTGGCCGAAGTCATGGACGAGCAGATGAAGGCGCAGTTCGAATCCGTGATCCCGCGGCGGGAGATGGGCCGGCCCGAGGAGATCGCGTCGGCCGCGTTGTTCCTCGCCTCGGACGACTCGAGCTACGTCAACGGCATGGAACTGGTGGTCGACGGCGGCACCACGGTGATCTGAGCGCGTCCCCCACGACCAACGATCCATGGACAGATGAAGGAAGACACGTCATGACCACCATCAGCATCATCGGCTCGGGCACCATGGCCACCGCCATCGGCACCCGGGCGGCCAAGCACGGTCACACCGTCGAGCTCATGAGCCGCAACACCGCCAAGGCTCAGGCGCTCGCCGGCCAGATCGGCAACGGGGCCACCGCGGGCACGTTCGGCGCGAGGCCGGCGGGTGACATCGTCATCGTGGCCGTCCTGTACGCCGGCGCCGTGGAAGCGGTCGCGCACTACGGCGACGCGCTGGCCGGCAAGATCCTCGTCGACATCACCAACCCGTTCAACGCCGACGCCAGTGGACTCGCGACCACCGCGGGCAACTCGGTGTCCCAGCAGATCGCCGCCGCCGCTCCCGAGGGCGCCCACGTCGTGAAGGCCTTCAACACGATCTTCGGCGGCGTCCTGGCCGGCGACAAGCCGCTGGACGCGTTCTTCGCCGGCGACAACGCCGAGGCGAAAGCCCGTGTCGCGGCGTTCCTGGAGAGCCTGGGCATGAGAGCCCTGGACGCAGGAGGCCTCGAGATGGCCCACGCCCTGGAATGGGCCGGTCTGCTCCTGGTGGGCCTGGCCCGCAACGGCGCCGGCTTCGACCTCGCCCTGGGCGCCGAGGCCCGCTGAAATTCCCAAGAGCTCCTCCGGTGCCTCGGCCGGCGACGGCGGCCACCCTCGCGTGGTGGGTTCGTTGCAGCACCGCGGACTGTTGATCGCGATACCAGGGGGTCGGCCCGTCATCTGACGGATGCCACCGGCCACCCGATCGTCGAACTATGAAGCGGTCAGCAGCTATGAGGAGGAAGTCATGTCGGAGAAGCTCACCGTCGTCCTGGTCCACGGCGCGTTCGCGGAATCGGGCGGCTGGGGTCCGGTCGCGCAGCGGCTGCAGGCCGCCGGACATCAGGTGATCGCCGCGCCCAACCCGCTGCGCTCGGTCGCGTTCGACGCCGCGCAGGTCCGTGCGCTGGTCGACTCGATCAGCGGGCCGGTCGTGCTGGTCGGGCACTCCTACGGCGGCATGGTGATCAGCAAGGCCGCCGCCGGCGCGAGCAACGTCAAGTCGCTGGTCTTCATCGCCGCGTTCGCCCCCGAGGCCGGCGACAGCGCCGCGACCCTGTCGGGCAGATACCCGGGCAGCACGCTGGCCGGGACGCTGCGCCCGGTCCCGCTGCCGGACGGCAACCAGGACATGTACGTCGCCCAGGAGCTCTACCGCCGGCAGTTCGCCGCCGACGTGCCGGAGGAGACCACCCGGCTCATGGCCGCCACCCAGCGCCCGATCACCCTGGCCGCGCTGCAGGAGCCGGCCGAGGGTGAGCAGGCGTGGACCACGGTCCCGAGCTTCTTCCTGATCGCCGAGGCGGACAAGAACATCCCCGCCGCCGCGCACCACTTCATGGCCGAACGCGCCAAGGGCCGGACCGTCAGCATCGAGGGCGCCTCCCACGCGGTCTTCGCCTCCCACCCGGCCGAGGTCGCCGACCTCATCCTGCAGGCCACCGACGCCTGACCCACCGACCGGCGGACAGCCGGCTCGGCCCCGCGGCCGAGCCGGCTTCGCTGCCCACGTACAGGGCGATGTTGCCGTTCGGGAATCAGGTCCAGGTCCTGACCCACGTTGCCGGGACTGAATTTGACGACGAGCTGCGGTCCGGTCCCGCTGAGCTTCCGGACCCGGGCGACCACGTCCTCCCGGCGGTAGTCGATGACCGCGTCGGCTCCGCGGCCATGGCCAGGCGGGCTTTCGCCTCGGACGAGACGGTGGCCCCGGCACACGACGTACTCCTGTGCGGTGCCGTCAGCGCGACCGGAACCGGCGTCCCACACCCACACGCGGTCGCCGGGCGCGAGCCCGGTGACTCCCTCGCCGACCCCGTCGACCACCCCGGAACCGTCCTGATTGGGCACCCGCGGCGGAGCGATCCCGTCCGGCACGCCACGTCCCGCCCGGGTGCCGGTGTCGGTGGGGTTGACCGCGGACTGCACGATCCGGACCTTGACCTCGCCGGAACCGACAGGCGGCAGGTCCCGGTCGACGATCGTCAGCACGGACGCGGGCCGGTCTCGGTGAACACAGCGGCGCGGTTCACGCACCCCACCCTGATCCGCCGGGCGGCGGCCTTCTGATCATCGAACGGTTCTGATAATTTCCCACGCGGGCCGGCCCATTTGCGTTCATCGATAAACGAGGGGATCGACCGTGCGCAGACGCCCATTCCACCTAGCCACCGTGCTCACCGCAGCGGCGACCGTCGCCGCGCTGACCCAGATCCCGCCGGCTCAGGCGGGGCCGGTTGATCCGGTTCCGTTGCCGGCGGTCGCCGAGGGCGCCGGAGCCCTCGGCCGCACCCCGGTTGCACCGGGACAGGCCATCACCCCCGCCCTGCGCAGCCTGATGATGACGCAGGACCGCGCCACCACCGTGCTGCAGAAGATCCGGACGGTCCGGCCCACCGCCGGCTCCGGCTTCGCCGGCGCGGTCCTCGACGGCACCAGGGCGCGGCTCTTCTGGCACGGCGCCGTGCCCGATCCGGTACGCGAGATCCTGCGGCAGGCCGATGCGGACGGCGTGCCGGTGTCCGTGGCACCGGCGCCGTACACCGAGGCCGAACTGCTCGCCGAGGCCGACCGCATCACGCGCCGGCCGCTGGGCTCGGACGGTGGCGTCCGGCGCGCGTTGCAGGTGGCGCCCCGGCCGGACGGGTCCGGACTGGACGTCGGGGCCGCCGGCCTCCCAGCGGGCACGACCGCGGCGGACGCCCGGCGGCTCGTCCCGGCACTGGACACCGACATGCCGATCCGGTTCGCCCCGATGGACCTTCCGGCGTTCGCCACGCGCTACTTCGACACCGTGCCGTTCTACGGCGGAGCATTGATGGTGCGGCAGGGCGCCGGCAACGCGTGCTCATCGGGATTCGGGGTGACCGGCAACAACGGTGCGGGCACCTACATCCTGACCGCGGCGCACTGCGGGACGGGCACGTGGCAGACCGGGACCGTGCAGTTGAGCAGCGGCGAGACCATGACGCAGACCATCGGCAACACGATCTCCGGCGGGCGTGACACCGGCCGCGACATCGAGCTCATCCTCGCCCCGGCGGGCGCCGGTATCTACTGGGGCGCGTCGATCAACCCGCCGGGCAGTGCCGGGTCGAACTCGTACGTCGACGTGGAGGGCACCGTGACCAATCTCCCGGGTGCCACGATCTGCCACTCCGGGGCCTTCTCCGGCACCCAGTGCAACGCCCGGATCATCTCCGCCAACAACACCATCACCATCGAGCCGGCGCTCAACGGCGTCAGCCGCATCACCGGGCTGGTGCAGGCGCAGAGCACTGACGACACCGCGTTCGCCGGCGAGGGCGACAGCGGCGGCCCGGTGACCAGCGTCGCGGCCAACGGCGGAATCATCGGGCGCGGCATCATGAGCGCCATCCGTACCGGGTCGGCGCTGCGGCCGTGCAAGGGCTACGCGTACGCGGGCCGTCAGTGCAGCTGGATCGTGTTCTACGCTGACCTGCAGACCGCCGCTCAGGTGCTGGGCGTGCGGGTCAACACCCAGTGAGCCCGATGCGGTGAGTTCCGGTCCCGGGGCGGGTGCCTGCGGTGTCCCGCCCCCGGGAACCGGACAGTCCGGAGGACCGTCGGAGCGGGGGATGGTTACGCGAGGAAGGCAGCACATGAGTCGCCTCGGCTGCACCGGCGCCCGGATCGCCGCGGGCGTCGTCCTGATCGGCTTCGCCCTGACCGGGTGCTCGGACAGTCCCGTGGCCCCGGCGTATCTACCGCCCGGCCAGTGCCCCCCGCTCACCGCCGGCCCCACGGTCTCGCCGGCCCCGCCCGGCACGCTGCCCGGTGACTTCGCGGCCGTGGAGGTGCGGCGGTGCACGTACACGATGCTGCTCGCGCCGCAGTCGCCGGCGGCCCCTTCCGCGGCGGCGGCGGACCGTGGCTGGGTCTGGCAGTCGGTGCAGCGCTCGGCCGGACCGCTCGACGACCTCGTCCGGGCGCTGCGCCTGCCGCCGCCGGAGCGCGACGGTTCCGGAGACACCGTCTGCCCCGCGGTCGCGACTGCGCCGGTGACGCTCGCCCTGATCGACGCCGGCGGCCGGACCGTGCTGCCGGCCGTGCCGGCAACCGCTTGCGGTCAGCCCCTGCCGGAGGTGACCGCGGCGTTGGAGGCGCTGCCCTGGACCACCCGAGGGGCTTAGCGCACCTGCTCTGCCTCACCCGGCAATACTCTGCACATGCCGCCGGCACCCCACCTGGGGTGCCGGCGACGGTCTGCTGACGTGCGGGTCAGGGCCGGTATCCGAAGACGAAGGTGTTCGGAGTCCCCAGGCTCGGCCCGTCCGCCGTGCTCGGCTGCCCCAAGGACCAGGCCTGGGCGCCGACAGTGGACAAGGCCGTGAGTGCATCCGGCTCGGTGCCGGCGGCACCGTAGTACAGCGTGAAGCTCCGGGATTGCCCCGGCTCGAGCGAGCCGAGGGCGAAGTCGAACAGGGCGCCATGATCGCTGGGACCGCTGTCGGTGACGTCACCCGCGGCGAGAAGGCTGGATGGACCGGCGAGCGGGTCGGCTGAGGCGAACCCGTCGTCGCTGATGTACGCCAGGCCGGCGGCACCACCGCCGTGCAGGGTGACGTGTTCGGCGAACTCGGTGGGCGCGACGTCCCAGTCCATGACCCGCCGGTACCGCAGGTCCGACACCTCGGACGGGGTCTCGAAGTCACCGCTGACGTTGCGGACCGTCACCGTGGCCTCGATCAGGTTCGGGCTGGTGGAGGGATGGTAGTCGTGCGTCACCTTCAGCATCGTCCCGACCTGCACGGTGCTGACCGCCCGGGTCGCGGTGTAGCTGGCGGTGATGACATTGAGGTTCGGCGAAATCCCGGTCGATTCGTCGGCGTAACCGCTGAACCCGGCGCCGGCGTCGGCGATGCCCCATCCTTCACACAGGCAGCCGGGGGTGAGCGCATCCGCTCCGGTCGGCAGGTAGCGCAGGCCCGTCAGGCTGCTCTCGCCGTCAGCGGCGTTGAGATGGCCGAGCGGATTGACACCGAGTTGCACGACGCCGTTGCCGATGACCCGCCGGGCGGCGACCAGGTCGCGCAGAGCGTCGTCGGCACCGCGCAGGTCGAGCCGATTCAGGATCCGGAAGCCGCCCGCGGGCGGTGCATCGATCGTGCCTTCCCGTCCATCGATCAGCCCGGGTCCGCCGGTGCTCAACGCGTAGGTCAACTGGCTCAAGGTCGCCGAACGGTATGCGGTGGAGAGGACCGCCACCGCCCCGGCCACGTGCGGCGCGGCCTGGCTCGTACCGCTGAGCGTCTCACCGGCCGCCGTGATCTCCGCTCCGGGCGCGAGCACGCTGAGCAGCGGGCCACCTTGTGAGAAGCAGGTGATCTTGTCGGGGGCGGTGGTCGGGTCGGCGCAGGTCGGCTTCTTCTTCCCGCCGTACGATCGGGAGCCGAGGTCGGCGTCGTAGACCGCGCCGACGCGGACAGCTCCGGGCGTGCACGCGGGGAACGAGACGCCACTGAGGTATTTGCCGCTCACGTAGGCGTCGTTGCCGGCGGCCAGCACCGGCACAACGCCGACGGTGGCGGCATCGGCGAACGGGCCGGTCAACGCTGAGTCGGTGCATTCGCTGGTGTGGTGCGAACCGTCACCGAGGCTCAGATTCATCGCGGTGATGTTGTACTCGGCCTGATGGGTGACCACCCAGTTGACACCGGCGACGATGTCGCTGACCGCGGCTGTTTTGTCGAAGACGTCCAAACCGATGACCTTCGTGTCGGGAGCCATGCCGAGCACGATTCCCGAGACGTTCGTGCCGTGGTGGCCCTTGTCCGCGTCGAGCTTGTGGTCATTCTTGGCGATGTCCTGGGTGTAAGCGACCTTGCACGAACCACCGGCCGCCTTGCAGGATCCGAACGCCGGTCGGGTGTAGTCCACGCCGGTGTCGAGCACCGCCACCGCGGAGCCGGCGCCGGTGTGGCCACGCGCGGCGACCTCCGGCTGGTGGACCAGCGGCAAGCTCTTCGAGAGGTTCGCCTCCAGCTGCGCGTCGGCCGAGATGGATGCGACCGCCGGATCCTCCCGAAGGGCCCGCAGCGCAGCCTGGGAGGACACGCGCAGGTGCTGAACCGGCAGGGCCTCGTAGTCCTGCAGCACAGTGACGCCGCGTCCGACGCGGGCGGCGGTCTCGTGCTTCATCCGGCCGTAGGCAGCGGCAGCGGCATCCGGATAGGCCTTGCGGCCGTTCTTCGTCCGAGGTCCGCCGTATTTCTTCTGCACTGTGCGCAGTACGGCCTGACGCGTCGGCCCGGCGCGGTAGCTGACGAGCACGTCGGTCTGCCCCACCGTGTCCAGCTGGGACTGGACGGCCGGACTGAGCGCAGCGTGGTGAGGGGCCGGGGGCGGGGCGGCCTTGGTGGTGGCATCGGCCTCGAGCTGGACGATCCCCGCCGCACTCACGGCGAGAAGGAGAACACCGCCCATGACGAGCGGTGCACGGTGACGTCCTGATCCGACCTTTCGACGCATGCGAAGTCCTCAGTGGTGAACCGGGTGGCTTGAGCAGCCTGACCGTATCGGCGACCAATACGCACCGTGATCCGGTCATCGGTCCTCAGCTATCGCTGATCAGCCCGCCCGGGCCGCCCATCGGACTCGCCCATCGACTGAGGTTCCCGGCACCGTCAATGTTCGGCCGACCCCCTTCGGGTGAGGAGCAGCGACCGCCGGGGTGCCTGGTTCAGCGCACCTGCTCGGCCTTGAACTGCATGCGCGGCGTCGCATAGAACTCCTGGGCCTGCACCAGCTGCAGCTCCCGTTCCCCGGAGCGGTACGTGGTCTCGATCAGGTCGAAGATGCTGGAGGCCGTACGCTCCAGCGACACCGCCGCGTCCTTGGTGGCCACGTAGTGGGCGGTGAACAGGGCGGCCGTGACGTCGCCGGACCCGTTCGCCTTGAAGGGCAGGTGCGGGGTGTTCACGAGCCAGGCGCCGGCCGCGTCCACCACCAGCATCTCGATCGTGCCTTCCGCCCGGTCGGGGCGTTCCACGCTGGTGACCAGCACGGTCGAGGGTCCCATGGCCCGGGCGAGGTCGGCCGAGGCGAGCGTCGACTCGATGCTCGCCGGCTCGGTGCCGGTCAGGAAGCCCAGCTCGAACTGGTTCGGGGTGATGATGTCGGCCACCGGCACGACCCGGTCCCGCAGCAGTTCCGGGATCTCCGGTGCGACGAAGCAGCCGGACTTGGCGTTGCCCATGACCGGGTCGCACGCGTACAGCGCCGCGGGGTTGGCGGCCTTCACCCGGCGGACGGCGTCGACGATGACGTCACCGATGCCGACCCCGCCCTGGTAGCCGGACAGCACGGCGTCGATCTGCGGGAACACGCCCCGCTCCTGCACGCCCAGCAGGATCTCGGCCACGTCCGCCGGCGGGATGAGCGGCCCTCGCCAGGCGCCGTAGCCCGTGTGGTTGGAGAAGTTCACCGTGGGGACCGGGACGACCTCGACGCCGAGCCGCTGCAGCGGGAACACGGCCGCGGAGTTACCGACGTGGCCGTAGGCGACCGCCGACTGGATGGACAGAACCTTCATCCCCCCAGCCTAGAGGCCCTCCCGCGGCCCGCTGGACGCGACCGCCTCGCGCTGGATCTGCTCGAACTGCTCGGCCATCGCGGCGGCCACGGCCTGGGCGGCCGACAGCGGGCGGACCATGACCGTGAACTCGTCGATCAGGCCGTTCTCGTCCAGGTGCAGGAAGTCGCAGCCCTCGACGGCGACGTCGCCGATCCGCGCCTCGAACACCAGGGCGTGGTCGCGGCCGCCGTCACCGCCCAGCTCACGCACGTACCGGAAATCTTCGAAGACCCGCAGCACGCCGCGCAGGATCGCCGCGGTGATGGCCTTGCCCGGATAGGGCTTGAACGCCACCGGGCTGCGGAACACCACGTCGTCGGCCAGGGTCGCCGCGATGGCGTCAGGGTCGCGTGCTTCCACCGCGGTCCGAAAGTCGATCACCCGGTCAGCGTAGCGGCAAACCCTATGTAGAAAAACTGGCTAGGGTCCGCTACGGTGCCGGCATGGCAACTCCTCTCCGGGTCACCGCCGCCGTCTCCAAGGTGCTCGCCGCCTTCCTCGAAGACCCCGAGGTCGACCGGTACGGCCTCGACCTCATGCGGGCCAGCGGTCATCCCAGCGGCACGCTCTACCCGATCCTGCTGCGCCTGCAGAACGCCGGCTGGGTCGAGGCGTACTGGGAGGACATCGACCCGGTCCAGGCCGGTCGCCCGGCCCGTCGCTACTACCGGCTCACGCCGGACGGGCGGGCGTCGGCGTACGCCGAGGTCGCGGCCCTGCAGGCCCAGCTGAACCGCGGCCTGGCCGCGCCGAAACCGGCGACGGCATGAGGCCCGTGGACCGCTTCGCCCGCTGGTGCCTGGCCCGGGCCGCCCGGCGCTGGCCGGCCGAGCTGCGCGAAGAGATGCACGCGGAGTGGCTCGCCGAGCTGCACACGCTGGAGGCCGAGCGGGCCACGACCAAAGAGCGTCTGCGGTACGCGTTCAGCCTGGTCGCCGCGCCGCCGGTCCGGGACATCAGCGGGGCACCGCGGGGCTGGGGTGAGTCGCTGGCACCCGGCGCTGCGGCCGTGGCTCTGGTAGTGGCCGCGCTGATCACGCTGTCCGTGTCCGCGTACTCCCGGAGCCTGGCCATCCGGTTGCTGGAGCTGGTCGGCGTGGATCCGTTCTCACCCGGCGGCGAGTGGCTGACCTTCCTGGTCGGGGCCCTCATCACGCTGGCCTGGTGCCTGCCGGCCGGCCGGTGGCTGGGCCGGCGCCGGCCGTTCTCGCGCTCCGGCCGCTTCGGTGACGCCGGCCCTGCCGTGCTCGCGCCGCTCGCCTTCGCGCCGATGGTCCTGCTGGGTGCGGTTCCCGGCGGGGAGGTGCCGTACGTGGCCGGCGTGCTGGCCGGGTTGCTGATCTGGGCGACCGGCATCGCGGCGATCGGTGCCGCCGCCGTACGGGCGACCGAGCGGACGGCCGGACGATCAACCGAGCGGACGGGCGGGCGAGCGGCCGAGCGGACGGGCGGGCGGACGGCCGGACGATCGGCCGGACGAGTGTCCGGACGATTGGCCGGGCGGGCCGGGGCCGCGGCGCTGATGCTGATCGGCGTGCCGGTGGTCTGCGCGCTCGCCGCGGTGGTGTCCGCCGTGCCGCTCGCGCTGAGCAGCCGCGACCGGTCGGCCACGATGGTCGCGTCCCTGACCATGGGCGGGGCGCCCCCGGAGTTCGCGGAGATCATCGACGGGGCCACCAGCCGCACGTTCTACTACCAGGGCCCCTGGGCGCTGACGCTGGCCTGCTTCGCGGCGTTCACCCTGGCGTACGGCTTCGGCGCGCTCCGCCCGCACCCCAGCACGGTAGCGGCACCGGTGCGCGTCGCCCCCACCGAAGCGCGGCCGATGCCGGTGGCCGTGGTGGTCGCCGGTGCCGGCACGCTCGCTGTGGCCGTGATCGGCTGGGCGTACACGTTGACCATCCTGACCCCCGGGATGAAGGACGTCTCGCTGTCCGCGCCGATGCCCGGCGGCGACGGTGAGCTGGCCATGTGGACCGCGGAGCTGCGGGCCACCGCGATCCTGCTGGCCGTGCTGGCCATGCTGGTCGCCACCGCCGACCGCCGGTTCGGCCCGGCCGCGTCGTTGCTGGTCGGTGCCGGATTGACGCTGGCCAACGCGGTGCTGCACCGGCTGGAGGTCACCGGGCCGGGCGGTCTGCGGCTCGCCCTGCTGGCCGGGGTGGTGCCCGTGGTCGCCGGCTGGCTGGTGTCCGGGGGCACGATGCCCGGCCGGCTGACCGGTGCCGCGCTTCGCCGGGTCACCGTCGGTGTGCTGATGGCCGCGGGCGTGCTGCCGCTGATCATGTTGCAGGGCACACCGGGGGTGAACCACCCGTACCTGCCGCTCGGGCTGAAGGTCACGACGATCGGCCTGGCGGTGGCCGGCATCCTGCTCGCCGTCGTCCCGGCGCTGGCCCTCAGCCGCCGCCCGGTGCCGGCCCGGGCCGCGGCACTCCTGCTCGGGGCGCCGATCGTGGTCACCGTCGGGGCCGGGCTGATCCCGCCGCCGCTGTCCGACGACGACACCGGTCCGGCCGCGTACGCCGCGTTCGTCGCCCTGCCGCTCGCGGTCGGATGTCTCGCGCTGTTGCGCCGGCACCGGGCGCGCGGGCGCGGCCGGACCGCCGCCCTGTGGGCCGGACTGGCCGTGGCCGCACTGCCCGGCACGCTCCTGGCGTTCCTGGCGGGCGGACTGCTGCTGTTCTTCGTGCCGAACCTGGTCTTCGACATCGACGGCAGCGGCTACTCGTTCGACGGGCTGTCGTACGTGCCCGGCACGGCGACGCTGCTCCTGCCGCTGGCCGCGCTGGCCGCGGCCCGCATCGACGGCGCGTCCGGCCCGGCCCGGCCGAGCGGTCCCGCACCGGTCCCGGATCCGGTGCCGCCGGCGCCATCAGCCAGGACGCCGGTCGCCGGCTGACTCCCGGCCGGGACGCGAACAGGTAGGCCTCGCCGACGCGCTGCCCTCGCCGGCCTCCGGGCATCACACCGCCGGCTGGGCATCCTCGCCGGGTTCGTCCCGCCGGCGGGCCGCACCGGCCGGGTGCCGCGCGAGATCACTCCCCGGCGCCCCGGATGCTCGACCGGCTGACCGAGGGTGCCGGCCTGCGTCTGCGACGCCACCTGGTCGGTGCTGGCCGGCAACGCACGGCTCGTCGTCTTCACCCACCTCTGACACGGCGCGGCCGCCGGCAACACTCGATACGGTCCCGTTACGCCTCTTGACCGAGCGAAGCGCGTCGATACATGCTGCCCTAATCCTACTTCTCCTATTGGTTTGAAGGGCTAAAGCATGCCTGTCCTCGCCACCACCCGCTCCCGGATCGGTGCCACCCTGCTCAGCGTCGTCACCGGCGCCACGCTGGGCGGCGCCGCACCGGCGGTCGCCCAGCCCGTCGCCACCGACTCCGTCCTGGCCTGGTACGACACCACCTCCGCCGCGATCGCCGCCGGGGGTGCGCCGACCCAGGTCACCAACAGCCGGACCTGGGCGATCGCCTGGCTCGCGGCCGCCCGCGCCCAGACAGGTCCGCGGTCAGTCGCCGGCCGGCGAGCCGCCCTCGCCGGCGCGGTGCACCAGACGCTCATCACCCTGATCCCCGGTCAGCAACCCGCGGCCGACGCCACGCTCGCCGCCGAGCTCTCAGCGTTGCCGGAGACGCCGGTGGTCCGGGACGGCGTGGCCTCGGGCCGGGCGACCGCGCAAGGGCTGCTGGCCGAGCGGGCGGACGACGGACTCGACCCGGCCTCGGTCAACGCCGCCTTCCCGGTGCCCGACGCCGCACCCGGCGTCTGGCAGCCGACGCCGCCGCAGTACGCCCCGGCCACCCAGTACGGCAACCGGGTCGCGCGCCCGTTCGTGCTCCGCTCGCCGGCCCAGTTCCGTCCGGCCGCGCCACCGGCGGTCGGCTCGCGGCGCTACGAGGCCGACCTGGCCGAGGTCAAGGCGTACGGCTCGGCGACCAGCACCGTACGCACCCAGGCCCAGACCGACACCGCGACCTTCTGGCTGGGCTCGTCGCTGACCCTCTACACGCCGATCCTGCGGGCCGCCGTCGCCCGGTCCACCGGGTCGATCCGGGAGCGCACCGCCCTCGTGGCGCTGTTCCACGTGGCCGCGGTGGACACCCAGATCGCCACGTCGGATGCCAAGTACGCGTACCGGACCTGGCGGCCGGTCACCGCGATCCGGGCCGGCGGCGACACCACCTGGCTCCCGCTGCACGCCACTCCGGCCCACCCGGACTATCCGAGCGGGCACAACACCTACTCCGGGTTCGCCGAGGGCGTGCTCACCGCGCTCGCCGGGCCGCGCGCCCGTCAGCCGTACACGATCGGCAGCCCCAGCGCGCCCGGCGTGACACGTACCTATGTCGACTGGCACCGGCCGAGTGTGGAGAACGTCGACGCCCGGGTGTGGTCGGGCATCCACACCCGCACCGCCGACCTGGCCGGCATCCGTCTCGGACTCGACGTCGCCCGCTACGTCGTGAGCCACGCGCAGACCGTGCTGCGCTGACGACCGTGGAAGCAAGGGCCGGCCGGCCCGGGTCCGTCCCGCGGAGAACTCGAGGTTCAGATGCCCCACCCTCGTCCGACCCGCCGGAGCGACCTGCCGCCGGCCGGCCCGCGCCGGTCGCCGGATTCGGCGACGGCGGTGCTGCGCGCGGTTCTCGACCACGGCCCGATCGCCCGCAGCTCGGTCGCCCGGGTGACGCACCTGTCCGCGGCCACGGTGAGCGGCGTCGTCCCGGCACTGCTGGACCGCGGGCTCGTCCGCGAGGCCCCGGAAGCGGCCGGGCGCCCGGGCATCGGGCGGCCGCACGTGCCGCTGGACATCGAGACCGAGGCGGTCGCGGTCGCCGCGGCCCACATCGCGGTCCCCCGCATCACGACGGCCCTGCTCGACCTACGCGGACGGATCATCGCCCAGCGCCAGGACCCGCACGGCGAGCGCGACCCGGCCAGCGTCCTCGCGGCGCTGGGCGCCGGTGTGTCGGCGCTACGCCGCGACCACGGCGGCCGGCGCCGGATCCTCGGTCTCGGGCTGGCCACCGGCGGCTGGGTCGACACCACCGGCGGTACGGTCGTCGAGCACCCCGCCCTCGGCTGGCGCAACGTCCACGCCGGCGCCGAGCTGGCCCGGACCACCGGCCTGCCCGTACGCGTCGACAGCAATTCCCGCGCGCTGCTGCGAGCCGAGCAACTCTTCGGGGCCGTCGCCGGCCGGGCCCGCAGCAGTGCGGTGCACCTGTTCGTGGGCAACGTCGTCGATGTCGCGTTCGCGGTGGGCGGAGTCGTCCACCAGGGTCCCCGGTCCGCCGCCGGCGCTGTCGCCCACCTTCCGGTCGAGGGCTGCGCCGAGGTCTGCGCCTGTGGCCGGATCGGCTGCCTGCAAGCGGCCGTCTCCGAGCAGACCCTGGTGCGCCGCGCCCTGGCCGACGGGCTGATCGACCGGCCGGACGTCACGGCTCTGGTGGAGGTGGCCCGTAGCGGAAACCCCGCAGGCGTCGCGCTGTTCCAGGAGCGCGCACGCCTCGTGGGCCGGGCCGCCGGTCTGCTGCTCGACCTGTTCGATCCGGAGGTCCTGGTGGTGGCCGAGGCGGGTGCCAACCGGCTGCCGGCGTGCCTGGCGACGTTGCGCGCCGAGGCCGCGGCCTGCTCCGCCACGGGCGCCGACATGACCCGGACCGTGCAGCCGACGAGCTTTCCGAGCCACGTCCTCGCCGTCGCCGGCGGCGCGGTCGCCCTCGATCAGGTGTACGGCACACCCCCGGCCACCAGCGGCTACTTATTTCAGTCCGACGCATGGTTGCCCCCTAATCCCAGCTGCATAGTATGAATTGAGCCGGCGGTGATCCCGCCGCATCCGGTACCCGACACCCCTTTCCGGCTTCCGGCCTGCCGCCCCGCAGGCCTGCTCCGCCGTGCCCGCGCTCCATCCGATCGGAGGCCGTCCCATGACCGTCATCGTCTCCCGGCCACTCGCGCCGGCCCGCTGGCGCCGGCTGCCCACCGGCGAACCCGTGCTGGACGGCGCGGCGGCCTGGCCGCGGATCTCGATCGAGCACCGGCATCCGGCCGGCGGGTCGCACCTGGTGATCGGCCGGGTGGCGGTCGGCGAGCTCGCCGACCGCAGCGCGCCCCTGCTCCACCACGACGGCACCTTCCACGTCCTCTGAGCCACGGAGAAGAAATCATGAGCACGAGACTTCGAAGAACGGCCATCGCCGCGCTGGTGGCGGCCCTGTCCGTCACCTCCGCCTGCGGCAGCGGCGACACCGGTACGACGCTGGAACTGACCGCCGCGCTGCCGGACAAGGTGGCGAGCGGCACCGAGATCCGCATCGGCGACCCGCAGACCCAGGCGGTCCTCCAGGCGGCCGGGCTGGACAAGGAGCTCACCGCGGCCGGCGTGAAGGTGCAGTGGGCCAACATCAGCGGCGGCCCGAAGAGCATTCAGGCCTTCCGCGCCGACAAGCTGGACTGCAGCGCGGTCGCCGACATCCCGTCGCTGTTCGCCGCCTGGACCGGCACCTCCACCAAGATCGTCTTCCAGGCCGTCACCATCGACCCGCTCGAGCACCCCATCTATCAGCTGGGCATCGCTCCCGGGGTGAAGGTCACCTCGCTCGCCGACCTCCGCGGCAAGAAGATCGCCTACAGCGCCGGCCAGGCCCAGGGCGCCCTCGTGCTGCGGGTGCTGCAGAAGGCCGGCCTGAGCCAGAAGGACGTCACGCTGGTCGAGCTGACCAGCAAGGACGACGCGTACGTGACGGCACTGGGCAGCAAGGCCGTCGATGTGGCCCCGCTCGGCGCCCAGTACGTGAAGGTCTACAAGGCCCGGTACCCGCAGGCCGTGGCGATCGGCACCGGCATCCGCGACGACGCCTCGACGCTCTACTGCCTCACCAAGGCGGTGCAGGACGCGGAGAAGGCCGCCGCCCTCAAGGTCTACGTCAGTGTGCGCACCAAGGCGGTGCTCTGGCAGAACAAGCACCCCGACGAGTACGCCAAGCTCTACTACCAGGACACCCAGGGGCTCAGCGCGGCGGACGCCCGCGACGTGGTCGCCACCGACGGGACCAAGGGCATCCCGGCCAGCTGGGACAACGCCGTACGCCGGCTCCAGGAGACCGCCGATCTGCTCGCCCGGGAGCAGAAGCACGACAAGATCGACGTGAACACGCTGGTCGACCGCCGCTTCGAGCAGGTCCAGGCCGACGCCGCCGGCTCCGAAGTGGTCTCCGGTGATGCCGCATGACCGCCACCGTCCACGTCGACCAGGTGCGCGAGGCCGGCACCGACGACTCCCGGGTCGACGCCCGCGTGGTCCGCCGCCGGCTCGGCCCGGGCCACCGGATCCGCTTCGCCTTCTGGATCGGCCCGCTGCTGGTGCTGGCCGTCTGGTCCGCCGGCTCGTCCACCGGCCTGATCAGCCCGGCCATCCTCACCGCGCCGTGGGACGTGGTGCAGGCGTTCCGGGAGCAGTGGGCCGAGCACGACCTGCTCGGCAACATCCTGTCCTCCCTGCAGCGCGCCGTGGTCGGGCTCGCCCTCGGAGTGATCAGCGGCACGGTGCTCGCCGTGATCTCCGGGCTGTCCCGCATCGGCGAGGCCCTGTTCGACGGGCCGATCCAGATCAAGCGCTCGATCCCCACCCTGGCGCTGATCCCGCTGTTCATCGCCTGGTTCGGCATCGGCCAGGAGATGAAGATCGTGACCATCGCGCTGATCAGCATGGTCCCGATCTACGTGCACACCCACAACGGGCTGCGCGGCATCGACGGCCGGTACGCCGAACTGGCCGAGACCATCGGCATCGGGCGCGGCGAGTTCGTCCGGCACGTGGTGCTGCCCGGCGCCCTGCCCGGCTTCCTGCTCGGCATGCGGTTCGCGGTGACCTCGTCGCTGCTCGGCCTGGTCGTGGTCGAGCAGTACAACGCCACCAGCGGCATCGGCCACATGATCACCCTGGCCGAGCAGTACGGCCAGACCGACGTCATCGTCGTCGGCCTGGTGCTCTACGGGATCTTCGGCTACCTGGCCGACACGGCCGTCCGTGCCACAGGAAGGAAGGTGCTCGCATGGCGACGGACGCTCGAGGACTGACCACGGAACCGGCGGTCCGCATCCGCAACCTGCACCGCAGCTTCACCAAGAACGGCGGCGTCCTCAACGGACTCGACCTCGACATCGCGGCCGGCGAGTTCGTGGCGCTCATCGGGCGATCGGGCACCGGCAAGAGCACCCTGCTGCGGGCTCTGGCCGGGCTGGACCGCGACGTCGCCGGCCACGGCCGGATCGTGGTGCCCGGCTCCGTGTCGGTGGTCTTCCAGGACTCCCGGCTGCTGCCCTGGAAGCGGATCCTGGACAACGTCGTCTTCGGGCTGCGCGGCGCCGACGCCGCCGACCGGGGCCGGCAGGCGCTGGACGAGGTGGGCCTGGCCGGCCGCGAACGCGCCTGGCCCTACCAGCTGTCCGGCGGCGAGCAGCAACGGGCCGCGCTGGCCCGCTCGCTCGTCCGCGAGCCCCAGCTGCTGCTGGCCGACGAGCCGTTCGGCGCGCTCGACGCCCTCACCCGCATCCGGATGCACACCCTGCTCCGCAAGCTCTGCGAGAAGCACCGGCCGGCGGTGCTGCTGGTGACCCACGACGTCGACGAGGCGATCGTGCTGGCCGACCGGGTGATCCTGCTGGATGCCGGCGTCGTGCGCACCGACGTACGCGTGGACCTGACCCGGCGTACGCGCTCCGATCCCGCGTTCGCCGAGATCCGCACCTACCTGCTGGACGAACTGGGCGTCGACGAGGAGAGCCGATGAGCCGCAAGCTGCACTTCAATCTGTTCCTGCACGACACCGGCCACCACGAGGCGTCGTGGCGGCTGCCCGGCTCCGACCCGTACGCGAATCTCTCGCTGGCCGCGCATCAGCGCCTGGCCCGGATCGCCGAGGACGCGAAGTTCGACTCCGTGTTCCTGGCCGACAGTCCCGTGCTGTGGAGCGACCCGGGTCGCCGGCCGTCCGGCAAGCTGGAACCGACGCTCCTGCTCGCCGCCCTGGCCGCGACCACGACCCGCATCGGGCTGATCGCGACGGCCTCGACGTCGTACAACGAGCCCTTCAACCTGGCCCGGCGGTTCGCCTCGCTCGACCACCTGTCGGGCGGCCGGGCCGGCTGGAACATCGTCACCACCGCGGGCGACGCGGCCGCGCGCAACTTCGGGCTGGCCGACCAGCCGTTGCACCGCACCCGCTACGAGCGGGCCGACGAGTTCCTCGAGGTCGCCACCAAGCTGTGGGACAGCTGGACCGACGACGCGATCGTGGCCGACAAACAGCGGGGCGTGCACGCGCAGAGCGACCGGGTCCGCCGCATCGACCACCGCGGCGCTTTCTTCCGGGTGGACGGGCCGCTGAACGTGCCCCGCTCTCCGCAGGCGTACCCGCTGCTGGTGCAGGCCGGGTCGTCGCAGGACGGCAAGGAGTTCGCCGCCCGATGGGCCGAGGCCGTGTTCACCGCGCAGCCGACCCTCGCGGAGAGCCAGGCGTTCTACGCCGATCTGAAGCGCCGGGTCGTGGCCGCGGGACGCGACCCCGGGCACGTCGTCATCCTGCCCGGCATCGTCCCGGTCATCGGTGACACCGAGGCCGAGGCCCGCGAGCTCGACGCCGAACTGGATCGGCTGATCGCGCCGCAGTACGCCCTGCGGACGCTGGCCCAGACGCTCGGCGTCGACGCCGACACCCTGCACCTCGACCGGCCGTTGCCCGCGCAGCTGCCCGGCGAGGACCAGATCGAGGGTGCGAAGAGCCGCCGCACGCTCATCGTGGACTGGGCCCGGCGGGACAACCTGACCGTGCGCGAGCTGATCGGCCGGCTGGGCGGCGGGCGCGGCCACCGCACCTTCACCGGTACGCCGGTGCAGGTCGCCGACACGATCCAGCAGTACTTCGAGAACGGCGCCGCCGACGGCTTCAACATCATGCCGGCCGTCCTGCCTTCCGGGATCGAGGCCTTCGCGACCAAGGTCGTGCCGATCCTGCGGGAGCGCGGTCTGTTCCGCACCGAGTACGAGGGCACCACGCTGCGCGAGCACTACGGGCTGCCCCGCCCGGCCAACCGCCTGGTCCTGACCGGAGAGCCGATCCGATGAGCGCGACGTTCCTGTGGTACATCCCCAACACCGTCGAGCCGGGGCACCGCGGCGACGACACGGTCGAGGGCTACGGCACTCTGGAGCACAGCGTGGACCTGGCCCTGACCGCCGAGCGGCACGGCTGGGCGGGGGCCCTGATCGGCACCGGCTGGGGCCGGCCGGACACGTTCACGGTCGCCACCGCGCTCGCCGCCCGCACCACGACCTTCCGGCCGCTGGTGGCCATCCGCCCGGGCTACTGGCAGCCGGCGCACTTCGCCAGCGCGGCCGCCACCCTGGACCGGCTCAGCGGCGGCCGGCTGCTGGTCAACATCGTCAGCGGCCAGGACAACCTGGCCGCCTACGGCGACACGGAAGGCGACCAGGCCCAGCGGTACGCCAGGACCAAGGAGTTCATGCGTACGGCCCGACGGCTCTGGACCGAGGAGAACGTCACGTACGCGGGTGAGCACTTCTCCGTCACCAACTCGACGGTGGTCCCCCGCCCGTACGCCAACGGTCCCCGCCTCTATTTCGGCGGCGCGTCCCCCGCCTCGGAGCGGGTGTCCGCGACCGAGGCCGACGTGCAGCTGTTCTGGGGCGAACCGCTGGACGGCATCGCCGAACGCATCGACCGGCTCCGCCGCCTGAGCACGGACCTGGACCGCGACCTGCCCCCGCTGGAGTTCGGCCTGCGCGTCACGACGCTGGTCCGGGACACGACCGAGGAGGCGTGGCGCGACGCGGAGGCCCGGGTCGCCGCGATGGCGCAGCGCCCGGCCTCGTTCGGTGACCGGCGCCTCGACCGGCGCGGCGCTCCCGCGGTCGGTCAGCAACGCCTGCTGGATCTGGCCGGCCGCGCGGACGTGCTGGACAGCTGCCTCTACACCGCTCCCGGCCGGTACGGCGGCGGCGGTGCGGGCACGACATGGCTGGTCGGCTCCGCGGACGACGTCGCCGCCGCGCTACGGCGGTACGCCGACCTGGGCGTCAGCCACTTCGTGCTGTCGGACACGCCGTACAAGCAGGAGACGGCGCGGGTCGGGGACGCCCTCATCGGACGGCTGCGCGAGCCGGTGCCTTCCGGCTGAGCCCGGCCGCCCGCGGAGCCAGGCCGGCGCTACCGGCGGCGGGGGGGGCACCGGGGCGGAGAGGCCGCCGCCGAAGATGACGACCTGCGGGTCCAGGGTCAGCACGAGCGCGGCGGTGCCGACCGCGACGTCCTTGACGTAGCGGTCGACGGCGCGGCGGGCTGCCTTGTCGCCCTCGCGGGCGACGTTGAAGACCCAGGCGGCGGCGTCGTCGGGTCCGACGGTGCCGGGGACGCCGGGGCAGTTCTGCAGCTTCCCTCTCGAGGTCCATCCCGGCTTCCGGATCTGCCTCGGTGGGCGGGGCAGCGGGGTCGTGGTCGTCGGCTCATCGCCGCTCAGTTGCCGGCGGCCTGGACGGCGGCGGCGATCGGTTCGAGGCCCGCGATCAGCTCGTCGAGCTCGTCCGCGCTCAGCACGTCGTACGCCGGCGCCGCCAGCTCGTCGGTGACGGCCTCGATCCGCTCCCTGATCTCCTGGCCGGCGTCGGTGAACCCGCCGGCAGCGTCCACGAGGCCGCGGTCGCGCAGCCCGTCGACGACAGCGGCCAGCTGCGCCCTCGGCAGGTGATGGACCCGGCCGAACTCCTGTGCCCTCATGCCGAGCGACAGAGCAAGCAGCACATGCGCCTCGGTGCCGCCGATGCCGTGCGCGACCAGGGCGGCGTTGTGGCCGTCGCCGCGGTGTTCCCGCAGCAGCGTCGCCGCGTGCCAGAGCCGGGCCACCGGCTCCTCGGGCACCCCGAGCGCCCTGAGCCCGGCATACAGCACCCGGCCCTCGGTCGGCGCGCTGACCGCCGCCCGGGTGGCGAGGTCAGCGACCCGCACCAGGCCTGGCGAGTCGGCCAGCTCCCCGATCATCTGCCGCAGCGCGGCAGCGCTGCCCCGCTCGCGCACGACGATCGCCTCCTGCGGGGTGATCTTTCCCCACACCCACGGGATGTGGCGGGCCACCTCACCGTCGGCGAAGTTGTAGAAGACCGCGTGTACCACCTCAGCCGGCGCCAAACCCAGCGGCGCCGCCCGGCCCGCGAAATATCCGTCCCAGTAGTTGCGCATGCCCAGCGCCAGGAACGCCTCGTTCGGCACCTCGGAGAAGGTGACGGTGGCGATCGGCTCGACGAGCTCGAACATACGGTGAACCTTGGCCTGTGGATGCGACATCGGCCGGCACCTCCCGCGGTCGTGACGACGCCCTCGTGGGCGGCGTTCACCGTAGCTACGAACAGCGCGGCCCGGATCCGACATCAATCAGCCAGGATCTACCTCATCGATCGGACGGGTCGGCGATCACCACGAACGTCGGCGGCTCGCCGTAGACATCGCGCTGGCGGGGCATGCCGGGCGGCAGCGCCGGAGCCACCGCGTGGAACACCGCTTCCGCGGCTTTCATCCCGTAGTCGGCGAAGTCCTCCGTGGCCAGGAGCCAGAGCCCGCCCTCGGCGAGCGGTTCCACCTCGGCGAACGCGCCGGTGGCGGCTAGCGCAGCAGCGCCGCCGAGTTTCTCGGCGACCTCCTGCGCGGCGATCGTCAGCCAGGAGTAGCCGCGCAGCCGCTCCCGGGTCTGCGGGATCGCCAGTTGCGCGTTCCGCGCCAGCCCTCTGGAGCATCTTTCCAGCGCGGTACTGCCCTTGTCCCGCCAGTAGTCGATCTGGCCGTAGCTCGGGTTGAGCCGGTCCGCGGCCTGCCGGATCGCACCGAGCCAGCGCTGCTGCTCGGCCCGCCCGGCGCCGGGGTCGGTGAAGTCGTCGGCCGGCACCTGGGCGTCCAGGACCAGCCAGCCGGGCGTGTCCCGCAACGGCCACGCCTTGGCGTACATCAACCGACCGCCGAGGAACCCGTTCTCGGTGAAGCGGCCGATCCACACCGTCACCTTCTTCGGCATGTCAGCCAGCTCGCCCCGCAGCCACTCCAAGCCCTCGTCCGACAGATGGCGACGCTCGGTGGTCGGGTAGCCGCCGCCGATCGAACGGTCGACCTCGATGAGGCCGTACAACGTGCCGGGCTCGCCCTGCGGACCCTCCGCCAGCGGGTTGATCCGGGTCGCCGCCGGCAGGCCGGCCAGCTCGGCCCGCTCGGCGGGGGTCAGCGCCTGGGTCAGCGTGTCGAACCAGACGTACGCCGCATCGGCGAGCGATCCCCGGCTGGTGTCGACATTCAGCTGCACTTCAAGCCAGAACTGGGTCATTCCTGTCTCCCTACGCGTCACACCACGATCGGCACGCGGATCGGCACCGGCAGCCACGGGATCCCACCACCGAAGGGATCACTCTGCCGTTCCTTCCACTTGTTCCACTCGTTCTCCCAGAAGCCCGGCTTCGGCGGCGCCGGCGTCTGACTGGGTGACGGCGCCGGTGCGGGCAGGGGGATCGGAATGTTCTCGTTCGGCATGCCCAGCGCCGCCCGGCCACGGTAGACGTCGGACTTCCAGGTCTTCATCTGCGGCTCGTCTTCTCGCTGTTTGCGCGTCCAATATACGATCACGCCCTCATATTCCGGCCCGCGGACCCGGTCACCGTGCCTCGCCGGGGCGGTGACCAGCGTGCTGCCCTTGGGATCGTCCGGGTCGGGCTGGAGGAGCTCCACCGGCAGGTCCGGACCACGGCGCATCTCCTCGCCGGGATGCGAGTCCTCGAAGTGCTCGATGTACCAGTCGATGTCCTTGGGCCCCTTCGCCTCCGCGCCGGAGGCGGCGTTCTTGTCGCCGCCGACCCGTTTCACCTCCCAGATGTACCACTCCTCATTGATCCGGTCGTAGGCCACGATGTCGGCGTACCCGTCGTTCCCGTTGCCCGACTTCGACGCTCCCGGGATCCGGAATTCCATGATGATGTACCAGCTGGAATGGAACATCGCGAGCCACTCCGCCGCCTGCAGCTGCGCCGCGTTGTGCCGGCGGGTGTAGTTTTCGTAATCCTCGCCCGGAGCGCCCTTGCCTTTGCCCTTCCCCTTGCCCTTGCCGCCCTTGCCGCCCTTGCCACCGCCGTCATCCTTGCCGGCGCCGGTCCCACCGACGATCCCGTAGTACTCCTCGGGGGTGATCAGGCCGTTCCAGATCTCCTCGGGGACGAGGCCGCTCGGGTCGGACGAGGCGATCGGGTTGTCACCGGCGTAGGTGTATCCGCCCAGCTGGTTCGGGTCGGTGGTCTCCAGGATCGGGTCCGGGCTGATGAACCGGCCCAGCGCGGGGTCGTACTTGCGGGCCCCGAGGTCGGTGTAGCCGTTCCCGGTGTCCTTCGGCGCACCCAGATAGCCGCGGGTGGTGTCCGGCCAGGCCGCGGTGTTCGCGCTGCCCCGGGGTTCGCCGTACGGCTTGTTCTGCTGGCGGGAAACGGCCTGGGTGGTGGTGTCGATGGCCAGGCCGGCGGTGCCCACCGGGTCGCTGAAGAGGTAGTGCGTGCCGCCACCGGGCAACGTCGAGCGCATGGCGACGGCGGATCCGGTGCCGTGGCTGTAGATGCGAACCGCACCCAGCACGACCGCCGGCTTGACCGAGGTGTTGACGACCACCTGGGTGTCGCCGGCGAACAGGGTGGTGCGACCGGGGTCGCGGCGGATCAGCTGGCGGCCGTCCGCGTCGTACACGTACTCGGTCGTGCCGGCGTTCGCCCCGGTGCTGACCACCTTGGCCAGCCGGCCCTCGCTGTCCCAGCTCATCGTCTGGTTCTTGCCGCTGGTCGCGGTCCGGGTGAGCAGGTTGCCGGTGACGTCGTAGACGAAGCCGGTGGGGTCGGCGCCACCGCTGGTGGCGGTCAGCGTGTGCGGCTGCGCCCCGGTCCGGTTGCAGCCGGTGGAGCAGCCGTTGGTGTACTTCTCGGTGACGTCGGCGCCGCCGGTGGTGGAGTGTTCCACCGCCTGGGTGCGGTTGCCGACAGCGTCGTACGTGAAGGTCTGCCAGTACGACCCGGCCCCCGTGGCCACCGTGCCGGACGGCGCGGAGGCGCAGGTGGGCGACGCCGACGTCCACGCCTCGACCAGGCGCTTGAGCGTGTTGTACTGGTAGCACTGCGCGTCGGTGACGGTGTTGCCGCTCTCGGTCTGCTCGTTGACCACCGACAGCGGATTGCCCACCTCGTCGTACCGGTAGGAGGTGTGGTCGACGACCGGCCCGATCCCCTGCGAGCGCGAGATGGTGCGGCCGGAGAGCCGCAGGTTCTCCTCGTCGTAGGAGTAGATCGCCTCGACCTGGTTGGTGGAGGCGCCCATGGTCATCTTCGACGGCTTGCCGAAGTCCGTGTAGATGGAGTCGGCGACGTACAGGTCGATGCCGGACGTCCTGGTCGGCATGCCCCGCAGGTTGTAGCTGTAGGTGATGGTCTCGCCGGGCAACCCGCCGACGGCCGGGTCGTCCTGCTGGACCAGCTGCTCCTCGGTGTCGCTGTACCGCAGCGCGGTGGTGTACTCCACCGGCAGCGGGCTCTCCGCGGAGGGAAGGCTGATGGTCTGGCCCAGCGGCTTGCCCATCGTGGAATAGCCGGTCACCCCGACCGTGTAGCCGCCGGTCACCCCGGAGACGTAGCGGGTGGACGAGGTGGGCAGGCCGATCCGCAGGGTGTCGTAGGTCCACGACGCGAACTTGAAGTTGTTCTTCGAGCGGTCGGTGCCGGCCAGCTTGCGGCCCAGCAGGTCATAGGTGTAGTCGAGCTGGATGCCGCGGGCGTCCTTGGTGCTGAGCAGATTGCCCGCGTCGTCGTACGAGGTGAAGGTCGAGCCGGTGTCCGGGTCGGTCTGCGAGGACTGCCGGCCGCGCAGGTCGTACTTGAACGACCAGACCGCATTGTCCGGACCGGTGACCGTGGCCTGTTTCCCGGCCGGGGTGTACGTGTACTTGATGCTCTGGGCGGTCCCGCCGGCGACGGTGAAGCCGCTTCCCGGGTCACCGGTCACGGTCGGCCACTGGGTGTACTGGTCGAGCTGGGTCCGCTGCCCCCGCGCGTTGACGGTCTCGGTGACCGCGACGCCGCCCAGCGGCGGAATGGTCGTGGTCCGGTCACCGGCGTACGCGGTCCGCGTACGCGTGGTCTGGCCCCCGTTGTGCTCGGTGATCGACTGGGTGACCCGGCCCATGCCGTCGTGGTCCTCGACCGTGGTGGCCGGGATCGACACCTGCGACAACTGGTCGGACAGCAGCGAGTCGGACGGGCTGCCCACGGCCGCGTAGCCGTCGTTGGTCAGCACCTTCCAGCCGTGCGAGTCGTACTGCACGTCGGTGGCGATGACGGTGCCGTTCTCGCCGGTGTCCTGGCTCTCCAGGGTCCGCAGCATGGCGTCGTACAGGACCTTGCTGACGGCGTACTTGCCGCTGTCCTGCAGTGACTTGGTGGTGACCACGCTCGGCCCGGTCGCCGAGGTCTTGTAGTCGTACGTGATGCTCGGCGGCGCCCCGGCGGCCCGGTCCTGGTTCGCCAGCCACACCTCGCGGAGCCGGCCGAGCGCGTCGTAACTCATCGAGCTCCGCGCCCCGGCCACGTCGGTCGCGGCGAGCGGCAGCTGCCGGCCGGGATTGCGGATCTCGGTGACGAGCTGGCAGTCCTTGGTGGAGACGGTCGCCGCCGAACAGTCCACGCCGGGGGTGACGGTGGTGATGGTGGTGACCGTGGCGGGCAGGGCGCCGGCCGCCGGGCTGCGCCGGGTGTAGACGCTGCGCGCGATGCTGGTCTTGCCGTCGGCGGCCTTGGAGTTCGGCGTGCTGACCGCGGACGTGGGCCGGCCGTACGAGTCGTAGGTCATCGTCTTCTCGACCACGAACGCCGTCGCGGTCGCGCCGGAGCTCGCGGTGGCCTGCTGCACCTGGTTCGGATGGCCCTTGGTGTCGTACGAGGTCTTCACATGGGAGATCAGGTTGCCGGCCGGGTCGGCCCCGGCGCTCGCACAGTCCTGATCCGTCTCGATCACCTCGGTGAGCAGCACGAGCGTGGCCACGGCACCGTCGGCGTAGCGGCTGAACGTGCAGTTCGGGACGTTGCCGGCGGCCCCGACCTCACCCCGGTCGACGTACTGCACGGCCTTGCCGGTGGTGCTCCGGCCGACGGTGGTGTCGTAGAAGGTGGCGCTTTCGGTCTTGCGCCAGCCGTACGAGACCTTGCTGCGGGTGATCGTCTTGCCGGGCCGCACCATCTGCGCGGTCAGCGCGGGCAGGCCGCTGCGCGACCGGCTGGCGGTGGGGCCGATCAGCGTCGGCACGCTCACGGTGGACGAGTTGAGCGTGCCGCCGTCCTCGGTGAACTGCTCGCTCTCGAAGGTCAGGCCGGCGTACGCGTTGTTGTCGGCGACCGTGACGGTCTTGTCCTGGCTGGTCAGGGCGGGCACCGACCGGGTGCCGCCGTCCGGCAGGGTGTCGCCGTTCATGCCCAGGAAGTAGTGGCTGCGGGTCAGCGTCTTGGAGTCGAAGACCTGTTTGCGGTTGGTGTAGTGGAAGACGTCCGGATCACCGGTGGTGACCTCGACGGTCGGGTAGCCGCGGAACTGCCCCCAGGTGCGGTTCTTGGACTTCACCACCTCGTTGTCGTCGTAGTGCCACCCCGGCTTGCCCAGGTAGGTGTACTCACTGACCAGCTTGGGCTGGGATCCGTCCTGGTACCGGTTGTGCTTGTCGATCGTGGTGACCCGTTTGACCGGGTGGGTGTAGAACCAGTCGATCATCGGCCGCGGCTGCGACTCGGGGGTCCAGTAGACCGGGAAGCAGCCGGTGGTGTTGGTCGAGGCGAACCGCTGCGCCGCGGTGTCCTTGTCGTCGGACAGATCGCTCTTGGGCAGCCCGGAGCAGGTGGGGGTGCTGTACTCGACCGTGGTCTCGGCGCCTGCCTCACTGACCACGTTCTGGATCCGGGTGTGGTACATCAGCGGCAGGCCCGGCACGGTGCCGACCCGGTTCGCGATCTGCACCGGGAAGAACGTGACCGGTGGGGTGACGGTGTCGGCGGTGGCGCCGCCGAGCCGGTCCAGGCCGATGTGCCTGATCGAGTCCAGCCACAACGTCGGCGCGTGGTCGCCGCCGTCCGGGAAGGCGTGCGTGAGCTCGTACCGGCCCAGCTGCTTGGTGACCCCGCCGACCTGCACCTGGGTGGTGATCGAGGTGAGCCGGTTGCGGATCCAGAAGGTCGGTGCGTGGTTGACGCAGTCGGTGGCGCCGGCGGTGCAGTTCAGGTCGATCGGGGTGTCCGGCCAGTACTCCGGGTGGGCGTCGGTGAACTGGCTGTCCGAGCAGGTGTTGCCGGCCGGCTTGCCGGGCAGGCACCGCTCCTCGACGGCGAACTTGATCTGCTCCGGAGCGGTCGCCGAGTAGATCGTCGAGGCGGTCATGCCGTAGTCGATGCGTTTGAGGGTGCCGCCGCGGATGTACGAGACGGCGTTCTTCTTCAGGTTCGCCCCGTAGTGGCCGATCTCCGGCGCGTAGTAGTACGCCATCGCGTTGCTGTCCAGGTCGACGGCGTAATCGAGGTTGAAGCGGTACCCGAGCGTGCATTTGGTGTCGGCGAACGTCGAGCTGTCCGGGCACTCGTCCACGCCGGCGTGCGCCTTGTAGATCGGCGCCGTGTAGACGGACTCGGTCTCGTCCTTGCCGGCACTCCAGCCGGGCAGCCGGTTCAGGCCGAAGTAGTACTGCACCCCGTTCTGGGTGATCCGGAAGTACTCACCGTTCTTGGTGCCGTTGGTCGCGCCGAACAGGTTCTCGATCTTGATGCTCGCGTCGTCCTCGGCGGGACGGAAGGTCTTCTTCGCCGCGTCCCAGACGATGGCGGTGGACACGCCGTTCAACGACATGGTCAGCACCTGACCGACCCAGCACAGGTCGGCGTTGTTCTTCTCGGCACCGGAACCCGAGACGTCACCGCAGTTCTGGTAACTGCGCTCGACGTAGCTCTCGGTCGAGCCCCACCCGTCGCCGATCCAGGAGGACTGGTTGTTGGTGCCGACGGTGCGCGCGTCCTGGGACGAGGAGCTGTAGGAGAGCTCCATGCTGGGCGCCAGCGCGCCGATCGACTGCGGGATGGCGATCGGGTAGCTGTAGCTGAACGAGCCGGTGTTGCCGCCGACCGACCAGCTTCCGCCGGCCGAGAGGCTGGTGGCGCTGTAGTCACCGGTCGAGCCGTCGGCTCCGGAGGTCGCGGCGAGCACCGCGACCCGGGAGCCGGCCGCCAGGGAGACCTCCGCGGTCAGTGGCGCGCCGGCCTTGGTCGGCACCGGCGTACGGGTCTGGCACTGCGGCAGGTCCGGTGTGGTGAGCGCGCACTCCGGTAGCCGCACCAGCCGCAGCCGGGAAGCGTAGTCACCGCCGTACGCGTTGCGGAACGTCGAGCTGTCGACGGTCACACCGACGGTGCCGGCCGCGTCGGCGCCGCGCACGGTGAACAGCACACCTCGAACGCCGGCCTTCCGGGCGGCCTTCTGGTCCGCCGTGGCCACCTGCACCCGGCTCGGGCCGGAACCGGACCGGGCCCGGGACACCGAGACCGGGGTGTCGCCGGCCCGGGTCCAGGATCGGGCCGACTCGGCGGTGGCGGCCCGGCCGGACGCGCCGGACAGCTCCACAGTGGCCCGGCCGACGCCCGGGAGCTTCGCCCGCGCCGACGGATCGAAGCGGGCGTACGGCCGGCGCTTCGCGAGCGGAGGGGCGCTCTTCTTCTTCGCCAGGGACACCCGCTTGGGAGCCGGCGGCTCGGGGAACGCGGAGTGCCCGGGCTTGGCCGAGGCCGCCACCGGAAGGAGGAACACGGATCCCGGTATCAGCACCAGCACCGCCACCGCCCTGGTGAGCAGCCGCCAACCAGATGCGATACCGGTGGAGTGACCGTTGTTGGACAGCATTTGCCGACACCCTCCGCACGACCCGACCGGTGGGCCGTGCGGCCCACCGGGTCCTCCTCTGTCCTTGCGAGCACTACATGGATCAGGAAGTACTGAATTCCTTGATCCGGTCGGCGGACTCGACGCCCTGGAACACCCGGACCGCGTCCACGGCACCGGGGAACCAGTCGCTGTCGTGGTCGTCCCAGCGGGTACGGCCCACCGTGAACTTGCCGGTGGCGTTCCACGGTGGGGCCGCCGCGGTGGCCGAGCCGGCGAGGTCACCGTTGACGTAGACCGCCACCGCGCCCGTGCCGGCGTCGTAGGTCGCCGCCAGGTGGGTCCAGGTGTTCAGCGCCGCCCCGGCCGGGCCCCGGGCCGGCACGGTCGCCGGCAGGGCCTGATCGGTGTCGGTGAGCATGAACTGCCAGCAGTCGCACTGTCTGGCGTACTGCAGCATGAAGCGGGACGCATGCGTGCCCTCCTGGCTGAGCACGGTGTAGTTGGCGTCCTTCTTGGTGAGCCGGGCCCAGGCGCTCACTGTGAACGACTGATCGGTGCGCAGCAGCGCATCGGCGGTGACGGCGGCGTCGGTCCCGTTCAGGGCGACCGCGCCGATGTCCCCGAGGTCGTTGTGCCCCGGGTAGGTGTACGCCGCTCCACCGGTGAACGCGCCGTCGTGCTCGAAAGCGGTCCAGTCCTTGGCGACGGTGGCGACGCTGTCGTCCTCGAACTGCCAGTCGGCCACCGCTTCCGGCGCCGCCAGGTCTTCCACCTCCGCCTCGTTGGTAGCCCGGTTCCACACCCGGACGTCGGCGATGTCACCGGCGAACCAGGTGCTGCCGCTGCGGCCGATCCAGGTCGGCCCGTTCACGTCGTTGAAGGTGGTGAGGCCGTCCTTCGAGGTGTCCGCCGTCCCGTTGACGTACAGGGTGAGCGTCTTCAGCTCGGCGTTGTAGACCGCCGCCAGGTGCGTCCACACCCCGGTGCGCGCCGGCTGCGAGGAGAGTGCGTCCTGCCAGACCACCCCGCTGCCGGAGGTGGCCGACGGCATCTGGGCCAGCCAGCGGTCGCTCGACTTCTGGTACTGGAAGTACAGCGAGGCGTGGCCACTGGCGTCCCGGGTGAAGATGGTCCGGTCGGTGGACTTGTCGGTCAGCCGCACCCAGGAGGCCACCGTGAAGCTCTGCGTGGTGTTGGTCCTGAGTTCGGTCTCGGCGAAGCTGCTGGTCCCGTTGAAGGTCCCGGCCTTGCGGCCGACGAGATGACCGTCTCCCCGGGTCACGTCGGTCAGGGCCGCGTCGTGCCGGGTGCGACCGCTGCCGGTGCCGTGGCCGGTGTCGAAGGCCGTGTCGTCGGAGTCCTCGTTGAACTCCCACACCGCGACCGGGTCGTCGCCGTCGGCCGTGCCACCGGTCTGGTCGTCCTTGACCCAGTCGATGGTGTCGATGTCCTCGAGCGTCTGCCGGCCCAGCGCCTCGTAGTAGAGGTCGCTCGGGTAGAGCGTGCCGCCCGAGTTGTACAGATAGTCGGCGAAGACGGTGTCCGACGCATCGTCGAAGTCGGTGGACACCGCGGCGGCGAAGTTGACCACTCCGTCGCTGTAACCCTGCAGGGTCGCCGCGCCGTCGTTGCCCAGGATGTAGTCGTTGACCAGCTTCCGGGCGGCCTCCTGGGTCGCGTTGTGCGTACCGTGGAACGGCGGCAGCGTCGCCACGTAGACCTTGATGCCACCGGTCCGGCTGGGCAGCCGCACCGCCGCGTTCGCGGCGTCGTCGGTCTTGAAACGACGCAGCTGGGCGGTGAGGGCGACCAGCTTCTTCTTGACGGGCTCGGCGCAGGCCTCCGCCGTGGTGGCGGTGCAGGCGCGCAGGTCGTCGGAACCGGCGGAGATGAGCGCGCTGCGCACGTTGGCCTGGTTGAGGATCGCCCGGTCCACCGCGGCGATGGCGTTCTCCGGCAGCGTGGAGTTGGTCTGCGGCAACTGACCCTGGGTGCCCCAGCTGCTGCTGCCCAGGTTCAGCACACCCATCGGTACGGCGCCGGTGCCCTGCTCGGCGGAGGCCAGCGCGTCCGTCAGCCGGCCGCTGAGCTGACCGCCGCCGGAGGAGTTGCCGGTGTCCGCGTTCACCGTCTGGTCACCGAACAGCACCATCGCGCCGGCCGGGTCGGCCGCCGAGGTGGTGACGTCGATGCCGGACAGCAACGGCGGGCCGTTGATGGCCGACGTGGTGAAGCCCGTGGCGGCCTGCTCGCCGGTGTGGTCGGCGTTGTCCGCCGCGCTCAGGTAGATCGGCGTCTTGCCGTCCCGGTGACCCGGCACGGCGGTCACGGTGCCGCGCACCTTGAGGCTCACCAGCGCCGTCACCCGGTCCGCGGCGGACAGGGTGACCGGGTCGCTGAGCACGTCCGTGCCGGCAGCCAGCGTCACGGTCCGGGCCCCGCTGAAGGTCAGCGGAATCGGAGCGGACTTCGCCGCGGCCCCGCCCACTGCCGGATCCTGCAGCGCGACCGAGGCGGCGTCCAGCGTGATCGGCGTCTTGCCGAGGCTGTTGGCCAGGCGGACCCGGACCTTCTGGTCGGCGCCGGCGGTCCCGATGCTCAGCCGCGCCGGGATGCGGACCGTCTGGTTGGTCAGGGTGACGTCGCTGTTGACGCCGGCGTTGGTGGCCTGCACCGCGGCGACGTCCTGGGCTGCGGCCCAGCTGCCCACCCAGTGGGTGGCGTCCGCGCCGCTGCCGGAGATCGACGTCGGGCGGATGCCCAGGCCCAGGAAGTGCAGGGTGGACCGGCCCCCCTGGGCCACGTTGGTGACCAGCGGGAGCGTGACGCTGGCGACGGTGGCGCCGGGACACAGCAGGGGCACGCTGGTCGCGAACATGCTGATCGGGGTGGCCACCCGGGTGGCGTTGTTCTTGTTGTACGTCGGGAAGGTCAGCACCTTCTCCGTGGCCGGCATGTTGGTCCAGTCGGAGACGGTCTCCAGGGTGAACGCCTGGCTCTGCATGCCGCAGCTGGTCTGGGCGTAGTTGATCGTTCCGGTGGCGTTGCGGGCCGGCCCGTTGGTGGTGAAGCCGACGAAGACGACCGCGTTGCCCTTGTTGACCACGCCGCTGCTGGGCACCGTGACGACCTGCCCGTACGACAGGATGTTGTCGTTCTTGCCGTCACCGAAGGTGGCCGGCAGTTTGATCGGCGCCCCGTTGACCGTGACGGTGCTGTCCGGGTTCCACCCGGCCGCCTTCAGATGGGCGGCCTCGATGCTGTTGCCGACGCCGTCGGCGTTCGCCGCGGTGACCGTCGGCGTGGTGCCGGCGGTGTAGGTGCTGATGGCGGCGTTGTTCTGACAGGCGCTGATGTTGTTGATCGGGCAGGTCGGCACCGGGGCGATCCGCAGCACGTCGATACCGGCCTGGAAGCCGGCGGAGGCGGCGTTCTTACCGGTCACCTTCAGCGTGACGGTGTGCACGCCGCGACTCAGGGTCCGGGCAATGCCGCTGCCGTCCCGGACGACGCCGAAGTTGCGGAACTTGACGGCGCCACGCACGTTGTAGGCGTCGAAGTTCTCGATCAGCAGTGTCTCGGTCGCCTGGCCCTTGTCCAGGGTCAGGGTGTACGTGCCGTAGTCGGGTGCGGTCATCAGGCTCGCGCCCACCTCCCACAGGCCCTGTTCCGGGACGTTGAAGGAGAGAGTCGCGGTGTCGTTCACGGCGACCTTGCTGGTGGTGCTCTTGTTGCCGAGCATCGCCTGGTATCCGCTGTAGAAGTACCACCCGCTGTAGTGGATCTGGCTGACCAGCTGACCGGTGGTGGAGGTGGTGGTCGCCTTGGGCACCGTGGTGTAGCTGCCGTCGTTGTTCCGCGCCGACCAGCCGTTGACCATGTTGTCGCCGGCCGCGTAGTACGGGGTGCTGGTCCCGGCGTAGAAGGTGTACGTGGTCTGGGGCGAGGTGGTGCCGGCCTGGTCGACCGCCTTGGCGAAGACCCGGTGCGCGCCGGCGCTGACCGGGGCGAACTGGGGGCCCGCGGTGCCGTTGATCACTGTGGTGGTGCCGTACCCCCAGGCGTTGTCGGCCCGGGCGAAATAGATCGTGCCCGGCGTGGGCACGGTGGTCGCCGTCCACGCGGTGCCCTTGTTCGCGGCGTAGGTGACGTTGGCCAGGTCGCCGTCGAGCGAGAACAGGTAGCCGATGACGTTGTTGGTCTTGTCGTTGCCGAGCTGGAACGTGCCCTTGTCGGTGAACGCGTTGCCGAGCGCGTCCGGCGGGAACTGCGTCGAGACCACCGTCGGCGCCTTGGGTGCCACCGTGTCGACGGTGAACGTCTGCGTCTTCGACCAGACTCCACCCCACACTCCGGAGGCGTTCTTGATCGCTGCCTTCCACGAGTACGTGCCGTCGGCCAGGGCCGGGGTGACCGTCCAGGCGCTGCCGTTGAGGTTGTAGCCGCTCTTGGGCCCGTAGCCGTTGGCGACCATGGTGCCCGCCGAGTTGAACACCTGGTACGCGATCTGCACGTTCTCCTGGTAGCCGTTCACCTTCGGCGAATAGCCGTGCGCGGTCAGCGTCGGTGTCCGCGTCGTGGTCAGGATCCGGCCCTGGTCGGTCACCGACGGGCTGATCTTCGGGTTACCGGTGCCGTTGGTGAAGGCGGGCTTGTAGCTGTACTTGACCGACAGGGTCGCGCCACCGCCGTAACCGAGCTGCTTCCAGTTGTACTTGTCGCTCTCGCTCTTGGCCGCGACCAGGAAGGTGGCGCTGCCCCACTTGCCGCTCGCCGCGCTCTTGATGTAGCTCAGCACGTTGAACTTGAAGCTGGCCGGGGTCGGCCGCACCTTCGAGGTGCCGCAGTCCAGCTCCCGGCCGTTGACCGTGGAGAGCACCCCGGTCGACTTGGACGGCTGCTTGTCCCAGTTCAGGCCGGACGAACTCCAGCTGCTGACGCCACCGGTGCCGTAGACCACCGCCGCGGTGTTGTAGCAGGACGCCGACCAGCGGTGCACGACGTACAGGCTGGCCTCGAAGATCTGCGCGCCCTTGATGCCGGCCGTGTTCATCCGGTAATAGGTGCGGGCCTTCTCGCCGTCGCCGCCGGCCCAGTTGTCGTAACCGATCCGGGCGCTGGTCGAGCCGGTGGTCGACGTCGAGTTGTAGACGTTCCAGCCGTTGCTGGAGATCCGCGCCCAGTTCAGCTGCGACTTGCCGGGCGATCCGGACCAGTACGGGTCGATGTACACCGGGTACTTGGTGTCCTTGGCGGACAGCAGGCCCTGGTCCGGGACGAGCGTCTGCTTGCCGCCCTTGACCCCGACCTTGATCTTCGCCCGGTTCCGGCCCATCTCATGGGCGTCCACCTCGGTCGGCGGCCCGGCGGCCGGCGGGGTGCTGTCCCACATCAGCGCGGTGTCGGTGTGGAACACCCGCTTCCCGGTCTTGCTGTCGACCGCCTCGGCGCCACCGTTGCGGGTCTCGGCCAGCTTCAGCCCGACACCGGTCAGCCCGAAATTGATCTGCTTCAGAGCCGGACTGGTCGCGGCCCGCGCCGTCTTGACCACCAGCATCGAGGAATACCCGGTGGCGTCGGCAGTGACCTGCAGGTCCACATCAGGCAGGACCTCCGGGTACGTCGCCGTGTCACCGGAGAGCACCGCGGCCGGCAGCTTCTTGTCCCAGGAGAACTTCAGCACCGCCTGGCCGTCCCTGATCGACAGCAGGTCGGTGCCGCCGCCGGCGGAGATGGACAGCGAGCTGAGTGCCGCCCGGGGACCGTAACTGCCGTCCTTCTGCCGGACCAGGGTGGTGTCGATGGGCACCCAGGTGTTGTCCTTCTTCACCCGCTCCGGGCTGGAGGAGTACACCGCGGACAGGGTGCCGTCCGGGTTCGCCGAGGTGGTCGAATACTCATCCGTCAGCGAGGGGACCGGCACCGCTTCGCCGCCGGTCCGCGCCTCGGTGATGGCCGTGGCGACCGGATCCACCGGCGGCTTCTCCGAGACCTCGGCGGGGCGGGCCGCGGGCCCGGGTGCTTGGGCCTGGGCCGGCGGCGCGAACGCGACCGCACCAGCGGTGAGCAATGTGGATGCTGCGACTGCCGACCCCAAGCGGCGCCGCAGTGACCCTGGTGCAGCCATGACTTTCTCGCAATCCCCCGAAGCGGATCACGATCGTAAGTGGAGCCGCCGCCGCATGTCTGCCCCGTCCGCGCCGATCTCGGCCGGCGGTTGTCCCGGTCGCGGCTAATCGCCGGATGTACCCCAGAAATAAATCTCGCTGGGCTCGCCGGTGGCGTCGTGCAGCACCGCGCAGCGGCCGGACCATCGCTCCGCGGCGAGCGACTGGAGCGCTCCCACATGCGCGCGGGTCAGCTTGGCGACGCCCAGCCGCTCCACCGCTTCCGCCTCGGTGACCGGCTCGACCCGGCGAACGTCCAGAATGGAGTGGGTGCCGGATTCCCGAACGGCCTCCTCGGCCCACAGCTCGTCCTCGGTCCGGGGCCGGTCCGGGTATTCGCGGGCCGGCCTGCCGAACTCGTACGGGACCGCCCACCAGTAGTCACCACTGTCCAGCACCCGCCGGCGCAGCTCGTCCAACGCCGCCTGCGGGTCCGGCTGGTACGGAACGTAGTACTCCCACCCCGACGCACCCATGACGGTCCTCTCGTTGACTACAGGCTGCGTCTATTTCACCCCAGGTACCTGCCCAGCGCGTCGAGCAGGCCCCGGCTGCCTCTCTCGCGCTCCGGCCCGTCGGCCCAGAACTGGTCGAAGAACACGCCGTGCTCGACGTGGGTGAACCGGGTGCCCTCGTCGATCGGGTCGAACTCGAGCGACGCCACCGACGTCGACATGTGGGTCCCGTCGAGCCACATGTCGTACGTCGTGACGATACGGACGTGCTCGACGATGTCGGTGTACGTGGCCTCGTACCGGGAAAGCGGTCCGTTGTGGAACTTGCCCTCGGCGACGTCGCGTCCGCCGACGCGGAAGTCGAAGGCCCACTCGCTCGGCTCAATCGCGTCGCCGGCGCCCCACCAGGCCCGTTTCTGCTTCTCCTCGGCGAACGAGTCCCAGACGCGCGCGACGGGAACCGGGTAGTCACGGGTCAGGCTGAATCCGGAGCGGGCGAGCCGGCGTTCGATCGTCATCGGTGGGGTCCTATCGCGCGAAGGTGACGTGGATCGTGCCGCTCCCGGCCACTTCCGTCGTCACTTTGTGGGTGGTTTCCAGGCCGCGCAGGTCGTCCCACAGCCGGATGCCCCGGCCGAGCAGAATCGGGGCGATCATGACATGCAGGTGATCGACCAGGCCGGCGCGCAGGAAGTCGCGGGCGGTGCTCACCCCGCCGCCGACGCGTACGTCGAGACCGCCGGCCGCCTCGGTCGCCTCGGCGAGCACGTCCTCGATGGCGGTGTTGCGGAAGTGGAACGTGGTGCCACCCGGCATCGGGATCGACGGCCGCGGCGCGGTGTGGGTCAGGACGTAGACCGGGGTGCCGAACGGCGGCTCGTCACCCCACCAGCCCTTCCAGTCCGGGTCGTCGGGGAACGTGTGCAGGCCGAACATGGCCGCACCCATGATCTCGGCGCCGATCCCCTCGAAGTGCGCGGCGGCGTAGGAGTCGTCGACACCGGTCGTGCCGGCGCCACTGGTGTCGCCGAAGACGCGCTCGTGGAACGTGCGGGTCGCGGCGTAGGCCGTGGTGAGCGGCCCCCAGTCCTCCCCCATCGGATTGTCCGGGGCCTGGCCGGCCGAGGTGTAGCCGTCGAGCGAGGCGAACAGGTCGATGCGAACACGGGTCATGTCAGGTTTCCTTCGGGTTGGTGCGGGTCAGGTGAATGCCGAGCCGGTCGGCTTGTCGTTCCGCCGGGGTGCGCTGCTCATCGAGCCACAGGTGCAGGACGTCGAGGGCGCCCGGTCGCAGGCTGACGGTGCGCACGCGTCCGTGCTTCTCCGAGGTGATCAGCCCCGCGTCCTCGAGGACGCGCAGGTGCTGCATGAGCGACGGCAGGGCCATCGAGAACGGGGCCGCGAGCTCGGACACGACGGCCGGCGACTTGGCCAGCCGTTCCACGACGGCCCGGCGCGTCGGATCCGCAAGCGCGCGGAGCACGGCGTCGAGATCGTCGTGATACTTAGGCACGCGCCTTACTATCGCCGATGAGCAGGGCTCCGTCAACCGTCGGGGCCGGCCGATCGTTTCGCGGGACGGGGCGGCGGTGCTTCATGATGGGCGGGTGAGCAACCTGACCATCCGGCCCCTGACCATCCGAGCCCGGCGGTCCGAGGACCTCGACCAGTGTGTGGAAGTGCTGCGTGAGGTACGCCTGGCCGACGGTTACCCGATGAAATGGCCGTCGGATCCCCGAGCCTGGCTGGACCAGCCGCAGCTCGACCAGGCCTGGGTCGCCCAGAGCTCACCGGGCGCCATCGACGGACACGTCGCGGTGCAGAACGGCCGGGAGGTCACCCGGCTGTTCGTGGCGCCCACGGCCCGGCGCCTGAAGGTCGCCAGCGCTCTGCTCGACCACGTCAGCGTGTGGGCCGGCGGCCGGCTGATCCTCCACGTCGTCGACAAGCCGGACTCCCCCGCGGCCGCGTTCTCCGAAGCCACAGGATGGCGGTACACGCACACGACGACCGCCGCCTGGAGCGGTCCCCGCGGAGAGACGGTGCGGCTACGGCACTACGTCCGATGAGCGGTCAGGCAGGCCGAACTGCCGACCGTAATCGTGTTGTCACGGTGTGCGACTGTGAGGCCTGTGGTTCTCGACCTGGTGAACACCGCGGCAGGGCTGCTCGGCCTGGCGCTCACGGCACTCACCCTCACCCGCGTCCGCGCGGTGCGCCGGGCCCAACGCAGTGAACGCACCCTGGTCCGCACCCTCTACGGCACCGACGCGGCAGCCCTGCGCATCCGCGCCGCAGCCGCTTATCTCGCCCGCAGCCGCGATGCCAAAGCGCGCGAGCTGGCCCAGGATCTCATCCTGTTCAGCGGCCAGATCGAGGGAGTCAGCCGAGCCCTCGATTCCGATGACGGATCGCTCGCCGCCCCCGCCACCGCAGAGCTGAAGGAGGAGGGCTACTTCACTCCCGACTTCCTGATCGAGGTGGTGACCGGGGCCCGGCAGTCCATCGACATCCTGATGTACCGGCCGATCACGCTGACCACCATGCCGGTCCTGGTGGCACTGAAGGATGCCGCGGAGCGAGGCGTCGAGATCCGGATCCTGGCGCTGTCCGTGGACGCCTCGGACGAGGTGCTGCGTTACGGCGCCACCGTCATGCCGGCGGCGGCCGTCTACGAGCCGGAGCAACTGCGACCGCAGTTGCTCGAGGCTGAGCGGCGGGTCGCCGGCCATGTCGCCACCTGGCCGGTGACCGCCCAGCGCCGGCTCGGCTACCGCCGGTACTGCACGCCGCCGGGGCCACACCTGATCCGAGCAGACCAGACATTCTTCGCGGGTTTTGTCGGGTTGCTGTCCGGGCCGATGCCGGTGCGGTTCGACGAGCGCGTCTTCATCCAGTTCCCGTCGGACAGCAAGCTGGGCTCGCACTTCGCCAATCACTTCGCGTTGCTCTGGGCGGGCGCCAAGCCGGCCGTAGGCTCTTGACCGCTTTCCGGACCGCCGGACGTCGGGCCCGGTCGATCGATCCGGGCTACCGGCCGAGATGCAGATCTGTCAAGATGATCCTCTTTCGAAGACGGACGCAACGTTCCGGGCCCCGCTCCCGTCTATGGAGGCAGGGCCCTGAATGGCGCCGGTCGGCTTCCCTCGAATGTGAGAGTAATGATTCAGCGACGCAAGGTGATCATCGGCGCGGTGGGCATGGCCGCGGTTGCCACGGCGGCCGGGTGTTCCTCGTCCGGCAAGCCGGACGACAACGCGGGCTGGGTCGAGCCGGCGGCGAACATCGAGCAGGCGGTCGCTACGCCCGTCAAGCTGAGCGTGACGCCGGCGGACGGGGACGCCGATGTTCTCCCGGTGAAACCGATCGTCGTCAGCGCCGCCGACGGCAAACTCCAGTCGGTCACCGTCACCGCCGGCAAGACCAAGATCGACGGCAAGATGCAGGACGACGGGACCTGGCAGTCGAGCGAGGACCTCGCGTACGGCAAGAAGTACACGGTCACCGTCACAGCCGCCGACAGTGCCGGCAAGGCGACCACCGAGACCACCACCTTCACCACGCTGAAGCCGGAGAACGTCGCCCGGGTCACGTTCCAGGCCAACGGCATGCTCGCCCTCAAAGAGGGCAAAACCTACGGAGCCGGGCAGCCGGTGATCGTCGCGTTCAGCCGCGCCGTCAACAAGAAGGCGGCCGAGAAGGCCATCGAGATCACGACCTTGCCCGCGGTGAAGGGCAAGTTCTTCTGGAAGGACGACAAGACCGTGCACTGGCGGCCCGCGAAATACTGGGCCGCCGGGACGACCATCAAGGTCAGCGTCAACATGTACGGCGTGAAGCTCGGCAAGACGACGTACGGGGCGAAGAACGCGTCCACCAATTTCCGGATCGGCCGGCAGCTGATCGCCGTCAGCGACAACCGCACGCACCTGACGAAGGTCTACATCAACGGCAAGCTCGTCCGCACGATGAAGAGCAGCCTCGGCAAGGGCGGCGGCACGACCGGCGCGAACGGCGAGCGCATCAGCTACTGGACGGCGGGCGGTCCGCACGTCGTGCTGGGCAAGAAGCGCAAGCACACGATGAGCTCGGCCAGTTACGGCGTCACCGACCCCAAGGACCCGAACTACTACGTGACGGAGAACATCGAGTTCTGCACCCGGATCAGCTACTCCGGCGAGTATCTGCACGCCGCGCCGTGGAACCGCTCGCTGGGCCGGGCCAACCTGTCGCACGGGTGCATCAACCTCACCACGGCCGACGCCAAATGGGTCTACAACAACTTCCTCGTCGGCGACATCGTCGACGTCAAGAACACTCCGCGCGAGCTCCCGATCTGGAACGGCCTGGGCGACTGGACAGTCCCGTTCGACCGGTACGGCAGCTAGTCGCGGTCGCCGCGCCGCCGAGGTGGCACGGCAACCGCCGCCTGAGTCATCCGTCGACCCGCTCCTGGCACGGCACACAGAACCGGGCGTGCGGTAGCACCTCGAGGCAATCCACGGGAATGTTGCGGTCACACTGCTGGCAGATGCCGTAGGTGCCCTCGGCGATCCAGCGCAGGGCACCGGTGAGCAGGTCGGCGAGCCAACCGTGGTCGACGGTCCGGTGGTCGATGCTCATGGATGCCTTTCGAAGAAGTGGGAAAACAAAAGGGCCTGCACCCTGATCCTCGAAGGCCCGGCCGGGCGGTAGGGCTCAGGCCGTGGTGGAGGTGCGCGCGGTCGCGGGCTGTGGCCAGGCGCAGGCGACGATGACGGCCAGGATCGGCAGCAGGGACAGGATGGCCAGGGGTTCGGCCCCGTAGATCACGAAGCCGCCCCAGTACACCGAGGGCCCGGTGCCGTTGCGGTCGGTGTTGGCCAGCAGGGAGCCGGTCGAGGTCGGGATGTTGCCCAGGCAGGCCGGCGTGAGCATCAGCAGCGTGGCGACGCAGAGCCCCGAATACGCCCGCTGCCGGCCCCGGCCGTAGCGGCGCATGCGGATCGAGGTGCCCAGCCCGAACAGCGCGCCGAGCAGGGCGCCGGCCAGGCCGCCGAGGATGGTGTCGCGCCGGTGGCCGGGCGGCTCGGCCCACATCAAGTCGAAGCTCAGGGCCGGGGCAATCTGCACCGCGGCGAGATATCCGGAGCGCGTGCCGGTCACCTCGACGTTCACCGGCGCCGAGGTGCCCCGCACGACCTTGGTGCGCACGTTGCGCCAGCCCTGGGCTTTCATCTGCTGCCGCACGGCCGCAGTGACCTGCTCCTGGCCGCCGGGCGGGGGCACGGTGCCGGTCACGGAGGTCCTTCCGACCCGTACGCCGGTGCCACCGTGCAGGCTGTTGTTGCTGTACGGGTTCCAGAAAGTGCTCCGCCCGAAGTTGTGGGCCCGGTCCTCGAAAGCGCCCGGCAGGACCGCATGCGCGAAGCTGACGGCCGTGGCCTTGTCCGGCGCCGTTCTGTCCACGTCCCGCCAGGACAGCCAGGAACCGAGCGCGATGCCGCTGAGCCCACCGAGCACGGCGGCCAGGGCCGCGACCACGAATGCCCGGCGGCCGGCCTCGGCAACGCGCCGGCCGAGTCCGTGCCGCAGCAACAGGGCTGCCTCGCGGGCGGGCGGACGGGACCGGCCGGGATCGGCGGCGTCGAGCAGTGTCGCGAGGATCTCCGGGCCGCGTTCGCGGCGATAAGCCCGGGGGTACGCCAGCAGCCACCGACGGTATCTGCGGGCCAGCAGCGTGGTCCGGGTGTCGTCGGGCATGTCGGTCCCTTCGGGGTGTCTCGGCCGGGGCGCTGCCGTTCGCGTCGTCAAGCCGGGCTGGGGGCACCGGCGGGACCCGCACCGCGCAGCCGCTGAGCGACCATCCGGGCGTCGCGGCGCATCTGCTCGGCCTCGGCGGCCAGCGCGGCGGTGCCCGTAACGGTCAGCCGGTAGTAGCGCCGGCGCCGGCCGTCGACGGTCTCCTCATGGTCGACCTCGATCAGGCCTTCGTCGGTGAGCCGGTCGAGCGCCGCGTACAGGGTGCCGGCGGCGAGGTGCACGCTGTCCGCTGACAGCCGCTCGACTTCCTTGATCACCGCGTACCCGTGGAGCGGGCCGAGGGCGAGCGCCGACAGGATCAGAAAGCTCGGTCGCCGCATGCCCGCCAATATACAGTTGATCGAGCTATCAGGGGTAGCCCTGTGCCGCTGATCCGACACCTGGCTCTGTCGGCCGGGGGACTGTACCCGGGAGCGCCGCCTGCCAGGCTCGGGGGACGCGATCAGGCCGGCCCGGTGGGTGAGCGATGCGAGAGCTGCACGAGGACGACGGCTTCGCCGAGACTCGCCTGCTGATCGCCCACGAGGCGCTGCGCGGCGGCAAGCTCGACAAGGCGATCGACTTGCTGACCGAGGCAGTGGCGATGGACTTCCACCATCGGCCCGCCGCGCTGAGCCTGCTGGCTGACGCACTGGACCGCCGGCATGCCATCACCCCGGATCCGGCGCTGCTGGGCCGGCTCGTCGAGGTGGACCGTGCCCTGGCGGGCCTTCCGGACGCGAACCGTCTGGTGCTGGCCAACCTGGGTATCGATCTGCGGCGGTGGTTCGAGCAGATCGGGGACATCGCAGTCCTCGACGAATCGGCCGGTGCCTTGCGTGCGGCGCTGCGCGCCCCGCCGGTCGCCGATCCGTCGGAGGCGTGGTGCTGGTTCGAACTGCTGGTCGTCCACCGGACCCGGTTCGAGGTCACCGCCGATCCGGTGAGCCTCGACCTGGCCATCGAGGCCGGGCTGGCCGCGGTCGGCACGGTCACACCGGGCGACGCCGATCGATGCAAGTACCACTCCGGGCTCGGCGGCGTGCTGCTGAGCAAGGCCCGCTGCGCCAAGGACCCGGACCTGCTGGAGCAGGCCGTCGCCAGGCTCCGCGAGGCCGCGGAAACCACACCCCGGCACGACCCGGCCTGGCCGGGACGCCGGGCCAACCTGGCGAAGGCGCTGTTCGAGAAGTTCGAACTGTCCGACCGGCCGGACCTCCTCGACGAGGCGATCGCTCTGCTCACGGACGCCGCGGCCGAGACCCAGCCGGGGTCCGCGGACCGGGCCGGCCTGGTCCGCGTTCTGCACACCTACTGGGGTACGCGGTCCAACCGGGACGCGGCCGCGCCCACCGAGGCCACCGTCTCCACCGGGCGGCTGATCGTGGAACTGGCCGGACCGGACGATCCGGCACACGCGGTCTTCCTGTCCGATCTGGCCCGGATCCTGCTGGCCCGGTTCCAGCACGACGGCGACGAGACCGCCCTGGACGCCGCGGTCGCCGCGGCCCGGCAGTCCCTCGAATCCACGCCACCGGCGGACGCCGACCACGGCCACCACTGGTCGTCGGCCCGCCTGGTGCTGTCGGCCGCGTACACCCGGCGGAACGATCTCGGTCTGCTCGACGAGGCGATCGACGCCGGCCGGGCCGCGGCCGCGGCGACACCGGCCGACAGCCCGGATCTGGGACCACGGCTGATCACCCTGGGCGGCCTCCTGAACGAACGCTTCGACGCGTCAGCGACCGCGGCCGACCTCGACGAGGCCGTCGACTGCGCCGACCGGGCGGTGGGGGGGGGGGGGGGGGGGGGGGGGGGGGGGGGGGGGAGGGAGAGGGAACCCCTCCTTCTCCTCTCTGCCCAAGACACAACA
>NZ_JBVJIR010000006.1:380654-418143 GCF_055586185.1 Actinoplanes sp. NPDC051405
GCGGCTGATCACTCTGGTCGGCCTCCGGAGCGAACACTTCGACGCGCCAACAAATGCGGCAGACCGCGGCGGGGCCGTCGACTGCGCCGATTGGGCGGTGCGGGCCCCGGCGCCGGGCCCTCGCGACCGGCTGGCCCGCCAGAGCATCCTCGCTTTCGACCTGCGCAAACGGTACGAACGCACGGGCGACACCGGCGACCTGAGGCGCGCCGTCGCGATCATGGGGGAAGTCGTCGCCCAGCCGGGCACCGCGGACGAGCTGGGCCAGGCGCAGTCCGCGCTCATATCGGAGTCGCTGTACGTCCTCAGCGACCGGCTCAACGATCTTTCCAGCCGGCAGTACGCCGTGGACGCGGCCCGCCGCGAACTCGAGCACGTCGACGAACAGCGCAGGATCGTGGCCCTGCACCGGCTCAGCACCACCCTCTGGCGCAGGTTCCAGCTGACCGGCGACGTAACCGACCTGGACGAGTCGATCGGCTACACCCGCACGCTGGTCGACGCCGTGGACGAGAGCCGCCGGGCATCGATCGGGGCAAATCTGGGTCGGCAACTGCGCGCCCTCTACCACCACACCGGTGACCTCGCCGTGCTGCGCGAGGCCACCGTCATCCTGCGCCGCGTGGTCCGCGAGGCGGCCCCGGACGATCCGGAACTCCCCGGCTACCTGAGCGCGACCGCGACCGCTCTCGCGGAGTACGGCCGGCGCGCCGGCCGGCCCGGGCTCGCCATGACCGCCACCGGACTGCACCGCGAGGCCGTCGCCATCTCCGCCGGCGACGATCCGTACCATCCGGTCCGGCTGGCCAAACTCGCCGAGCACCTGGCCGGCGAGTTCCATCGGACCGGCGATGCGGGGCTGCTCACCGAGGCCGTCGACGATTTGCGCCGCGCCGTCGACTCGACGCCGGTTCCGGCGCCGAACCGGCCGATGATCCTGCTGCAACTGAGCAGCACGTTGTGCACCAGATTCCGGGCCGTCCAGAATCCCACCGATCTGGATACCGCGATCGACGTGGCCCGGCAGGTGCTCGACCTGCTTCCGGCCGGGCACCACATGTGGTCGGCCGGGTACGACAACCTCGGCTCGGCCCTCGCCGCCCGGTTCGAGCTCACCGGGGCCGAGGAAGATCTCAACGGCGCGATCAAGGCTTTCCAGGCCGCTGCCGCCGAGCCGCAGGGCAGTCCCGGCGTACGCGTCAACGCCGCCATCGGCGGGGCCACAGTCGCCGGACGCGCCGGACGCGCCCCCGAAGCGATGCAGGGTTTCGCCCTGGCGGTCGAGCTGTTGCCCGCACTGTCCCCTCGGCACCTGGACCGCGACGACCAGGAGCACCACCTGAGCAGATATTCCGGACTGGCGGCCCTCGCCTGCGCCGCCGCCCTCGACGCCGGGGACCCGGACCGCGCCGTGCTGCTGCTCGAACAGGCCCGCGGCGTCCTGCTGGCGCAGTCGCTGGAGACCCGCAGCGACGTGACCGACCTCCGGCAGCGGTACCCGGCGGTGGCCGCGGAGTTCGAGACGGCCCGCGAGGAGCTGAACACCGTACCGGCGGTCGCCGACGAGCCGGCCGACGTGGCGGGCCGGGCCCGGCGGGAGCGCACCCGGACGTGGCAGCAGCTGCTCGGCCGGATCCGCCAGTTGCCCTCGTTCGAACGGTTCCTGCTCCCGCCCGCTCTGAGCGACCTGCTCGCGGAGGCCTCCGACGGCCCCATCATCATGCTGTCCGCAGCGCCGACGCGCTCCGACGCGCTCATCCTGACCAGCAGCGGCGTACGCCATGTCCCGCTCCCCCGCCTCACGTGGGCATCGGCCCGGCAGCGGATCCAGGACTTCTCCGCCGCGCTGGCCACCTTCGAACAGCCCGGGCTGCCGTTCACCGAGTACTACGCGGCGAACCAGGCCGTGAGTGACGTACTGGGCTGGTTGTGGGACGTGGCGGCCGGGCCGGTTCTGAACGCCCTCGGCTGCGACGGCACCGTGCCGCAGCGGGTGTGGTGGGCACCGGCCGGCAAGCTGGCGGTGCTGCCCTGGCATGCCGCCGGTCACCACGATCGCCACGGCGAGCAGCCCGCGCCCACGGTGCTGGACCGGGTGGTCTCGTCCTACACCTCCACCCTGCACACCCTGGTCCACCTGCGCGGACGGCACCGGCACCACGAGCCGGACGCGGACCCGCTGCTGGTCGGCCTGGCCGAGACGCCGGGAGCGGCCCCGCTGCACGGAGTGACCGCCGAGATCGAGTACCTGACGGCGCTGATGCCGGCCGCGGTGGTGCTCAGCAACGAGCGGGCCACCCGGGACCGCATCCTGGCCGGACTGCGCCGGGCCACCCTGGCCCACTTCGCCTGCCACGGGGTGAGCGTGCCCGGACGGCCGTCGTCGAGCCGGCTGCTGGTGCACGACCACGCCGAACGGCCGTTGACCGTCCTGGACATCGCCCGGCTGCGCCCGGAGCGGGCCCAGTTGGCCTACCTGTCCGCGTGCAGCACCGCCCAGGCGTCGGCGCGGCTCACCGACGAGGCCATCCACATCACCTCGGCGTTCCAGCTGGCCGGTTTCCCGCACGTCATCGGAACGCTGTGGACTGTCGAGGACCTGGCGGCGGCCGACCTCACCCGGCGGGTCTACGACGGTTTGGCCGGCCACCCGGCGCCGGCCCTGCACGCCGCGGTGCGGGCGGCCCGCGATCGCGACCCGGACCGGCCCGACCTGTGGGCCGCACACATACACGCGGGAGTGTGACGATGGACGAATCGCTGCTGGACGCCGCCCGGATGGCGCGCTCGCACCTGCCCGACCTGCTGCCCGACGACGCCGAGGCCCGCAGCCACCTCGACGAACGGCTCGCCGGCCTGCTGCACCACGCCAACCGGGGCGCGGACGTCACCGCTGACCTCGAAGCCGCGATCGGCCGGCACCGCATCGTCAAGGCGTGGGTCGCCGACGTCCGGCGCGACCCGCAGCGTCTTCCCCCCGACCTGCGGCCCGGCAATCGCTCGGGCGTCACCTATTCACCGGTGCCGGGAGACGTGCAACCGCCGGACGCCACCCGGTACGCCTGCCCGAAGGGCGACTACGTCTGGTTCCGGCGCCACGTCGGGCAGCCGATCAGGCACTGCCCGACGCACCGGCTGCCGCTGGTTCCGGGCTGACGGGGAGGGACCGGATGCTGGGTGGGTTCTGGACGTCGATCGGCGGGAAGCTGGCCGACCGCTGGGCCACGGTGTCCGCCGGGGCCCTCGTCTTCTGGCTCGGCGCGGTGGCGGCCTGGCTGATCGGGCACGGAGGCCTGCGTGCCCTCGAACAGCCGCTCGGCAGCCTGGCCGCCCGGCCCGCGCCGGTTCAGCTGGCCGTGCTGATCGCCGCCCTGCTCGCGGTGACCGGCTCGGGCGTCGCGGTGCAGGCGCTGACCTACCCGGTGATCCGGGCGATGGAGGGCTACTGGCCCCGGTGGCTCAGCCGGCCCCGGGCCGTCCTGGTGGGCCGGGCGGAACAGCGCTACCAGGCCGACGAACGGCGCTGGGACGAGCTGAGCAGCGGACCGGCCGGGATGCGGGATCCCGGACTCGCCCGGCTCGATCAGCGGCTGCGACGCCGCCCGGAGGACCGGGAACTGCTGATGCCCACCACGGTGGGCAACATCCTGCGCGCCGCGGAGAGCCACCCCGCCGACAAGTACGGCCTGGACGCGGTGGCCGTGTGGCCGCACCTGTGGCTCCTGCTGCCGGACTCCGCCCGCCAGGAGATCGCCGCAGCCCGGTCCGGGCTGGACGGCGCCGCCCGACTGTTCCTCTGGGGCGTGCTGTTCCTGCCGTTCGTGGCGCTGAGCTGGCTCGCCGCACCGGTGGGTCTGGCGGTGGCGGCCGCGGCCCTGTGGTGGCGCGCTCCGGCCGCCGCCGCGATCTACGCCGATCTGGTCGAGGCCGCGTACGACCTGCACCGCCCGGCCCTGTACCGGCAACTGCGCTGGCCGCTGCCGACCGACCCGCGGCAGGAACGAAGCGAGGGCCGGCGCCTGACCACCTATCTGTGGCGGGGGCTGGACACCGACTCGCCGACCTTTCGGGAGGAATGACTGTGGGACTCGAAGCGATCTCGGTGCACCCGAGTATCCGCGCCCGGCTGGGCGACGCATGCCTGGAGGAGCTCTGCGAAGACCTGTGGGCCCTCGACTGCCAGACCTGCGGCCTGCCCTTCCGCGGTGCGACCCCCGCCCTCGTCGTCTGTGACGTGCCCGGCTATGCCGACACCGGCGCCCACGTCTCGCTGCACCACCAGGGCTGCCGCAGCTCGCAGTGGACCGCGCAGATTCCCGCGGACAGCGCCGTCACGTCATTCTTGACCCAGTGTGTGTTCCTGCCGGACGAATGGTTCGGCGGCTCCCCCGACGCGCACGACGGCCACGAGTTCGCCCGCCCGGCCGTGCTGGTCAACCCGTCCGTGGAGACGGCGGGCGTCGAGTGCGACGACGCCGGGCACTGGCACGTGCTCCGCGACCGGCGTCACCACCTCGGGATGCGCCGGCCGCTGCGGGGCTACGTCGCGGGCCGAGCCGTCGCCGGAGGGTACGCGACGCTCAGCCGTTACGATCTGATCGTCTATCTGGGCAGCTCACAGTGGCCGACCGACGTCACCGCCGACTTCGCCCGCGAGGTGCGCGCGTACGGGGGCGTCACGCTCATGCTGACCCCCGCTTTCGGCGGACAGATCGCCGACGAGCGGGACGTGGTGCGGATCGTCGTCTCCCCCGGCACCGTGGCAGGCTGGCTGGCGCTGCGTTCGCCGGCCTGATCGTCCACGGCGATCCCGGCTGTCCGTCGTCCGGGGTGAACCGATCACTGCTGTGGGCCGTGTTGATGGAGACGGCCACCATGCGCGCGCTCCGGCGCGCGCTCATCAGGAGGAACACATGACGCTTCTCGCCCGTCGCGAGATGACCCTGCAGATCCACCCGGCCGGGCTCGGTGCCGCCGTGCAAGCCGGTGTGATCATGTCGCTGGCGGCGACCGTGGGGCTGGGCGCGATCGGCTGGGCGACAGGCACAGCGTTCGGCGTTCTGGCCTGGTCCGTGCTGGCCGAGGGGATCCGCCGGTCCGGGGCGCGCGGCTGGGGGCCGGCGGACACGATCACCCTGGTCCGTCTCGCCCTGACCGGTGGCGTCGCGGCGCTGGTGGCGGAGGCGCTGGCCGGCCGCACGATGCTGATGACGCTGGTGGGCCTGGCTGCGGTCGCGGCCGCCCTGGACGCGGTCGACGGTCAGGTGGCCCGGCGTACGAAGACCACGTCGGCCTTCGGCGCGCGTTTCGACATGGAGGCCGACTCGGTCCTCGTGCTCATCCTCAGCCTCTTCGTCGCCAGCTCGCTCGGCTGGTGGGTGGCCGCGATCGGCCTCTTCCGGTACGCGTTCGTCGCGGCGTCCTGGGTGTGGCCGTGGCTGCGGGGCTCGCTGCCGCCGCGGATGGTGCGCAAGGTCATCGCCGCCCTGCAGGGCGCCGTCCTGGTCGTGGCCAGCGCCGATCTCGTTCCCGTCTGGCAGGCGCAGATCGTCGTGGCGCTGGCGCTGGGCTTCCTGACCTGGTCCTTCGGGACGGACGTCGTGTGGCTCCGGAACCGGCGCACCCTTGCCACGGCCGGCGGGAAGGCATGACTCAGAGTGCTCGTGCAGCGACGCTCAAGGCCGATCCCGCGTACGCCGGGATCCGCCGATCGCTGGATTACTACTACGGCAACACGGGCCAGGAAGCGGCGATGGACGCCCTTTACGCGCAGTTCGTGCAGGCCGGCGACCTGGTGTTCGACATCGGGGCACACGTCGGCGACCGGATCGGCAGTTTCCGGCGCCTGGGGGCGCGGGTGGTCGCTGTCGAGCCACAACCGCTGTGCGGCCGCGCCATCCGGGAGATCTACGCCGACGACGCGGACGTGATCCTCGTCGAGGCTGTGTGCGGGGCATCCGAGGCGCCGGTCACGCTGTTCGTCAACTCCGCCAACCCCACGGTCTCCACCGCGTCGACGGAGTTCGTGGCGGCCGCCGACACCGCCGGCGGCTGGCACCAGGAGGTCTGGGACGCCGAGATGCGGGTGCCGGCTGTGACACTCGACGGGCTGATCGAACGCCACGGAACCCCCGCCTTCGTGAAGATCGACGTCGAGGGCTACGAGGACGTGGTCCTGTCCGGCCTCAGCCACCCCCTGCCGGCCCTGTCCTTCGAGTTCACGACGATCCAGCGCGACGTGGCGCAGCGCTGCCTGGAACGGCTGGCAGCGTCGGGGGCCGTGCTCTGCAACCTGGCCATGGGGGAAAGCATGCGGCTGGAGCTGGACGACTGGGTCAGTCCGCAGGCGATGGCCGACCGGATCATGGCCCTCCCCCACGAGGCCAACGCCGGCGACGTCTACTGCCGGGCGCTGCCGGGTCGCTGAGGGATCTCACCGGCCCGGCAGGCTGCGGGCGTTCCGGACGGTCAGCCGAGCAGCTCCCATTCGGCCAGCTGGGTCTCGGCCGCGCCGTGGTTGGCGGTGATCTGCAACCGGTAGCGGGGATAGGCGGCGGTGTTGGCGATGACGAACGCGCGGGTCTGACGCCGGTCGCTGAAGTCCAGGTTGCTGCGGGTGTCGAGGGTGACCCAGGTCGTGCCGTCCGTCGAGCCCTGCAGGGTCCAGCTCTTCGGGTCGCGTTGCGGGCTGTCGTCGGCTGAGGTGAGGGTGTACTGCCGGACCGCCGCTGTGCCGGTGCCGGCGAAGCGGTATTCCAGGGTCGCGGTGTTCTGGAAGGTCAGCCACTTGGTCATCGAGGTGTCGTCGGCCAGGTTCGCCCGGCCCTCGGCGGTGCCGTTCTCGCCGCTGGCGGTGAGCGTCCCGCCGGTGGCCTTGTCGGCCAGCGGTCGCGGCGCCGCGCTGCCGGTGGTGATCGAGGCCGGGATGTCGTTCGCCCCGGTGCCCCACGACGACGGGGACGGGCCCATGGTGAAGGTGAGGGTGCCGCCGGCGATCAGGTCGGCGTGGGTGAGGTAGTTCTTCGTGTACGCGACGCCGTTGAGAGTGGCGCTCTGGATGTAGCGGTTGGTGTCGCTCACCCCGGGCGCGTTGACCGTGAACGTCTTGCCGTCCTCCAGCGTGACGGTGGCCCTGGGGTGCAGCGGCGCGCCGATGGTGTAGTCGGTGCTGCCCATCCGGGCCGGGTAGAAGCCGAGGGCGCTGAACACGTACCAGGCCGACATCTGGCCGTTGTCCTCGTCACCGAGGTAGCCGTTGCCGGTGCCGGCGCCCGAGTCGTACAGCTTGGTGAGCACGTCGCGGACGCGGGTCTGGGTCTTCGCCGGGGTGCCGGCGTAGTTGTACATGTAGAGCATGTGGTGGATCGGCTCGTTGGAGTGCGCGTACTGGCCCATGTTGGTGTCGTAGGCCTCGGTCATCTCGTGGATGGTGCCGCCGTAACAGCCGGGCAGGAAGTCCCGGGACGCCGCGAAGACCGAGTCGATCTTGCTGGCGAGCTGGGCCCGGCCGCCGTACAGGTTGGCCATGCCCTGCGGGTCCTGCGGGGCCGGGGTGGCGTAGTGCCACGGTGCGCCCTCGGTGAACTCGCAGCCCCACTCGTTGGGCTTGAACGCCGAGTCGGCGGTCCGCCAGGCGCCCGACTTCTGCTTGCCCCGGTAGAAGCCGACCGACGAGGAGTACAGGTTGGCGTAGTCCAGCGCCCGGTTCTGGAAGTAGTCGGCGTCCTCGGTGAAGCCCAGCGCCCGGCCGAGCTGCGCGATCCCGAAGTTGTTGTTGGCGTCCTCCAGGGTCCAGGAGGCCGCCTCCCCGCGCACGTCGGTCGGCACGTACCGCTTGAAGGTGGAGACCTCGACGCCCTTGCGGCCCCGGGAGCCCGAGCTGGAGTAGACGCTGGCGTTCTTGACCATCGAGGCGTACGCGGCCCGGTAGTCGAAGTTGCGCACGCCCTTGGCGTAGGCGTCGGCGAAGGCCAGGTCCTGGTTGGTGCCGACCATGATGTCGATGTAGCCGGGGCCGGTCCAGCGCGGGGTCCAGCCGCCGTTCTTGTACGCGTTGACGACCCCGTCGAGCATCTCGCCGGTCCGCGTCGGGGTGAGCAGCGAGTACAGCGGCCAGACCGCGCGGGCGGTGTCCCAGAAGCCGTTGTTGACGTACATCTGCCCGTCGTGCACCGCGTTGTCGTAGGGACTGTGGTAACTGCGGACCCCGCCGACCATCTCCGACCGGTTGTTCGGGTACATGAACGCGCGGTACAGGTTGGAGTAGAAGGTGACCATCCGATCGTCGGTGGCCCCCTCGATGCGGGCCTTGCTGAGTGCCGTGTCCCAGGTGGCCGCCGCTTCCTCGCGTACGGTGTCGAAGGTCTTGCCGCCGATCTCCTGGCTCAGGTTGCTCGCGGCCTGGGCCACGCTGATGAAGGAGGTCGCCATCCGGAGGTTGACCTTCTCGCCGGCCGTGGTCGCGAAGCGGATCCAGGTGGTCGCTCCCTGCCCGCTGACCGTGCCGGTGGCCGCGATGGCCTTGTCGACGGCGCCGGAGAAGTACATCCGCTGACCCTTGTGGTCGACGTAGCCGGAGATGACCCGGGCGGCGGTGTCGACGTTGATCGAGCCGCCGGCACTGTCGACGGTGTCGAACAGGAGCACCGACTCGGCGGCGGACGGGTAGGTGAACCGCAGGGCGCCGGCATGGTCGGTCGGCGCGATCTCCGCGGTGATCCCGTACGTGTCCAGCTGGGTCTTGTAGTAGTGCGCCCGGGCCACCTCGTTGCTGTGCTTGAAGGTGGACTTGCGCGCATCCGGTGTGGACTTGACGCCGCCGGTCATGGGCATCACCTGCAGCTGGCCGTAGTCACCGATCCACGGGCTGGGCTCGTGACTGATCCCGAAGCCCTGCACGGTGGTGGCCTTGTACTCGTACAGCCAGCTGTCGCTGTTGCCGTTGGTGATCGGGGTCCAGAAGTTGAAGCCGTTCGGGACCGTCGTGCCGGGGAAGGTGTTGCCGCGCGAGTAGCTGCCGCTGGAGTTCGACCCGCGCCGGGTGTCGACCAGGTCGGACAGCCGGCTCGGGGCGCCACCGGCCTGGATCGCGATGTCGTCGACGTAGCCGCGGAAGGTGCCGGTGTTGAGCGGCTGGTCGTACGCGATCAGGATGCGGTCGACGGTCCTGCCGGCGACGTTGTCCCCGATCCGCGAGGTGACGAAATTCCACTGGTCGAAGGCGAGGCCGGAGCCGTTGCCCTGGAAGGCCGGGTGCACCCGGACGCCGCGCTGGTCGACGGCGCCGGAGTCACGCAGCGCGGTGCCGTCGGTGAAGACGAGGTCGACCGCGACGTCGAGGTGCCCGCCGGACTGCGGATAGACCCAGTAGGACAGGGTGGTCGCGGCGGTGACCGGCAATTCAACATCGAAGACCCGGTTGTACGAGTACGACGAGGTTGTGCTGGTGTCGTTGCCCGAGTACATCAGCGCCGCCGAGCCGGTGTGCGCGGTCTCGGTGCGCGGCGCGCTCTCCATGCCGGTGAGCCCGCAGCAGTAGCCGCCGATGCCGGCGCTGCTCTCGACGTTGTTCTGCCAGGTCGGCTGGGGATCGCCGGACTCGAACCCGGTGACGAAGTCGCCCGGAGCGGCCGAGGCCGGTAGCGCGGTGGCGACGACTCCACCGGCGATCAGCACCGCGGTGGTCAGACAGGCGAGGAATCTCTGCTTCATGAAGGCGACCTGCATTCCACTCAGGCGGGAAGTCCTGACCAAGATATTGACTCATTTAACTTCATGTGACAACGATGTCACCATCTTTTTCCGCCGTTGATCCGGAGGCAACCCTCGTGGCATCGCGACTCCCCCGGCTGGCTGCCGCCGCCCTGCTGACCGCCGCCACGCTGGTCGCCGGCGGCACTGCCGCCGAGGCCGCCGTCGAGCCGGTCGATCTGGTGCGGCCGTTCGTCGGCACGCAGAACTTCGGCAACACCTTCCCCGGCGCCAGTGCCCCCTTCGGCATGGTGCAGGTCAGCCCCGACACCGGCGGCCAGGGCGGCTACGACTACCTGCAGAACTCCATCTACGGCTTCAGCCAGACGCACCTGTCCGGCGTCGGCTGCGGCGTCGCGGGCGAACTGCCGATCATGCCCACCACCGGCGCCGTCAGCAGCGTCGACCCGAACGTCTACCGCTCGGCGTACAGCCATGCCGACGAACAGGCCACGCCCGGCTACTACCGGGTCGGCCTGTCCAAGTACGGCGTGAACGCCGAACTCACCGCGACCGCGCGCACCGGCTGGCAGAAGTACACCTTCCCGGCCACCGGCGCGGCGAACGTCCTGTTCAACACCGGCAAGGCCAACCAGAACGTCTTCGACTCCGAGATCCACGTCGTCGGCGACCGGACCGTCGAGGGCCGGGTACGCGCCGGCAACTTCTGCGCCGGCAAGGACGACCACACCGTCTACTTCACCGCCAGCTTCGACCGGCCCTTCGCCTCCTACGGCACCTGGCGCGACTCGAACCGCAGCCCGGGCAGCCGGGACGCGGCCGGCGCGGGCGGCAACGGTGCCTGGGTCACCTTCGACGCCAACACCGACCGCGACGTCGTGGTGAAGGTGGGCCTGTCCTACACCGGAGTGGACGGGGCACGGAAGAACCTCACGGCCGAGACCGGCAGCTCGTACGACTTCACCGCGACCCGGAACGCCCTGCGCGCGGCCTGGGTGCAGCAGCTCGACGCCGTACGGATCGCCGGCGGAACGGCCGACCGGCAGAGCGCCTTCTACACCGCGTTGTACCACTCGCTGCTGCACCCCAACGTCGCCGGCGACGTCGACGGGCGGTACATGGGCTTCGACGACAGGGTGCACACCGCGAGCGGCTTCACGCCGTACCAGAACTTCTCGCTGTGGGACACCTACCGGCCGCAGAACCAGCTGCTGGAGCTGCTGACGCCGCAGGTCGCCCGGGACGTGGCACTGTCCGTGCTGGCGATCGGGCGTGACGGTGGCTGGCTGCCGCGCTGGGCGCTGGCCAACAGCGAGACCAACATCATGACCGGTGACCCGGTCACCCCGTTCCTGGTCGAGGCCTGGTCCAAGGGCCTGCTGGCCGGGTACGAGCAGGAGGCGTACACCCTGCTGCGGACCAACGCGCTGGGACGGCCGCCGGCCGGCTCGCCGTACAACGGGCGCAGCGGGAACGGCTACTACAGCGACCGCGGCTACATGCCGTCCGGGCTGACGGTGGGCACGGACTGCGCCCACCAGGGCGGCGACAACGACTGCGTCCACCCCGCTTCGGCCACATTGGAGTACGCGGCCGCGGACGCCTCACTGGCGTTGATGGCCACCGCGCTGGGCCGCACCGACGACGCCCGGACGCTCGCCACCCGCGGGCAGTGGTACCACAACCTGTGGGACGCCTCGATCAAGCACTTCCGGCCGCGCACCACCTCGGGCGCGTGGGTCACGCCGTACAACCCGGTCGACGCCGGTCACCAGTTCCACGAGGGCGGGGCGTACCAGTACCAGTGGCTGGTGCCGCAGGACCCGGCCGGTCTGGTGTCGCTGATGGGTGGACGGCCGGCCACCGAGAAGCGGCTGGACGACTTCTTCGCGTACCCGAAACTGCTGACCGACCCGGCCGGGACCGCGCGTACGGACTGGATCACCGCGCCGTACGACTACTACGGCAAGGCGACGTACAACCCGAACAACGAGCCGGATCTGCTGGCGCCGTACCTGTATCACTGGGCCGGCGCCCCGGCCAAGACCGCCACCGTGGTCCGCGCCGCGATGACGCTCTTCACCACCGGCCCGGACGGCATGACCGGCAACGACGACCTGGGCACGATGAGCGCCTGGTACGTCTTCTCGTCCCTCGGCCTCTACCCGACCATGAGCGGCGCCAACTTCCTGACCGTGAGCAGCCCGCAGTTCCCCTCGGCCACCGTGCGGATCGGCAGCCACACCGACCAGGGCGGCACCCTGACGATCACCGCGCCGGACGTCGGCGACACCCGCCGCTACGTCCAGTCCGTCCAGGTCAACGGCCGCGCGCAGAACGCGAACTGGCTCACCTGGCCGACCGTCGCCCGCGGCGGCACCATCGCCCACACCGTCGGCACGGCGGCGTCGAGCTGGGGCACGGCCGCGGCCGACCAACCGCCGTCGGTGAACAGCCCGGCATGCCTGCTGACCTCCGGCACCCAGTGCGGCGTCGACGTCACCTCAGCCCGCAACACGGACGGCACCGCCACCACCGCGGCGACCGGCGAAGGCAACTTCGACGGCGGCGGCTGGAGCTACGACGCGGCCCTGCTGCCGGCGGCCGGCTCGGTGAGCTGGGCCGGCGTGACCTACAGCGCCCCGCCGCCCGGCGGCACGGCCAAGAACTTCGTCGCGGCCGGCCGGCAGACGCTGCCGCTGCCCGCGCTCCGGCGCAGCACCCTGCGGCTCGTCGTCGCGGCCAACCACGGCCCGGTGCCCGGCACGGTGACCGTCCGCTACGCCGACGGCAGCACCGCCGCGACGACCGTGACGGTTCCGGACTGGTGCGCCACCGGCTCGGCCGTGCTGGCCATGCCGCACCGGATCAAGGCCGGGCAGGGCACCGACGGACCGGCGGTCAACCTCTTCGGCGTCAGTGTGGCCGTCGACCCGGGCAAGGAACTGCGGTCGGTCACCCTGCCCGACGACACCCGGATCAAGCTGTACGCCCTCACCCTGCAATGACCCTCATCGCGGTCGCAGGTCGATGCGGACGGTCAACGGGCTCGAACCCATCAGCCGGCCCAGAGCCGCGTCCCACTGATACGGCCGCTGCGGCCGATCTTCACCCGTACCGCCGGATGGACCTGGAGGTTGCGGACCCAGTCCGCCTGAGTTCCGTGCGCCGCGACCAACCAGAAGCCGGCTACGACGCGCGACGTTGTGTGGTCGATAGGATCGGTCGATGACCGTGCCGCAGGAGATCCGCCGGAGCAAGTACGTCAGCCTGACGACCTACCGCAAGGACGGCACGCCGGTGGCCACCCCCGTCTGGCACGTGCCGGACGGCGACGAGCTGATCATCGTCTCCGAGGCCGAGGCGTGGAAGGTCAAGCGGATCCGCCGCAACCCCGACGTCGTCGTCACGGTCTGCAGTCTCCGCGGCAAGGTGGAACCGGGGGCCCCGAGCGCCACCGGCACGGCCCGGCTCCTCGACGAGGCCGGTACGGCCGACGCCCGCAAACTGCTCGGCCAGCGGTACGTCACCTCCCGGCTCGGCAACGCGGTCGCCAAGCTGCTGCGGTTGCGCCGCCCGCCGATGATCGGGATCGCCATCCGGCTCTGAGCCCACCCCGGCCCAGCGCTGCATCGTCAGTCACTGACATGGGCGGTGTGGTCGAGCCAGTGCCGGACCAGGCCGGCGTCGCCGTCGACGCTGATGCCGGTGGCTTCGCCGCCGGTGAGCGGAAGTCGCCGGGTCAGGGTCAGCAGCAGCGATCCGGCCGGGCCGGTCACCGTCACATCGGCCGGCCGGGTTCCCGGCTGCCACGTCGCCCCGCCGGGCCGCCGTTCGACGAACCAGGCGCCCGCGTCGTCCGGGAGGTCGGTGGCCAGCCACTGCAGGGTCTGCCCGGTGCCCCGGATGGCGTGGGCGGACTCGGACCGCAGCATCTCCCAGGTCGGGGAGGTGAGCATGGCGAAGTGGTTGCTGATGAGCGGAGCCGCGATGCCGGCGTCGACGTCCACCGGCCGGCCCGCCGCGTTCTCCGCGTCGAAGCCGTGGACGACCGTCTCGTTGAGGACGCTGGCCATCCAGAACCGCGTCCCGGACCGCTCGTCGCCCGCGGCGTTGAACACCGGCGCGTCGAGCGCGTCATCGGAGCACGCGCTCGCCACCCGCTGCGCCGATTGCGACAGCCACGCCTGCCACTCCCCCGGGTCGGCGGGGAGCACGGCCATCTCCGTCGGCAGCTGGGCGGGGTCCGTGATGCGCCGCTCGATGATCTCCGCAACCCAGTGCTGGGTCTGGCCCACGTGCTCGACCAGATCGGCGACGGTCCAGCCGGGCGTTGTCGGCACGGCAACGCCAGACCCGGCCGCCGCGGCCGAGTCCGCCAGACGACGGGTGTGTTCGACGATCGCGCGCCGGGCTTGATCAGGGTTGAGCTCGATCATGGAACTGTCCTCTCCGAAGGTTCCGTTGCTCTGGTCGACTCGGCGGGCCGGTCGAACTAATCGGTGACCTCTGAAAATTCGGTGACCTGCCTACTTGCCGCGGGTCCTACCGGCCGCCGCCGGGAAGCCGCAGCGGGTGAGGTCCTCGGAGATGTCCCAGATGCGGCGGGCGTCGTCCTCGCCGCGCAGCCGCGAATAGAGGTCCTGCTCGGCGGGCGCGCCGCCCAGGTGGCCGAGACCGCTGGGCCCGTAGAACCGGCCACCGGCGTCCGGGGTCGTCGCGGCCAGCAAAGCGGGCAGCGGAGCCGTCTCCAGAGTGCCGACGATGAGCCCGCGGGCGGACAGCGCCCGGATGATCCGCACGCCGGCGGTGTCGCGGGCCCGGCCGAGCTCGGGGCGGGCGGCCAGCAGACTGGTGGGCGCGATGCCCGGGTGGGCCAGGTTGCTGGAGATCCCCCAGCCCGCGGCCCGGCTGCGCCGGTCCAGCTCGAGCCCGAACAGGCCGAAGGCGATCTTCGACTGGCTGTACGCGCGCCCGCCCTGGTACGACCGCTCCCAGTTCAGGTCGTCCCAGTTGATGGCGTTCTGGTTCGCGGCGACGCTGATCTGCGAGGTGACCCGCGCGCGGCCGGCCCGCAGCAGGGGCAGCAGGTGCGAGACGAGCGCGAAGTGGCCGAGGTGGTTGCTGCCGAACTGGAGCTCGAACCCGTCGGCGGTGGTCTGCCGGTCGGGCGGGGTCATCACGCCGGCGTTGTTGACCAGGATGTGGATCGGGCGGTCCTCATCGCGCAGCGTGGCGCCCAGCGCGGCGACCGAGTCCAGCGATGACAGGTCGAGGTCCCGCAGCGAGACCGTGGCCTGCGGGTGCTGCTGCCCGATCCGCGCGACGGCCGCTTCGCCCTTGCGCCGGTTGCGGACGGGCAGGACGACCTCGGCCCCGGCCCCGGCGAGCCGCGTGGCGAGGCCGAGACCGACGCCGTCGCTCGCCCCGGTGACGACGGCGAGCTTTCCGGAGAGGTCAGGAACGGGAGTGCTTGATGGGGTACGTGACATGACTTCAGGATGCGGGTCCGGAACCGGCTTATCCACGGCCTGTCAATCCGAGGCTGAGGCCCGCCGGTGAGCGGTATAACGAAGCAGGACCGCCGACCCTGGAGGAACTCAACCATGATCGATCGGGCGGGACTCGCCGAGTTCCTGCGCCGCCGCCGTGAGTCGTTGCAGCCCGAGGACGTCGGTCTGCCGCGCGGGCAGCGCCGCCGCACCAGCGGACTGCGCCGCGAAGAGGTCGCCGCGCTCTGCCACCTCTCCACCGACTACTACAGCCGGCTGGAACGCGAGCGCGGACCGCACCCGTCGGATCGCCTGATCGCCTCGATCGCCCAGGGCCTGCACCTGTCCCGGGAGGAACGTGACCACCTGTTCCGCCTCGCCGGGCACCACCCGCCCACGACCGGCCCGAGCAGCGAACACATCAGCCCGGGCATGCTGCGCATCTTCGACCGTCTCACCGACACCCCCGCGGAGATCGTCACCGAACTCGGCGAGACGCTGCGGCAGAACCCGCTCGGTGCCGCGCTCACCGGCGACATGACCCGCTACCGCGGCCCGGCCCGCAGCATCGGCTACCGGTGGTTCACCGATCCGGCCTACCGCACGCTGTACCACCCCGACGACCACGAGCTGCATTCGCGGGTCTTCGCCTCGGGCCTGCGCAAGGTGGTCACCGTACGGGGGCCGCAGTCGTGGGCCGCGCACCTCCAGCACCTGCTGCTCGAACGCAGCGAGGAGTTCCGCACGGTGTGGAACGACCACGAGATCGGCATCGGGTATCAGCACGTCAAACGCTTCGTGCACCCCGCTGTCGGCGGCCTCGAGGTCAGCTGCCAGGCGCTGCTCGACCCCGACCAGTCGCATTCCCTGCTGGTGTACACCGCCGTGCCGGGCACCGAGAGCTACGACAAGCTCCAGCTGCTGTCGGTCATCGGCCCGCTCAGCAGGCAGCCCAACCCCGGGCGGACACGCTAGCGTCGAGCTACGCAGAGACATTGCTCTATCGCTCGGGGAGGTCAGATGAACATTCGCAGGCGGACTTCAACCGCTGCGGCCGGCGCACTGATCACGATTGCGGCTCTCGCGGTAAGCAGCACGGCGGCGACCGCTGCCCCTCCGCCGCAGGCGCCGGTCCAGGCGCCCGCGCCAGGAGGCGTCACCCACGAGGAGAACCCCCGGGTTCCCGAGGGCGCAGTGTGGACGGAGGAGTACTTCCCGTCCGCTGACCGCAGCGGCGTCGAGCTCCACGCCGACGTCCTCCGGCCGGCCAACCTGCCGGCCCACGCCCGGACACCGGTGATCCTCGCCGTCGGTCCCTACTTCAGCCATGCGGGCCAGACCGGGCCGCAGGGCTGGGACCGGACCGGTCCCTCCAACCGGTTCGCGGACTTCACCAGCGGTACGAACCTGTTCGCCCGCGGCTACACGTACGTGATGGTCGACCTGCGCGGCTTCGGCGGCAGCACCGGCTGCCTCGACTGGGTCGGCCCCGGCGAGCAGGCGGACGTGAAGGCCGCGATCCAGTGGGCAGCCTCGCAGCGGTGGTCGACCGGCAAGGTCGGCATGTACGGCAAGTCGTACGACGCGGTGACCGGCCTGGTCGGCAACAACCTGCGACTCGGAGCGCTGAAGGCCGTCGTCGCCCAGGAACCGGTGTGGAACATGTACAACTACCTGTTCAGCAACGGTGTCCCCCGGCCCAACGTGACCGCCACACCGGACGCCTACAACAGCATCGCCACGATCGAGCCACTGCCCGACGACACCGAGCGCTACCAGGCCAACGCCGCCTACGAGAGCGCCCACCCCGAGTGCCTGGCCGACAACCTCACGAACAACAACAACCCCGACCTCGGCTCGCGGTACTGGCGCGCCCGCAACCTCGCGGCGCAGGCCAAGGGCACGAGCACCCCGCTGTTCGTCACCCAGGGCTTCATCGAGAACAACACCAAGCCGGAGGACATGGAGGAATACCTCGACAACCACCGCGGTGTGGAGCGGGGCTGGCTGGGCCAGTGGGAGCACGTGCGCGGCAACGAGACCAACCAGCAGGGACAGCTGCTCATGGGCCGCGCCGGCTTCTTCGCCGAGGTCATGCGCTTCTACGACCGCTACCTGAAGGGCATCAGGCCGTCGGTCCAGGACCCCGCGTACGCCATCGAGGACAACACCGGCGCGTGGCGGGCCCAGCCGACCTGGCCGGCCCCGTCGTCGTACACCGCCGCACGCCTGTCCGACGGGCAGTACGTCGACGACGGCGTCGCCTCGACACTGGCCGCACCGGCCGCACCCGCCGGCCAGCAGTGGGACATGGAACACGCCACTGACCCGGCTCCGCCCGCCACGAGAAGCCTCGCACCGATGCCGGCGGCCGCGGACGCCCACAGCTACTTCAGCTGGTCCACCCCGGTCAGGTCCCGGGTACGGATCACCGCCACACCGCGGATCACGCTGCACGCCAGTGCACCGGGCAACGTCATGGTGCGGCTGTGGGACGTCGCTCCGGACGGGACCGCGGTGATGTTCGACGAGAACGTCTCGCTGATCGAACGGGCCGGCCGGGTGGCGTTCGACCTGAAATCCACCGACTGGACCTTCGCGGTGGGTCACCAGCTGGGGGTCCAGGTCGGCACCATCGGCAGCGGGAGCTGGCTCGACACACCGTCGGGCAACACGATCCGGATCAGCCGGGCCCGGCTGGGTCTGGCCCTGCAGAACCCCCGGTACGACGTCCCGACCCAGGGCGACCGGTCACCGTTCCTCGACACCTACCTGAGGCAGTACACCCGCACTCTCACCGGCGTGGGTGAGGGCACCTTCCCGCTCGCCGTGCCCGATCGGCACTGAACGAGCGATCGATGAGGCCGGGCGCTCCACAGTGCTTACAGTCACGGTCGCAGGGACACCCAGGTCCCGTGATCGCGCAGGTGCAGCACCGAGGACAGCCCGGCCTCGTCGAATGCCGTCTCGAGGTCCGTCGCGGATTCCGAGAAGTGCGCCCAGCCGTCGTAGTGCGCCGGGATCACGATGCCCGCGCCGAGGACCGCGGCGGCCGCGGCGGTCCGGCGGCTGTCCAGGGTCAGGGGACGGCCGCGGAACTTCGCCGGCACCCGGGCCGCCCCGGCGAAGAGCACGGCCACGTCGATATCCGGTACGCGCCGGGAGATGTCGGCCACCGCCCGCAGTGACGCGTTGTCGCCACTGACGTAGATGACCGGCAGGCCGGCGCCGGACAGCACGAACCCGGTGACCTCGCAGTTGACGTTGCCGTCGGCGTCACGCTCGCCGTCCTCGGGGCCGTGGACGGCCGGCACCGCCCGTACCGTCAGATCGCCGCCGCCGTCGCCGCGTGGCACCGCTTGCTCGGCCCAGGTGGGCAGCCCGACCGCGGGCGGCCCCAGCCGGCCGGCCGTGGCCGGGCCGGTCAGCACCAGGGGTGCCGCCGCCGCGACGGCCCGGCCGCGGTCGTCCAGGTTGTCCGGGTGCAGGTCGTGGCTGACCAGGACGAGGTCAACGGCGCCGAGCTCCGCTTCGGTCGCGGCGGGGCCGGCCACCTTGGTCAGATAGCCGTGCGTGCCCGGGGCATCGAACGTCGGGTCCACGACGATCCGCAGACCGCCCACATCGATGACCACGGTGGGACCGCCGAGGACCGTGGCGGCACAGTCCTGCCGCGCGAGCACGCCTGTCATGATCAACCCCCTGCGGGCGGCCTCAGCCGAGAATCTGCAGCAGTCGTTCGGCCAGCGTGGCAGCCGAATGTGGATTCTGGCCGGTGAGCAGATTTCGGTCCTCCACGATATACGGCTCCCAGACCGGGCCCCGGCTGAACTCGACGCCGACCTTGTCCCTCAGCTCGTCCTCGAGCAGCCACTGACACCGGGAAGCCAGGCCGACAGCCTCCTCCTCCTCGTTGGTGAAGGCGGTCACCCGGTAGCCCCGGAACGGCGACTCGCCATGGATCCGGGTGGCCAGCAGCGCGGACGGGGCATGGCACACGATGGCCAGCGGCTTGCCCGAGGCGAGGGCCGCCGTCAGCAACCGGCCCGCGTCGGCGTCGACGGCCAGGTCCTGCATCGGTCCGTGCCCACCGGGCAGGTAGACCGCGTCGTAGTCCTCGAGGCGGACGTCCGACAACTGCAACGGGCGCCGCAGGACCTCGGCCGACCGGATGATCTCCTCCAGCTCCAGAGCTCCCTGCTCGCCACCGGCCATCGACGGCCGCAGGCTCATCATGTCGACGTTCGGCGTGGTGCCGCCGGGCGTCGCGACCACCACCTCGTGACCCGCCTCGGTCAGCGCCCGGTACGGCATCGCGAACTCCTCGGCCCAATACCCGGTCGCCCATCGCGTGCCGTCCCTCAGCACGAGGTACGTGGCCCCTGAGACCACGAAAAGCACCTTCGCCATCGCCCGTCCTCCTTCTGGTCCCTGCACTTGGCACCAGGGTCGCGCTCCTGGGTGCCGCGTCGCGCCGGTGAAACCCCCGGGGCGGCACCCTGGGACCCGGTCCGGCCCCTTCACGGTCGCCCGTCTCCGAGAACCCGTGGGCAGGCGGGCTCTGACCTGCTGTTTTGCCCAGCACCACGGTCGTGGCCAGGGAACGTCCGCACCCCAGGACGTGTCGACCAGGGCATCTCACGGGTGCGCGACGCACCCGGGCCTCGTGAGGCTGGTGGGACATCGGGATTCCGACCGAAAGGCAGTGTGCGTGCCATGACCACGCTCGAACAGCAAGCCGGACAAGCGATCCGGCCGTTCACCGTCCACTTCCGCAGGGCAGCGCTCGACGACCTGCGCCGCCGCCTCGCGACCACGCGCTGGCCGACCCGCGAGCTCGTCGCCGACCGCTCCCAGGGGGTGCAACTGGCCACGATGCAGGCGCTGGGTCAGTACTGGACGAGCAAGTACGACCTGGGGCGCGTGCAGGCCCGGCTGAACGCGCTTCCTCAGTTCACCACCGAGATCGACGGTGTGGACATCCACTTCGTCCACGTGCGGTCCAAGCACCCGGGCGCGCTGCCGCTGATCATGACCCACGGCTGGCCCGGATCCATCATCGAGATGATCGACTCGGTGGGCCCGCTGACCGACCCGACCGCGCACGGCGGCACCGCCGCCGACGCGTTCCACCTGGTGCTGCCCTCATTGCCGGGGTACGGCTTCTCGGCCGAACCGGCCGAGGTCGGCTGGGACCTGGTGCGCACCGCGCGGGCGTGGGCGGAGCTGATGCGCCGGCTCGGCTACGACCGCTACGTGGCGCAGGGCGGTGACGTCGGCGCCGGGGTCACCGACGCGATCGGCCGGCTGGGCCCGGCGGGGCTGATCGGTATCCACACCAACCTGCTGGTGCCGGCCCTCAACGACCCGGCCTCGCTGCCGGACGACACCGAGGAGGAACGCGCGGCGCTGGCCGCGATCAAGGTCTTCCAGACCACCGGCAACGGCTACTTCGTGGAGATGGCCACCCGGCCCGAGACCATCGGGTACGCGCTGCTGGACTCGCCGGCCGCGCTCGCCGCCTGGATGATCGACCACGACACCGACGCGTACTACAAGATCGCCGGCGCGTTCGTCGACGGCCGGCCCGCGGGCAACCTGACCCGCGACCACATTCTCGACAACGTCACGGCCTACTGGCTGACCGGCACCGGAGCGTCCACGGCCCGGTCGTACTGGGAGGCGTACGGGCCGGACGCGCCCGCCGCGGGCCGCCCGCCGCTGCCGGACCCCCGGGTTCCCGTGGGTTTCAGCACGTTCCCCGGTGAGATCTGGCGGACGCCGCGCAGCTGGGCCGAGCAGTCCTACCCGACCCTCAACTACTTCGGCCAGGCCGAACGGGGCGGCCACTTCGCCGCCTGGGAAGAGCCGGACCTGTTCGCCGCCCAGCTGCGGGCCGCGTTCCGCCCGCTGCGCACCGGAAATTGACATGGACCTTCACAACTCACGAGGTGGATACCGATGACTTCCCAGCCCACTCGACGCCAACTGCTGCAGGGAGGCCTCGCCGCCGGCGTCACCGTCGCCGCAACCGCCGCCCTCGGCCCCGCGCCGGCGACCGCGGCCCCGTCCACCGCCCGGACCGGGATCCGCCCGTTCCGGGTCGCGATCCGGCGCGAGCAGGTGGCCGAGATGCGCCGCCGCGTCGCCGCAACCCGCTGGCCGTCCCGCGAGCTCGTCGCCGACCGCTCGCAGGGCGTGCAACTGGCCACCGCCCAGGCGCTCGCCCGGTTCTGGGCGACGAGCTACGACTGGCGCCGGTTCGAGGCCAAACTCAACGCGCTCCCGCAGTTCAAGACCGAGATCGACGGCGTGGACATCCACTTCGTCCACGTACGCTCGCGGCACCGCAACGCCCTGCCGCTGGTGATGACCCACGGCTGGCCCGGCTCGATCGTCGAACTGCTCGAGACGGTCGGCCCCCTCACCAACCCGACCGCGCACGGCGGCACCGCGGCGGACGCCTTCCACCTGGTGCTGCCGTCGATCCCCGGCTACGGCTTCTCCGGTAAACCCGACGAGCTCGGCTGGGACACCAACCGGACGGCCCGCGCCTGGGCGGAACTCATGCGCCGCCTCGGTTACCCCGACTACGTCGCCCAGGGTGGTGACGTCGGCGCCGCCGTCACCGACAACCTCGGCCGGCTGGCACCGCCGGGACTGCTCGGCATCCACCTGAACCTGCTGGTCCCGGCGCTGGCCGGCACCGGCAACCTGCCGAAGAACACGGCCGAGGAGAAGGCCGCGGCCGCCGCCCTCCAGACCTTCTCCACGTCCGGCCGGGGCTACCTGGTCGAGCAGTCGACACGGCCGCAGACGATCGGCTACGCCCTGCTGGACTCCCCCGTCGCCCTGGCGGCCTGGATGCTCGACCACGACACCGACAGCTACCTCAAGATCTCCCGCGCCTTCCGCGGCGGCCCGCCGGCGGGCAACCTCACCCGCGAGCACGTCCTCGACAACGTCTCGGTCTACTGGCTGACCGGCACCGGGGAGTCAGCCGCCCGCGCGTACTGGGAGAGAGCGCAGACCGCCGGCCACGCCCAGGCGCCGGTGACCGTACCGGTCGCGTTCAGCGCCTTCCCGGGGGAGATCTTCCAGGCGCCGCGCAGCTGGGCCGAGGCGAGCTATCCGACTCTCCGGCACTACGGCAAGGCCACGCGGGGTGGGCACTTCGCGGCCTGGGAGGAGCCGCAACTGTTCACTCAGGAGCTGCGCGCGGCCTTCCGGTCGTTCCGCTGACCGGGGCCGGCGGCGCTGTCGGCACGCTTGCTGTAGCTGCCGTGGCGTCGCCGCGCCCGCCTGCCGGCTTCTACCGTCCCCGGACGAGCCCGTCGACGATCTCCACGGTGGCCCGCCAGCCGGCGGCGTCGGGAGCGTGTGAGGTGGCGACCGATCGCACGTCGAACCGGTTGTCCGGGGTCAGCGCGTCGGCCTCGGCGATCATCCGGTCCTGCAGGGCGAGCGGGATGCACCGGTCGCGAGTGTGCCGGATGTACGTGCGCGGGATCCGGCCCCACGTGTCCCGGTGCCCGCGCGCGTCGTCGAGAGGCGCCTGCGCCGACTCGTCCGGGGACATCCCGTTGAGCATCGCCAGGAACTCGGCGTCCGTGGCGCCCGCGCACAGTGCCTCCTTGAGTTTGGCCAGCACGGCCGGGTCGGCGGTGCGGAAGTTGGTGCGCGTCCCGCCGATCACGGCGGGGTCGGCGAGGGCCGCGCCGCCGAGGTCGAACAGCAGCGTGCCGGCCGCCTCCGGCGTGGCCAGGTAATCGCCGACGCTGCGCAGGCCGACGCAGCAGAACGCCGAGCTGTAGACGAGCCGGTCGATCAGGTGCGGCACCTCGTTGCCGGCCCGGCTGAGCGTGGCGCCGCCCATGCTGCCGCCCCACAGCACGACCGGTCCGTTACGGGCGGCCCGGCGGACCACCGCGACGGTCGCGCGGACGTAGTCGTCGAGGGTGATCCCGGCCATCGGTGAGCGCTCGGTGGCCAGCGCGGCCAGGTCCTGCGGCTCCTGGTAGGCGCGGCGGAACTGACCGTCGCCGGGGTTGTGGCCGGGCAGCTCCACGCCCACCGTCCGGTGCCCGCGCAGGGTGAGCTCGGCGTCGCCGCCCGGACCGCCGTTGGCCCCGGCCACGAGCACGATGGTGGTCACCCGGCGCGCCGCCGAGGGCTTGCTGAGGTGGGCCGTCGAGCCCAGGCTCGCCAATGCGACGGCGGCACCGAGGGCGTTGCGGCGTGTCATCTGAGTCATGCCTCCATCGCAGCGCCGCCGGCACACCGGGCACCAGCTGAGAAAGCAGGCAGCCACACCTACTTTCGTAGGTTCGGGCCATGAGTAGCGTCATCGATATGAAGGCCATCGATGCGTTGCTGTTGGCCGTCCTCGGCGCGGCCGCCGCGGTCGGCGGGGCGCTCGCCGTGGTCGTCGCCGGGCCCGGGGCGGGCACCGGTTTCGTGGTGGCCGTTGCCGTTGTCCAGCTCGTCACCTCGCCGGTCGTTCTGGTGCGCCGCCGCCGGCCGGTCGGCACCGGCCTGGTCATCGCCGGGTCGGTCGCCGTCCAGACCCTGCTCGCCCTGGCCGCGCCGGGCAATCTGCCGGAGACGCTGCTGTCGGTGAGCGCGTGGGGGCCGCTCGCCCTGTCCGTCTCGGTGGAGAACATCACCGAGCGCGGCATCCCGGCGGCCCGGGCCGCGCGGGTGTGGGCCGCGATCGGCGTGCTCACCGTGCTCGGCACCCGCCCGTGGGATCCCGATGCCGGGTTCATCGCCAACGGGCTTCTGCACAACGCCGTCGCGCCGCTGTTCGGCCTGTGGCTGGCGGCCCGCCGCCGGCGGCTGCACCTGTTGACCGAACGCGCCGAACGGGCTGAGCGGGAGCAGTGGTGGCGTACCGAGCAGGCCCGCACCGAAGAGCGGCACCGGCTCGCCGCGGAGCTGCACGACCTGGTCGCGCACCGGGTCACCCTGATGACCCTGCAGGCGGGGGCGCTGGCCACGAAGGCGGCCGATCCGGCGACCCGCACGGCCGCCGACGGACTGCGGGCCGACGGCGTCCGGGCGCTCGATGAGCTGCGCGAGCTGGTCGGGGTGCTGCGCCGGGCGCCTGCGGTGGCGGCCCCACCGCTCACCGAGGTCGTGCCGCCGCCGCTGGCCGAGCTGGTCGAGGACGCCGGCCGGGTGGGGCAGGCAGTGCGGCTCACCGAGGAGGGCGACGCGTCCAGGCTGTCGCCGGTGACCCGGCGGACCGCGTACCGGGTCGTGCAGGAGGCGCTCACCAATGCCCGCCGGCACGCCTGGACCGCCACCGTGCAGGTCGAGGTCTCCTACGACCCGCACCGCACCCACATCGTGGTGCACAACGACGCCCCCGCGTCCCGCAGCCGTCCGCTGACCCAGGGCGGCGGCACCGGCCTGGCCGGACTGGGCGAGCGGATCGAGCTGATCGGCGGCTCACTGCACGCCGGGCCGGACGGCACCGGCGGCTTCCGGCTCGAGGCCGGCCTGCCCACCCGGGTGGCCGGATGACGGTACGGGTGCTGATAGCCGACGACGAGCCGATGGTGTGCGAGCACCTGACCACCATCCTGTCCGCGTCCGCCGCGATCGAGGTGGTCGGCGTGGCCCTCGACGGCGCGGAGGCGGTGGAGGCAGTCGTGCGGTCACGGCCCGACGTCGTACTCATGGATCTGCGGATGCCGGGAGTCGACGGACTGGCCGCCACCAGCCGGATCCGCGCGTTGCCGGACCCACCGGCCGTGCTGGTGCTGACCACCTTCGACGCCGACCGGTACGTCCTGGAGGCGTTGCGCCTGGGAGCGGCCGGTTTCCTGGTGAAATCGACCCCGCCGGACGAGCTCGTCGACCTGATCCTGGTCGCGGCGCGGGGCCACACGGTGCTGTCCCCGGTGGCGGCGGCCGGCCTGGTCGCGGTGACCGCCACCGCGGCCGACGAGCGTGACCGGGCCCGCGGGCGTTTGACGTCGCTGACCGCGCGGGAACGGGAGGTGCTGGCCGGCATCGGCGACGGCCTGTCCAACGCGGGCATCGCCGACCGGCTCTTCCTGTCCGAGACCACCGTCAAGGGCTACGTCTCGCAGATCCTGGAAAAGCTCGGCTGCGCCAACCGTACGCAGGCCGGCCTGCTCGCCAAAGCAGCCGGCCTCTCGGCCCGGTGACCCCTCGCCTCAGCGGTCGATCGCCGGCTGGACGTGGCGGTGAGGGCGTTACCGAAGCTGTAGCGGAACTGCTTCGCCGTCAGGCGCCTCACCCGCGGCGCTCGACGGGCCGTCACCCGTGGGCCCGTCCGACGCCCCCGCCGTCCTCTCCCGGCACGCTGATCCGCAGGCCCAGCGTGCCGCCCGGCGAGCCGGTCCATCGGCCATCGACACGCCGGCCGGGCGCACCGCACCGGTGGCGATCAGGCGGCGCAGCGCCGGGCCGAGCGGACGTTCGACCAGGCGGTGGACCAGCCAGGCGGCGACGAGCAGCACCAGGATGGCGCCGGCGACGAGCAGCGGCACCGGGAGACCGGTGCGGTCGTAGGCGTACCGGATCATCGTGTAGCCGATGCGCGGATGCAGCAGATAGAACGGGTAGGACACGGCCCCGGCCACGGCCAGCCAGCGCCAGCTCCAGCGGTCGGTGTGCCCGAGCGCGATCACCAGCAGCACCGCGAACCCGAGCGTGATGATCAGCAGCCCCGGCCCGACGGGCACCGCGAAGCCGGGGTTCGCGGACAGCACGCGCTCCCGCACGCGGACCAGGCTGATCACCCACGACGCGGCGAGCAGCAACCCCAGCGGGAGGGTCATCCCGTGCCGGCGGATCAGATGGAACGTCATGCCGGCCACGAAGTACGGCGCGAACTGCGGCATGACCAGCTCCGCGAGCGGCACCCCGGCCGGTACGACGACGGAGGCGGCCAGCCAGCCGACGCCCAGCGCGAGCACCCGGCCACGGGTGAGGCCCAGCGCGATCACGACCGTGAACAGCAGGTAGAAGCGCAACTCGTACCAGAGCGTCCACGCACGCCCAGAACGCCGGGTAGAGCCGGCCGGCCCGGGAGGCGAGGAAGGCGCGCGGGCTGCGGTCCCAGCCGTTCATGCAGATGACGAAGCCGCTGATCATGAAGAACACCTCCACGCCGAGGTTGCCGTAGATCAGCACCGAGTTCACCGCCTGCGGCAGATGCGTGCTGGTCGGCTGTACGCCGTCCACCGACCAGGCCATGCCGAGGTGATGGGCGGCCACCACCAGCGCGCACAGCAGCCGCAGCCCGTCCAGGGCCAGCAGGCGTTCCTTCGTCGCAGCCATGATCGGCCAACTCCTGTCTGTTTCTGCGTGGGGTCCATCGCCGCGGGTGGCGGAGCCACCGACGGTGCGGAAGGGAGAAAACGGTGGGTCAGTCCCGGGCGGGCAGGCGGATGGTGAAGGTGCTGCCGTGGCCGGCGCGGCTGGTCGCGGTGACGGTGCCGCCGTGCGCGCCGACGAGGTCGCGGACGATGGCCAGGCCGAGGCCGCTGCCGCCGGTGTGCCGGCTGCGGGACCGGTCCGCGCGCCAGAAGCGGGTGAAGACGTGCGGCAGATCGTCCTCGCTGATCCCGTCGCCGGCGTCCACGACCTCGATCACCAGATCGTCGCCGTCGAGACGGGAGCGGACGGTCACGGTGGCGCCCGGCGGGGAGTGCCGGACCGCGTTGGAGAGCAGGTTGCCGACGGCCTGGCGCATCCGGAGCGGGTCGAGCGTCACCTCGGGATCGCCGACCGGTTCGGTCACGATCGTGACGTCCCCGGAGCGGCTGCGGTGCACGGCGGCGACCTGGTCCAGCAGCTCGTTGACGTAGACCAGCTCCGGGTGCAGGCGCAGCCGCCCGGCGTCGGCCGCGGCGAGGTCGCGCAGGTCGTCGATGATGTGCTGGAGCACGTCGGCCTCGTCGGCGAGCAGATCCAGCAGCTCGGGGCCGGGGTCCGCCACACCGTCCCGGGCGGCCTGCAGCCAGGCACGGATGTTGGTCAGCGGCGTGCCGAGCTCGTGCGCGATGTCGTTGACCATGGCCTGCCGCTGCCGTTCCCCGGCCTCCCGGCGCTCGGTCAGGTCGTTGAACGCGGCGGTGAGCCGGCCGATCTCGTCCCGGCCCCGGATCGGCAGGCGGGCCACGCCCTGCTCCGCGGCGCGGGTGAGCGCGCGCAGCGGCCGGGACATCCGCACGCCGACCAGCAGCGTGATCGCGACGGCAACCGCCAGCACCAGCGCCGAGACGCCGGCGATCCGCATCGTGCTGGCCCGGGAGAGGTCGAAGACCGGGCCGGTCACCGATGCCGCCTCGTGGATGTAGAGGATCGCGCGCGGGGCCACGTACGGCCGGAGCTGCATCCGGAGGGCATCATCGATGCAGGTCCGCGTGTTCGACCCCGCAGGGGCCCCGGTCCAGGTGAAGCCGAGCAGCACGGTGACCGTGCCGTCTCCCAGGCAGGCGTTGGTGAGCGCGGTCAGCTCGTCCAGCGCCCGCTGCTCGGTGGCGGTGGGGACGTCGGCACCGGACTCGCGCGCGCAGGCGGCCAGCTGAGCGTCCGATGCGCCTTCCGAGTTCAGCGTCGGCCGGCCGCCGGTCTCACGGGAGACCCATGCGTCGAGGCCCTTGCCGAGCAGGCACGACTCTGCCGCCAGCACGCGCGCGGAGACGGTCGTCAATTCGGCCTCGGTGAGCCGGTAAGGACCGACCACGCGCCAGTCGACACCGCGGCCGGCCGGCTCGGGCGAGAGGTAGCCCTCGAGGTAGAGCGGGTCGATCAGCGCCGACCGCCGGGCCGGCAGGACCGTCGACGTCTCCGAGCTGTCCAGGAACTCGCCGTCCGGATCGTACAGCGAGATCGGCCGGCCGGTCCGCGCGGCGAGTTCGACGAGCAGCGGCCGCACCCCGGACCAGTCGGTGTGCGTCGCGGCGTAGGCGATCACCTCGTCGTAGATCATCTCCTCGTCGTAGGAGGGCCCGTAGCCCTGCGTCTGCACGATCGCGCGCGTGGTGCTCTGCGCCGCGAGCCACGCGGTGGCCGTCACGGCGCACAGCATGACCACCAGCGAGAGGGTCAGCAGCCGCGCGACCAGGCTGCGGTGCAGCGGGACGCGCGTCACCGCGACCCGTCCGTGAACTTGTAGCCGACGCCGTAGACGGTCAGCAGATAGGCCGGGCGGCGCGGATTCGGCTCGATCTTGCGGCGCAGCCTCATGACGTGCATGTCGACGGTACGGTCGGTGGCCGCGGCCTCGAAGCCACGGGCCTGCTCCAGCAGCTGTGCGCGGGTGAACACCCGGTCCGGAGCGGCGGCCATCGCGGCCAGGATCTCGAACTCACCGGGCGTACAGTCCACCCGGCGCCCGCCGCTGGTCACGTGCCGGCCCCGGACGTCGACCACGACCTCACCGACCCGCAGCGCGGCATCCGGCTCGGCCGGCGCCCACTGGGTGCGGCGCAGCATCGTGCGGACCCGCGCCATCAACTCCCGCGGGTTGTAGGGCTTGATCAGGTAGTCGTCCGCACCCACGTCCAGTCCGCGCAGCAGGTCGTCCTCGTCGCGCCGGGCGGTCAGCATCAGCACCGGCACGTTGCTCTCCCGGCGCAGCACCCGGCAGACCTCGACCCCGTTCAGCTGCGGCATCATCACGTCCAGGATGAGCAGGTCCGGCGGGGTCAGCCGAACCTGCTCGATCGCATCCCGGCCGCCGTGCACGACCGAGGCGCGATACCCGCTCGCCTCCAGGTACCGCCGGACCACCTCGGCCTGCCGGGCGTCATCCTCAGCGACCAGCACATGAGCACGCACAGCAGCGACTATAGGCAGCCCGGACCCGGCAGCAGCCGATCATGACAATGCCGATACAACCGGCCTACGCCCAGGTCAGCATGCACGCGGACACCGTTGACGCGCTGCTGAGTTCCTCTGACGTGGCCGAGTGGCTCGATCTTGGAATGCTCGCCTCAGCGGTCGATCGCCGGCTGGACATGCACGATGTGGACCGGCTCGGTGTCGGGGCCGAGACGGACGAACGCGTGCTCGGTCCAGTTCCAGTGCTCTCCGGTGATCAGGTCGTGCGCGACGAATCCCGCATCCCAGTCGAGTCCGAGGTCCGGCATGGTCAGGTGGATCCAGGAGTCACGGGTGCTGCTCGGGTCCAGGTTCGCCACGACGATGATGACATCGTCGCGGTCGTAGACCCGGTGGGCCTTGGAGAAGACCAGGATGTTGTCGTCGTCGGCCCGGTGGAACCGGAGATTGCGGAGCCGGTGCAGGGCCGGATGCGCCCGGCGGATCTCGTTGATGCGGGTGAGGTACGGCGCCAGGGACTGCCCCTCGCGCGGTCCGCCGGGTTCGTAGTCCTCCCACCGGCGGTTCTTGTACTCGTACTTCTCGTTGTCGATCTGCTCCTCGGCGCCGGGCCGGGCCTGGTTCTCGAGCAGCTCGTAGCCGGCGTAGATGCCGTAGCTGGGCACGAGCGTGGCGGCGAGGGCGGCCCGCATCTTCCAGGTGGCGGGGCCGCCGTGCTGCATGAACGGCGTGAGGATGTCGTGCGTGGTGGGCCAGAAGTTGGGGCGCATGTAGGCCGCCGCGGTACCGGCGAGTTCGGTGCAGTACTCCTCGAGCTCCGCCCGGGTGTGCCGCCAGGCGTAGTACGTGTAGGACTGCTGGAAGCCCGCCTTGGCGAGATTGTGCATCATCGGCGGGCGGGTGAAGGCCTCGGCCAGCCAGATGATGTGCGGGTGGTCCGCGGCGACATCGGCGATCAGGCGCTCCCAGAACGCCAGCGGCTTGGTGTGCGGGTTGTCGACCCGGAAAATCGTCACGCCGTGGTCGATCCAGAGCTGCACCACCCGGCGGATCTCGGCGTAGAGCCCCTCCGGATCGTTGTCGAAGTTGAGCGGGTAGATGTCCTGATACTTCTTCGGCGGATTCTCCGCGTACGCGATGGAGCCGTCGGCCCGGGTCGTGAACCATTGCGGGTGGGCGCTGACCCACGGGTGGTCCGGCGCGCAGTTCACCGCGAGATCCAGGGCGACCTCCAGGCCGAGGCGGCGGGCCTCGGCGATGAAGGCGTCGAAGTCGTCGAAGGTGCCCAGGTCCGGGTGGATCGTGTCGTGGCCGCCGTCGGACGATCCGATCGCGTACGGCGAGCCCGGGTCGCCCTCCGCGGCCCGCAGCGCGTTGTTCGCGCCCTTGCGGTTGATCCGGCCGATCGGATGGATCGGCGTCAGGTAGACCACATCGAAGCCCATGCCGGCGATGGCGGTCAGCCGCCGCGCCGCGGTGCGGAACGTCCCACTGGTCCAGCGGCCGGTGTTCTGGTCGAAGGCGGCACCCTCCGATCGCGGGAAGATCTCGTACCACGCGCCGTACAGGGCCCGGTCCCGCTCGACCGACCACGGATGGTCCCGGCCGGGCGACAGGAAGTCGCGCAGTGGCCGTTCTTCGAGCTCGCGCCGGACAGCGGTGGCGAGGCCCGCGGCCAGCCTCGCCTCGGGCGCCGACCGGTCGTCCCGCAGACCGGTGATCGCTGACCGCAGTACGGCCGCCTGCTGCACCGAGCGGTCCACCTCGGCCAGGGCGCGTTCCAGCACCCGCGCGCCTTCCTCGAGCATCAGCTCGACGTCGACCTTCGCCCCGACCTTGATGACGGCATCGTGGAGCCAGGTGCCGTACGGATCGGACCAGCCCTCGACCCGGTACGACCAGCGACCCGGCCGGTCCGCGCTGACGGCGGCCGACCAGGAGTCGAGGCCGGCGTTGACCCGTACCATGGGCCTGCGCTCCTCCCGACCGGCCGGATCGGTGAGCACGACGGTGGCGTTGACCGCGTCGTGGCCCTCGCGGAAGACGGTCGCGGTGACCTCGAACTCCTCGCCCACGACCGACTTGACCGGCCGGTCGCCGCCATCCACGACCGGCGCCACGTCCACGACCGGGATGCGCAGGTGCCGGGGAGCCGTGGTGGATCTCGTCATGGTCAGTCACGCTAGCGGAGCTCCGGCCCTCGCCGGCTGGTGCAGACAGGGCGTATTCACTGAGCGTTCATCTATCCGGCCCGGCGCGGGCAGACCGTTCAGGCGGCCGAGGCCATCCCGACGTGCCGGAGCCGGTGGGTGGCGACTCCCGCGGCGGTGAGCCGGCCGGCGATCGTCGTCGAGGAGTTGTCGAGGAAGACGGCGACCTGGTGGTCGACGGCGTCCTCGGCCCCGAGGACGCCCCGAGGGCGCAGGACCAGACTGCCGTCGGCACTGATCTCCGTATCGACCACCGCGTCGGCCATCATGGAGCCTTCCGTCACCCGATCTTCTCCGGGCAGCCAGAGTAGAACGCCAGCGGACCAGCGGTCGACCATCCGATGAAGAATTCACCCCATCACGGTCCGGTCACGTCAGTTGTCATCTGCGCCTCAGCGGCCGGACATCGACGGCCATCCGGAGTCCATGTCGCGTCGATAGCTTGCCGGTTGCGGGTTGCTGCGTAGCGCCTGAAGGAAGGATCGCCATGGGTGCCGTCGACCGTCGCACGTTTCTTCAGCTGGCCGGTCTGCCGGCCGCCGCGGCAGCCCTGCCGCTGGACCTCAGCAAGGCGCTGGCCATCCCGGCCGACATCCGCACGGGCACCATCGCCGACGTCGAACACGTCATCATCCTGATGCAGGAGAACCGCTCGTTCGATCACTACTTCGGCTCATTGCGCGGCGTACGAGGCTTCGCCGACCCGCATCCGATGCGGATGCCGTCCGGCCGCAGCGTCTGGCACCAGCCGAACGGGCCCGGCGCCGATGTCCTGCCGTTCCGGCCCGACGTGCCGAACCTCGGCCAGAGCTACCTGCCCGACCCGCCGCACGGCTGGACCGACGGGCACGCCGCCTGGAACGACGGCCGGTACGACCGGTGGGTGCCCAGCAAGGGCGTCACGACGATGACCTACCACACTCGCAAGGACCTGCCGTACCAGTACGCGCTGGCGGACGCCTTCACCGTCTGCGACAACTACCACTGCTCGCTGATGGGGCCGACGGACCCGAACCGGTACCACATGTGGACCGGCTGGGTCGGCAACGACGGCTCCGGCGGCGGGCCGGTGATCAACAACGCCGAGGCCGGCTACGACTGGTCCACCTACCCGAACGCCTGGAGCGGGCCGGCGTGTCCTGGAAGGTGTACCAGGACGTCGGGACCGGCCTGAACGCCGCGGGCTCGTGGGGCTGGACGCAGGACCCGTACATCGGCAACTACGGCGACAACTCACTGCTGTACTTCCACCGCTACCAGAACGCCGCCCCCGGTTCGCCGCTGGCCGACCGAGCCAAGACCGGTACCAACATCAACGCGCTGGGCCGCGACCCGCTGGCGCTGCTCACCGACTTCCGCGCGGACGTCAACACCGGTCGGCTGCCCTCGGTGTCCTACATCGTCGCCCCGGAGGCGTACACCGAGCATCCGAACTGGGAGCCCTCCTACGGCGCCTGGTACGCCTCCCAGGTCATCGACATCCTCGCCGCGCACCCCGAGGTGTGGAGCAGAATGGCGCTGTTCATCACCTACGACGAGGACGGCGGATTCTTCGACCACCTCGTACCGCCCACTCCCCCGCAGTCACCGGCGCAGGGCGCGTCCACCGTGGCGACCACCCACGAGATCTATCCGGGCGACCCCGCGAACGCCGCCGGACCGTACGGGCTGGGCGTCCGCGTACCCATGATCGTCGTTTCCCCGTGGTCGCGGGGCGGCTGGGTCAACTCCCAGCTGTTCGACCACACGTCGTTGATCCGGTTCCTGGAGGCGCGCTTCGCCGACGGACGTCCCGACCTGATCGAGTCCAACATCACCCCGTGGCGCCGGGCCGTGGCCGGCGACCTGACCAGCGCCTTCGACTTCCGGACGCCCAACCGCGGCCGTCCCGTCCGGCTCCCGGACACCGATGACTTCAAGCCCGCGGACCTGGTCCGGCACCCCGACGAGGTGCCGGTCCCACCGAAGGACGGGCGGCTGCCCCGCCAGGAGAGAGGGGTACGCCCGGCGCGCGCGCTGCCGTACACCCTGCACGCGGACGGCGCCGTCGCGGGCCAGGCGCTGACCGTCACGTTCCGCAACACCGGCGAGGCGACCGCGGTCTTCCTGGCCTGCTCGACCGCGTCCGGCGAGCAGCCGCGCACGTACACGGTGGAGCCGGGCAAGTCCGTCTCCGGCAGCTGGGCGGCAGCCCGGAGCCACGACGTCTCGGTGCACGGTCCTAACGGCTTCTGCCGCACCTTCGTGGGCAGTGCGCAGGCACCGGCCGTGGCCATGACCACCGAGTACGACCCGCGCGCCGAGAAGGTCACGCTCATCTTCAGGAACGCGGGACCGGAACGGGTTCAGCTGACCATCCGCGACGGATACACCGGCCGGCAGACCACGGTCCCGGTGCGTGGCGGACAGGCGACGAGCAGATCATGGGGCGTCGCGCGTACCCGTGGCTGGTACGACCTCACCGTGACCGCCGGGAAGGACCTGCATCGGCGCTACGCCGGGCACCTCGAGAACGGCCGGGACAGCATCAGCGATCCGGCGATGGGCGGACTCGTCTAGGGGGCGTCTGCACGATGACGAGCCGTTCACGATGGCCGGCCCTGGAGTACCTCGCCGTGTTCTTCGGGGTGGTCGGCGTCTACATCGCCGCCCGGCTGCCCGGCGGCCCGATACCACCACTGATGCTGGCCGCGGGCGCGGTCGTCTTGTATCTGCGGCGGCAGAACACGTTCGACACGCGTGATCTGCTCCGGGCCGGCGCTGTGCGACCGGCGCTGCCGGGCATCCTGCTGACCTGGGCGCCGGCGTCTCTGCTGCTGGTCCTCGGCGTGGCGGTGCTCACTCCGGAGCGCTTGTTCGACATGCCCCGCCAGCACACCGCGCTGTGGGCAGCGATCATCATCGGCTACCCGATCGTGTCCGTGTACCCGCAGGAACTGCTGTTCCGGGCCTTCCTGCTGCACCGGTACGCGGGCGTCTTCGGCACCGGCCGGCCGGCCGCAGCCGCGAGCGCAGTGGCGTTCGGCTTCGCCCACCTGTTGTTCGGCAATGTCCTGGCGGTGGTTCTGACGCTCGCCGGAGGGTGGCTGTTCGCCCGCCGCTATCAGCAGACCCGTTCACTGCTGACGGTGTGCGTCGAGCACGCCCTCTACGGGTGCACCCTGTTCACGATCGGGCTCGGAGACGCGTTTTACCACGGGGTGCAACGCTGAACGCCTCGGCGGCCGGCGGTGCTCATCGGCGCGGCGCGCATGAGCAGTGGGCGACGGGACGGGTGTGGGCAGCTGAACTGTCGGCGACAGTGCGCGATCGGCATTGCCGGGGTGGTCGGATGTCCGGTACCGAAGGGGTCATGAAGCAACTTCTCATGGCGGCCGTGCTCGGCGCGGCTCTGCTCGGCGGGTCACCGGCCCAGGCGACCAGCCGGGACGACAGCGTGCGGTTCGCCACGTACAACCTCTCGCTCAACCGGCCCACCCAGGGTCTGTTGCGCGAGCAGCTCGCGGATCCGGGTGTCGACGACGTCTACCGGCGGCAGGCCCGCAATGTCGCCGAAGTGATCCAGCGCAGCCGGCCGGACGTGGTGCTGATCAACGAGTTCGACCACGACCCGGTGGCGGCGCGCCTGTTCGCCGAAAACTTCCTCGCCGTGTCGCAGAACGGGGCACCGGCGCAGCGCTACCCGTACCGCTACGTCGCGCCGTCGAACACCGGAGTTTCGTCCGGCCTCGACCTCAACAACAACGGCGTCGTGGACACCACGCCCGGCGATCAGGCGTACGGCGACGACTCATACGGTTTCGGGCTCTTTCCCGGTCAGTACGGCATGGTGGTCTACTCGAAGTACCCGATCGACGTCCGTGGTGTGCGGACGTTCCAGTTGTTCAAGTGGCGGGACATGCCGGGCAACGCCATGCCGGTGGACTTCTATTCGGCGCGGGAACAGGCGGCCCTGCGGCTGTCCTCCAAGAGTCACTGGGACGTGCCGATCAAGGTGCGCGGCCGGACAGTGCATTTCCTGGTTTCGCACCCGACGCCGCCGACCTTCGACGGGCCGGAGGACCGCAACGGGCGGCGCAACCATGACGAGATCCGGTTCTGGGCCGACTACGTCACGCCGCGGGCGTCGTCCTACATCTACGACGACAAGGGCCGCCGGGGCGGGCTCAAGCCGGGACAGAACTTCGTGATCGCCGGCGACCAGAACGCTGACCCGTACGACGGTGACTCCTACCGGAGCGCGATCCGGCAGCTGACCCAGCACCCGCTGATCGATGCCCGGACGTTTCCGTCCAGTGCCGGCGCGGTGGAGGCCTCCACCCTGCAGGGCGGCGCGAACCTGACCCACCGCGGTGATCCTCGGTTCGACACGGCCGACTTCGCCGACACCGCGCCGGGCAACCTGCACGCCGACTACGTGCTGCCCCGGGCCGGCAACCGGATCGTCCGATCGGGAGTGTTCTGGCCGGTCCGGGCTGATCCGCTGTTCCGGCTGACCGGCGTCTTCGACCCGCAGTGGTCGCCCGTCAACGGTTTCCCGACCTCCGACCACCGGCTCGTCTGGACGGACCTGGTCCTGCCCCGGCGCCCGCAGCACTGACCCGATCGTCCTACTCCTGTGGAGGAGCTACACCTCGTGCCATCGTCTCGCCGTACCTTTCTGACCGGCAGCGCCGCCGCCGGCGTCGGTCTCGCCGTCACCGGCTCCGTCCCGTCCCTGGCTCAGGCCCACCCGGGCCGGCCGCACCGGCCCGCCGGCAGCGGCCGCGTGCCTTTCCCGCCGCTCGTCGACGACCCGGCCGGCGTCCTGGCTCTGCCGGAGGGCTTCAGCTACACCGTGGTCACCCGGGCCGGGGTCACCCGGCTGGACCGCGGCCAGGGTGTCACCCCGGCCGACCACGACGGCATGGCCGCCTTCGACGCCGGCCGTGGCCGCTACACCCTGATCCAGAATCACGAGATCGACCCCGGCGCCGAGTTCGGCGTGCCGCACATCAAGGGCACCGTCTACGACCCGGGCGCGGTCGATGCCGGCGGCTGCACGGTGATCACGACCGACCGCGCCGGGCGTAACCTGGGCGAGTTCGTCGCCATCTCCGGCACCGTTTCCAACTGCGCCGGCGGCCCGACCCTCTGGGGGACGTGGCTCACCTGCGAGGAGACCGACGACCGCGCCGGGGACAAGTGGACCGAGGGCGACCGCACCGGCGTCTTCCAGCGCGACCACGGCTACGTCTTCGAGGTCTGGGGCGACGGCACCGCCGACCCCCGGCCGATCCGATGCCTGGGCCGCTACGCCCACGAGGCCCTGGCGATCGACCGGGACCGCACCCACATCTATCTGTCCGAGGACGCCGACGGACCCAACGGTCTCTTCTACCGGTGGACCACACCCCACGGCCTCAAGGTCGGTCCGCGGGTGCTCACCCGGCTGGCCCCGGACGCCGGTGTCCTCGCCGCGATGCAGATCATCATGGACGACGGTTCGGTGCTGCCCGACGTGGCCTACCTGACCTCGGCCCAGCTGGGCCGCCCGTTCCCCGTGCGGTGGATCGAAGTGCCCGACCGGGACGCCAAGACCACACCGGTACGCGAGCAGTTCACCGACGGCCAGGTCACGCGCGGACGCAAGTTCGAGGGCGTGTGGGGCACCGACGAGGGCGTGTACGTCGTCAACTCCTACGCGTGGGAGGACGGCGATCTCCCGGCGGACGCGGCCCCGCACGACGGCATGGTGTGGTTCTACAACTACCGCGACCAGACCATCCAGCTGGTGACGTACTTCCCGCACCAGGCCACCGCCGAGGAAGGGGCCCCGGCGAAGTACACCGATCTGACCTTCGACGGCCCTGACAACGTGACCGTGACGCCGTGGGGAAGCCTGGTGCTGGCCGAGGACGGCGCCGGCGCGTCCCATGTCCTCGGCGCGTTCCCGGGTGGACCGGTCTACGCCATCGCCCGCAACCAGCTCAACGACTCCGAATTCTGCGGGCCGACGTTCACCGACGACGGCAAGGTGCTCTTCGTCAACATGCAGGACCCGGGCCTCACCCTGGCCATCACCGGCCCGTGGCAGAAGTACCTCGGCTGAGCCGAGCCACCGAGCGGGGGGGGGGGGGGGGGGGGGGGGGGGGGGGGGGGGGGGGGGGGGGGGGGGGGGGGGGGGGGGGGGGGGGGGGGGGGAGGGGGGGGGGGTGGGGGAGGGGGGGGAGGGGGGGGGGGAGGGTGTGGAGCTGGGTGTACGCGTTC